>CAWHNV010000067.1:0-96105 GCA_963830785.1 uncultured Acidobacteriota bacterium
GGACCGATGACGTCGATGCCCATGGCCCCGTCGGTGGTGCCGTGCAGGTAGAGGGTCGGTTGGGGGGCCGTTCCTCGCCGGCCGGCCTACCAGGGGCGGCAGCGGCGGCGGGGTGGTCCGACGGTCCGGCGAACGTGGCCCGGTGGTCACCGATGGCGGCGGCCAGGTTGGCCTGACCCGAGGGACTCCTTCACCCGGGCGACGTCCCACGAGCCGTCGTAGCCCGGTGACCAGTCGTCCCAGAGCCGACCGAGGAACGCATGGTCGTCGAGGCTGACGGCCAGCTCGGCCAGGGGGGTCTGGAAGAGGAAGACGTAGAAGCTGCGGCGGAGTTGGCCGTAGTCGAAGAATCCGAAGCCGAGGGATGCGGGGGGCGGGACGGCGAGCGTGACCACCCGGCTCCACCGCTCGGGCGCATGGGCGGCGGCGGGGTAGGTGAAGCCCGACGCTCCCCAGTCGTGGCCGATGAGCACCACGTCCGACCCACCGCCCAGCGATTAGTGGAGGCCGATGGCGTCGAGGGCCAGTGTGCCCGTGTCGTAGCTCCCGTAGACCGGCACCTCGGTGGGGGCGTAACCCCGCAGGAACGGAGCGACGGCGTGGTACCCGGCGTCGGCCAGTCGGGCAGGAGGTGGCGCCAGGTGTGGGCGGTGTCGGGGAACCCGTGCATGCACAGGGCCAGCGGGCCGTCGGCCGGGCCGGCCTCGAAATAGGCGAACTCGAGTCCGTTGGCGGACGCCGGTCCGGGGTGCGACGTCGACAGGTGCGGGACGGTCCATCACCAGAGGGTGGCCCCCAACCGGCCTGGCGCGCCACAGCGGCTCGCCTGCTCTACCTGTGCGCTGTCCCTTTCGGGGTCCGGGGCTCCTGCCCGTGCTCGTCCGACCAGCAGCGTCGCTACGGGGGCAATACGTCCTGCGTGCTCGTCGAGGTGGCCGGCGAACCGCCACTGATCCTCGACATCGAGACGCGCTGCGGGCGCTCGGCCACCATCTCGATCCGGACTGCTCCCCGTCCGGCCGGCCGATGCGGGGCCGATACTCCTGCTCACCCACCTGCACTACGACCACGTGCTCGGCACACCGTCTCCCGATGCGGGACCCGGGTCCTGTTCTTAATCTACGGACCGGCCCAGGAACCCGACTCCCTCCAGGAGACAATGACCGCATGGTCAAGCCACCGTTCTTCCCGGTCCACATCGCCGACTTCCGGGGAGAACTCAAGTACCACGACCTCACCGGCACCGAGGAGCTCACCCTGGGCGGGATCTCGGTGACGGCCGCGTCCGATCCCGCACATCGGTACGGCGCCTTCGGGTTCCGGATCGAAGCCGACGGGGCCATCGTCGCCTGCTGCCGGACCGCCAGGCGCCACTCGACCGCGAGACGGTGGCCCCTGACGTACTCGCAACAGAATTTGAAATCGTAGGAATTGTCGTATGGTCACAGACAGCAATCATCTGCACGACATCAAATCTATACCTCGGGTCCGGGTCAACCCCCGATGCATTCACATTGCAAAAGTTGGATGGTGTTACGCCCTGTCTGTCGCGGAGGGGTATTGTATCCACAGTCAGCGGTGCCTATTTCCCGACAGTGGATGGCCTTGCGATGTTCAATGTGAGTGGTGACATGACACAGGCGGCGGTGTTTTTTCGCAGGGCGTGCGACGCCAGCGGCACGGGCATGTGGGGCTGCAACAACCTGGGGCTGATGTACCTGCGCGGCACGGGCGTGCCAAGAAGTCACCGAAGCTGCGCGGCTTTATCGCAAAGCCTGCGACGCGCGTAGATCATTGGGTGCAACAATGCGGGCGACTTGTACCGGTATGGGATCAGCGGGACGAAAGACCGGAAGAGGCGGTGCACCTCTACCGCACGTCTTGCAAGGGCAACAACCTGGGTGGGTGCGTGCAGCTGCAATTCATGATGGCGAGCGGATTGGGCGTGGCCAAGAACGAGCCTGCGGCCATCGGGTTGTATCGCAAAGGCTGCGAAGGCAATCAGCCGCGAGGCTGCCTGGAACTGGGCGCGATGTTCGAGGACGGCTTTGGCGTGGCGAAGAACGAAGCGGAGGCGGTGCGATTTTACGACTTGGCCTGCAATGGCGGCGTGATGGAGGGATGCACAGCGGAGGGCGCTCTGCTGGCGAAAGGCAAGGGCGTTCCCAAAGACGACGCGCGCGCGCTGACGCTTACCAAAAAGGCTTGCGCCGGCGGCGACAAGAATGGATGCTTCAACGCCGCACTGGCTTATGAATACGGGATCGGTGTGGACAAAGATGAAGCGACCGCGGCGAACATGTTTCGCGACAGCTGCAACGCGGGCAACGCGGGAAGCTGCGGGCAGCTTGGCTATTTGTATTTCGCGGGCATCGGAGTGAAGAAGGACGATACGCAGATGTTCGAGCTGACAAAGAAATCGTGCGAAGGCGGGAACATGCAGGCCTGCTCGAACCTGGGCTTTGAATTCTACGCGGGTGTGGGAACGGAGAAGGACAAGACGCGGGCGATTGAATTTTCGCGCCAGGCCTGCGACGGCGGCGAGCCGAGAGCCTGCGTGGGCATTGCTGCGTTCGACTTTATGGATCACGAGGGTTTGAATGCGGCGACGAATTTTAGCGATGCGCTGAATGGCTATCGCAAGGCGTGCGATGGCGGCGATTTGAAGGCATGCACCGCGGCGGGATTCATGGTGCGCAACGGGCTGGGGACGGCCAAGGATAATGCCGCGTCGGCAGAAATTTTGCGCAAGGCGTGCGAGGGCGGGGAGATGACAGCGTGCACGGGTTACGGGGTGGTGCTGCATAGCGGCGAGAGCGCACCACCGGACGACGTGCAGGCGTTGAACTACGAACGCAAGGCTTGCGGCAGCGGCATTATGGCCGGCTGCACGTGGACGGCATTCGCCTATCAATATGGATGGGGCACGGACCGAGATGTGGTGCAGTCGGCGAATTTATTTCAGAAGGCATGCGACGGCGGCGAGCTTACGGCGTGCCGCAGCCTGGGCTACCTGTACCGCAATGGGCTGGGCGTAGAGCTGGATGAAACCAAGGCGCTGAGCTTTTATCACAAGGCATGCGACGGCGGCGACAAAGGCGCGTGCGCGGACACGAAGGTTGAGCCGTAGTTTTCAGCCCATCTTGTCGCCTGATGAGGGCCAGACCTTAGCACCGGCTTGATCGGCCACAATCTCGACGAAGAGGGAGGGAGAGACGCAGTGTGTGCTTAAGGCCTACCTGGTCGAGGGCAAGGCAGACGCTGAGGGGCGCGGCAGGCGGAGACGTGCGGCGATGCTTACTAATTCGGCGAGAGATTCAGCTTTCATCTTTCGCATCATGCTACCGCGATGCGCTTTCACGGTAATCTCACTGATCCCCAGTTCGCTGCCGACCTGTTTATTGGGCAGGCCAGCGACCACGAGCGCCATTACTTCGCGTTCGCGAGCGGTGAGGCACGAGTACCGGGCTTTCAAAGCCCGGATCTCCGTGGAGCGGTCAAGTAATGCCTTGCTGCGAACCAGGGCGTTGCGAATGGCATTCAGCAGAATTTCGTCACTGAACGGCTTGGTCAGAAACTCCACAGCTCCTGCCTTCATCGCCTGCACGGTTATGGGAATATCTCCGTGGCCGGTGATGAAGATAATCGGCATTTCGTGGCGCTCCACCGCGATACGTTTCTGCAGATCGAGACCATTGAGTCCGGGTAGAGAAATGTCCAATACCAGGCAACTTGGAACAGTCACGGGCGGGCGGTTTAGAAATTCCTGCGCGGAGACGAACGTTTCCACGTCCAGGCCTTCGTGGCGAAGCAAGAGCTCGAGCGATTCGCGAACAGAGATGTCGTCGTCGACGACGAGAACAACTGACGGCTTCTCTATCATAGGCAAGGCTCCCACCTCATCATGTGCACTGGCATGGGTCATTGTAACCCCGCCGCATAACTCCTAAAACAACGTTTAGTCGATTTGAAGCGCGGCTTTCAGGGCATCGAACATTTCAGGGTCGCTGAACGGTTTCGTTAAACACGCGCTGGCGCCTTGCTCGATGAGCCGCGACCGTAACGATTCGTCTCGATGTCCGGTGATGAAAATGATGGGGACCCGCACCCTGCGACGATGCAATTCTTCCTGTAGCTCAGGTCCGCGCATTCCGGGCATAGCAACATCGAGGATCAGACATTTGCTTCGGGAGATTCCATCTTTGGCCAGAAATTCTTCGGCAGATGCGAAAGTCTGAGATGCAAAACCGAATTCTTTGAGGAGATCCGGCAGCGATTCGCGGACCGATTCATCGTCGTCGACGATTGATATGAGCAATTGTGGATTCATCATAGGGATCTCGGCCCGCTGCTACAAACAGCTTCGCCTAACACTGAGAAGCGTGGCTCGCTCCAACGCTGCTTGAGGAAGTCGATATGCACCTTCCGAATGTGCTTCTTACACCACTCAGGACGGCAGATCAACAACGCGGCTGACCTTGTCTCTACGGAGCCTCCTTTTAACGCTACTCACAATAACTATCATCTTCCTTGTGGCTGGCGGCGTCTATTGTACTTAGGTATTGGTTGCCGTCAGACAGGAATTCGTACCTAAGTATTGATCGATACTTTCGTCCAATAGCTTCGTTTCCCCGCTTCGGGCTTAATCACAAGCAGTCGACGGAGGTTTAATTCAGATCTCTTTTCCAAGCCTGCGATATCGTGTCTTTTCGAGGCTTCGGGGCGCTACTTGAAGTTCATATTCAAGGAGGTCAGCGATGCATTCATGTTGTAGCACTGCGTTTCATGGGATAATGGTCACGACAATGCAGCGAGTCGAGACCTGGAGTTGGTTGCCGCGGCGAGAGCCGGATCGAGCGCTGCATTCGAGGAACTCCAGAGTCGTTACTCGCGCCGTCTTTACAGGCGAATTCAATCGATAACCAGAAACCACGAAGACACGGAGGACGCGCTGCAGGAGACGTTTCTTCGTGCGTATTTGGCGCTTGATTCCTTTGAGGGAAGATCGCAATTCGCTTCATGGCTAACGAGGATCGCGATCAATTCCGCACTGATGGTTCTGCGCAGGCGGCGCAGTCGAGCCGAAGTCTCGTTCGAACCGCCGTCGGAATCAGGTGAACCTGCGCCAACGATTGATGTGCCGGACACGGCTTTGAATCCGGAGCAGCTATACGACGTGCGCCAAAGATCTCACTCTGCCTTGCGCGCAGTCAGCAAGCTCAATATCAACCTTCGCACCCCTATGACAACCTGGATTGAACAGGAGTGTTCAATGAAGGAGGTGGCTCGGACTCTCGACCTCTCCCTGGCTACGGTCAAGTCCAGACTTCATCGCGCACGTAAACAGATCAGCGCGCATCCCGTTCCGGAATCGTTCCATGATCGAGCGCTACACGATCCTCGATCAGAACGCCGGCAGTCCGAGCGACTGATCCCGAGCCAGAACGATCAAAGCGCCTGGTATCACCTCGAGTCTCTGACTGAACTTGGCTGAAGAGCTTCGTGTATGGAGTGCATCCCGGATCAGGAGCTGTCAACTGGCGGTAGTTTGTCTGATCCGCTCGCAGAGCCGTGATTGCATCCAGCTCAGGCTCTGAACACTCGGTCTCATGATTCGACTGCATGGGAGCCTGGTGCTCCGGATGCGCTCGCAAGGAATTGAGAATGCAAAGGTGGCTCCTGGGCCGTCGTTCGCCGTTGCCCACAGCCGTCCGTGATTGGCTTCAATAATCGAACGGCTAACAGAGAGTCCTACCCCCATGCCATCAGATTTTGTGGTGTAGAACGATTCGAACATTTGGTCGGCAACTTCAGGAGTAAAGCCAACGCCAGAGTCTTGAACTGAAAGGCGCACATGCTCGCCTTCCAGCTCCGTTCTAAGCACCATTTGCCGTGGCCGATCCTCGATGCTGCTCATTGCGTCGGACGCGTTGCGGAGTAGATTCAGAATGACCTGCTGAAGTTGCACACGGTCCCCGTGAACAGTCGGCAGATGATCGCTGAATTCATGCTTCAGAATTACGTTGTTTCTCTGCAAGTTCACCGGACAGCAGCGCGATGACTTCGCGGGCCGCTTCATTGAGGTCGAGCGGCTCGACCTCAATTTGCTTCTTGCTGAAAAGCGTTCGCAGTCGAGTGATCACTTCTGAAGCGCGATTGCCATCGCGAATCGTCCGTTGCGCGGTCTCCCGCGCACCATCAATATTCGGCGGGTCGCCCTTCAGCATGCGAAGACAAGTGCTGGCATTCATGATGATGCCCGATAGCGGCTGGCTAACCTCATGTGCGATCGATGCAGTCAGTTGTCCGATCGTCATGACTCGCATCATTCTTGCAAGTTCCGCCTGAGTGTTGTGCAACTCTTCTTCAGCGCGTTTCTTTTCGGAGATATCTCGAATGAATCCGGTGAATATCTTTCTCCGATCCACGGTCATCTCTCCGAAGGAGACCTCTGCCGGAAACTCCTCACCGTTAGCCCGCCGCGCAGTCATCTCGGTACCCTGCCAGTTCAGACGTCTCTCGCCCCGGTTTCCAGATATCGTTTGAAACCTGTCTCATGGAGATTGCGCATGGCTCCCGGCATGAGAACCGTGAGAGGTTTGCCGATAAGTTCTTCCGGGTTGTATCCAAATATTCGCTTGGTCGCGGGGTTCGCAAGAATGATTGCGCCGCTTTCGTCGATACTGATCACCGCGTCGCTGGCTGTTTCAACCACAACCCGGTGTCTTGCTTCGCTCCGCTTCAGTTCGTCCTCGGCACGCTTCCGATCGTCGATGTCGGTGATAAGACCGTACCAGCGGGTTATTCTTCCTTCTGTATCTCGCACCGGACGAATGCGCGACCTGGAACCATCGATAGAGGCCATCGGCCCGGCGATAACGGAGCTCACTGTCATAAGGCAGTTCCGGTTGTCAGAGCATGCGTCAGTTCCACGATCACGCCGGGAAGATCATCTGGGTGGACCGCACCGTTGGTTCCCCAGGAGTTCAACTCCTCAAGTTGCCATGCCGAAGAAATCCAGGAGTCGTCGATTGGCAAGGTCAATCTGACCGGCGGGATTCAGGGTGCATACAAGCCCAGGAATACTGTCGAGAATCTGGCGGAGATTGGTTTCGCTCGCGCGCAGCTCCTCTTGGGCACGCTTTCTGGTCGTCGATGTCGGTGGTTGTACCGACGAATTTGAGGACTTTTCCTTCTGCATCGCGCAAGGGCCACGGCTTGCTGGAGATGCCAGCGATAGGTCCCGTCCTTAGCGCGGAGAGACCGGGTTTCGAATGCAAAACCCTGTCCCAAGCGCACTCCGTCCCAAAAGGCCCTCGATGCTGTTTCGCGATCCTCGGGGTGGACTGCGGTCATCCAGGCCTCGGGATGCGAGCGGACGAAATCGAGGGTCTGTCCGGAGAATTCAAGCCAAACTCCATTCACGAAATCCGGTGTCCCATCAGGCTTGAGCGTCCAGGCGGATACAGGAAGATGCTGCAGCAGTCCAACCTGGAGTTGCAGCTCTTTGTTGGCTTCGGCGAGTTCGCTGGTTCGTTCCGCGACTCGCCGATCGAGTTCATTGCAACCCGTTTTTGCTCATTCAGGCGCAGTGCCTGCTGCAATCCGATCGCTAACTGATTCGCAGCTACGCTCAAGCACCAGGCTCTCGGTTTGTTCCGGAAATCCGGCTCTCTGAGATCCTGCGACGATGAGCCCGAGCTCGCCTTCTATTCCCAGTCTGATGGGAAAGACCGAAACCTCCTGCCCTCCCAGATGGATCAATCCCTGTTCAGGCCATGATTCTGTGGAACTTCTTCCAAACCACCGATTCAGCGCATGCCTGATCTCCTCCCGGCTCCGGCTGGTCTCCATAGTGCTGAGCGGTCCTAAGCGCTGTCGATCGGAGCTTCGCGCGAGTCGAGCCGTACTCGCGCATAAAGGAAATCGAGGTCGAGCATCGCCACGAAGGGCATCGAGAAAGGTATCCAGGATTCGACTCGGCTCGCTGACGCTCCAGACGGCTGGAAGCGCAAGGACGCTGACCATGTCGTTCATGCAGCGCTGCAGCCGTCTTGACTTCAGTCGCGGGATCCGTTTGTTGATGGTCCATATTGACCCGCCGCTACTGGGGATTTGTTCGTCCAGACCGCCGTCCGCGAAATTCGCTGAGAAATTCCTCAGGAGGCGTGAAGAAGGGGTTTTGTTGGAGATGCCCCCCAATAATGACCAGCGGGTGCGTGCGCATGATGTCGACGACGGCATCTCCGCTGAGCTGCCCGAGATGGTAGGTGCAGATCGACGGCATCGTCATATCGGCGCCATACATCGTTCACGCGCGATTCAAACTCGATCACATCCTGGATGCGAGATCGATCTCCCGATGCCCAATCCATCCGGCAGACGATGCGGCTCATTGGGAATCCTTCCGCGCTCCTGGCCGAAGCCGCCATCTCTTCGAATGCTCGAAGCATCCGGTCTTGATCGAAATGTCCATCGCGCAGATAGACTTCGGTGTTGATTCGGATCTGAAGCTGTCCGCTTTGCTGAGGAGCGGCAGAGTCGATGCCCGCGCCGGCCAGGCGCTGCAGATGATCCTGGCGTGCCTCGGGATTGACGACGTGTACGGACTTATCTCCCCGAGGACAGACCTTCGCGGATGAAGGGAAGTAATACACGATACTCTTCGTCGTCGTTCGCGAAAGAATGCGCAGACGTGGCGCACTCCACCGAGTTGAGAGCCGGCCAGAGAAATTGGCTGCAGACGTCGCTTCACTTGCTAGTCCTCCCACTCAAAAACGCTTTGGCGAAGTGCAAGAATTACCAGCGCAGGGAAGGATACCGAGTACCGATGCTTGAATTGCCGGCGCTTTCACTGCTTATCGCTAGAGAACCAGGCAGATCGATAGTTGGGGATTGCGGGAACCCCGGGGAAAATCGCGCCTTACGCTAATTGGCGTGCGCACTTACGAGGGGCGCGAGGTCGGAATAATTATATAACGGCGACAGCTTTCGTCGATTAAAAAGCTCGAGACCCTGTCCGTTTCGGGGTAAGTGCCGCCAGTGCAAATACTTCGCGTTCACGAAGAGAGAACGGCGCATGGGAGGCCATAGCTCCCGATTTCTCGCGACGGGCTGGTTGATCTCGTGTGCGATGGACGGGATAACTTGTCCCGCCATCATCACCCCACCATCATCAATCGATACCTTTGTCCAATAGACTCGCCGAGGCTCTTCTGGCGTAATGGCAGTGGGGGGGTGCATTGGTACCAGTCGCACTAGAACGCTGCGGAGCTTATGAGAAGAATCGCTCGAGCGGCGCGTGAGGAGCATAGTGATGACAACCGTGACTATTCGCAGGGGAAATGTTATGGCTGCTCGGAAACGTCAGGAACATTTTGAGCATTCGCATTCTGGAATCATTTCGCCTGGGGAGAAGGAGAAGAGGGCGCTCATTGAAAAAGCTGGGCATGAAGAATGGAAGCAAAGACTTGAAGAGGATTGGCAGAGTCATCTCGAGACCTTGCAGAAGTATGTGTGTGAACTACTGATCAAGAATCAGAAGCTGAGAACGGCGCTTTCGTCGACGAATGAGCCGCGGCGGGAGTACCGGGACGCCATCAGGTTATAGAGCGGTTTTACATTTCCAAGTTAGTTTGTGCGCGGCCGGTAAATCTCCTCCCCGATATTCGGTGAGTCATGCAGGGATGGAGTTATCATCCCCGAGGCCAGTGACGACGCATATACAGTGATCTGCTGGAATTAGTTCATCGCCAGGACGGCGCATCGTGCCAAAGAATGAAGGGAGCCTCAAGAGGCACAGACGCTCCTGCGTGCTGCGGAACGAGGCGCGGCGTGTAGTCTGCAAGCGGGCGACCTGTCGGAATAGAAGCGCTGTAGTTGAAGGCAGTTGACGCTCCGGCCGGGCGTTTGCCACGAGTCATGACTTGCGCGACCGGCTGTCCGTCTTTCTGCGCTTCTGCGTAGAGCTCAACGCTTACGGCGTCGGGATCGACAACATCGAGAAAAACCTGGACGTGAAATAGATATTGCTCGCCCTGCTGTTCGACGGTCGCGGGACCGAATCGCAGCGCTGACCAGTGCTTCGCGAGTTCGTTCTGCCAGGCGACCAGATCGGCTCCCGCTGCACCTTGATTCTCGGCGCGCTGTTGAAATCCCGCTGCAGCCGGAAGATAGTGTTCTTCAGTGTATTGGCGGACCGCGCGGTTAGCTGAAAAAGTCGGAGTTAGGCGGGCCATGCTTTCGCGCATGCGGGCAACCCAGCCCCGTGGAATTCCGCGCTCGTCGCGCGCGTAGAATTCTGGGACCACCTCTTTTTCCAGCAATGCATAAAGATTTTCAGCTTCGGCGGCGTCCCAGGAAGGGTCATCGCCATGTTCGCGCCCGTCTCCAATCGCCCAGCCAACTTCAGGGGAATACGCTTCCGCCCACCAACCGTCGAGTTCCGAAAGATTCAGGCCGCCATTCACCAGCACCTTCATGCCGCTTGTGCCGCTTGCTTCCCAGGGCCGTCGCGGAGTGTTCACCCAGACATCCACTCCCTGAACCAGATGCTCGGCCATGAGAACGTCGTAATCGGATAGGAAGACAACGCGGGATCGAACCTCAGGGCGGCGAAGAAACTCAAACCACTGCGTGATCATTTCTTGCCCCTCAACGTCCTGGGGATGCGCCTTGCCTGCAATCACAAGCTGAACTGGGTGCTCTGGATTCGCGAGGATGTTGATAAGTCGCGCGGGGTCGTGCAGCAGAAGATTGGGGCGCTTGTATGTGGCAAAGCGACGGGCAAATCCCAAAGTCAAAGTATTTTCATTGAGTACCTGCTCGGCCTGCGCGAGTTCTTCTGTTGACGCTCCCCGAGATGCTAATTGACGATCGTAGAGTCTCCGGACGTATGCGACGAGATCCTTCGAGGTATTTGTGCGGAGTTGCCAGAGGTCGGAATCGCTGGCGGCACGAATATCTTTTCCACCATTTCTCAGTGTTCCATACCAGTATTGTTTTCCGCAGTGAAGCTCCCACAAGCGATCCGCTTCAGCAGAGTCCCAGGTGGGCGTGTGCACTCCGTTGGTCACATAGGATACGGGCACCTCTGCTTCAGGCCACCGGGGAAAGAGCGGCTGGAAAAGTTGCCGGCTCACTTGGCCGTGCAATTTGCTCACGCCGTTGATGGCGCCGCTGCCGTGGATCGCAAGATATGCCATGTTAAAAGGTTCAGACGAATCCCGACCGTCGCGTCGCCCCAAGGCCAGAAGCTCGTCGACCGAGATCGATAACTTCTCCTGGGCATATCTCCCGAGATATCGTTCGATGAGGCTGGGATCGAAGCGGTCAAAGCCCGCCTCCACGGCGGTATGGGTGGTAAAAAGGTTGCCGGGACGAGTGACGGCAAGCGCGACCTCGAATGGTTTGCGATTGTCTTCCATATAAGAACACGCCCGTTCCAGCACGGCGAATGCGGCGTGACCTTCATTGAGATGGCAGACCTCGGGCTCGAGGCCCAAGGCTCGCATGAGCCGCCAACCTCCAACGCCGAGGACTAACTCCTGCCTTAGACGTAACTCCGGACCGCCTCCGTAAAGTTCGGACGCAATGCCGCGAAAAGACGGCGTGTTCGCGGGATCGTTGGTATCGAGCAGATACAATTTGACGCGGCCAACCTTTACTTGCCAGACTCTGATCCACAATCTAAAGCCGGGCAAAGCGAGAGCCAGGCGCAGCCATTCGCCGTTCCGCTCGCGGACGGGCCGAATCGGAAGTTGGCCGGGATCATTGAATGGGTACAAAGCTTGCTGGTGGCCTTGTGCATCAATTTCCTGCCGAAAATAGCCTTGTTGGTAGAGCAAACCGATTCCGACGACCGGGACGCCCAGGTTGCTTGCGGCTTTGAGCTGATCGCCAGCAACGTTGCCGAGTCCGCCGGAATAAATCGGCAGTGCTTCGCTCAGCATGAACTCCATGGAGAAATACGCAACTGTCGATACGCCCGAACGCGGATGCGCCTTTTGGAACCACGTTTCCGACGCTTCGGCAAGGATTTTGTCGCGGTGCAGATCGGCCAGGAGTTTTTGAAATCCCGGGTCGGAAGTAACAGTTTGCAGTTTTTCCCGCGATACGGTTTGCGAGCAGAACCCAAGGGTTGTGGGTCAGTTCCCAGAGCTCGGGATCGAGTTGACTCCAAAGCTGGTCCGCCGAGTGATTGAACGACCACCTGAGATCCAGGGCCAAGTCATTCAGAGCATCCGAAACGCCCTTATCGAGGGGACGGTCATCGGTTGTCGAGCTACTCATATGGGAACTCCTGTGACTGCTTAGGTACTTAGGACTTATCGGTTCCGGCCGGCTGGGCGCTGCGAGCCAGCGTAGCCGAAACCATGGTCTGGGCTTCTTCCTCGATCCGTCGCAGATGGTCCTGACCGAGAAAACTTTCAGCGTAGATTTTGTAGATCTCTTCGGTGCCGGAGGGGCGCGCTGCAAACCAGCCGTCTTTTGCAATCACTTTGATTCCTCCAATTGCAATGCCGTCTCCCGGGGCGGTGGTGAGAATTTTCTGGATCGGCTGACCGGCGACTTCTGTGGCGTGAATGTCGGAAGGGGACAATTTTGCCAGTGCGGCTTTTTGTTCGGGCGTTGCGGGAGCATCGATGCGTTCGTAGACGGGATCTCCCAGCTCGCCGGTGAGCTCACGATAAATCTCACCCGGATCTTTGCCAATACGCGCCGTAATTTCTGCTGACAGCAAGCAAGGAATAATTCCGTCTTTATCGGTGGTCCATACGCTGCCGTCGAGCCGCAAAAATGACGAGCCGGCGCTCTCCTCACCGCCGAAACCCAAGCGGCCGTTGAGCAATCCTTCGACAAAATACTTGAAGCCCACGGGAACTTCATAAAGCCGTCGACCCAGGCGAGCGGTGACACGATCGATCATGCTGCTACTCACTGCGGTCTTGCCGACGGCGACGTCCTTGCTCCATTTGGGCCGGTTCGCAAACAAATAATTGACGCAGACTGAAAGGTAATGATTCGGAGGCAGCAGACCGCTGGTTTTGGTCACGATGCCGTGGCGATCGTGATCAGTATCGCTGGCGAAGGCGATATCGAACTTGTCTTTCAACGCGATGAGTCGCTGCATTGCATAGGGCGAGGAAGGATCCATGCGAATCTTTCCGTCCCAGTCCACGCTCATGAAACGAAATGTGGGATCTACGGATTTGTTCACGATCGTCAGATCGAGACTATATTGCTCGGCGATCCGGGGCCAATAATCGATGCCCGCGCCTCCGAGGGGGTCGACGCCGAGCTTGATTTTGGAGTCGCGCAACCCATTCATGTCGACGACATTGTTGAGATCGCTGACATAGGCGCTTAAATAGTCGTGCTTGTGCGTTGTGGGTGCACTGAGCGCTTGCGAAAACAGCGTGCGTTTCACACCGTCGAGGCTACGCTGGAGAAAGTGGTTGGCCTTCGACTCAATCCACGAGGTAACGCTCGAATCCGCAGGTCCCCCATGCGGAGGGTCGTATTTGAAGCCCCCGTCATCGGGAGGATTGTGGGACGGCGTGATGACGATACCATCGGCCAGGCCTGAGTTTCGCGCGCGATTGTAAACCAGAATCGCGTGGGAGACGGCCGGAGTCGGGGTATAAGGTGTGCCGTCGGCAAGCATGACATCGACGTTGTTTGCCGCGAGCACTTCCAACGCGCTCGCAAACGCAGGTTCGGAGAGAGCGTGAGTATCGATCCCCAGGAACAGTGGCCCATCGATTTTCTGAAGTGTGCGGTAATCGCAAATCGCTTGCGTGATGGCCAGGATGTGCCACTCGTTGAATGCGACGTCGAATGCAGAGCCGCGATGGCCGGACGTACCGAAGACAACCCGTTGACTGGGATCGCTCGGATCGGGTCGCAACTCGTAATACGCTGTGATGAGCTTTGGGACGTTCACAAGAATGGATGGGTCGGCCGGTTTCCCGGCAGCAGGACTAATTGCCATGCAGCACCTCGCTGGTACCCGTCAAGAGAATAGCGCTCGATCGCGGTTCGAGCCGAAAACCGATTTGGCCATTTATCGAAGGCTCTTCGCCAGGGTCAAAGAGATCGTCGGGAGCGGCTCGGGAAGTATCGACGGCCAATCGCCAGATGTTTCCGGTTGGCAATGCAGGAAGGTAGAAATCAACCGGGCTGGTGTTGGAGTTAAACAGGAGGAACAAATCGGGTTCGGTCTGCCCCAGAATCAGACACGCGAAGGATTTCTGCCACGGGTCCGCCCAGTGAGGGGTGGCGCCGTCTGGCGCGAACCACTTGATATCTTCATCCGTATAGAAATTTTCTTTTCGCAAAACGGGATGGACGCGACGAAAGGCGATCATCCCGCGGGTGAAGCGGTGAATCTCTTTGTGCTTTTCGAGGAGGTTCCAGTCAAACCAGCTCACCTGGTTATCCTGGCAGTAGGCATTGTTATTGCCACGCTGGGTGCGGCGAAATTCATCGCCGCCGAGCAACATGGGAACTCCGCGAGAGACAAGCAGGGTTAAGAGACAATTCTTGATCAAGCGGATGCGCATGCCCTCGACAGCGGGATCCTCGCTGGGTCCTTCCACGCCGCAATTGTCGCTGTAGTTGGCATCGGTTCCATCGCGGTTGAGCTCGCCATTTTCGAAATTGTCTTTGTGCTTGTAGCTGACCAGGTCGTTCAAGGTGAAGCCGTCGTGACACGTGACGAAGTTAAGGCTGCTTGAGGGCCCCTTGCCTGACTTTTCGTACAAATCGGAGCTTCCACAGATTCGACTCGCGAAGGCTCCGCTCATGCCCTCGTCACCAATCCAGAAGCGGCGCACGTCGTCACGAAAACGGCCGTTCCATTCCGTCCAGCGTTTAGTGGAAAAATTTCCGACTTGATAGGCGCCGCCTGCGTCCCAGGCTTCCGCAATAATTTTTACGTCGCGCAGGATTGGATCTTCGGCAACATCTTCGAGAAGCGGAGCGTCGCGCAGAATGTTGCCATGCTCATCCCGGCCCAGGACGGAAGCGAGGTCGAAGCGAAATCCATCAACGTGCATGTGCATGACCCAGTAGCGGAGCACACTCGTGACGAGCTCTCTTACGACAGGGTGGTTGGCATTTAGCGTGTTGCCCACACCGGTGAAATCTCTGTAGTAGCGGCAGTTCTCCTGCAACATATAGAAGATCGAATTCTCAAAGCCGCGCAGGGAGATTGTGGGTCCCAATTCATCGCCTTCGGCTGTGTGATTCAAGACAATGTCCAGGAACACTTCGATGCCGGCGCTATGAAAGGCCTTGACCATCTCTCGGAACTCCACGGCCTGGCGCCAGTGCGATCCGTCAAAGGCGTAAGACTGCTTGGGAGCAAAGAACGATGCCGGGTTGTAGCCCCAGTAATTTTTTAATTTTTCTCCCGTGATTGGGTTGAGCCGCTGCAACTCATTTTCGTTGAACTCGAGAACAGGCATCAGCTCAATGGCAGTCACTCCCAGGTCCTGGAGGTACGGGATTTTTTCCACTAGCCCTGCGAAGGTTCCAGGGTGCGCGACACCGGAACTGGTATGAATTGTGAAACCGCGAACATGTGTCTCGTAGATGACCGTGTCAGAGGCGGAATGCTTTGGAGGAGTGTCCAACTCCCAGTCGAAATTGTCGCGGGTGACGATAGATTTCGGTGTTGTGCCGGCGTTATCAACAGTGGAAATGCTTAAGTCAGTTTTTCTGCTGGAGGAATCGTAGCCGCGGGCGGCTGAAAAATCCCAATTCACGACGCCGGCAATGGCTCTTGCATACGGATCCAGAAGCAACTTGTGCGGGTTGAAGCGATGTCCTTCTTCCGGTAGATAAGGCCCTTCTACGCGATAGCCGTAGAGTTGTCCCGCGGCAATGCCTCGCACCCAAATGTGCCAGATGTCACCCGTGCGATGACGCACCGGATTGAAGCGGATAATCTTCGTCGGAGAGGAATCATCAGGATGTTGGTAGAACTCCAGACGAACACCGGTCGCGTGACGGCTGAACAAAACGAAACAAATTCCGTCTGCTTGTTGATGCGAACCCCCAATTGGCAGTGGGGTTCCCGACTGAATATCACTTTCCTCCGGCAATGCTTCGATCTCCGGTATCTCTGCCATGAGTTGCCTCCCGAGCCGTTGGATACCGCAGTAGATGGAAGACAGTGACGGTGCTATTTCTTCCCAACAATCGGAGCATCTTTCTTGACACTTTGCTTGTTCCAACCATGGAAACGCGAGTGGTCACCGGCGTTCCACGCTTCACGGAGGCCAGGCGTGCCCAGATCCCAGTCCGGGCGGATCTCGCTCGTCACGACGCGCAGATCGCGCCAAAGATCGGCAATCGACGGACGGCCCCAGAACCAGTAGCCGTTATAGATGCTGTAAATCACCAGGCCCGGCTTGAGCACGAGCGTATAGGGGATCATCGGATCGTGCTCGGGGTCAGTGTACTCCTGAATGTCGAGATCTTTTTGAATGGTTCGGCCGGGGTCCGAAAGGAAAGGCCACTGGGCGCCGACGGACGCGCGGAATTCCTGCAAGGTATGGTGATCGTCAGTGGCGATGGTGACGATCTGCGTGTACGCTACCGCGATCTTCGGGTAGAACGCGGCGAGTTCCAAATGCTGCTGGTGCTCCTTGGGGCAATAGTGGCCGCGCGCCAGCGTCAGGATGAGCGGATCATCGCCCTGCAGTTCGCTGAGCTTGCGCGGTTTGCTCGTGTGATCGGGCAGTTCGTAGTCGGGAAAAATTCCACCGGGCACAATATCAGAACGCACGATTTGACTCCATTTGATTCTGTCGGGGCCAGCGGCTGGCCTGAATTCCTTTATATACGATGCGTCGGGCTGGCCTTCGGCTACCAGCGGCGAGCAGGAGCAGCGCCATCCACGTGGAGTATCTCTCCGTTCACATGACCGGCCTTCGCCAGGTAAAGAACGGCATCGACAATATCCTTTACCGTCGCCTTCTTCACAACCGGCTGTGGTCGGGTCCTGGGGATCATTCTGGTGCATCGGTGTATCCACTTCGCCGGGGGCTACGGCATTAAAGCGAATGCCATCTTTTGCATACTCGACGGCGAGGTTCCGGGTTGCTGCATTCAAGCCACCCTTCGTCATCATCGAAACCGAGCCATTTTCGCCGGCGATTGGCCGATCGGCAAGCGCCGCGGACATGCTGACAACGCACCCAGATTTCTGTTTCAGCATCTGTTTCACGGTGCGCTGCGTGATGTAGAAGAATCCGAGCAGATTGGTGGAGACAAGGGCGTCGAAGTCCTCGGTGGTGAAATCCGTGAAAGGCTTGTTGAGGAAGATGCCGGCGTTGTTGACGAGGACATCGATGGTTCCGAAGTTGTTGATTGCTGCTTCGACCGCCTGGGAAGCCGTTTGCAGCTTGCCGATATCGCCGTCGACGAGAATCAGATTTCCTGAAGGAGTCAACTTTCTGACTGGCGTCGCGAGAGGTTGCGACGACGTTGTAGCCCTCTTCCAGAAATCGTTCGACCAAGCCGGCGCCAATGCCGCCCGATGCTCCGGTGATGATCGCTGTTTGTTTGCCTGGCATAAGTAGCCCTCGATTCAAGGTGCGCTGCGAGATCCATCGGTGAGGACGATTCCGCGTTTGTTATGACCGGTCCACAAAGACGAACCAATGCCGGCGTCGGTACTATCGACAATACTTTGGCGCTGGCTCTCCTGCTACACAAAGGGCTCCAGTTTGGCGAGGATGACCGGCAGATATTCCGAGACCGTCGGATGAATATTCATCGCGCGCTCGATGACCGTGTACGGCGCCTTCGCGTACATCACGTCCAGCAGAACGTGAATTACTTCATCGCCTCCGACTCCAAGAATCGCAGCTCCCAGAATCTGATTTGTTTCTGCGTCGACGCAAATTTTTATGAATCCTTGTGTCTCACTCTTTTCGTAGGCCCGCCCAACTTGACTCATGGGAAACTTCGCAGCAAGAGCGGGACGCGCAGATTTCCGCACATCTGCATCCGTCATGCCGCATCGCCCCAACGGCGGATCAATAAAGAGCGCGTAGGCCTGGATCCGGTCGGAGACGCGGCGATGGTCAGCGTTGAAGAGATTGTCCGCAACAATCTGGTAGTCGTTGTAGGCAGTGTGAGTAAAGGCGCCGCGGCCGTTGCAGTCCCCGAGCGCCCAGATGCCGGGCACATTCGTTTGCAGTTGATCGTCAACCGCAATGTAGCCGCGGTGGTCGGTCGTGACTCCGGCCCGATCCAGTCCCAGGTCGTCCGTGTTGGGAGTGCGCCCGACGGCGAGAAGAACGTGAGTGCCGACCACCTCCGGCGGGCCTTCGTCGCATGTGAGGCCGACGGCGACACCGGGATCGCGTTTCCCAAGCGAGACACACTTTGCATTCAGCCGGACGTGAATGCCCTCAGCCTCCAGGATTTCGCGCACAGCATCGGAAATGTCTTCATCCTCTCGCCCAATCAGGCGCGGTCCCATTTCTATAACTGTAACTTCGCTCCCGAAGCGGCGATAAATCTGAGCAAACTCCAGCCCAACATAACTTCCGCCGACGACGATGAAATGCGCGGGCAAGACATCGATGTTCATCATGGATGAGTTAGTGAGATATGGGACGTCATGAATCCCCGGCATATCTGGAACGCGTGCGCGGCCGCCCACGTTGATGAAGATCTTATCGGCTTCGAGAGCTTCATTGTTGACCACGACAGTGTTTGCGGATTGAAAGCGGGCGTGACCCTGAATGACGGTGCAATTTGACGTTCCTCGCAGCGACTCCTCGACTGCTCTGCTGGACGTGGCGGAGGCTGCATCCTTGCGGGCTTTGACTCGCGTCATATCGACGCGCAGATCGCCAACAGAGAAACCATATTCCGCGCCTCGGCCGGCGACATGGATCGCATAGGCACTCGCCACGAGCGTTTTTGTGGGTGTGCACCCCGTATTCACGCATGTGCCGCCAAATTTATCGCGCTCGATAATGGCAACTGTCTTGCCGGCGCCTGCGAACCGCGCTGCCATGGGCGGACCCGCCTGGCCCGTCCCGATAATGATTGCGTCGAAGTGCTTCGTTGAATTGGTCAACCTGCCCCCTCGATGTGGATCTTGCCATCTTCAGTTGCCTCTTCGGGCGTCTCGCCTTCCTGACGCGCGACGATGTAGGCGGCGTACCAAGCCGACCATTGGTGCTTCGGAGCCGTAGGTTCGTACTCGCTGTGATGCTTCTCCGTTTCCTGCAAGAGATCGGTCAGCGTCGCGACATCCAAGTTACCGAGTCCCCGGCCAGGCAGCCGTGTTGTAACTTCCTGAAGCAGCCATCCATTACCATCGGGATCGCGAAACGTGGCGAACGAGCCGTAGGTGGTATGCTCGGGAGCTGGTCCACCGATGCGACCGCTGCCGTCGCTCTGGAACTGAGCGCCTGGCGTCCCAGGGTGGAATACCTCACTGACTTGAATACCGCGTGCTATAAGATCTTTGCGCGCAGCAGCAACATCGGAGACTACCAGGTAGAGGCCCTGGGCCGACCCCGGCGCCGCTGACGTCATCTTCGACCCAAACTGCACCGAGCACCCCGAGCCGGGAGGCGTGAACTGAACAACGCGGAAGCCGTTATCAGAGGGGAAGTCCGCGTCGAACCTCCAGCCGAGTTCGGTGTAGAACTTCTTCGAGCGGTCAACATCTGCAACGGGAATCACCACCACTTCGAGCCTCATGCCGACTCTCCCTGCACTAAGTGAAGCGATCGGTTTGTCGCTCGAAGACGCACCTAGCGTCGACATATTTGCTCCCCCTTTGTTGCTTCGACGAATCGCGGCCAGCCTCACCCTCATTAGGCCAGAAACGCGATGACAAATCTATTAGACAAACGTATCGGCCAACATTAAATATACGAATTGGATGGGCGAGCACCGAGTATTGCGTTCGCTCTATTGTTTCCAATACCAAAGTATTGCCAATACCATGGTGCAATTGATTCGGGCGAGTGACTCGGGTGTAATTTCTGCATCGCGGTGATGCTCTCGCCCGTTAACCGAATATTCAAAGAAAGGATGGAAAAGACATGCCGGAAGCGACCTGGGAACCTCATGAGAAACACGGACGGCTAACCATGCAAAGCGACTTGCCCGACAGCGTCTACGCGTTTCCGAAACAGCGTAAAGAACCACTGACCGACGCAGACCATGTGCGCAACGCGGTCGCGCGGTTCGATCAAGTCATCGACGTCTCGGATGCCGACCGTGCTTTGGCATTCGCAAACATCGAAAAAGCTGCGAGCTATTACGGCGTCAACCTCGCAGAAACTTCATGGCACGATCTGGGCAGTCATCCACAAAAGAACAGAAGAGAGGCTGCCGCAAAAGGTGTCGCGACGCGCGAACGCCACGAGCAGATCTAATGCCACGAAACTTCGGAGATGAGTTATGAAAGCGATCATTGTGCATCAGTATGGTGGTCCTGAGGTTCTGAAGTATGAGGATTACCCTGACCCGGTGGCGGGTCCTGGTGAAGTACTGGTGCAAGTCGCCGCCGCGAGTGTGAACCCGATCGACATTAAGCGGCGTGCCGGGCTGACAAAGGATTTTTATCCGATGCAGTTCCCGAGCCTGATAGGAGTCGATATGTCGGGAACCGTGGTGAAGGTTGGTCCGGACGTTGAAATTTTCACCCAAGGCGATCAGGTGTTCGCGATGGCGGACAATACTTACGCCGAACTTTGCGCGGTGAAAGCGGACGTTCTCGCGGATATCCCCGTTGGCCTTGACACTATCGAGGCGGCGGCGCTGCCGCTGGTAACGGTAACCGGGAATCAACTGCTCGCAGCTACGGGAATCAAGACGGGTCAGACGGTGATGGTCGTGGGTGCCCTGGGAAATGTCGGGCGCTCGGCGGTGTTTACTGCGAAAGACCGTGGTGCGACCGTGATCGCGGGGGTTCTGAAGAGGCAGATGGATGACGCGAAAACCCTTGGCGCGGATCAGGTGATCGCGACCGACGACGACACTGCGATTGCAAATCTCGCTCCGCTCGATGCGGTGGCGGATACGGTTGGCAGGACACTCGCGGAGAAGTTGATCGCCAAGGTCAAACCGGGAGGGGTGTACTCCTCGGTTGTAGGGGCACCGGCGAACGCCGCGAAGTACCTATCTGTAAAGGTGGTCCCGGTATTCTCGCATTTCGACAGAGGCACTCTTCAGTACATGGCCGAAGCGGTGCGAGATGGCAAGCTGGTCATCCCGATTGGCGAAAAACTGCCGCTGAGCGAAGCGGCGGAGGCTCAAGAATTGGCGGAAAAGGGTGGCGTCGGGAAAATCCTGCTATTGCCTTGAAATCATTTTGCGATCAGGAGACGCCGGCGCCGATAGCGCAGGAATAGATGCGCAGATTTTTCCTTGACGCTGACCATTTGAAACCAGGGAGCGGAGTCCGGCACAAACTCGACTCCTTGCACGATTGCCGGTCGAGTTGCCTCAGCCTTGCGGCCGGCAATTTGCGGCGACAGCGTCAGAAAGAGTTCGTCTACAACTTTTGCCGCGAGAAATTGTCCGAATAGCGTAGGGCCGCCCTCGTGGAGGAGCGTACTCACCCCAAACTGAGACTGGAGCAATTTTAGGATCGCTCGCGGTGCGATGCTGCCGCTTCTCGAATTCAAAGCATAGACCTCAACGGACCGTAGTTTCGCGGCGCCTCGGCGCGTGAGCTCGGCTCTGCCGGCCGAGGTTGTGATGACGACGGTGGGGATAGCTGGTGTTCGGAAGATAGCTCTGTTTAACTCCAGTTGGCCGCTACCGCTAACGATCACGAGCAGGGGATATTTTGGTTTATGCTGCGCGTTGACTCGGTATTCCTCATATAAATGCCTGGCGTCTGGGTAGGCGTATCCAGGAGTCCAAAGGCTTTTCGCGCCTACGTCGAGCAGGGTTCCGGCGCCGACCATGACGGCATCTGCAGAAGCCCGCAACAGGCCCATGATGAACCGGTCCGCAGGATTGGAACCACTGATGGTTGAGCCGCCAGACTTGCCCTTCATCTTGAAGCTGACGACTCCGTCGAGAGTGGAAACAAAATTCGCAATGACAAACGGGCGCCCAACGGGTGATCTACGAAAGTGCAGATCCCCGTCGTACAGGTCTCTCAATTTTTGCGGGAGGGCTGATTCAGCGTATTCCCTGTCACAATCAATTAGCGTCCTTACGAGCCCCATTTGTTGCCTTTCTGTAGCTCCCACAGAGGGAGAAACAACCGGGTACATCCGGACCGAGCGCTAACCGTATGTCAGGTCGGTGCTCTGTCCTACTTCGATGATATAGCCGTCAGGATCGCGGATGTAACAGTGTATCTCGCCGTACTTGGGTATCGGCGGCGTGATGAACTCGGCTCCTCTACCTTTCCATAACTCATAACACGCTTGAATATTCGCAACGCGGATGTTCATAAAGCTGCTGATTTTATCTTGGTCGGCGAGGACGCTGAGAGTTACCGTCGGCTTGTCTGGGGTGGGTCCGCCGCCGATGTTGACGATGAGCCACGTATTCGCGATTTGAATGTGCCCAGACGCACCTTTGCTGTCGCCCAGGCTTAGAATGCGGCCGCCAAAGACCTTTTCGTAGTAGCGAGCCGATCGCTCGATGTCTGCGACAGTGATAAAGAGGGTGACGGTGATACCCTCAAGCGGAGGCATCTCATAGCTTTTCTGTTCGACTTGTACGCTCATTGACGGCTCCGATTGGGACTTACGAGTGCACGTGGAAATATTCGCATCGGCGGTTGACGCAGGTTATGGCTTCGGGAATCCGAACATCAACCACGACAGATTGGCTACCCAAAGCAGGTATCGCCTCCCGGGCCGCGCGTTAACCGTATGTGAGATCGGTGCTCTGTCCGACTTCGATGATATAGCCATCAGGATCGCGGATGTAACAGCGTATTTCGCCGTACTTGGGTATTGGCCCGGTGATGAACTCGGCTCCTCGGCTTTTCCATAACTCATAGCACGCTTGGATATCCGCAACGCGGAAATTCATAAAGCTGTTGATGTGATTCGGGTCGGGAACGCTGAGGGTTACCGTCGGCTTATCGGGGGTGGGGCCACCCCCAACGTTCAGAATCATCCAGATATTCGCGAGCTGAAGGTACGCAGGCGCGTTGCCGTCACCTAAGCTCAAAATGCGCGCGCCGAAGACTTTTTCGTAGTAGTGGGCCGACCGCTGGATGTCAGTTACGGTGAGAAAATGTGCGATGCTGATCCCCTCGCGCGGGGGCATCTCATAGCTCTTCTGTGCGACTTGTACGGCGCTCATTGATGACTCCAGTTTCGATAGAGTGTCCGCCGGAGGTTAGCGCCTGGTTGCAGCGCTCATAGTTAGTGCCATCGGCGGCACCTGTATGGTCGCAGAAGCAGGAGCACGGGACTATTGGACGAACGTATCGACCAACACTAAAGTATGGGCTCGACATATCGGCGAAAAGCACTGCGTACTCGCATCCGACAGCCTCCAATACAGAGTGATCGGCGACGCCTTCGTCCAAATACATCAGGCGATTGGGAGAACGCTGCGAACCTCTGCAATTCCTTCCCCAAACTCGATACGAAGGTATCGCCGATACCTTGGTCCAATTGTTTTCGTTCCTTTACGTCAGGCCTAATGGCAGTCACTCAGGATATAGGTTGATCGGGCTTAGAGACCTTTCTTGTGGAGGAGAACGAAGCATGACTGAACACGTGAGAAAATCTGGGGCGCAAGGGCAACTGCAGATGATAGACGCACGCGCCGCCGTGAAGCATCTCACCGGCTTTACGATCGCAACGACGGTCGCGGCAGCGCTCGTCCTCTTTGTCGTCGCGGCTGTTTACGCGCAGGATAAGTACCTGCTGGTGTCGCCCAGCGGAATCGCGTTCTCCGACTTCAAGGGATACGAAGATTGGGCTATGGTTTCTTCTGCCCGGCAAGACGACATACTCAAGGTAATCGTCGCCAATCCGAAGATGATCGCGGCGTTCAAGTCCGGCGTTCCCGGCAACGGCCAGCCTTTCCCGGAAGGCTCAATGATCGTGAAGCTGCAGTGGAAGCAGAAGAAAAGCGCGGAGGCCCAGTTCGATGTGGATGTGCCGGACGTCTTTACGCAAGCTTTCGTGATGGAAAAGAACAGCAAGAGATTTCCGAAAAGCAACGGCGGGTGGGGATACGCGGTGTTCAACTACGACGCTGCAACGGGAGTATTCACAGCCGATCCCCAAAGCCACTCAGACTGCGGAAACACGTGCCACACGGTGGTGAAGCAGAAGGACTACATTTTTCATCCTTACGAGAAGCGTTGAATTGCGGCCTCCTTCGGGGTTAAGCACCTCGCGCGGTAGTGCTCAACGGATGCGGAGTTGCGTGGGAGTATCCACAGAATCCCACACAAAATAGAAAATGGAGGCGCGTGCGCTTGCGTAAATCGCCGACTTAATTGGTCGGGACGGGCAGATTTGAACTGCCGATGGGCTCGGCTACGCCTCGCGCCCCTCGCAGTCTCTATGGGTGTCATCCGCTTAGGCGGATGACAAAGGTTGGGGCGCTTCGCGGATCGGCAGTTCTTTCTTGCCTTCGCGATGCTTTTTGGGGATATCTGAGATTTAAATGGTCGGGACGGGCAGATTTGAACTGCCGAAGGCTCGGCTGCGCCGAGCGCCCCTCGCAGTCTCTATGCGTGTCATCCGCTCAGGCGGATGACAAAGGTTGGGGCGCTTCGCGGATCGGCAGTTCTTTCTTGCCTTCGCGATGCTTTTTGGGGATATCTGAGATTTGAATGGTCGGGACGGGCAGATTTGAACTGCCGAAGGCTCGGCTTTGCCTCGCACCCCTCGCAGTCTCTATGCGTGTCATCCGCTAAGGCGGATGACAGGTTGGGGTGCTTCGCGGATCGGCAGTTCTTTCTTGCCTTCGCGATGCTTTTTGGGGATATCTGAGATTTAAATGGTCGGGACGGGCAGATTTGAACTGCCGATGGGCTCGGCTTTGCCTCGCACCCCTCGCAGTCTCTATGCGTGTCATCCGCTAAGGCGGATGACAGGTTGGGGTGCTTCGCGGATCGGCAGTTCTTTCTTGCCTTCGCGATGCTTTTTGGGGATATCTGAGATTTAAATGGTCGGGACGGGCAGATTTGAACTGCCGAAGGCTCGGCTGCGCCGAGCGCCCCTCGCAGTCTCTATGGGTGTCATCCGCTTAGGCGGATGACAAAGGTTGGGGCGCTTCGCGGATCGGCAGTTCTTTCTTGCCTTCGCGATGCTTTTTGGGGATATCTGAGATTTAAATGGTCGGGACGGGCAGATTTGAACTGCCGATGGGCTCGGCTACGCCTCGCGCCCCTCGCAGTCTCTATGCGTGTCATCCGCTTAGGCGGATGACAAAGGTTCCCAAGCCTGTGCACGATACTTTGTCGGTATCGACTACCACAATCCCATTCATGCTCACACGGACGTGAGGGATTAAATCCTACTCATCATCCGGGTGACAGAAGATGACAAGCACATCAATGCGCTAATGGACGCAATAAAGAACAAGTCGCTACCGATTCAGGTAATTTTGGTTGACGCTGTTAGGAAGCCGTCTGCGAGCAAATTGCGGACGACCACGTGACTCTGTTTGCAACATTGGCGCGTGTCTCTAGATTCGACCAGAATGCCCAGAGAGCCTCAAACGTGAATTGGGGTTTGGAAACTGCAAAGCGGAATCTGCGTATGCTCGGCAGACAACCCAATTGAGGCGAAATTCCTTGCAAGAAATAGACCCCTCGCGTAGGATACTTGTCGCGGAGACAAGATTCTGTAACTTGTTGATTTTAAAGATGGTCGGGACGGGCAGATTTGAACTGCCGACCCCTCGCACCCCAAGCGAGTGCTCTACCAGGCTGAGCCACGTCCCGACATAAGGTAGCCGGCTCTTGTCGAGCCGGCTTTTGGGGTCTTGTTTAGTTTACACCGATGGCGCGGCGTGGCGTTAAGCCGGTTCCAGGATCGATGCACCCAGGCCTTCGCTTTCCCACCCTTTTCGCAAAAGAGCGAAAAGGATGGGGCACGGATGCGACGGAAATAGCTGCTGTGGACTCGCTCTAGTGCTCGGGCGGTACGAATTCCGAGGGCAGGGCGGAGCCGGAGCCGAAGAAGAACTCCTCCATCTGCTCGACAAGGAACTGCTGCGCCTGGGGCAGCCAAGGCTGCAGGCGGTACTCGTTGAGCAGCATTTTCTGACGATTGAGCCACTCGTCCCAGGCTGCCTTGGAGACGTTCTTGTAGATTTTCTGGCCGAATTCAGAGTCGAAGGGCGGCTCGTCGAGTCCCTCCATCTCTTTTTTGTTGCGAACGCAAAAGACCATGTGCGCCATCGAAAAATGCTCCCAGATTTCATTGTAAATGGAGGGAGGGAGGGCGAGGAATTGCGGTGATGGGCTTCGGATTTCCGCAACCGGCAATCGAATTTTCCGCTGCGCGGCGAGGCCTGGGCGAGTCCGGCCTGAGCAAATGTGACCAGACCGACGCTCTCGATGAGAACAACAATCAAATTGGCGCTTGATCTGCCTCCCCGGGGAAGTGACCGAAGGGGGCTTAGGCCAGTCCCAGGGTCGATGTACCGGGGGTTTTGCTTTCCCATCTATTTCGCAAAAAGCGCGAAATGAATGGGGTACGGATGCGATGGGTGTGGCGAGTGGGGAGTTGCTCTGGAACCCGCGGCACTGTCCGTGAGAGCAACCTTGGCCCATGTGAATGCATCTGGCTTTGATAGGCCGGGAGTAGGTCTGGCCGTCAGAACGAGCGGGTTCGTCGAAAAAGGAGCAACCATGTCCGATGTGAATACGACCGGCGCTCATGTGGCTGGTATTTCTGACAACGCGGCCGGGGGGCTTTCCTACATCACGATCGTGCCGGCGATCCTGTTTCTGATTATTGAGCCTTACAAGAGGAGCTCGTTTGTGTGCTTCCATGCATGGCAATCGATTTTCTTTTATGTTGCGTGGGCTGTGGCACATATTCTGGTCCAGGTGGTGCAGAACCTGGTGCCGACGGTAGTGTTCCTGACATTGACGCTGTGGCAACTTGTGGATCTGGCCTTCTTCGTTGTGCTGGTGATCGTGTTCGTGAGCGCGTTCAACGGCAGGCGCTTTATGCTGCCCCTCATTGGCGGGCTGGCGGAGAGGCAGGCTAACCGGTAACTGCCCTCCCCAGCAGTGCTGAGTACGAAAGCGGCCTCCGCTTGGAGGCCGCTTTTGTGTCTGCCGCCTGAATTCCTTTCGCCGCACCTGGGCGTCTGAGCCCTTGGCTCATCGAGACCGCGCAGGAATTCTCTTGACAAGGGAAAGGGCGGACGATTGTTCTATCTCCATCCCAATTCATGGTTCGCGGCTTCAGCTTCAACGGCTCAATTCCCCGAGGCCCGGACCAGGCGCAGCAGTGAAGCGAAAGTCTGCGCACCCGTTGCTTTTTCGAAAGGAGTTGCTATGGCCGATTCGAATGCAGCCGGAGGCACTTCAGGGCTGTCAGACAATGCTGCCGGCGCGATCGCGTACCTCACGTTTGTCCCGGCGGTCTTCTTTCTGGCCACGGAGCCGTACAGCAGAAACTCCTATATACGGTTCCACGCATGGCAATCGATCCTGCTCTTCGTGGTGGCCGTTGCCGTGGAGATGGTGCTGGGTGCTTTGCTGGTGTTTGCGCTCGTGTTCTCGCCTTTCCTGCATGTGGCCGCATGGCGAGCGATCGAGTTGTTCTGGTTGGCGGTGTGGCTTGGATGCATGGTGAACGCGGCGCAGGGCAAGCGGTTCAAGCTGCCGGTGATCGGGGATCTTGCCGATCAGCAAGCGAAGCGGTAGGCACGTGAATTCACTTGACAATCGGGTACGAGTTGGGGTGTTCTGGTGCTCTCAGCTCAGCGCCTGACCCGGGGCTGCGAAAACGGTACGTCTGTATTCGCAGACGGGGCGGGGTGTTCTTCCCCTCAATGTGATTTCACCAAAAAGGAGTTGCTATGGCTGATCCGAATGCAACAGGAGCTAGTGCAGGACTTTCCGACGATGCCGCGAGCGGTCTTGCCTATTTGACCTTCATCCCGGCAATCATCTTCCTGGTGGTTGCGCCGTTCAACACAAATCCCAAAGTGAAATTCCATGCCTGGCAGTCGATATTTTTGGCGGCAACCTGGTTTGTGGCCTGGATGATTCTCATGGTGCTGGCCTTTGTGCCGTTCATTGGCTGGATTCTGTGGCCGTTTCATTTGTTGGTGGTGCTGGCGCTCTTCATCGTCTGGCTCATCTGCATCATCAAGGCGTTTCAGGGCGGGAAGTTTGTCATTCCCATCATTGGACCGCTCGCCCAGAAACAGGCGGGCGCCTAGAGCTGTTCGCTGAAACGCCGCCTCCGGTCGATAAGGCGCTCCGATTTCTATTCCATGGATGGCTAGCGGCGGCTGCGGCGCTTGGGCGGCTTCTTTCCGCGCCGGGCTTCCTTTTGGGCGCGTTTCTTTGCCGCACGTTTTTCTTTCTTCGCTGAGGGCTGTGTGGGCTTACGGCCTGTGAGGGGAAGCTCTTCCTCGACGAGCGCGAACTGCAGCTTGCGCTCCTGCGCGAGGATGCGGTCGAGGATTACCTGGACGCGATCGCCGGCGCGAAAACGGCGGCCGGTGCGCTCGCCTACGATTTCGTGTGTGTTCTCGCGCCAGGTGAAGCGGTCTCCGCGGAGGGTATCAATGGGGACGAGACCTTCGACAAAGAGATCGGTGAGCTCGACGAAGAGGCCGTATTTGGCGGGGTTGAGCACGAGGGCGGCAAACTCGTCGCCAACACGGTCTTGCATGAAGCGCACCTTCTTCCACTCGACAAGTTCGCGTTCGGCTTCGGCGGCGCGGCGTTCGGCCTGGCTGGATTCGTCGGCGATCTGGGCGAGCTCGGGTTCGGGGATGGGAGGGGTGGTGAGGGGCAGGCTTCCCTTCCCCGGTCCCCAAGTGCTAGGAACCGGGGGCACCCCTGAATCTGCTGTTGCGCTTTCCCACCCTTTCCGCACAGTGCGCGGAAAGGATGGGGCACGGAGGTTTTGTGCGTGATTGGCCTCGTTTGGGTGCGACCAGGGGGAGGCGAGGCGGGCTGGGGTGACGGTTCTGCGGCCGGGGATGCCGGAGCGGAGAAGAGCTTTTGTGATGCGGTGCACGATGAGGTCGGGATAGCGGCGGATGGGCGAGGTGAAGTGGGTGTAGGTGGGGGCGGCCAAAGCGAAGTGGCCTTCGTTGACCTCGGAATAGCGGGCCTGCGAGAGCGAGCGCAGCATGAGGTAGCTTAGGATGCGCTCTTCCGGCTTGCCATCGATACGCGCGGCGAGCTTTTGATACATGCGCGGGGTGACGGCGATGTCTTCAGGAACTTCGTGCTGGCGGGGATTGCGGCCCCGGCCGTACGAATCGCGGCGCTCGCCGCGGGTCACCACTCGTTTCACCGGGAGTGGGCCGAGGCCCAGCGAATAGCCGAAGCTGGCGGCGAGCTCTTCAAACTGGACGACGCGGCGCGGTTCGGGTTTCTCGTGGATGCGATAGAGCGAGGGAACGCCGAGATCTTCGATCCAGACGGCGACGCACTCGTTGGCGGCGAGCATGAACTCTTCAATGAGGCGGTTGGCCCAGGTACGCTCGGAACGGGTGACGCCGCGCATCTGGCCTTGCTCGTCGAATTCGATGACGGGCTCGGGGAGATCGAAATCGATAGAGCCACGCTCTTCGCGGCGCTGGTTCATTAGGACGGCGAGTTTTTTCATGCGTTCGAAGCGCTCGCGCGCTTCAGGGTTTTGGACGAGTGTGCCAGGTTGGTCGAGGCGCTCGCGCGCTTCTGGGATTTGATCGCGTGCATCGGTGGGGTCAATGACTGCCGATACTTCTGTATACGTCATGCGTGCGGCGGAGCGGATGACGCCTTCGAGGATTTCGAAGCTTTCGATGCGGCCGGCGGAATCGAGTTGCATGATGCAGCTGAGGACCAGGCGGTCTTCGTGAGGGCGAAGGCTGCAGATCCCGGTGGAGAGCTCCTGCGGCAGCATAGGGATGGCGCGATCGGGAAAATAGACGCTGGTGCCGCGCAGACGGGCTTCGAGATCGAGGGCGGAGTTGGGTTGAACGTATTCGGCTACGTCGGCGATGTGGACTTGCAGCTCGTAACCGCCATCGGCGCGATCGGTGACGAGAACGGCGTCATCGAAGTCGCGGGCGGTCTCGCCGTCGATGGTGACGATGGGCTGGGCGCGGAAATCGGCCCTGCGGGCGGCAGACTCTTGGTCGAGATGCGCGACCAATCGAGCTTCGGCTAGAACGTGGTCGGGAAAGATGCGCGGCAACTGGTGCTTGCGGATCATCATTTCGACGTCGACGCCAAAATCATTGCGATCGCCGAGGATTTCGATGACGCGGCCGGTGGGGGGACGGGTAGGTGTGGGCCAGCTGGTGATCTCGACGTCCACGATCAGGTCTTCCAGACTTTCGGGTTTTGGACGAGAGTGTGCTTCGCGGCCGAGAACGCGATGCGGCGTGTGGGGGCTTCCCACCCTTTCCGAATCCGCTGCGTCGGATTCGGAAACGGTGGGGCACCGAGCATGAGTCTCTGCGCCGGGAGGGATGACGATGGGTTGGGTCATGCGGTCGTCAAAGGGAATGACGACGTTTTGCCGGTAGCCGCGGGCGGGATCGGCGTAGTGAAACGTGCCGACGACGGTGGGGTTGCGGCGTTCCAAGACGCGAACGATGCGGCCCGAGCGGCGGCCGTCGGCTTTGGGAGGATCGAGATCGACCAGAACCTGATCGCCTTGCATGGCATCGCGGATTTCATTGGGCGGGATGAATATGTCTTCAATCTGCGGAGATCCCGGCGCGCCGGATTTTCGATTGGGACGAACGAAGCCGTAGCCGTCGCGATGCAGATCGAGGCGGCCGGAGAGCAGGTTGCTGTTCGCATCGGATCCCGAGCGGGACGGGGCGTTGGGAAGGATCCAGTGCTCGCGATCGAGTTGGACGAGTTGGCCGCGAAGAGTGAGGCGGGCCAACTGCTCGAGGAGAAGGCGGCGCTCACGCCCGCCACCGAGGCCCAGTTCGCGGACCAACCGCTTATATGCAGCCTTGCGTCCGGCGGAGGCGGCGATGCGCGCGACGAGTTCGCGATCGGTCATATGGCAAGATTAGAGCCTGGCATTGACTTTCGCGCGGCCAAAGTGAATGGTGGGCTCAAGAGCTGGTTGCGTAAATCAGTTGGGCCAATTGAATAACATCGCTCGGGGGTTAAAACCCCTCTGTCTCTAGGCCTTTCACGGCACCCTTCGACCTCGCTCAGGGCAGGCTTTAAAGCCGAGGCTTTTCAATACGGATTGATGCGACCAGTTTCAGGCAACTCGGAAGGCAGCACGCCGGCCTTCTGAAGAAGGCGCAGGAATCTGCTGTTTGCCGTAGAATGTGGGAGACGGCCGATCCTGGGAAATCGCAAGAGTGGCTTGCCAAGATTTCGGCTGCATGATTATTGCGGCGCGGGACAAGTCATGCGCCTGGCATAGTTTTTTAATTTTTTGGGGTTCGAGCCATCGGCCTCGCCTTGGCAATTCCCAGTCCTGAATGGACAGAAAAGGAAACCTACTTTGAGCGCAATGTGGAAACCGAATCAAAACGAGCCATTACGTGGCACCCCGAGCCCGGAAGTGCAGGCCCCTGCGCATGCAGTGCCGAGTGTTGAGACCACAAACCGCAATGCAGCACCCGCAGGCGACCAGGCCGTGATCAGCAAGGGCCTGTTTGTGAAGGGAGAAATCTCGGGCACGGAATCGCTTTATATCGACGGCAAGGTGGAAGGGGCGATCAATCTGCCCGGCAACCGCGTGACCATCGGCCGCAACGGCACGGTGGGCGCCAACGTGACCGCGCGCGAAGTGGTGGTGATGGGCAAGGTGCGGGGCAACGTATCAGCCTCGGACCGCGTGGACATCCGAGCCGAAGGCGCGTTGAGCGGCGATGTATCCGCGGCGCGCATCAGCATCGAGGATGGCGCGTTCTTCAAGGGCGGAATCGATATCCGCAAGGCCGATGCCAAGCCGGGGCAGTCGCCGGCTCCTGCGCAGGCAGCGACGGCGGCCGCGCCGGAGACGGCGAAAGTCGGCCAGTCCTAAAACACAATTCATCTGTCCGGCAGGAGCGCTCTTGCGTGGCAAGGGCGCTCTTGTGTTTTTGCGGCGAGTGAATTGAGCGAAGTAGGGGTACGCGGGCTCTTGCTTTCCCACCCTTTTCGCAAAAGCGCGAAAAGGATGGGGCACGGATGCGGTGGGTGTGATTACAGATGCGATGCGTGCCTGCGGGGGCGATGGGTACGGCAGTTGCGGAGTTGCTCTAGCTTAGACCGAGGCGGCGAAGGGCGGCGCGCGGAAGAGCGGAGCCGGATTTTTCGAGAGTCCACCGGACGATAAGGATCCAGACGGCGATGCCGGCGAGGAGGATGACGGCGTCGGTCCAATAGTGGGCATGGCGGAGCGCGGCCAGGGCGGGGACTTGCTGGGAGAGATCAGCGAGTCCCCAGGCGAGCAGACCTGTAGCGGAGCCGGCGATTAAAGCGGCAAGCAGGCAGCGGCCCATCTCGCGATAATCGAGACTGGCGAGGGAGACCATGCGCCGCTGATGCAGAAGCAGAGCGATGGTGACGGTTTGCAGTGCGATGCCCACGTCGGAGGCGAGCGCCAAGCCCGTGGCGCCGCGCCAGTGGAAGAGCGCGTCATAAATGGGGAGCGAGACCGCGGTGACGATGGTGCTGGCAACCATGGGCGCGAAGGTGTTTCCGGCGGCGTAGAAGGCGCGCGCGTAGATGGCCTGGGCCGACCAGAGAAACATGGAGAGGGAGAAGATGGCGAAGTAGAGGCTGCACTGGCGCGCGTCGGCGGATGAAAAGCGCCCGCCGGTAAAGACGAGATCGATGGCCGGCCAGCCCAGCGCCACCATTCCCGAAGCACATAGCAAGCCGAGCGAGGCCACACGTGAAACGGAATCGGCAACGCCTGTGGCGAATTCGAAGTGACGATCGCGCGACCAGAGGCTGGCGAAAAAAGGCATGGAAGCGGCGCCGGCGGCCTGGGCGAGCATGGCCATGGGCGCCGAGAAGATTTGCTTGGCGTAGCCCATCAGCGCCACGGCCCCGCTTGTGGCGGAGGCAAAGTACCCGATGATCCAGTTGTCGGCGGTGACCAGAGAGACGCCTGCCATGAGTGGAAGAGACAGACGCACCCACTCGCGCAGGCCCGGATCGCGCCAGTCGAGAATGAAGCGGAAGCGCGTGCCGGCGCGATGCGCGAAGAACCAGTTAAGGAGAAACGGTCCCGCGATCGCTCCGCCGACAGTGCCGATGGCGAGAGAGGAGACGCCGATGCGCTTGACCAGGAGCAAGCCGCCAATAATGGTGCCGAGTCCGTAAATGAGCGGCGTGGCAGCCTGCACGCTGAACTGCTTGCGCACGATGAGCACCGAGCCGAAGACGCCGCCGGCGAAAAAACATAACTGCGCAGGCAGCAGAATGCGGGTGAGCTTTACGCACAATGCGGTCTTCTGCGCGTCGAAACCGTGAACCAGCAAGTGCACGAACCACGGGGCGAAAATTTCAACGACAAGAAGCGCGGCTCCTAGCACCAGGAGAATGGTGGTGACGATGACGGAGAGCGAGCGCTGGGCTTCAGCGTCGCGGCCCTCCTCGCGATACCGCGTGAGCATCGTGACAAAAACAGTTGAGGCCATGCCTCCGACGAGGAAGTAGGAAATGATGTCGGGAAGATAGAACGCGGCGGTCAGTGCGTCGGCCTGCATACCGCGGCCGAAGAGCCAGACAATGTACTTTACCCGCACCAATCCTATGATGCGCGAAAGAAACGTGGACACCATGAGGACAACGGTGGCCGAGAAGATACTGTGCGCGTGGGTGGGATGAAGGGCGCCCAGAATGCGCGCCCAACGCGAGCGTGCGCGGGGTAACGGGTTCGGGGGCTGGGATGGGTGCGAGCTTGCCACTGCAGAGATTCTATAAGGACCGCTTGGGGGCGGGAATCAATGTGCGACCACGCGTATGCTGTTGGCATGAGGTTTTTTGCTGGTCTTGGATTGGCGCTGTGGGTGGGATCGATAGCTGCGGGCCAGACGATTCATGGGCGCGGGGGAATTACGCTGCCGGCGCCGCCCGACGCGCAGGTGACGCCTGTAACAGACAACTATTTCGGCACCAAGGTGGTGGACAACTACCGGTGGCTCGAAGACGCGAACAGCCAGCAAACCAAGGATTTTATTGAGGCCGAAAATGCTTACACGGCGGCCTACATGCAGCAGGCGCGCATCCGGCCGCAGATTGCCGACGATCTGGATCAACTGGAGCATGTGACGAGTTGGACGGTGCCGATCGCGCGCGGCAACGATTTGTTTTTCGAGAAGCTGCTGGCGGGCGAGGATCAGGCGTCGATCTACGTGCGCCACGGCTGGGCGGAGAAGGATAAGCGGCTGGTCGATCCGGCGCAGTTCAGCCGCGATCCCAATACGTCGATCGAATTGGAGGATGTGTCGCGTGACGGAACGCTGGTGGCGTACGGGGTACGCGAGGGCGGCTCGGACGAAACCACGGTGCACGTTTTCAACGTGAAGACGGGAAAGGCGATGGAGGATGAGCTGCCGAGCGCCAATTACCTTTCGGTGAGCTTTACTCCGGACGGGCACGGGCTCTATTACTCGCGCATGGACGCGAAGAGGTCGCTTTTATACGAACACAAGTTTGGGGACCGCATTTCCCACGACGCGATGCTCTTCGGCAATGAGTTTCGTGGCGAAGAGCTGGGGCCGAGCGACTTGATTCTGGCTTATGTGACCGACGACGCGCGCTATTTGGTTGTCGAAGTGGATCGGGGCGTCCCGGCGAAACGCGTGGATATTGTCTTTCGCGATCTGAGCAAGGTGAATTCATTCTTCGATGTGCTGGTGTGGGGCATGGAGTCGCGGTTCTCCGCAATTTATGCCAAGGGCGCGTGGTATGTGAAGACGGACTACAAGGCGCCTAACGGGAGGATTCTGAAGGCCGATCCCGGGATTCTGCCCGATGTGTGGACCACGATTGTGCCGGAGGGGAAGGACGCGATCGACGACTTCAACATTGTGGGCAACAAGATTTATGTGAAGAGTCTGCACGATGTGAAGACGGAGACGGCTGTTTATACACTGGACGGCAAAGCGGCGGGCACGGTGGAGTACGACGGCATCGGGTCGGCATCGATTGTGGGAGGCCGCACCACGGACCGTTACGGCTTCTACAGCTTCGAGTCGTTCATTGCGCCGCCGACCATTTACAGATTGGACACGCTGACCGGCAAGCGCGAAGTTTTTGTGCAGCCCAAGGTTCCATTCGACACCAGCCAATATGAGCTGAAGCAGGTCTTCTTCACTTCGAAGGACGGCACGCGCGTGCCGATGTTTATCGCGGGCAAGAAAGGGTTGAAGCAGGACGGGACGGAACGGCTGCTGATGACTGGATATGGCGGCTTCGAGATCAGCGAGCTGCCAGAATGGAAACCGGTGTACGCCGAATGGATGGAACTGGGCGGCTGGTTTGCGCTGCCTAATCTGCGCGGAGGAAACGAGTACGGCGAGAGCTGGCATGAGCAGGCGATGTTTGAGAAAAAACAAAATGTCTTTGACGACTGGTTCGCCGCGGCTGAGTTCCTGATCGCGAACAAGTACACTTCGACTGCGCATTTCGCCATCATGGGGCGATCGAATGGCGGGCTGCTGATGGGCGCGTCGATCACGCAGCGGCCGGAGTTGTTTGCCGCGGTGGAGTGCGGCTATCCGCTGCTGGATATGCTGCGCTATCAGAAGTTCGAAGAAGGCCGGCTGTGGACGACGGAATACGGATCGGCGGACAAGGAGAAGCAGTTCGCGTATCTGCTGAAGTATTCGCCCTATCAAAACGTGAAGAAGGGCACGGCTTATCCGGCAATTTTTTTCTTTACCGGAGCCAGCGACACGCGCGTCGATCCGCTGCACGCGCGGAAGATGACGGCGCTGCTGCAGGCGGATTCGTCGAGCGGGCGGCCGATCCTGTTACATTACAGTGTCGCCGGCGGACACTCATCCGGAGTGAGCGTTGAGCAGGAGATCCAGGACGGGACGGATCAACTCACGTTTCTTTGGACCGAAACAGGACAAGTGGGCAAACAAAAGTAATCGTCGTTGGTTTGGCGCATGGGTGACGCGTATCCAACGGCGGATGTCCATGCGTAACCTCATGGAATAAGAAATCTTCCCGATAAGAGAGACATACGAAATCCACGGCAATACCCTGAATCGGGCAGCCTGCCGGGTGTTTGCGTGTGGTTGTTTCCAGAGCACCGCGCGGACCGTGCAGGGCGCGCATACGGCATCACGGCGAGACCAATTGGATGCATTTTCATTCCACCGGAAGACCGGTTGGAATTTCAAAGGCCCTGGAGAAGGTCATGCCACAGGCGGAATTCGCGATCGGCCGGTCGGATGGCGAAGAAGAACATGCGAGGCTCAAGGCTCTGGCCGCGACGGGGATTCTGGACACCGCGGCGGAAACGAACTTTGACGCTATTACGCGCCTGGCCGCGGAGTATTTCAAAGCCGACACAGTTTTGCTGGGATTTGGCGACGAGACCCGTTTCTGGGTGAAGTCGTACTGGGGCGAGCCGGTGCGGGAGCTGCCGCGGAAGCAATCGATTTTTGAGCGAGTGCTGGCCGAGGATGGGCCGGTGGTGGTGTCGAACATCAATGACGATCCCGAGTACCGTGAGCGGCGGTTGCCGCTGCGGCGGCTGGAAGCGCTATCGTTTGCGAGTGCTCCGGTGCGCACTTCAGATGGCAAGATCCTGGGCGTGCTGACGATTTTTTCATGCGAGCCGCGCCGGCCCATGGCGGTGACCGAGTTGCACATGCTGGAGAGCCTTGCCGATATCGCAGCCGGCCAGCTGGAATTGCGCAGATTGCGCAAAGCACTCAATGGGAACCGATTGCCGCAGGAGCGCACGGTCGAGACGGTGACGGGAATCTGGCCGCGCAAGTCGGACCTGCGGCAGGCGCTGGAGAAGAAGCAGTTTGTGTTGTATTACCAGCCGGAGGTGGAGCTGACGACGCGGCGCGTCATTGGCCTTGAGGCGCTGATTCGCTGGCAGCATCCGGATCGCGGGCTGATTCCGCCGATGGACTTCATTCCCTTTGCCGAGGAGACGGGGCTGATTTTGCCGATCGGAGACTGGGGACTGTCGGAGGCCTGCAACCAGATGCGGTTGTGGCGCTCCGAGGATCCCGAGCAGGCCGGGCCGCGGGTGTGCGTCAATCTTTCGGCGCGGCAGTTCTCGCGCGAGGGGCTTGCCGATCATGTGGAGGCGCTGTTGCGCCGGACGGGCGTGTCGAGCCGGCGAACTCGGCCTGGAGATGACGGAGTCGAGCCTGATTCCCGATCCTGGCACGGCGATGGAGGTGCTGGGCAGCCTGCGACGGCTGGGAGTCTCGCTGCTGTTGGACGATTTCGGCACCGGATACAGTTCACTGAACCATCTGCATTCTCTGCCCTTCGACGTGCTGAAGATCGACCGCTCGTTTGTGACACGCATGACCGAGGGCGAGCAGCCGCTGCAGATTGTGCGCACCATTGTGGAGCTGGCGCGGGTGATGGGCATGGACGTGGTGGCGGAGGGTATCGAGACGTACGAGCAGTACAAGCTGCTGCGGCAACTGGGCTGCCGCTTCGGGCAGGGATTTCTGTTTTCGCGTCCCGTGCCGGCGGAGACGATAAGCGCAATGCTGCGGCTGCCGGGACGGATACTGCCGGATCCGGCGGCACCGGAAGCCGCGGCAAACTGAGGGCGGGGATGCAGCGTGGCGGGAACGAGCCGATTTGGGAATGGAGCGCGGTTGTGTCCGATTTGGGATGGTACTGCGGGATTCGTTGGAGAATTCTCACAGTTGCAGGTGGGCGCGGCGGTATGCTCGAAGCCATGCAGCAGCCGGCTCCAACGCAGTCCTCAAGCTCTCTTTCCAGTTTTGCGGGACTGCTGGCTACGCTTGCCTCGCCCCGGCCGTCGGCTCCGTCTGACGCGGCTAACGATGCGCCGCTTTGGAATTCGAGCGACCTGGGCGAGGACGTGGTATCACTCAGCTACGAGCAGGCGCTGCGCGCGCGTGCGCGTTACCGGTCGGCTTACCGAAGCGACGGATCGCCAATGCCGCAGCGCGGCTTGGGCTTGGACGCCGGCGCGGATGCGGCGGTGGAAGGTGTTGCAGCAGACGCCGTGCCGGCGTGGCGACCAGAAGCTGCGCCAGAACGCGATTTGCGTTCGGCAAGTGTGACGGTCCGGCTGAGCAAGGCCGAATGCGAGCGGCTGCATCGACGCGCGGCGGAAGCTGGGCTGACCGTATCGGCGTATCTCCGCTCCTGCGCGCTCGAAGCCGAGACACTGCGCTCACAAGTGAAGCAGGCGCTTGCGGAACTGAAGGCGGGGAGCGAGCCACTCCGCCAAGCACAAACCGCATGCCGCGCCGCAGCGCAACCCGTGCAGGGAACAAGCCACCCCAGCAGGCAAAAATCGCCCACAGAGGACCCCGGCAGGCAACAAGGGAACAAGAAAACCTGGCGGCTAAGGTTCTTTGGCTGGATTGGGTGGCTCACGAGACGCGGACGGTGATCGCCGCTCACGATCGAGCTCAGCAACTGAACGCTCCCTGTCAACGCTCGCCGGCATCGAAAGCTTGAACCAGTTTTTGCGAGCAGCGGCTTGCTGAGCGGCCTGCTGCAATCCCCATGCCGCGCAGTACGACGGCGATCTGCACCCCAATCGGAATGAGCATGATCTTGGTCATTTCTCCGACGTAGATGAAGGAATTGTCCGCGGCTCCGATTGCGAATGCGGCGCTTTGCTGCGCGGCCATCAGGAATTGCGTCAGCATGACAGCAGTGGAAAGCAGCCACAAGGGAATCGTCGTCCACCAGCGGCGTGACAGGGCGATGAAGTAAGCCGGAATCATCAACAGCAGCAGCGTATAGCGAAGAACGGTCAGAGCCATCATGGATGCGTGCGCCTCCGCGCTCTGAATTTAGGGTCGCCCATGAGATCTAAGGGAAACATATAGAAAACCTGTAATGAACATAAGGGCGTGGCACGGGGGACATCGCGCCGCAGCGTGGAGCGCTTCGCAGCCAATTGAGGAGCGGCGCCCGGGGGCTATTGATCCGCGCAAGAGCAATGTCCTTGCGCCGTCCCTACGGGACTCCGGGTTTGTCCGGGCGGACCGCATTCCCCACGCTGAAGCGCGGGGCTAACAAACGCTGCGCCTCCGGCGCGCTTATCAGGAAATTCCATATGCAGCCATCAATAACGCCCGCGTCTATATTGGCGATTCGCGGTACGCCGCGCCGGAGTTAGCGAGGCGCGTGCCTCGTCAGGGGAGGGTTCGATGTCATTTTCCAACCATGCCTCAGCTTTTTCAATCTGGCGAAGTATTGGAGATCGGGCGGGCAGGGACCGTCGGCGAGGGACTCAACGAACTCTTCGGGCGGTTGGTAGTGGTGGGCGGAGATGTAGTGATAGATAAGATTCGGAGCGGCGAAAATGGCTCCGCGATTGGAGAACGAACGAATCTCAGCTGAGCCCAGCAGCAGCTTCTATCCGTTCCGCTCGAAAAAATGCGATTCGATTGGAGGGATCGGCCATTTGTCCACCACGCACAGGTGGCACGGCTGGATGCCGCGCATTGGATTAACCATCACTTTGCAGAACTTCCAGACGAGGTCGAGCAGAGGCTCAGTAGGTGCCGCGGTGGGAAATGCGTGACCGGGCCCAAGCCAGCCCACGTTGTTTTCGAGCGGCCAAGGCGTCTCGTTTCCGCCGTACGTATAGACTGAAAGATCTTTGAAGTATGTCATCGAGGTCTCGGATTACTCCACCTCCAAAACCAGGCATTTGAGGTATTCGGTTTCGGGGAGGTTGAGGATGACGGGATGGTCGGGAGCGGCGCCACGGCGCTCGAGGAGGCGTACGCGGCGCGATGCGTCGGCGGCGGCCGCGGCTACGGCGGATTCGAGATCGGCCCAGGCAACGTGATGCGAGCAGGAGCAAGTGACGAGCAGACCGCCGGGGCGCAGCATTTTGAGCGCTCGAAGGTTGAGCTCTTTGTAACCGCGGAGCGCGCCCTCGACGGCGCGTTTGGATTTGGCAAAGGCCGGCGGATCGAGAACGATCGAATCAAATTTTTCGCCGGCTTGCGACCAGTCACGGAGAATCTCGAAGGCGTCGGCCTCGATCCAATCAACTTCGCCCCAGTGGACTTCGGTCCCGCCGACTTTGGCATTGCGGGCGCGGTTGGCCTGGAGATTGCGCTCCGCCACTTCGAGCGAGGCGCGGGAGGTGTCAATGCCGGTGACCTGGCGGCAGACCTGTGCGAGATGCAGGGCGAAACCGCCCTGGTAGCAGCAGACGTCGAGCGCGCGGCTATTTGCCCCGAGGCGTCGCGCCCACTCCTGCGCGGCTGCGTAGTTGGTGCGCTGATCGAGGAAGGCTCCGGTCTTCTGACCCGCGTTGGCGTCGTAATGGAAGATGAGGCCGTTCAGATGAAACTCTGTGGTCGCAACGGGACGCGCGGGATCGGCAACCCACAAAGGATCTGGACTGGGCGCGGGCAGGCCCTCAAGCTCGCGAATGCGGGGATCGGGGCGCTCGAAAATGGCCGTGGGCGCGAGCTCCTCGCGGAGGACGCGGACACATGCTTCCGCGACGCCTGGGGTGAGCAGACCTTTGGTGAGGAACTGCAAAACAACCAGGTCGCCGTATTTGTCTGCGATGAGGCCGGGCAGCTCGTCGGCTTCGCTGAACGCAAGGCGGCAGGCGTCGTTGGCCCCGTCGAGCATGGGCTTGCGGCGCGCGATGGCTGAGCGGAGGCGCGCTCGGAGCTGTTCGAGCCATGCGGCGCGGTCGAGTGCTTCGCGCGAGACGAGGCGCAACGCGATTTGCGATGCGGGACTGTAGAGCGCCGTGCCGAGAAAGATTCCGCGTTGGTCGGCGACGGGGATCAGCGACTCTTCCGGATTGGGAAGGATGGCCGAAACTACGTCGGATGCGTAGACCCAGAGATGACCGCTGCGTAAACGGTCGGCGGCACGGCGGCTGACGATGGCGCCGGCGGGCGCTGCTCGCGTTGGAACTGGAGACGGACTAGATGCGGCGCGAGGGGAGGGTGAGAATCCGCGGTCGGGCACATGGGTAGACACACTACCAGGGAATGCGGCGGCTGGGCCGCTCTCGGCGGCAGCTAAATGCGATCGATTCACGCGGCGCTTGCGCGGCGGCGCGGCTGTCTCCGGTTTGTGCGGCTTTTTCATTGGCTCCCCTCCCAAGGGTAACCGCCTGGGTGGGGAGACAAAGGACCGGTCATGTCTCGATTTGAGCGGAATCATCCCGCAGGGGCAAAAGCCCGCGTCGTTTTGAAGTGTCTCTCGGCACGACTGAACAGCTTGCTGAAAAAGTCTCTCGGGCGCCGTAGAGGAAAGGCCCATGGCTAAAGCCACGCTGAATCGAGGGCCTTTATTCGGGAGGCTGAGGCCTCCCGCTCCCTCCGACCCACGAAAAACCGAGTTTTTCAGCAAGCTGTGAAGTTGTGCCCTTTCAAGGCTTCAAACCGAGACACCGCCGAGGCTATTTCTGCTGCAACGACTGCAGATAACGGCTCAGGTTGCTGATTCTGAGGGCTCTGACGTTGGCTTCGCTCGGGGGCGAATCGACGGACCCGAGCATGGGTCCCCACACGGGCATTTCTGCCCTGCCGTGCGATGGATTGGCCGCGCCGAACTCGAGCACCGAAACGATATGAGTCGAGGGAAACTTCCCTCCGTTGTTTCTGCTCAACAGGGCCAGATCGGTGGGCTGCGTCTTCAAGGCCGTGGCCACCGGGCCGTTCCCCTTGCCTTCGACACCATGGCAGGGGGCGCAATAATTCACGTACATTTGCCTGCCGTTGTTGAACGGTGCCTTGCTTACCGGGATAATGACCGTCTTTGCTGTCGACTGATTGGCGTATGCAACGCCCGCAATGACTGCCGCGGCCAAACCGGCCAAAAAGAGGTTTTTCAGCATGATTTCCTCCGTCCTATTCTTCGGAGGCAGATATTAAGCGCCTTTTTCCACAGGAAGATATGTGATAGGCAACACATGGAGAAGGGATTTTCGTTACTTCGGGAACGCCGGGGGTGGGATCGGAACTGATGCAGAACGGACCCAGGGCGACGAGTTGCAGCTGAAATGGGGCGATCCCGCGGCAAAGCGGACGTATTCACGCCTGGAGAAGACAAGCGGCCTATAATGAAGCATGGCGACTGCCCGCCACACCGAACCAATCGAGGCTCAGAGCGCCCCCGAGAGCGAAACGGGAGCGGCGCCGAGCGCGGGCATAGCGACTCACCGCAAAGATCCGCGGACGATCGAGGAGCGTTTCGAGGCTCTCCTCCGGCAGGTACAGGCCAACCGGCCCAATGAAGATATCTCACTGATTCGAAAGGCGTGGGAATTCTGCGTGAGCCACCACGCAGGGCAAACGCGCGCCAGTGGCGAGCCCTACATTGTGCACCCGCTCGAGGTGGCTGAGGTGTTGGCGGAGATGAAGCTCGACGGGACGGCCATTGCTGCCGCCCTGCTGCACGATGCCGTGGAGGATACGCCGGCGACGAGCGAGGAAATTGGCGAGCGCTTCGGCGACCAGGTGGCGCACATTGTCGAGGGCGTGACCAAGATCGACAAGATCCAATTCGCCAACAGAGAAGACCGGCAGGCTGAGAATGTGCGCAAGATGCTCCTGGCCATGGTGAGCGATGTGCGCGTGGTGCTGATCAAGCTTGCCGACCGGCTGAACAACATGCGCACCCTGGAGCACCTGAAGCCGGATCGGCAAGAGGCGATTGCGCGCGAGACGCTCGATATCTACGCGCCGCTGGCACACCGGCTGGGCATGGGCAAGGTACGCGGTGAGCTTGAAGATCTGGCGTTCCGCTACACCGATCCAGTGAGCTACGAGCAGGTGTCGGCGGCCGTGGAGGCGCGGCGCGTCGAGGGCGAACAGTTCCTGCGCGGCGTGGAGGATACGCTGGTGGAGCAACTGCGCGAGAACGGCATCCAGGCGCGCGTGGAGTGGCGCATCAAGCGGCTCTATTCCATCTTTCAAAAAATTGAACGCACCAAGGTTTCATTCGACCAGGTGTACGACCTGCTGGCGATACGCGTGATTACCGAGGACGTGACGTCGTGTTACGCGGTGTTCGGGTTGATTCACACGCTGTGGCGGCCGGTGCCGGGACGGATCAAGGATTTCATCGCCATTCCGCGGGCCAATCGCTATCAATCGCTGCACACGACGGTGATGGGCGCGAGCGGGCATCAATTTGAGGTGCAGATCCGCACCGAAGAGATGCACCGCATCGCCGAGGAAGGCATTGCGGCGCACTGGAAGTACAAGGCGGGCGGCGGCAGCGCCGTGACGGCCCGCGATGAAGAGCGATTGAACTGGATCCGCCAGCTGGTGGAGTGGCAGAAGGAGATGACGGATCCCAACGAATTTCTCTCCAGCCTGAAGATGGATTTGTATCCCGACGAGGTGTACACGTTCACGCCGAAGGGGAAGGTGGTGGTGGTTCCGGCAGGCGCGACGCCGGTGGATTTTGCGTACACGATTCACACAGAGGTGGGGCACACGTGCGTGGGAGCCAAGATCAACGGGCGCATGGCGCCGCTGCGCACGAAACTACGCACCGGCGACATTGTGGAGATTGTGACGCAGAAGGATCACAAGCCGAGCCGCGACTGGCTCACGTTTGTGAAGAGCCCGCGGGCGCGCAACAAGATCAAACACTGGCTGAACGAGGATCAGCGGGAGCGGGCGGTAGAGATCGGCAGAAAGTTGCTGGAGCGCGAGGCACGGAAGTTCAAGGTGCCGATGACGCAGATCGACGACCGGGACCTGGGCCGCGTGGCGCAGGAGTTCGGCGTGGCCACGGCATCGGATCTGTTGGCGACATTGGGCCAGGGCAAACACACCGCGCACCAGGTGCTGAGCAAGGTGGCGCCGGGATTCGCTAGTCTGCCGGCGACGGAGCCGGGCACGGAGAGCAAACCGGGTGAAGCGACCACGACGGACGCCGTGCGCAGGCTGCAACTGACGAGCTCGGATTCGTTGCAGGTGGAGGGTCAGAACGATTTGCTGGTCTACCGCGCGCGATGTTGCAATCCGATTCGCGGCGAGGAGATTGTGGGCTACGTGACGCGAGGCAAGGGCGTGGCGGTGCATGCGAGGAGCTGCCCGAACGTGCAGAATTTGTTGTATGAAAGCGACCGGCGCATCAACGTGGAGTGGTCGCGCACACCCGATGCCGCAGGCAAGCCGCAGCGCTACCCGGTCAAGATTACGGTCTTCTGCGACGATCGCACCGGCATGCTGAAGGAACTGACCGCGGTAATCTCCGACGAGAATGCCGATATTCGCGGCGTGGATCTGAAGCGCGACGATGAAGGCGAAGCGATTATCGAATTTATTGTCGAGGCCGAGGATGTGCGGCATTTGAACCGCATGGTGCTGGGGTTGAAGCGGGTCAACGGCGTGCGGCAAGTACAGAGGACGCAGAAAGTCTAAAGACAGCTTCTAGCTGCTAGCTCCTAGCTTCTAGCTTGTTCGTGGTCGGCGAACCCCCGGGAAAGGCGCGCACCGTAAAGCTGGTGAGTGTCGCAATTGGCGGGCTGGGCCACCGGACGCTACATGCTTGCATCAGAAATCCATAGACTGGTCTGAATTGCTCAGACCGGGTCCGCCGGAGGTGCGAGGCTGAATCGTGTGCGAGATTCCGCCTTACCGCACAGCACCTGGCCCGAGGAGATCACATGTCATTTGGAATTTATGCCGCGGGCTACGCGATCGTAATCATCGGGCTGGTGTACGCCGCGCACCTGATGCGTATTTCGCCGCACTGGATTCTCGTCGGCGTGATCGTGATGGTCGGCATAGGGCTCCTGTCGGCGGTGAAGGCGACCCGCCCGAAAGACGCCGCCTGATCGCGGCTCCGGCCTGGGCTGTCCTCGGCCGTCCCTCCGGAGTGGAAAACTCAAGCGTATCCTTCGATTCTCATCAACTTCAATCTTCTGCGCGTCAACCTTGAAATTCTTGCGAGTTGACGCTCGAGCTCTCCCACATCTCATCCGCCGCGGCGGACGAGATGTGGGGCACCCCGTTTTTTGCCCCGTCTTTGCGGTGAGTTGAGACTGCGCCAGAAAGAAGGTTACGCGAGACGCAACGCTGCCCTGCCCTTGCGCGGGGCGATGAAGTGGCGGGCGCGGGAAACGATGGCGAGCTTTTCGCGGCTTAGGAGCTTGCGAATCTGGCCGCGGGCGTGATCGGCCCAGGGTCCATGGTTGTCGAGCTTGACGTAGGCGCGCCAGTGGCGCAGCGCGGGGCGGTGCTGGCCGCAGCGCCCATAGGCGAGCGCCAGGTTGTAATGGGCGTCGGCGTAGGCTGGCGAAAGGGTTACGGCTTTGAGATAGGCGGCGATGGATTCGTCGAGACGTTCGAGTTCATCGAGCACGTTACCCAGATCGAAATAAGCCAGGACGTAATCGGGGTCGGCCACGGTGGCGCGGCGGTAGAGCTCTTCAGCGCGGGCGAACTGGCGGAGATGGAAGTAGATGGTTCCGAGGTTGATCGACGCCGCTGCGTAGTCGGGATCGAGGCTGAGAATTTCCTCATAGAGGCTGATGGCACGTTGCTTTTCGGCGGACTCTTCGGCGCGGACTGCAGCCAGGAAGCGTTCCTGAAGGACACGCGGACCTGCGGGCGCGGGGCGGCGCAGCGGCTCGGGTTCCGCGGCAGCGGCGGCAATGGCTTGCTGGCCGCCGCGCTCGAAGTCGAAGAGTAACTGGCGGCGGATGGGGTCGACCATGGCGCCGTGATGGCGAAAGGCCAGGCGCGTACCGGTGCGCATAACGCGGGTCTCGAGGAGCGGGTTGGCCATGCCGGAGACGGCTTTCATGGCGAGGATGGATTCGCGGATGGAGGCTGCGGGGACGTCTTCAGCGCGCAGCGCACACAGGATGCGCAGTTGCCCCAGATCCTGGAAGCTGTAAATCTCGTGTTGAGGGATCAATCCGGCACGTTCCCAGGCTTGCAATTGACGGGAACTCATCGCGAAGATGCGCAAAACGTCCTGACGCCGATAGGTGGTCACTCGTGTGCTCCCACAGGTGGTACGAGGCAGTTCCGGGGATTGCGCTTTCAATTCCGCCGATCAAAACAGAATGCGGTTACGCGCTCCCCATCCCGCCACGACGTTCAAAAAAGTCACGCAGGAAGCGCTCTTGCAGCGATTATGCCAAGTCTGAGCCGGATTGGCGCGTGGATAAACGGGGTGGAACCCTGAGATGCAACAAAAAGACGTGGATAACGGGTGCACGATTTGGTTCAAATCGGTTCCTGGCCCCCGAACTTCGACAAAAAAGCAACTCTTTGGCAGAAAAGCGACTAAACATAGCGGGCACAGTTGCCGAAGGTCAAATTATGGTCGCGGCAACGAGGAGTCGTGTTGCGCGACGGGAGGGGTGGTTTGCGCCAAACCGAGGGGCGCGCGGAACGGCCTGAGAAACGGCCATTCTGCCGCGGTCTGCAACAATAAGAGGAGCACTCTAACAAGAAGTTGTATGAAGCTTTGCTGCGCGGACTGCGGATTGCAAGTGGCTATGGCCTACGATATCCATAGTCTTTTGAGGATTCGCAATCATAATCTGCCTCGTAAAATCGCAGGCCGATGCAGAAGGTCAGGGACCCGATGTCAGACGCCACTTTCTGCTTCATTTTGAAATCTCCGCCGCAACTCATTTCTGCCGGCGAAGAAGTTGAAGCCCTGCTCGGCTTTCGACGCGAGGAATTTCTCACTGCGAGCGTCCAGCTGCGGGATCGCGTCCACGCGGAAGATGCCGGGCTCGCTGAATCCCTGTTTTCCCCAGATAGCACGAAGACCTCAGGCTCGGTGAACCTGCGGATCCGTCACGCCGATGGGAAGATTCGCTGCCTGAAGGCGCGCTATGCGAGGACGCACACAAAGGGCGGCGGGGCGAAACTCGACTTGTGGATGGAAGACGCGCGGAAGGTGAGCGAGCCGGACGATGCGATCCTGATCGGCAGCTTCAAGAGTCTGATCGAGCACTCCAACGACTATATCTACATCAAGAGTCGCAACCACGTGATTCTGGCGGCGAGCCAAACGCTGTCGAACCTGATTGAGTCGAATGGCGGCCGGACAGAGCTGATTGGCACCACCGACTACGACAATCATCCGGAACAGGCTGCCGACATTTATTACAGGCTCGAGGAGAAGGCATTCGCCGAGGGCAGGCGAGTGAACGAAATCCAGCAAGTGCCGGCGAAAGACGGGACGAAACGCTGGATCGACAATCGCAAATACCCGATCAACGGCCCCGGCGGCGAGATCATCGGTGTGCTTGGAATCGCGCCGGATATTACCGAGTACATGGAGGCGGGAGAGAGACTGCGCCAAAGCGAGGAGTCGCTGCGCGAGGCGCAGAAGGTCGCGGGCTTAGGCAACTATACCCTCGATTTTCATTCAGGACGATGGACGAGCTCGGACATCATGGATGAAATTTTCGGAATCGACAGGACGTATGAGCGCACCATCGACGGGTGGCTGGATCTGATCCATCCCGACGACCGCTTGACGATGGGCGCTTATTTCGAAGATGAAGTTGTGGCCAAGGGCAAGACTTTTGACAAGGTGTATCGCATTGCCCGGCGCTGCGATGGAGTGGAACGCTGGGTACGCGGTCTAGGCGAAGTGACCCGTGCCGGCGATGGGCGGCCGGTCAGGATGCATGGCACAATTCAGGAGATTACGGAAGCCAAGCAGGTGGATGCCGCGCTGCGCGAGAGCAAGGAATTGCTGCAGCTATTCATCGAGCATGCCCCGGTGGCCCTGGCAATGTTTGACCGCGAGATGCGGTATTTGGCCGCGAGCCATCGCTGGATCAAGGAGAACGGGGTTGCCGAGCAAGAAATGATCGGACGCTGTCATTATGAAATCGTCCCCGACATCCCCGAGCGCTGGAAGCAGGTGCATCGTCGCGGTTTGGCGGGCGAGTCGTTGCGCAACTACGAGGATCGTTTCGAACGCGCTGACGGCCGTGTGGTGTGGATCCGGTGGGAGGTACTTCCCTGGCGCACCGCGGAAGGCGCGGTGGGTGGCATCATCCTCTTCACCGAAGACATTACGCAATGGAAACGGGCGCAGATTGAACTTGTGAGGAGCCGGGAGCTGCTGCAGCTTTTCGTGGAGCATGCACCGGTTGCCCTGGCGATGTTCGACCGCGAGATGCGCTACCTGGCCGTGAGCCGCCGCTGGGCAGATGACCATGGCGTTGACGTGCGCGAGATCGTCGGGCGATCGCACTACGAAGTCAATCCCGAGGTGCCGGAGCGCTGGAAAGAGACGCACAGACGCGGACTGGCAGGCGAGACGCAACGGCTGGAGGAAGACCGATACGATCACTCCGGCGAGCGTGGAACGTGGATCCGGTGGCAAATTACGCCGTGGGGGGCTGCGGATGGCTCGGTGGGCGGCATCGTGATGTTTTATGAGGACATCACGGAGCGCAAACTGGCGGAAGCGGCGATGCGCGAGAGCAAAAATCTGCTGCAACTCTTCATCGATCGCGCGCCGGCGGCGCTGGCCATGCTGGATCGCGAGATGCGATACCTCGCCGTGAGCCGGCGCTGGCTGGAGATGCATTCTCTCGGCGATATCGACGCCATCGGGTGTTCGCATTACGAGATTTTCCCAGGAACACCGGAGAGCTGGCGGGAGGAACATCGGCGCTGCCTGGCGGGCGAGACGATGGAGATGAGCGAGCGCGAGCTGACCAGGGCCGATGGAAGCACGCAATGGATCCGGCGCGAAATTCTTCCCTGGCGTGCGGGTGATGGCTCGGTGGGCGGAATTGTGATCTGTTCCGAGGACATCACGGAGCGGAAGCTGGCTGAGGACCGGCTGCGACTGGCCGCCACGGTCTTCACCGGCACGCGCGAAGGCATTGTCATCACCGATCCCGCGGGGACGATTCTGGAAGTGAACGACGCCTTTACGCGCATCACCGGCTTCACGCGGGAAGAGGCACTGGGGACGAATCCGCGCATGCTGCAATCGGGGCTGCAGAGCAAAGAGTTCTACGAGAACATGTGGAGCACTCTCGTAAGGGACGGGCACTGGTCGGGGGAGATTTGGAATCGGAACAAGCACGGGGACATCTTCGCGGAGATGCTCACCATCGATGCAATCCACGACGCCAATGGACAGGCGAAGCAATATGTGGGGCTCTTTACCGACATCACGGAGGTAAAGGAGCACCAGCAGCAGCTGGAGCTGGTGGCGCATTACGACGCGCTGACGGGGCTTCCGAACCGGGCGCTGTTTGCGGACCGTTTGCGCCAGGCCATGGCACATGCAGACCGCCGCGAGCAACTGGTTGCGGTGGCATGTTTCGATCTGGACGCATTCAAGGCCATCAATGACGGCTACGGCCACTCCAGCGGCGATGCGCTGCTGACTGCACTGGCCTTCAGGATGAAGCGCGCACTGCGCGAGGGAGACACGCTGGCGCGGCTGGGCGGAGATGAGTTCGCCGCAGTAATTCTCGATCTGCCCGACCGTGAAGCCTGTCTGCCCACATTGGCGCGCATGCTCGAGGCCGCCACCAGGGAGATACAGATTGGAGACGTGCCGCTGCGGGTGACGGCCAGTGCAGGCGTTACGTTTTATCCGCAGGCGGAGGAAATGGACGCAGACTTATTGATGCGCCAGGCCTTCCAAGCGCTCTACGAGGCCAAACTGGCGGGAAAGAATCGCTATTCGATCTTCGATCCTCGCCACGATCTGACCGTGCGTAGCCGCAATGAAAACATCGAGCGCATAGGCCACGCGCTGGTGGCGGGCGAGCTTGTGAATTATTACCAGCCGAAGGTGAACATGCGCACCGGGGAAGTGATCGGAGTGGAATCCCTGCTGCGTTGGCAACACCCCGAGCGCGGCCTGTTGCCTCCGGGCATGTTTCTTCCCGTGATCGAAGACCATCCGTTAGCGGCGGAGGTGGACGAGTGGGTGATTGAGAGCGCGCTGGCGCAGATGGAGACCTGGCAGGAGAGCGGCTTCGAGATTCCTGTGAGTGTGAATGTGAGTGCATTCGAATTGCAACAGCCGGATTTCGTCAACCGTTTGTGCGCGCGGCTGGCGGCGCATCCGCGCGTCAAGCCATCGCATCTGGAGCTGGAGGTGCTGGAAACCAGCGCCCTGCAGAACGTGGCGCTCAGCTCCCAGGTGCTTGCGGCCTGCCGTGCGGCCGGCGTGCTGATCAGCGTGGACGACTTTGGCACCGGCTACTCCTCCCTGGTTTATTTGAAGCGCTTGCCCGCCGATATTTTGAAGATTGACCAGAGTTTTGTGCGGGATATGCTGGACGAGCTGGAGAACCTATCCATTCTGAAAGGTGTTTTCGGATTGGCCGAGGCATTTCGCCGGAAGGTGATTGCGGAGGGAGTGGAAACAGTGGAGCACGGCGTGGTGCTTCTGCAGCTGGGATGCGATTTCGGACAGGGATACGGAATTGCGAGTCCCATGACGGCAGGAGAGCTGCAAGCTTGGGCAGCCACGTGGCGCGCCGATCCGCGATGGATGGAAGTACCTCAAGTCCACGCGAACAATCGAGCGGTGCTATTCGCCATGGTGGAACACCGCGCCTGGTACGGGCATTTAGTGGCTTATCTGCAGGGCACGCGGGCCACGCCGCCGCCCCTCGACACGGATCCATGCAGCCTGACGGCGTGGCTCCAGTCGCATAGACTTTCCGCGGGAGGTCTGCCGGCTTCGCTGCAAGCGATCGAAACTCTCCATGAGCAAATGCACGCTATGGCCGCGGAGATTTACAACGCGCATGGCAGTGGCCGGAAGCAGGACGGACTGGGACTTCTGCGCCAACTGCGTTACCTGCACGAACGATGCCTGAAACGGCTGCAGCCGTTTACACGGCCTTCCTCGCGTAAATCGGCCAGCATCGCGCTTCGGCAGGGGAACGCGTCCCCGGGCAGCGACGCGGCGTAAAAGCTGGACAGCTTGATTGCGCAAAATCAATTGAAGGTACGGCGCTTTAGCGGTGGGCTGCGGCGGCGAGGGCGTGCGTCTCTTCGCGCATGGCCTGGGGTTCACGTAACGTGAGCACGGGACAGCGCGCGTGGGCCAGCACACGGCGAACGGTGCCCTCGCGTGTGAAGTTTTCGAGGGCAGGGCGGCGCGTGGCGCCGAGCACGATGAGGCTGGCATGGCGTTCGGCGGCCAGGGCGAGAATCTCGATGGAGGGATTGCCGTGGGCGACGACCGGCTCGACGGCGGAGCAACAATTGGCGCCGGTTCGCGCTGCGAGGATGCGCAACTCGAGCATCGCCGCAGAGTGCGATCCTGCGGGCAGGCCTTTGCGCTCCATTTCTGAGATGGACGGCAGAACGTGGAGCAGGATGAGTTTTGCCTTTTGGGCATCCGCCACCTGGCAGGCAAGCGCCGCGCTCGGGCGAGAGGTCTCTCGAAGTGTGGTGGCATGCAGGACGATACGTTCCTCGCCCCGAGCCACCGGGAGATGAGCCTCGGGTCCCACGGTGATGACCGGGAGGTAGACCGAGCGCAGCACTTGTTCTGCCACAGAGCCGATAAGCAACCTGCCTAGCTTGCCGCGGCTCCGGGTTCCGAGCAGCACACGGTCCACATGAAACTGGCGAACGGCGGCTGCAATCTGTTGCGTGGGATGGCCTTCGCGGGCCACGGAATCGCAGTGAATGCCGAGACGGGCGGCGGCATCGCACCAGGGACGCATCATCTGCTCCGCGATCTCGAGGGCGCCGGTGGTGTCGAAATAGGGCATACCGGCGGCGTCGGCGGTAAAGGCCGAGGCGGTAGAGATCGCGTGCAGGAGAATGAGACGGGCTCCGGTATCCCACCCCACGGACAAAGACCTGTCCGTGGGGGCCCCGGTATCCCACCCCACGGACGAAGACCTGTCCGTGGGGGCCCCGGTACCGGCCGCCTCTTCGAGGGCAAATGGCATGAGGTGATCCAGATCGCTCAGGTCAGTGGCGACGAGAATGGTTTCTGGATGCGTCCAGCGGCGGCCGTCTGAATCCCGCATGGCGAACACCTCATAATCGCAAGCGTGTCACCGGCGAAAGGGCCGGGATGTGCCAGAGAGCACCTTGGGGTGTGATTTAAATCACATTGTCGGGGTGTCCGGCACGGGCACTTTCTTGAATGACCATGGTGCGCGCCAATACACAGTTTTGGGTGCAGATGCCGGGCATGCAGATGGATACGGTTCCCTTTGCAGAGGAATTCTGCGTGGACGTCACGAAGTTGGGCGGACTGCTGGTGCGAGTGCGAGAAGAGTAATCCGTGAGTTGAAGGCGCAGGCCTCGGCCGCGCGTGGGCTTTATTTACAAGAGCAAGCTGGCCCCGATATAAATTGATTGCCTCGAAGTTCGACGATTCCTTCTCGATCTATTGGAGATCCTTGCAATGAGTGCAGCGGGACTTGATCGACGCGCATTTTGCGCGCGCCTGGGAGCGGCCGCGTGGATGCTGAGCGCGCCGGCGATGATGCGTGCCGCGGGCAAACCCGGGGGCAAGCCGAATGTGGTTTATATTCTGGCGGACGACCTGGGGTGGGGCGATATCGATGCATACAACTTGCACTCCGCGATCCCCACGCCGCACTGCAACACTTTTGCGCGGCAGGGCATGCGGTTTACCGACATGCATGCCTCGAGCGCGGTGTGCACGCCGAGCCGCTACAGCATTTTGACGGGGCGCTATAGCTGGCGCGGACGGTTGAAGAAAGGTGTGCTCAACGGTGAGTCTCCGGATTTGATTGAGCCGGGACGGATGACGGTGCCATCGATGCTGAAGGAACGGGGATACTACACGGCGGGGGTGGGCAAGTGGCACCTGGGTCTGGGCAACGCGGAAAAGACCGACTACACGCAGCCGCTGGTGCCCGGGCCAAACGCGCATGGATTCGATTATTACTTCGGCATTCCTGCGTCGCTCGATATGCAGCCCTACCTTTATTTTGAGAACGAACATACGGTGGAGTTGCCGACGGTTCCTGAAGCCGGCGCGAATACGCCGCATGGCTACTACTGGCGAGCGGGATTGCGCGCGCCGCACTTCGACATCCCGCAGGTGTTGCCGACGCTGACCGATAAGGCGGTCGAGACTCTGCATGAGCGCGCGCAGCACAAGGAGCAGCCGTTTTTTCTCTACTTCGCGATGCCCTCGCCGCACACGCCTTGGGTTCCGCTCGCGGAGTACAAGGGCAAATCGGGCGCCGGACTCTATGGCGATTACGTGGCTGAGGTGGACGCGATGATTGGCCGCGTGCTGGACACGTTGCACGCACTGGGCATGGAGCAGAACACACTGGTGATCGTGACCAGCGACAATGGCGCATGGTGGAACGACCAGGACATTGCGACCTATCCGCATCGCGCCAACGCGGGATGGCGCGGCGAGAAGGCCGACATCTGGGAGGCTGGACACCGCATTCCGTTTATCGCGCGTTGGCCGGGACACATTCCGGCTGGTACGGTGTGCGATGAGACGGCATCGCTGACAGATTTAATGGGAACGTTGGCGGCTATTTTGCACCGGCCGCTGCCACCGGATGCGGGCGAGGACAGCTTCGATCTGCTTCCGGCGCTCGAGCGCCGGCCTCATGCGCCGATTCGCAAAGACATCCTCGAGCTCTCGAACAGCGGGATGTTCTCGATCCGCGAGGGCGATTGGAAGCTGGAACTGGGACTGGGCAGCGGAGGATTCACGCCGCCGGTGGAAGTAGAACCGGCGGCGGATGGCGTGAAGGGTCAACTCTACAATCTGGCTGACGATCCGCATGAGCTTTACAACCTGTGGGCGCAGCGTCCCGAAATTGTAGCGCGGCTGACCAAGCTGCTGGTGCAGTACAAAGATAGCGGGCACACGCGTTACTGAACGCGACGCAGAATCGCGCTGGAGGTCCCGAACATGAATAAGAAACTGCTTGTTGCCGCGGCTGCATTGAGCGCCGCAGGCACGTGGGCACAGGCCCCGGCCAACCCCTCAACTCCTTCTCCGGGATGGACACCGCCAGAAGGACTGGTGACGATGCCGATTTGGCCGGGAACGGCGCCGGGCGCGAAAGCAGACGCGCCGGCGGAGAGCGGTGCGCCATCGAGGATGATGGCCGGACGGCCCTACATTCGCCTGACCAATGTGTCGACGCCGACCATCACGGTGTATCCGGCGAAGGGGAAGAACACGGGTGCGGCGGTGATGGTGTTTCCCGGCGGCGCGTACCAGATTTTGTCGATGGATCTGGAAGGCACGGAGGTTTGCGATTGGCTGAACCAGATCGGCGTCAATTGCGTGCTGCTCAAATATCGCGTGCCGGATAGCGGGCCGTATCCCAAGTCGGCCGCGGCGCTGCAGGATGCGCAGCGCGCGGTGGGGTTGGTGCGGCTGCATGCCGCGGAGTGGGGCATCGATCCGCATCGTGTGGGCGTGATGGGATTTTCGGCGGGCGCGCATCTTTCCGTGGCGATTAGCAATCATTACGACAAGCGGATTTACGATCCGATCGACGCGGCGGACGCGCTGAGCTGCCGCCCTGACTTTGCGGTGGTGATTTATCCGGGCTACCTGGCAATGGCGAACCAGAATTTCGCACCCAATCCTGATATTCAACCCACGGCGAACACGCCGCCCACATTTCTGCTGCAAGCCGAGAACGATTACACAGCTCATGTAGAAAGCTCAGTGGTGTATTTTATGCAGCTAAAAAACATGAAGGTTCCGGCGGAACTGCACATCTACGCGGAAGGTGGCCACGGATTTGGATTGCGGCCGAGGGATTTACCCATCATGGGTTGGCCCAAACTGGTGGAGACGTGGATGCGCACGATCAAAGTGCTGCCGGCCAGCTAGGTCTCTGACCTCATGCATTCATAGATTGACGGCCGCGGTTTCCCAGGTCTCAAAAGCGAGACCCTGGGGCATCTCCGATGGTGCACAGTCAAGAGACCAGAGCGCGGGAGCTTACAATCGCCTCATGCTGCTTGCAGTGCTCACTATTTCGGATCGTTGTTCGGCCGGACAGATGACAGATACGGCAGGTCCGGCGGTGGTCGAATTGCTGCGGGGCGCGTGGCCGCAGGCCGAGATCTATACTGCGCTGCTGCCCGACGATGAAGACGCGATTGCGGCGACGCTTGAAGAACTAGGTGGCAAGGGTGCGGCTCTGGTGCTGACCGTGGGCGGCACCGGACTGGGACCGCGCGACTGCACGCCCGAGGCGACGCGGCGCGTGATGGACCGCGAAGCGCCGGGATTGGCGGAGGCGATGCGCGCAAAGGGCGCGGAGCGCAATGCCTTCGCGTGGCTCTCGCGCGGCGTGGCGGGACTGCGCCGTAAAACGCTCATCGTGAATTTGCCGGGGAGTAAGAGCGGATCTGAAGAGAGCCTGGAAGCGATTCTGCCGCTGCTGCGGCACGGACTTGAGGTTGTGGCGGGCGGGCAAGAGCATCCGTAAATATAGGGAGTGAGGGAGCAATGGAGGGAGGGAGCAATCTCGTGAGGGTGCGGGGAATCAATGCATCAATCAATGCATTGATCGATGCATTGATTGGTGCGTTGAATTTCGGTCGTCAAATTCCAGCTGCCGATAGGGCTTGTTAGGGTCCGGAAGATCGGGAAACGCTTACCAAATTTCCGATGCTGGCGGTGCCGATGCGCTTTCAAAAATGCCTGGATTCCGCCTAACTCTCAGTATTTGAGCTATCTTTCCTGCGCAAGCTGCGGATCGCGCTACGAGTAACGGCGGGAAAAGCGTACAATTTTCTTCTCATGGACCGGTCGAGGAAATCCTCTCAGCGACGCCGCGCCAACGTGAACATTCACGATGTGGCCAGGCGCGCGCGGGTTTCGATTGCTACCGTTTCGCGCGTGGTGAATCGCATTCCCACAGTCGATGCCGAGCTGGCCAAGCGCGTGTGGAAGGCCGTGGACGACGTGGGCTACGTGCCCAATACCCAGGCGCGGGCGCTGGTGTCGGGGCGCAGCCGCATTTTGGGCCTTATCGTTTCCGAAATCACCAATCCATTTTTCCCCGAGCTGGTGCAGGAGTTCGAGAACCTGGCCGTGGCGCAGGGCTACGAAGTGATGATCGGTTCGACGAACTACGATGTGGCGCGAACGGAGTCGGTCATCCGGCGCATGCTGCAGCGCAACGTGGATGGCGTGGCAGTGATGACCTTCGGCATTGAAGAAGAGCTGGTGCAGAAGCTGGTGGAGCACGGATTTCCGCTGGTGTTTGTGGATGCGGGGCCGGAGCTGCCCAACGTTCGCGTGCTGAAGGTGAACTACGGCGAGGGGATTCGCGAGGCGGTGCAGCACCTGGCCGCACTGGGCCATCGGCAGATCGCATTCATCTCGGGCCCGTTGCACATGCGGACGGCGGCGATACGCGGCGCGACGCCTTCCGCAAAGCGATGGCGGAGCTGGGACTGACCGTTCCGGCCGCGGCGATGGTTGAAGGCAAGCACACCATGGAGAGCGGCAAGGCGGCGATGGAAGAGTTGCTGAAGGCGGCGGAACTGCCCACGGCGGTCGTCTGCTCCAACGACATGACCGCCATCGGCGTGCTGCATGCGCTGGATGAAACCACGCACCAGGTTCCCAAGGATATTTCTGTGGTGGGATTCGACGACATTCACCTGGCGCAGTTCATGCTGCCGCCGCTGACGACGGTGCAGATGTCGTGCAGAGATTTGGCCACGGCGGCGGTGGAAGCGCTGCGCGCCGGTATCGAAGCGGGCCATACAAAGTTTGCGCAGCGCGAGTGGCCGATTCAGACTCGGTTAGTCGTTCGGCGATCGACGGATTTCCCGCGGGACACGTTGCCGGCGCGGAGCAAAGCGGCCGTTGAGATTGCGGCGCGGCCGGCGACGAGCGCGAAGTAGGCCTACTGCGCCTTCGCTGGCGCGACTACATATTCATATTCGAGCGGATCGCTTCCGGTGTTCTCGACGTTGTGGCGCGTGGCGGGCGGAATGTAGACGAGCGCGGGAGCAGCGAAGGGCAGACCGGGTTGCCCATCAATGAGCGCGTTGCCTTTTCCATGCAGCACAACTAGGGCTTCTTCATTTTTGCCGGTGGTGTGCCAGCCCACGGTTTGACCCGGCTTGAGGCGCACAAAACCGCTGCGCATGCCTGTGGTTTGCGGCGCGCCCGTGAGCACCGGGCAATCGCGCTGGGAGCATGTGAGCGGAACCGTGAGCGGGTGCGGCTGCGGTTTTGTTTGCGACCAGAGATATGCTGCGGCGATGAGCAAGCAGGCCGCGAGAACCGGCGAAATCTGCGACAAAAGTCGGCGCATGTGCCTCTCCTTCAAGTGATTTACGAGAACCAGATTCCATTCTCCCCACCCCTGCGGCACCGGGGCGGGGTCATCGGTAGCACGAACCCATAATTCGTACTATTATCGTCTCATTCAGTAGCACAAATTTAAAAATCGTGTGACGAATATCACAGGTGCGATTTAAATCTGCGTTTAAGGTGTCCCTATGCGTAGCAACATTTTGAGAATCGTAGCACTGTGCCTATTGGCGCTCTTTGCGGGGCTGCTGGCGCGTGGGGCCGACGGCGTAGTAGTTTCTGGAACGGTCGCTGACGCGTCGGGCGCGGCGATTGCCGGGGCTACCGTGCAGGCCCTCAGTGCGAACGGCACTTTGCGAATTACGACACACTCGGACACGAACGGCTCCTTCATTCTTTCTGGCCTTCCGGCGGGCGATTATCGAATTGTCGTATCGAATGCCGGATTTGAAAGCAGAGAAATCCCGGTCACCGTGGGGGCCACTGAAGCACCGGCTTCACTGCGCATTTCCCTGGTAGTGGGCGCCGTGAGCACTACGATCAACGTGCGGGGCCGTGCTGACGACCTGATCGGAATCGCGAGTTCCGCCGGCCAGGTAACGGTGGGCGCAGAGGAACTCAAGAATCGTCCGCTTCTTCGCTCGGGAGAGATTCTCGAGACGCTGCCTGGCCTGATCATCACGCAACACGCCGGCGGCGGCAAGGCCAATCAGTACTTCATGCGCGGATTCAATCTCGACCACGGAACGGACTTCGCCATCTTCATCGACGGAATGCCGCTGAACCTGCCGTCGCACGCGCACGGCGAGGGCTACTCGGACATGAACACCGTCATCCCGGAGTTTGTGGAGCGGGTGGATGCCGCGAAGGGTCCTTACTACGCAGAGGTCGGCGACTACGGCTCGGCGGGAAACGCGCACGTGGTGATGTACAAGACGCTGCCCCAGGATTTCGTGCAGATCGATGGCGGCATGTACCAATTTGCGCGGTTCGTTTTTGGAGTGTCGCGAAAATTCCGGCGAGGCAACCTGCTTTACGGCGGAGAGGCGTATCACGATGGCGGTCCGTGGGTGCATCCGGACAACTATTACAAGTTCAACGGCCTGATGACTTACAGCCAGGGCGGAGACGACAGGGGTTTAAGCATCACGGCGCGTGGCTACGCCGGAACGCGCTGGAACTCGACCGATCAGATTCCGTACACGGCCATACCGGTCGTCGGTTTCTTTGGCGCGCTGAATCCGGAAGACGGCGGCCATTCGCATCGTTATAGCTTGCAGGGCGAATGGCATCACAAGGACGCGCATTCCGCAACGGAGATCATGGCTTACGGATTTTATTACGATCTGAATCTGTTTTCCGATTTCACCTACTACCTGGTCGATCCCTATAAGGGTGACCAGTTCGAACAGCAGGACAGGCGCTGGGTGGCGGGGTTCGACGCGCGCCACACGATTTTCGGTGAGTTCCTGGGGCGAAAGACGGAGACAACGTTCGGTATGCAACTGCGCAACGACTGGATCCACAACGGGCTTTACCGCACGGAAGATCGCGTGCGCACGAGCAAGACGTACTATAGCGCCAACTATCAAGGGGACTGCGACTCGAGCGGTGTGTGCTCCACTCTCGATCAGGTTGCGGTGTTGCCTGCGGCCACGGATTTGAATAAGTTTACGGAGACGATCGCGAGCCCATGGGTGTCGAGCAAGATGCAGTGGGCGAGCAAATTTCGCTCCATCCTTGCCCTGCGCGGCGACTACGGCAAAGGCATCGTCACCAGCTTTACCAATCCCACCAACCCCAGCTATCCCTTCGATCCCTACCCTGCGAACTTCAATCCCAATACTCGTCAGTCGATCGGCAAGTTCCTGCCCAGCCCCAAAGCAAGTTTGATCTTCGGGCCGTGGGCCCACACAGAGATTTATTTGCAGGGCGGATTCAGTTACCACACCAACGATGTGCGTGGTTCAACGCAACCGTATGAACCGGTTTCGCCGGACTATCCTTACTACAATTCGCCGACTCCCGTTCCAGTTCCCTTCCTGGCTCAGACCAAGGGCGGAGAAGTTGGCGTGCGCACTGCGGCCGTTCCGCATCTTCAAAGCACCGCTGAGATCTGGTATCTCCACAGCAACTCCGAACTGCTGCAAGACGGCGATACCGGAGGCACGACGCCCTCGATGCAATCGAGCAACCGCTACGGCTTCGAGGTTGGCAACTACTACACGCCAGCGGAACATTGGGTTCTCGATACGGACTTTGCGGACTCTCGCGCAATTTTTACCCAGAACGACCCATTCGATTCCACTTTTTATACGAGCGCATCGGGCACGCAGCAGCTTTGCGCTAGAAACTCGAACTGCTATGGAGTGATTCCGACCGGGTCCACGGCGTCGGGCACAGTGAACTCCTCAACCGTCGGTTACGGGGATGGCGGCTACCTGCAGAATCCCTACGGCAAGGAGGTGCCTGAGGCCGTTCGGTGGGTGGTTTCATCCGGTGTCACACTCGAGGATTTGAAACGTCTTTCGGGGAGTGTGCGCCTGCGCTATTTTGGGCCGCGCCCTTTGACCTCCGACGCAATTTATAAGTCGCCCTCGACGTCATTGGTGAACCTGGGCGCCACTTATAAATTCAACAGGAACTGGAGCGTTGTGGGGGAAGTTTTGAATGTGTTCAACCGCCGGGATCACGACGTCGACTACGCTTACGTATCGCAAATTACGCCGGCAGCCGGGCTGGGACTGCCCGCAACTCCGCCAACAACATTGGCAGGGCAGGAGCAGGTTGCGGTTGCCGTGGATGCTAGTGCGGCATTTACAAGAGTGATGCACCCCGTCGAACCGGTTCAGGCGCGATTCACTTTACGTTACAGTTTCGGTCGTTAAGGCAGACAGGTTGCCGGGGCTCTTTGACGAGCGCGGACGGCTACTCGCTATGCTTGTGCGGGAGCACCGACGGACGCGAGTCTTTGCCTCCGGCGCTGCGGGCCTGCGCAGCAATGGGCTGGTTGCCGCGAATCCTGTGAGTGAAGTGGTGAGAGTGCGCGTTCCCTCGTACGCGAGGGCGAATGTGACGTATCACTTCGGGGTGAAGGTGGAGCGGTAAAGGCATGGATTTGATAGAGCTATGATGGTGTTCTACGGAGCACTATCGACCGCTCCGACTGGAGCGAACCCATGTGGAATTTTAGATGTTTTATTTTGGCGATCGCGTGCCCGCTCGCCTTTGGAGCAAACGCGCAACAACCCAGCGCAGCTTCCCCGCAAATGCAGGTCCCGGCCGCCGGGCAAAGGCAGACGCCGCCTCAGCAGCGGTTGGCCGCGACGCCCATTCCCGACAACAGCCAGATCCTGCTTAACGTCGAGGTGACAGATAAGGAGGGCAAGCCCATCTCCGGTCTCGATGCGAGCGACTTCAAGCTGTTCGACAACGACCGGCCGATGACCCTTGCTTCGTTCCACGCCTACACCGCCGCCAATCCTCCGTCCATACCCGTGCAGGTGATCCTGCTTATCGACACGGCGAACGTGGATGTTCAGGATGTCGCTTTTGCTCGCTCCGCCATCGATCAGTTCCTTCGCCAGAACGGAGGCCATCTGCCGCTGCCGGTGTCGATCATCTGGTTTTCCGACCAAGGACTCCTGGTGCAGCCCGGCCCCACGACCGACGGCAACGCGGCGGCAGCCCAGCTTGACCAGGCGGAGAGCAAACTGCGGGTAGTGGGCAAAGACACCGGCGGCGCGGGAGCCATCGAGCGCTTTCAGCTTTCGCTGCAAAATCTCGGCCGCATCGTGAATGCCCTGTCCCAACGCCCCGGACGCAAGCTGCTCATATGGGCAAGTCCCGGCTGGCCCATCGTCAACAACTCGAGTCTGCAGACTTCCTGGAAGGAGGAGCAGCAGCAGTTCAAGACCATTGTCGGTTTCTCCACGCAACTCCGCCAGGGGCAGATTACGCTTTACAGCGTTCACCAGGGCATGCCGGATACGAACACTTATCTGTACGAGAGCTACCTGAAGGGCGTAAAGAAAATCGAGCAGGCTGGGATGCCCTATCTGGATTTGAAGGTGCTCGCCGTCGAGAGCGGCGGCCTGGCGATCGCCCCCAGCAACGACCTCACTCCGGAGATCGTGCGTTGCGTGGAAGATGCGAGCGCGTTTTATACCATCTCGTTCGTGCGGCCGCACGCCGACGGTCCCAACGACTACCACCAGTTGAGGGTTGAAGTCGACAAGCCCGGCCTGAAGGCGCGAACCAACACTGGCTACTACGATCAGCCGTAGACGCCCGGCGCTCGTTGACAGGGTTTGTGAGCGCTCGTTCACATCCAAGAAGCGACCGCAGGTCCTTCGACTCGTCCCGGCACGCCGAGACTCGCTCAGGATGACAGCTCATTTCTAACACGAACTTTTAAGAGACAACGCTAGTGGCTGTGCTTGTGCGGATGGTCGTGTGAGTGTTCTTGCTCGGCGTCGAGTGAGGGGACGGTCATGACAAGGCGGCCGTGCTCGACGCCTTTGAGGCCGATGACGATGTCGGCGAGATGCTGGACGTGTGCGGCTTTGCCGTGGACGATCAGCACTTCAAGGCAGGAGTCGTGATCGAGATGCGCATGCGTGGTGGAGACCACAAGGCCGTGGTGTTCGTGCTGCGCTTCAGTGAGCTTCTCGGTGATGCCGTGGGCGGCATGGTTGTAGATAAGCGTGACGGTGCCGACGACGGTGGCGTCGGGTGCGGCGGTCTGCTCGCGGACCAGGCGGTCGCGGATCAGATCGCGAAAGGCTTCGGAACGGTTCGTGTAGCCGCTCTTCTCAATGGAGCGATCGAATCGTTTTAGAAGATCTGAATCGAGGGCAATGCCGATTCTGCTTAGTTCACCCATGCTGCACCTGTGTGACGAGCGGAGTTAGCGGGGCTGGCGGGGTTAGCGGAGCTAGGCTTCCACCTTCCCGGTGCCAGTGATACACCTCATCCTAATCGAAGCAACAGAATAGCGCGTGAGCGGGAATCGTGCCATGGATCGCAGACGATTTTCGTCTTGTGTGGAGGCTCTGCGCCGCATCCCGGAGTGCGCGGCATGCTCGTGCCTGTATACTGGCTCGCGGAATCGGGAGGCCCGATGAATCGCCGTCATTTTATGGCCGGGAGCCTTGCGCTCGCAGGGCAGCGGAAATTTTTGCATTCTTTGGGCAATCTCGCGCTGGCCTCGCAGGGGAGCGCAACGACCCAGGAGAAGCCGCTTCTGGTTGCGCCGCACGATTTGCTGAGCACGACCTACACGGAGGCATTTCTCGAAAGCCACCTGGTGGCGCCGGGCGCGTGGCATCCGTATCCGAAGTGGAACGAGCGTGCGGCGTGGGAGGCAGTCCCGGGGGACATTCGCGCGGCCGTTGTGGCGCGCGCGGAAGCCGACCAGAAGACGGGCTGGAAAGCGCTGCTGGCGTCAACATTTCTCGACTTCAAGCGCAACGGCAATCGCAGCCGGTTCGAGGCCGATAGCTTCGGCCGCCGCGCCATGCTGCAACGCCTGATCCTGGCCGAGTGCCTGGAGGGCAAGGGGCGGCTCATCGACGAGATCGTGAACGGCGTGTGGCTAATTTGCGAGGAGACTTTTTGGGGCGCGCCGGCGCACCTGGGCGCGCAAAAAGCGGGCGTGGGGCTGCCGGACGTAAGCGATCCGATCATCGAATTGTTCTCTGCGGAGACGGCGCAACTGCTGGCGTGGACCAACTATCTGCTCGGTCCGCAACTTGACCAGGTGTCGCCGCTGGTGAACCAGCGGATCAAGATCGAGGTCGAGCATAAGATGCTGAAACTGGCGCGCGAGCGCAACGATTTTGCGTGGATGGGCCTGGGAGGGCCGAAGCAGGAGCACCGGCTGAACAACTGGAATCCGTGGATCAACTCGAACCTGCTGGTGATCAACCTGATCCTCGAGGACGATGCGAAACTCCGCATTGCCGAGACCATGCGCATTACGCGCAGCGTGGATGCGTACTGGAACGACTACTGGCCGGACGCCGCCGAAGAGGAGGGCCCGGGCTACTACAGCCGCTCGGTGCTGAGTTTGTTTGACGTGATTTGGACGCTGGAGTCGGGCACCGGCAATGCGACAAGAATATTCGCTAATCCATTTCTCGACGCCATGGGACGGTTCATTCTCAGCGCGCACATCGCCGGCGACGATTATGTGGCTTATGGCGACGCGCATCGCAGGGCCGCGCCCTCGGGCGACGTGCTCTACCGCTTCGGCAAGGCGGTGCACGACGACGAGTTGGAAGCTTTCGGCGCGTTTTATGCGGAGAAGAGTGGATGGAATGCGCAGGGAGCGGGCCTGGAGCGCGCGCTAAATGAGAACCTGACCAGTCTTTTGCGCTCGCTGCCGGCAGTACTCGACGCCACTGAGGTTCGTGCAGCGAAAAAACAGGACGTGCTGGTGCGCGACGCGTGGTATCCCGACTTTGGCTTAATGACGGCGCGCGAGAAAGCCGGCTCGACCGAGGGCATGTACGTAGCGGTGCTGGCCTCGAACAACGGGCGCAGCCACAGCCACAACGACACGGGGAATTTCGTGATTTATCTTGACGGGCAGCCGGTGGTGATCGACGTCGGCGTTGAGCAGTACACGGCGAAGACCTTCGGACGCGACCGCTATTCGATCTGGACCATGCAGTCGGCGTATCACAATCTGCCGACGGTGGGCGGCGTGATGCAGCAGAACGGCGTGGAATTCGAGGCAGCGGACCGAAAGTACGAGACCAACGATCAGCACGCGACGGTTTCGTTCGACATCGCCAAGGCGTATCCGAGAGAAGCGGGCATCAAAAAGTGGGTGCGCACGGTGACGCTGGATCGGAAGCGCGAGATTGTGGCCGTCACCGAGGAGTTCGATCTTGAGCGGGCCGTGCCGGTGAGCTTCTCGGTGATGACGCCGAGGATCGCGACCACCGACGGCCTAGGTGTGACGATGAAGCTGGCTGAAGGAAGCGGGAGGGAGTGCTCCTTAACATTCGATGCCACGCAACTCGCGCCGAAGATCGAGCCGATCCCACTGACCGACGCAGGGTTGCGCGAAAGTTGGGGAAACGAGATTTACCGGATTCTGCTCGACACGCGCAGCCCTGTACAATCTGGCACGCTTTCTTACACGTTTGAGCCGGCGATCCAGGCTACTGCGGAGTGACCAGGTGATGCGCGATGGCGAATAACGCCAGCTCGAGGCGCGTGGAGACGCCGGTCTTGTCGAAGATGTTCGAGAGATGGCGCTTGACGGTTTCTTCGCTCAGCGTGAACTGCTTGGCGATGTCGCGGTTGGAGCAGCCCTCGACGATGCAGCCGACGACTTCGAGCTCGCGCGGGGTGAGGCCGTAGGTTTTGCGCTGCGGGATGGCGGCCTGCTGCATCAGGTCGTGCAGGGCGGAGACGAGATTGACCACGCGCTTGCCGCCGATCCAGTAGTCGCCGCGTGGACGGTGCGGATGGCGGTTTGCAGGTGGCTGGCGAGCGCGTCTTTGAGCACGATGCCGCGCGCGCCGATGTGCAGCGCCTCGATGATCTGCTGCGTGGTGATGGTGGAGGTGAGCAGCAGGATCTTGGCCGTGGAAGGGCCGTTCATGATGGCGCGCATGGCCTCCAGGCCCGGCAGGCGCGGCATGGAGACATCGAGAAGCAGAATGTCGGGCTGCTTATCGAGAGTCTCGGTGATGGCCTCGTCGCCATCGGTGGCTTCGCCGACGACTTCGAAGCCGTCAGCTTCGGTGAGCATGTTGCGCACGCCAATGCGGACGACCGGGTGGTCATCCGCAAGAACGATTCGAATCGGTCGGTCCATCTTGTCTTACTGCCTCCGCTCCTGCCGTGCATTGCGAGACACAACAGGTCAGGCAGGCATCTCAACATCCAGCATATTCTTTAACCTTCGGGCCGCGGTGCGCAAATCGCGCAGTAAAGCCTCCCTGTTATCCAAGTGGTTATCCCCGGTCTGGGTAGCCCCGGATTCGAGCATCGCGCCCAGCCGGGCGGCTTCGAGGGCCCCGGCCATGCCGCAGCCGCCTTTGATGGCGTGGCCGATGCGCCGCACCTCGGCGCCGTCGCCTTTGGCTATGGCAGAGGAGAGCGCGTCGATGCGCCGGCCGAGATCGGCGACGACGGACTCGTAGACCTTGCGCACCGCGGGCTCGGGCATCAGCTGGCGGAATTGGGCAAGGACCTCCTCGCTGACCACGGGATCGTTGGCATCGAGGCAGCGAAGGCGCGGACTCGGGCTGGCCGCTCTCGAGGAGCTTGCGGAGGGTTTCGGCGCCGAAGGGCTTGAGAAGAAAGCCGTCGGCGGCTGCCGTCGACTTCAGGCGGCGGATTGCTGCCGCTGACAACGAAGATGCGCGCCCAGCTGCGCGCGCGGAGCTCGGCGATCAACTGCGTTCCGCTCAGGCCGGGCATCTGCGCATCCATCAGGATGACATCGGGCCGGAGAGCGCCCGCGGCCTGTCTTCGCGCCGCGGTGAGCAACGCAAGGGCCGCGGCGCCATCTTCCGCGGTGTGAACGGTGTAGCCATTCATGGTAAGAACCGTGGCTGTGACTTCACGGCTGACCAGGTCATCGTCGATGAGCAGGACCAGGGGGAGCGCGTTTTGAGGGGTGCGCTCGAACATACATCTAGTGTGCATCGTGCGCGCGGTGATGCGGTGAAAAATCTTGCGCGTGGTAATCGAGTTGGTTCTGATCGGCGGGCGCGCAATCCTACCCATTTCCCTAAAAAAGCGCGGAAAAGGAAAGGGCGCGGATGCGGCATTCTACTGCGGAATCAATTGTGCGGACCTTCAGCCGGCACCGGCAGGGCGAGGGGCGAGGTTGCGGGCAAGCCGAGCGACGCGGCCGCAGGCAGATCCTGGCCGTTATGCCAGGCGCGAACCGCGGTCTCGAACTGGTTGCCGCGGCGCTGCCAGCGCTCGATTTCCAGGTCGTAGCGGACGGTGACGTTGTTGAGCCAGTAGGGACGATTTTCACCGAGCCAAACCTGGCTGTACTCGGCCTTGAGCGCTGAGAAGCCGTCGCGGAGATCCTGGCAGCGGCCATTGTCGCTGCTGATCTCCTGGAGCATGCGGTTTGCAGCCGAGCGCTGCGTCTTGTCGTGCTGCTCGGCGACGGCCTGTGTGTAGGCCGAAGCGATCTCCTGGGCAAGTTGAAACTTGAGGCCGATGAAATCGAGACGGCGCGCGCCGAGGTCCATGGCGGTGAGCGCCGTGGGCTCGGCGAGTTTGGGATTGCCGGCGCGCACCTCGGCCAGGAGGACGATGGCGCGTTCGGCATGAAGGCGCAGGTCGTGCGCCTGCGGCAGCAACTGCACAGAAACTTCCTGCCCCTGCGCGCTCCAGGGATCGAGCCAGAAAAGTTCGTCGCTGTTCATGTGGGTTGCGGCGGCGGCGAGGGATTCCTGCGCGGCCATCAATTCCTTTTCGGCTTCGTTGATCTTGCCGGTGGGATCGAGATGGAAGACGGCGCCGTAGGCGTCCTGATAATTTGCAATGGAGCTTTCGCCGGGCTGCCACGCGGCCACAGCGCCGAAGAGCACGCCGTACCAATCCATGTTGAAGAGGCCTTCGCCGTCGTCGTTCCACACGGTGGTGAGCGCGCCGGTCGATCCCAGCCGCTGCCCGTCGCGAATGAATCCCTGAATGTTCCAGAGCGCGGTTTTGGCTATGGGATAGACCTCGTTCCAATTAGCGTCGCCGGGCGCAACCCAGGTTTCGATGCCGTTTTTGGCGAAGGGCTCGATCATTTTGTCGAAGCCACTGGTGCTCCAGTAATTCCAGGGCACGGCAATCATGTCTTTGGGCAGTGCGGAGACGGCGTCGGGATTGGCGTCGCCGATATCGCCCCAGAAGAGCAGGCGGCGATTGAGTGGCGCGAGCGCGTCGTGAATCTGCTTGAGGAAGTCGACGTACACCGGTCCGTAGCCTTGCTGTTCGACGCTTCGCGGGTGCGGCCGGCACCGAGATCGAAGGTTTCGTCGGCGCCGATGTGGATGAAGGGCGAAGGAAACTCCTGCGCGATTTGCGTGAACCAATCCTTGATGAGCGGGAGCGTGCCGTCCTGGCCGGGCGCGAGCACGTGGCCGTGCGGAGTTTCCGCCAGATCCTGATAGAGCTCGTATTTGAGCACGTGATGCAGATGGCCGAAGGCTTCCTGCTCGGGCACGATGGTGACGTGATACTGGCGGGCGTAGGCCACCAGCTCCGCGGCCTCGGCCGGCGTGAGCGAGCTGCCGGGCGGCGCGGCCAGCGGCTGGTCGGGATAAAGCAGGGTGTGCTCGAAGTACGGCGAGTAGATGTTGATCTTGAATGCGGCGAAGACGCGAATCTGGTGCTTCTGAAATTCGAGCGTGGGAAACGGGCCGCGCGAGAGATCGTCGTCAATGCCGCGATATCTCATGGCGGGCCAGTCGCGCACCGTGCCTGTGGCCATCACGCGGGCCGCGCCGGGCAGCGGAAGCAATTGCTTGAAGGTTTGCACGCCGTAAAAGATGCCCGCGCCGGTGGCGCCGACGATGGTGGCTTCGTGCGCTTCGACGACGAGAACGTAGCCTTCCGATTCCATCACCGGATCGAAGGCGAGATGATTGCGCGCCAGGATGGCCTTGGCTTCCGCGGAGTCGGTGCGCAGGAGCGTGACGCGATAAGGCTGCTGCGCAGTCGCGTGGGATTCGTCGGCGGAGGGGGCGATGCGCTTGATCGCGTCTTCGAGATCGCGCGCGGCGAACTCGTCTTCTGCATCGTGGCCGGGAACGGCGACGACAACTCTTGCGGGGAGATCGGTGGTCTGGCCGAAATTGGCTTCGCGCGGCGCGGGCAGAAGCTTGACCTGCGTTTGGGCGGCGCGAGAGTGCCGACGCGGTGATGAGGCAGAGAAGCAGTTGCGGCGACGACGAAGGAATTCACGGAGGAGTGTTTGAGACTTGCCAATTGCGACCGCCTTGAGTTGAGGGGTTTGAGCGGGAGGACCCGATGCGACCATTGTAGACTGGGGAATCGCCGGGTTTTACTCTTCGACAAGTCGCGTGGCCCGGACCGCGCACCGAGTTGTGAAAGGGATAGATCAAGAAGATGAGCGCCACCGGCTCTCCACACTCATTCGCGCCGTCCGATGCTGCTGCGATACGCCGCTACAACGCGTTTCTGCTGCTGGTGGCCGGTCTCGGCGGCCTGCTCTACGGCATCGATGTGGGCATCATTGGCGGCGCGTATCCCTATCTGGCGGCGACGTCGGGGCTGACCGCGTCGCAGCTCTCAGTGATTGTGGCGGCGGTGCTGCTGGGCAGCGTGCTGTCGACGCTGTTTGCCGGGCTGCTGGCCGACTGGATGGGCCGCAAGCCGCTGATGATCCTGAGCGGGTGCACTTTTGCGCTGAGCATTCCGGTGATTGCGCTTTCGCAGGGCTACGCGCCGCTGTTCTTCGGGCGCTTGCTGCAGGGCATGAGCGGCGGCTTGGTCGGCGTGGTGGTTCCGCTGTATCTTGCCGAGTGCCTGTCGGCCTCGAATCGCGGAAAGGGCACGGCTATTTTTCAATGGCTGTTGACGCTGGGCATTGTGGCCGCGGCGCTGGTGGGCATGTTCTTCAGTTATCGGGTGGCCGCAGTCGAGAAGCTGGGCGATGCGGCGGCGCTATTCCGTTTTGAAGATCACGCATGGCGCAGCATTTTCTGGGTTTCGTTGCCGCCGGGACTGCTATTTGTAGTGGGCGCGTTCTTTGTGACCGAGTCGCCGCGCTGGCTTTTTCGGCGCAATCGCAAGGAACGCGCCTATGCGGCTCTCTTGAAATCACGGAGTCCTGAGCAGGCCGCGCTGGAACTGGAAGAAATGGCGGCTACGGCGCACGCGGCCGCGACCTCGACCGGGCAGCGCGTTCGCGATTCGCTGCTGCGGCGCAAATATGTGATTCCCTTTTTGCTGGCGTGTGTCATTCTCGCTTTCAACCAGGCCACGGGCATCAACTCCATCATCGGGTACAACGCGGGCATTCTGCTGCAGAGCGGGTTGAGCGATCTTGCGTCGCATTGGGGCTACGTGATTTTTACGGTGGTGAATTTTCTGGCGACCACGATCGGCATGGTGCTGGTGGACCGAAGGGGAAGAAGATTCCTGATCATTATGGGCACATGCGGCGTGATCGTGGCCACGGCGGGCGTGGGCTTACTCTTCCGCACAACGGAAAGAATCGGCGTGGATTGCCGCAATGCCGTGCAAGCGATGGCCGGGCCCAGCCAAGAGCTGACTTTGCGGTTCGATCCGGCAGAGGCGAGCAAATTGCTCAATGCCGCGGGTGATGCAGGACGCGCGATTGACAGCCATCGCGCTTCGCTGGCGATCATCTACTCCTATGGCGACTTTACTGCCGCAACAAACTTTGTGCGCTCGGACGATCAGGCTGTCGCGCCCATCAAAATCACACGCGCCAGTTGCGTGCCGGCGAATAGGATTGAGGCGATCTTCAAAAATCCCTTCGCCAACCTCACGGCCGCACAAACCGCGCCGCTGAAAATCCAGAAGGCGCTGGTGGGGAGCGTGCCTGAAGCCGGACACGGCTGGCTGGTGGCGATGGGGCTTTACATGTTTATCGCGTTCTACGCGCTGGGGCCGGGCGTGGTGGTGTGGCTGGCGCTGAGCGAACTGATGCCGACGCGCATCCGCTCGAACGGCATGAGTGTTGCGCTGGTTCTCAACCAGATGGTGTCGACCACGGTGGCCGCGATCTTCTTGCCTTTTGTGAGCAAGCACGGCTACTCGTCGATGTTCTTCCTGTTCGCGGGCTGCACGGTGGTCTATCTCGCCGTGGCGGCATTTTTCCTGCCGGAGACGAAGGGCAAGACGCTGGAAGAAATTGAGGCGCATTTTGAAGGAGCAGCTATTAGCTAGTAGCTCTTAGCTGGTAGCTGCTAGCTCTTAGCGGCGTCCCTACGGGACTTCGGAGTGCATTTGTGGGAATCGCTTTCCCCACGCTGAAGCGCGGGGCTAACAAACATCGCGCCTACGGCGCGGCTGACAGGGCATTCCTTAGGCCGCTGACAGGGCATTCCTTAAGCCGCTGCCAGGGCATTCCTTAAGCCGTTGCCAGGGCATTCCTTAAGCCGTTGCCAGGGCATTTCTTGTGCGGCCGCAAGGACATTCCTTAAGCAGTTCTCAATAAAGCCGATCGGGTCTTACTTTTCGACGACGGCTTTGGAGAGATTGCGCGGGCGGTCGACGTCGACGCCGTGCTCGAGCGCCATGAAGTAGGCGAAGAGTTGCAGCGGGACGACTTCGAGGATGGGCAGCAGGTATTCGCTGGCTTGCGGAACAAAAATACAATCATCCGCGAGCGCGGGAACCTGGATATCACCTGCGTTGGCGAGCGCGATGACGCGCGCACCCTGCGCTTTCATGTCGGCGAGGAGCTGCAGAGTTTTTTCGTAGCGCAACATTGAGGCATCGAGAGTGCGATCGACCGTGGCGAGGACAACCAGCGGCACGCGATCGCTTACGAGCGCATTCGGGCCGTGCTTGAGCTCGCCCACCGGGTAGCCTTCGGCGTGCACGTAAGAGGATTCCTTCAATTTGAGTGCGCCCTCGCGGGCGATGGCGTAGTGGATGCCGCGGCCGAGATAGAGGAAGGTTATGGCCGATGCGTATTTTTTTGCGAGTGCGGCCGCTTGATCGCGCCACGCGTCGAGCTGCGCGGCGAGTTCGCCGGGAAGTGCGGTGAGTTCGGCGATGTGCGCGGAGACGGCGGCGGAATCCATGCGGCCCAGACGGACACCTTCGTAGAGCGCCAGCAGATAGAGAACGGCCAACTGGCAGGTGAAGCTTTTGGTGGCGGGAATGGCTTTTTCTATGCCGGCGGCCAGCGGCATGGAGACATCGGCCTCGATGGCCATGGTGGACTCGGCGTGATTGGTGATGGCGAGCGTTTTGTGGCCCTGGCGATGCGCTTCTTCAAGCGCGGCGAGGGTGTCGCTGGTTTCTCCGGATTGCGAGAGGACGAGCACGCTGGGATGGCGCAGGTCGACATAACCCGGGCCGCCGCGGCAACAGTATTCGCTCGCGTATTCGACATCGACGGCGAGGCCGCAGAGGTCTTCGAGGAGGATTTCGCCGTAGAGGCCGCTGTGGCGGCTGGAGCCGCTGGCGGCGATGAGGACTTCGCCCGCGGCGTTAGGCCAGTTCGCGAGGCGCGCGGCTACTTCCGGCTTCAACGACTGGCCGGAAAGATAAAGATCGAGAGTGCGCTCGAGCGCCTGTGGCTGCTCGTAGATTTCGCGCAACATGGCGTGAGGAAAGGTAGGCATGGCTTTCAATTCAGTGAGAGTGAGCCTGCGTGAAGAGCAAGCTCCTCTCTCATGATAGATGCTGCGACTCAGCCATCAGCCGCCGATGCCAAGCAAGCCCGCAAGGGCCGCAAATCCCCCAGCTCCAGAGCGCGGCTGACGGACTTAAGTTGGTTGAGGGTCGCAATGAGTTGTTCTGTGGATTCGTTTCCGTCTTCTTCGGCCTCGACATCCTCGGATTTGTTTTCGTCAACGGAATCGCCAGCGCCTTCATGGTGGGAGTTGGAGGCGGCATCTGACGGCGCTTCTTCCTCCCCTCCCTCCTCCTCTTCACTTTCTTCTTCCGCTTCGTCCGTTTCGTCCTCGTCGGGATCGTCGGGATCGAAGGCGATTTCGTCGCCGTCGGGAGTCTCGGAGAGGCCTTCGACGGTGCCGATACCGATGGCCCAACTGGTCTGATCGACGCTTTGCAAGGCGAGTTGCAGGCCGTAAAGGAGAGTGGATGCGCTGGGGCGGTCGATGGTTTTGTTGGCAAAGGCGCGCAGGACACGAGTGATGGTGAGCTGGACGGCGCAGCGGTCTTCGAGGAGGGGGATGTCAACGGAATCGATGAGGCTGACGGGTTGTTTGGCGGCCCGATGCAGCCGCGCGTGGAAATAGCAGAAGAACTCGTCCCTGAGGGCGTAGGCGTGGCATTGCTTGCCGGACGGCATGATGTGGCGACAGTTGGGTTTCATTCTCTGCTCCTTTGCGCACTGACCGCCCCCACCCCTATATGCCGTACCTCCATATTTGAAAACAAAGGGATTATAGGCTGGATATAACCCAGGGGCTACGGGACTGCAAGACTCAAGGATTTTCGGTCCGTTCCCGAGCTTTCCCTGGAGCCTAAGACAAGCTTAGAGGTTTTGCGGAGTTAATCTGCAAAGTTGCGGGAGGGATAATTGCAATGGAATGAGGCGGATGGGATGGATAGGGGGCTTGACAGGAACTGAGGGGCGATATGTTCCGATTGCCGGGGACTGTTTGCTGTGGTCTCCGGATAGCGGCGGTCCGACCGGAACCGCTACCGTTGGTGTTATGTCTCCCCTCTTCCCATTACGCCCCTCCGACCCTATCCTCGACGGAAAGGAGAATTGAAGATGGCACAGGTAACGCTGTATCTACCGGAGGGCGGGGTAGAGGATTTCCCGAATGCTCAGGAAGTGGGAATCGAGGAAGGGTTCTTGACGTTCGTGAATCAACTGGGCGCACCCGACAGACCGGGGCCGCCTGCCCCAGGTTCGAACGCTGTGGCAGCGCGTATAAGCGGAGAGCTTCAATTCTCCGGTCACGGAGTCTTTAGAATGAAGAGTAAAGGTTGGTAATCGGAAGCCAACATGACCTAGGAGGGAAAAATGGAATTCAAAGATAGGCCCCTACCAAACAACTTTTTACGAATGATCGGCTTTGATCAGACTTTCGAAAATGCTGACCGGCCCGAGGTTGGGCAGTCTTACGATCCAGGGCTGACCGCACTATGCTTGAAGTGCGGACAGCGGCTCACGGAGTCGGGAGATCCGGTGAAGTTTAAAGTGCCAAAACAACCCGACCGTGTATATTTCTATCGTGTCCACAAAGAATGTGACACAGAGGAGAACACAGCGAAGGCGATCGATATGGTGAACAAACAGAAGATCGTCGAAGGTTTTCACCGCAACGCGATCTGAATGACCCCCGCGCGAATTCTTGCCGTCCACTGCGACTCGACTTCAACGACTCCTCGAGTTCCGGTAGCGTAGTGGTTGAGGCTGCTCCATCGGTATTGCTCGGGGGATGCGGCCAGTCAGGGTTTTACGGGGTTCCGGTGGATGCAGCTCCGCTCGGACCTTGCCCGAGTACCCGCTGATTCCGATTGAGCTGCGACGAACGGGACACAGTTCCTGATACCGTGATGAGTGGGCCACCTGCCCGTATCCCTTCCCTTGGATTCATTGCCGTGCCCTCCGCGCCGTTATCAATTCACAGCCTTGCATTCAAGCGATGCACTGAGGCGCTGGCATCGCCATTCGATAGTCGGCACCTCCTGCCTGTCGATGCGCCCGTGATACGACACTGGCAAGACATGAAACATGCTGTCAAATTCTCTCCAATCGCCTCCATACAGAACCGCATCCATGGCGGCCAACGTGTTGGGATCGTCGTAGTGAAATTCATCGAGAAACTCGGGCTCGCTTCCTGCTGAACCGTGATCGCCACAAAGCAGGCGCGGCAGCTCTGCCCGCACTTCGGGCTTCAGGCCAACGAATCCCGCCGTGTGCATTACGCAGTCGCGGTACTCGCCCACCATCCAATCGCCATGAATCCACACCGGGGTGTCGTGGTCGTGAGTAACCCAACCAATCGAGTCGAGCCAAGTGTTTGCGGCGTGGGCCAGAAACCAGACAAGGACGAGAACGCCGAGCATTCGGCAAATGAAGATTATGCCTTTCCATCCCGCTGTCGTTTCTTTAGGAGCAGCGCCTGAAGCTGTCCCCACAGGGAGGCCATGCTGTCCGTCGTGTTCCGCAAATGGATTTTTCTCAGCTGCCACAAAATCGCGCATCGTCTGCTCGTTTAGTTGCCTTCCGCTAAATTCTTCTCGGGCGGTGTCGATGGCGTCTGGAGTGTAATTCTGTGCGTCACGGTACAAGAGGCAATAAAGCTCCCTGTCCGTCCTGTCCCTCATCGTTCGCTGCAACTCCTCTTGTGAAGGCTTCACGTAGATTTCCCTTCTCCAAAAAGCGTATGCGCTAAATATAGCGCAAGGGCAACCGGAGGCTGCATTTCGTGCAGGTGCGGACGGCACCAAAAGCGACCGCAGATCCCTCGCTGCGCTCGGGATGACAACCGCTTGCGCGGTTGTTTGTGGGGCAACTAGCATCGCTCAGGGGTTGAGACCGCACGTTTTTTGCGCCTTTTCGGCCCGGCTAAAGCCGTGCCCTTTTACAGAGCATGCAGCGCCCGGTGGCGCAAGGTCTTATCGCGGACCATCCGGAGACTGCGATTCCCGGGAATGCGAACAGCGCTAAAGGCAACCGCAGGTCCTTCGCTGCGCTCGGGATGACAGCCGCCTTCGCGGTTGTTTCTCAGGAGTTCATGCGGTCAAGAGCTCGCCGGTAGTCGGCTGGCTCGAGGTCGTACCAATTACGGCTGAGATCGACCCAGGTTGGGTTTACAGATTCGATAAGTGCGATCTTCTTCGAGCGTCGCCAGCCTTTGAGTTCTTTTTCTCGGGCGATTGCTTTCTGCACGTCCTGATGACTCTCGAACCAGACCAGGCGGTCGCAGTTGTAACGGGCGGTGAACCCACTATGCTCCTTCCATTTGTGCTGAAAGACGCGCTTCTGGAGATCGCCGGTGATTCCGATATAGAGCGTATGACTGCGGCTGGCCATGATGTAAGTAAAGTAGGAGCCTTCGTGCATGTGCACATGGTACGCCGGCGGACGGGACTGGCGGCGGAGAAAAAGCAACCGCAGATCCCTCGCTGCGCTCGGGATGACAACCGCTTTCGCGGTTGTCTGTAAAAGCGTGCCCAGTCCCACCCTTTCGTCCGATGCCGCGGACGAAAGGATGGGGCAACCCGCATCGATCCCTGAAGAGTGCCTAAGAACACCAAAGGCGCAGCCGATTGGCTGCGCCCTTGGATTGGCCCTGGAGGAGGGCTGTTGAATGAGGACTACTTGTTGGTGTGCGCCATTCCTGTCTTCTCTTCGAGCGCTGCCTGCGCGGCGGCGAGACGCGCCGTGAGCAGGCGGAAGGGCGAGCAGGAGACGTAGTTGAGATCGATTCTGTGGCAGAACTTGACGGACTCGGGATCGCCGCCGTGTTCGCCGCAGATGCCGACCTTCAGATTGGGCCGCGTGTTGCGTCCTTTGGCTACGGCCATCTTCACCAGTTGGCCCACGCCCACCTGGTCGAGGGTGGCGAAAGGATCCTGTTTGAAGATGCCGAGCTTGAGATACGCGGGCAGGAAGTTGTTGATGTCGTCGCGCGAGATGCCGAAGGTCGTCTGCGTGAGGTCGTTGGTGCCGAACGAGAAGAACTCGGCCTCTTCCGCAATTTGATCGGCGGTCAAAGCGGCACGCGGAATCTCGATCATGGTGCCCACCTTGTAGTCGACCTTGGCCTTCTTCTCCGCGAAGACTTCATCGGCGACGCGGCGAACGATGGCGGCCTGGTTGCGCATTTCCTCGATGGACCCGACGAGCGGAATCATGATCTCGGGATGGGGCTCCCCGCCCTTTGACTTTACCGAGACTGCAGCCTCAATAATTGCGCGCGCCTGCATCTCGGTGATCTCGGGGAAGGTGATGCCGAGGCGGCATCCACGTAACCCGAGCATGGGGTTCTGTTCGTGCAGCTCTTCAACGCGCGCCAGAAGCGTGCGCAGTTCCTTGAGCTTGGGCGAGCGCGGCTTGGTGTCGACGAGGTGCTGGATTTCAACCAGCAGGTCCTCGCGCTTGGGCAGGAACTCGTGCAGCGGCGGGTCGATTAAACGGATGACCACGGGCAGCGCTTCCATGGCCTTGAAAAGGCCGGCGAAATCGGAACGCTGCATGGGCAACAGCTTTTTGAGCGCTACGCGGCGGTCCTTTTCGTTATCGGCCAAAATCATGGCGCGCATGTGCTCGATGCGGTCCTCTGCAAAGAACATGTGCTCGGTACGGCAGAGGCCGATGCCCTGGGCGCCGAATGTGCGAGCCATTTTGGCGTCGCGCGGAATATCGGCATTAGCCCAAACCTGGAGGCGCCGAACCGGATCGACCCAGCTCATGAACTTCACGAGATCGGGATCGTCGGGCTGGGCTTCGAGGGTCTTGAGCTGGCCGGCGATGACGCGGCCGGTGGTGCCGTCGAGCGAGAGGTAATCGCCTTCCCTGAAAGTCTTGCCCTTGACGCGCAGTTCCTTCTTGGCTTCGTCGACTACGCAGTCGCCTGCGCCGGCCACGCAGCACTTGCCCATGCCGCGGGTGACGACAGCAGCGTGCGAGGTCATGCCGCCGCGCGAGGTCAGAATGCCGTCGGCAACTTCCATGCCGGCGATGTCCTCAGGGGTGGTTTCGCCGCGCACCAGAATGATGGACTTCCAGCCTTTCTGGTGCTGCTTCACGGCTTCCTCGGCGGTGAATACGATTTGGCCGACAGCTGCGCCGGGCGAAGCGGGCAGACCGGTCGCGAGCACTTCGATCTTCTCGCCCTTTTCGACGAGGCGCGGAACCAGGAAGTCGTAAAGCTGGTTGGGCTCGACGCGGAAGATGGCTTCCTCCTGCGTGATGAGGCCCTCGCGCACCATGTCGATGGCGACGCGGACCGCGGCCAAGCCGGTGCGCTTGCCGTTGCGCGTCTGCAGCATGTAGAGCTTGCCATCCTGGATGGTGAACTCGAAATCCTGCATGTCGCGATAGTGCTTTTCCATGCGCCGCGTGATGTCTTTCAACTGCTCGTAGACCTTGGGCATGGCCTTTTCAAGCTCGCTGATGGAGAGCGGTGTGCGCACGCCGGAAACTACATCTTCGCCCTGCGCGTTCATCAGGTACTCGCCGAAAAAGACGTGCTCGCCGGTGGCGGGATTGCGCGTGAAGCCTACGCCGGTACCGGAGTTTTCGCCCAGGTTGCCGAAGACCATGGCCTGCACGTTGACCGCGGTGCCGAGCCAGTCGTCAATGTGGTTGATGCGGCGATAGGTCTTGGCACGCTCGTTTTGCCAGCTCCTGAAAACGGCGTCGCGGGCGGCCGTGAGCTGCTCCAGCGGATTCTGCGGGAAGTCCTTGCCGGTCTCTTTCTTTACCAGCTTCTTGTACTCAGCGATGATTGTCTTCAACGCGTCGGGCTGGAGATCGTAATCGAACTTCACCTTCTTGGCGGCCTTAACGCTGTCGAAAATGTGCTCGAACTTCTTCTTGGGAATATCGAGAACCACGTCGCCGAACATCTGGATGAGACGGCGATAGGAGTCGTATGCAAAGCGGGGATTACCGCTGCGCTTGGCCAGCGCTTCGACGGCCTGATCATTGAGGCCGAGGTTCAAAATCGTGTCCATCATGCCGGGCATGGAAAACTTGGCGCCGGAGCGGACGGAAACCAGCAGGGGATTGTCGCCCACGCCGAGCTTCTGGCCCTGCAACTGCTCGAGCTTGGCAAGCGCCGCGAGAATCTCCTTGTCGATCTCCGGGCTCACCTTGCCGCGCATGTATTCGCGGCAGGCCTCGGTCTGGATAGTGAATCCGGGAGGGACGGGCAGACCGGCGTTGGTCATTTCGGCCAGGCCTGCGCCTTTGCCGCCCAGCACATCCTTCATTTTTCCATTGCCATCGGCCATGCCGCCGCCGAAGAAAAACACATACTGCTCAGTTGAACTTGAGGTCGCATCGGCGACGGGTGGTTCCAAAACAGCTTGAGTCATTCGATCAAATCTCCATGGTAGGATTCCGCTTCGCGGTCCATATAGAAGGGTAACGGAACGGAGGCCCAGCGCGCCAATTGGAAGCGGCAAAACAGGCTGAGCGAGCGAAACCCTCAAAAATATGGGATTGCGCCATGCGGGCAGTGTCCCAAATAGGAATACCGTCTGCGGGTTGGGGGTGCCTGTGCCACGGGTCACAGGGTATGGGTGAGGTCATGGAGGGGCGTTCCAACTACGGGCACGAAGTATTGCAATTTGATACGAAACCGGCGGTTCCGAGCGGTTTCCGGCGAGATTTGGGGAAAATCAGGCGGCCGTTTCCACGAGTTGCGTCCCGAGATACGGAGCTTCCTCCGCATCGTGGGACTCCAGGAGCGCGTCGAGGCCGACGAGAGCAAGGATCTCCCAGACATGCCGCGATGGATTTGTGATGGCGAAGCGGTAGCCTGCCTGGCACGCGTCGCAATAGAGAGTGATGAGCGCGGCCAGGCCGGCGGCATCGATGCGGGTGACGTGCGCGAGATCGAGCGTGATGTTTTGCCGGCGCACCAGCGGCTGCAGGCGGGCGAGCAATTGCTGTTCGTTGCCGCGCACCAGCTCAGTGATTTTGTTGGACTCAAAGAATTGAATTGTCATCGTGTGCCTCCAGGGGTTGGGCAGTCATGTAGGTATACGCAGGGTAGGGGCAGGAAGTTCCAAGGCGGGGAGAATGGTTTGGGACGGGCGAAGCGAGTGTTCCCGAACGCTGGCTCCTTAACCTGATAAATTTGCGCCAGTGGAGGTCTTGGTATCCCACCCTTTTCGCAAAAAAACGCGAAAAGGATGGGGCACGGATGCGGTATCTTGTCGCCGGATCAGTACGCGGCGCCGACTTCTTCGCGCGCGATCCGCACCCACTCCGTCACATGCTCGGGGTGGTTCGAGAGGGTGTGATTGTCTTTCATGATGATTTCGAGGCGGCAGCCTTTGCAGGTTTCTACGGTTTGGTGTAAATAGTTCCGGATCGCATTCCAATCCGGCGACGGGACGGCGAGGACGGCGGGGTTGGGTTTGAGCGAAAGGATGTAATCGCTGCCCAGATTGGCCGCCATCTTTTCGAGATTCGCCCAGGCCGAGCAGGAAACCCGGCGCAGGCCGTGGTGGTTTTTAACCACATTCCAGCGCGAGTGCAGCGGCTCGCAGCAGCCGTAACAGGTGAGGCCGAAGCGCTCCATGATTGGCTTCTCGTAGGGATAGATGAATTCCTCGTACATGCGCGGCGAAACGCCGACTGACTCCTGGCTCTCGGTAAATCCCCACATGTCTTTCAAGCGCACGATGCCGTCGAAATCCGGCCGCGGCAGCTCTTCCGTATAGCCATACCCGCCGGAGCCGACGTAGGTGCCGTCGTTGTTGAGCGAGAGCAGTTGGTTCGCCTCCAGGTAGTCCAGTTTCCTCATGTGGCCTTCAAGAATGATGGAGAATAATTGCCGGATTTCATCGGGGTAGTCGCGGAAGTCGGTAAACATATTCTGCATACCGCGCAGCAAAATGGCGGGATAGGTGATGCCGAGCGACCACCACCAGGTACCCTTTTGGTGGACCGTGAGAATGCCGGCGAAGATCTCCGCGGCCAGGTCGAAACAAGCGCGCGAAACATTCCAGTCGATCTCGAAGGTCAAGGGATGGAGGCGCGGAAGATCTTTCGCGTAATCCTTGATGGGGCTGTCCCACACGAACGAGCCCAGTTGCTCTGCCTTGTGGAATTTGATCTCGAATCCCCAGTTGTCGGGCGAGGTGGTGTACGGCACATTGAAGACCGGCTCCACGGGACGATCGTCGCCCATCTCCTCGCCCCAGAAGGTTTCCTTGCGCAGGTTCATCTCCCAGCGGCGGGCAATTTTGGTTTTGCAGAGCAGCTGCCGCTCGGTGATGATTTCGTTCCAGCCATTTTCTGGATCGCAAAAAATGACAGGCCGCGTGGCTTCGAGCCGGTTGTGGCGGCGCCACAGTTCGCGCTTGGCTTGCATGGCCGGCGACGCGGCCAATGTGGCCACTCGCTCGGCCAATATCCGCAGGATTTCTTTTTCCTCGGGATGCATCGCAAGATCGGCCTCGACAAAGCCGGTCTGAATGCTTTCAGAGACCGTTTGCTCGAGGGCAGGCGAGGCTCCGCCGCCATACTTTTCTAACGCGATCATGGTTCGATTCCCTTCAGCATACGCCGTTCCCGGTGCATCAACTCGCTTGCGGACTACGTGGCTGCATCCCTAGTTCGGCTGCGCACCGTACTCTGCAATCTCGTTTTCAATTTGTTCCAGCGTCTTGCCTTTCGTCTCTCTGAGATACTTGAGGACAAAAAGCAGGCAGAGAACGCACATGGCTCCGTAAATCACAAAACACCAGCCTTTGAGGTGACTCAACAGGTAAGGGAATGTGAGCGTGACAATAAAGTTCGCCGCCCACAGCATGAAGGTTGCGATGGCTACCGCGTAACTGCGAATGCGATTGGGGAAAAGCTCGGAGATCAGCACCCAAACCACGGGCCCCAGCGAGAATCCGAATGCGGCCAGGTAGCCCATGATGCAGATGAGCACGAAATAGCCTTGAGCGTGCCCGCTGATGAAGGTGACGGCCAGGAGAAACATGGCGATGGCCATGCCGATGCTGCCGATGACCATGAGCGGTTTGCGGCCGACCTTATCGACAAAGAACATCGACACCACGGAGAACGTCAGGTTGACCATGCCCATCAATGCGGTTTGAAAGAGCGCTGAACTGTTGCCGAAGCCCGCCGACTTGAAGATAGCCGGCGCGTAATACATGACGACATTGATGCCGGTGACCTGCTGAAAGACGGCCAGGAGAACGCCAATGATCAAAACGCCGCGCGCGCCATGGCGGAAGCACTCCACGAATTTGCCGCGGGTCTCGTACTGCAGCGAATCGAGAATCTCGTTGAGTTCGAGGTCGGCCTCTTTGGCTCCGTTGATGCGCGTAAGGATGCGCAGCGCGGGCTTATATAGGCGTTTCTCGATCAGCCATCGCGGACTTTCCGGGGCGAACAAGAGCGATAGGAAAAGCAAGAACGAGGGGATCGTCATGACCGCAAGCATCCAGCGCCAGTTGGCGGCGCCGCCGAAGTCGCGCAGGAAATAATTGGAATAGAAAGCGGTCGACTGCCCCAGAAAAATGGCAAAGAGATTCAACGAAACCAGCTTGCCGCGGTGCCGCGGAGGAGACAATTCGGCGATGTAGATGGGCGCCAGCATGGATGCCGCACCCACAGCAATTCCAGCTACGATGCGGAATGCGATGAATGCCTGGAGGCTTTGAGATACCGCGCATCCGAGCGACGAGACAAGAAAGACCAACGCGGTGAGAAGCAAGGTTTTCTTGCGCCCGAAACGGCTGCTAAGGGGGCCGGCCAGGACGCAGCCGATCATGCAGCCGATGATGATGCAGCTCACTGTCCATCCCTTGGCGATTTCGCCGAGGTTGAAGACCTTTGGGTTCGCGATGTATTCGACCACCCCAGAGATTACGGAGGTGTCGAAGCCGAACAGGAATCCGCCGGTTGAGCCGACGACGCAAACCAGGATGAGATAGAGACTGAGCGGGGTGTGCGTTCGACGGGCCCGAGTTGTGGCTCTGCCTAGGGGGGAAGGCTGAAGGTGCATTCGTAGTTCCTGAGGGACCGGTTTCCCAGTTTGATGTTTCGGACAATTGTAACCCGGCGAGCCAGGAAATCGTGCGTTCGCCAGAGTCCGGTCTCGCGACAATGCTTCCATCGCGCCCGAGCAGGCTCCGGCGAGGGCCGCGTCCAATTCGCAGGCGAGGGAATATTCTGAGATTGCCGGACAAATTGAGTTCCTCGAGGTGAGTTCCCATGGCAATCGAATCCGCGCATTCTGCGCCGTCTGCCGCCGCTATGCCTGCGTTGGGCTTGGCGCGCGAGCGGGCGCGGGCGCTGGCGCTGGCTGCAGGATTTACCGAGGCTGGCCTGGTGGCGATTCCCTATGCGGCCGAGGAGCGCGATGCGGAGCGGTTTGCCGCGTGGGTGCGCGACGGCCGCGCGGGAACCATGCAGTATCTCAAACGGACCGGCGAAGACGGACAACTGACGCGAGAACGCGTGCGCGTTCCCTTCCCCTGGGCGCGCTCGGCGCTGGTGTGCTTTACCAGCTACCTGTCCCCCTCCGAGCCGCTCTCAACCAAAACGTCAAGGCGCGAGAGCGCGTGGATTGCGCGATATGCGTGGAGTAGCCGCGTTGACGCCAGGGGCGAGCGGCGGCCGAGCGATTATCACAAGGTGCTGCTGAAGCGGCTGCGCGATGTGGAGGCGCGGCTGCACGCGGAGTTGGGCGAGTTTGAGTCGCGCTGCTACGTGGACACGGGCCCGGTGGTGGAACGCGCGCTTGCTGTAGCGGCCGGACTGGGATGGGCGGGCAAGAATACTAGCCTGATTCATCCACGGCTGGGCTCGTGGGGATTTCTGGCGGTGCTGTTGACCTCATTCGAAGTCAGCGAGCCGGCAAGTCGGTCCGCGGGGGCGGACGAGTCGGCGGACCGGCAAATTGGCGGGCGAGCTCTGGTTCCCGACCGTTGCGGTTCTTGCCGGCGCTGCATTGATGCCTGCCCGACACATGCGCTCGATGTGCCCTACCAAATGGATGCCACGCGGTGCATCGCGTACCTGACTATCGAGCACAAGGGACTGATTGCCGAGGAGTTGATGGCGGGCGTCGGCAGGCAGGTTTTCGGATGCGACATCTGCCAGGATGTGTGCCCCTGGAATCAAAAGGCGCTGAGCAAGGCGCGGCGGGAGGGGCGGATCGTGGTCGACCCGGAGCTCGAGCCGCGGCCGGAACTCATCAATCCCGCACTCGAATGGCTTGCGTCACTGGACGAGCAGTCCTTCGAGCGGGAGTTCAACGGCTCGCCGGTACGCAGGGCGGGATTCTGGGGCTTGCGGCGCAACGTGGCAATTGCCATGGGCAACAGCGGACTTGTCCAGTTCGCGGCAAAACTTGAAGAGTGGGCCGCGGCAAGCGATGAGGGCGTGCGCGTGGCTGCGCGATGGGCGCTCGAAAAGTTGCGCACGTAGAAGAGACTCCGCACGTAAACCATCCGGAGCAAGCCTGGGATTTGAGCGCGCCGGTGCTTTTGCCACCATCGCAGCTACGCCGCTCCGGTGAGTTGGACGTTGCGAGCTATCCTTAAATGAGCGTCACCCAAAACCGCGCATCAAATTGCAAGAGACCGGAAACAGGAACGGGCTCAAGGAAAGGAATCGACGGTTGGCCGAAGACTCACACTCCGTTCTCGAAGAAGCGCGCGATGCCGGCGAAGCCCTTGCGGCCGCTGCCAAAGGTCCTCCGGAGCCGGCCAAGGAGTCAAAATGGTACATCTGGCGCCGCAGCGGCACGGCGCTCGTAGCCTACCTGCTCGATAGCGAGGTGCATACCTTCGCCTTCAGCGTGGCGGCCAACGCCATCATTTCTTTCATTCCCTTCGCGGTGCTGCTGTACACCCTTGCGCTCTCGGTCTTTCATTCGGAAGCTATGAAGGAAGTTGTCGACCAAATGGTGAATTACTATCTTCCTTCCGCAGCCAAGACCAAGGACTGGCTGGTGAACACAATCGTGTTTGAAGCGGTACTGCCCATCCTCAAACATAAGAGTGCGCAGGTCCTCTCGCTGGTGATGATTCTCATCGCCTGCACCGGTATTTTCCTGCCTTTGGAGGTAGCTCTCAATCAAGCGTGGGGCGTGGCCAAGAGCCGTAACTACCTCTTCAACCAGGCGATTGCTTTCGGGCTGGCAATTCTCATGGCTGTGCTCGCGCTCCTCAGCATGATCGTGACCGTGTGGGTGAAGAGCGCTCTCGGCGTCATCACTTTCCACAGCACGAATGGCCTCATCACCTGGACTTCCGATGGCATCACCTTTCTTTGCCTGACGGTCTCGAGCGGCGCAGCGGCGATCCTGTTCCTTTTCTCGGTCTATTACGTGCTCCCCAATCGCAAGGTGCCGTGGCGGCCGGTTTTGCGGGTATCGATCTTCACGGGCGTCATCTGGCTGCTGGCGCGGTTCCTGTTTGCCCTGGCAATTCCTCACATCGATCTGAGCATGTACGGTCCGTTCTATGTTTCCGTAAGCTTATTGTTCTGGGCGTATATTTCGGGGCTGATCCTCTTTGCGGGAGCGCAGTTCAGCGTGGCGCGCTGGGGTGAAAAGACAGGGAGTAGGCAATAGCCAGTAGGGAATAGAAAGCCGGCCGAAGTCGAATGCCTAGCTTGTCCGTCAGAATCGTTCGCTTTGTCGATGAAGCCTTCCCCGGCTTCGTCGAGTGCGAATTCGTTGATGCAAACCAGCGAGTGCACAAACTGGTTGACAAGGTGCCGGTACTTTCACGCCTTGACCTCTCGGCCGATTCGGAGTATCCGCGACCCGGCGTCGCGGTCTGCCGGATTCTGGAGAGCATTCGCGATAAATCAGGCCGGGAACTGCTGCGCATCACTATCGACGGTATGGAAACCGTGGAGGATGAAACGGAGTTCGTCGTGGAAAAGTCGCAAATCGCGGAAGGTTCTTCACGGTAATCTCGACCGCAACTCCCTTATTCCCAACTCGCCGTTTCTTCGCTTTGTGTTCGCTGGCCGACCGCGTTAATCTCGTGAGAGCAGCATGTCCCCGTTTCCACCCAAACCCGCCGAGACAGCCGACCCGTTCGCCTGCTTTCACCCAGTGACGGCGGCGTGGTTCAAGGCGGTCTTCGATACGCCTACTGCGCCGCAGCGGATGGGCTGGCCGGTCATTGCGCGCGGAGAGAGTGCGTTGATCCTGGCGCCGACCGGCACCGGCAAGACGCTGGCCGCGTTTTTGTGGTGCCTGGATCGGCTGATGCTGGAAGACAGGGAACAGGGATCAGCCACCCCGGCAGGGAACAGGGATCAGAAAGCGGCGCGAGACGAGCGCCGCGGTTGTCGCATTGTTTACGTGTCGCCGCTGAAGGCGCTGGCCGTTGATGTGGAGCGGAATTTGCGCTCGCCGCTGGCCGGCATGGCCAACATGGCGCGGCGCATGGGGGTTGCGTTTCACGAGCCGCAGATCAGCGTGCGCACCGGCGATACGCCGCAACGCGAACGGGCACGCTTTGCGCGCCATCCCGCCGACATTCTGATCACCACGCCGGAATCGCTCTATCTGCTGCTGACGTCGCAGGCGGCCGAGGCGCTGCGCACGGTGGAGACGGTCATCATCGACGAGATTCATGCGCTGGTGCCCACCAAGCGCGGCGCGCATTTGGCGCTGACTCTGGAACGGCTGGAGGCGCTGACAGGGAAGCCCCTGCAGCGGATTGGCCTTTCGGCCACGCAGCGGCCGCTCGAGGAGGTGGCGCGGTTCCTGGGCGGCATTGAGGTTGAGCGGACGCAGGATGGCGAGTCAGCAGGTCAGCAAGTCGGCGAGTCGGCGAGGCAATCCGCTGCTGCCGCTTCGGTTGCTCAGGATGACAGCGCCACTATGGGCGAGATTGCCGATTCAGGCGGATTGCGTTACCGGCCGGTGACCATCGTGAACGCCGCTGCGCCCAAGCAACTCAAGCTGCGCATCGAGGTTCCAGTGGAGGACATGGCACGGCTCGGTGAGATGGAGGAGATTCCTTCGGGGCCGGCTTCGCAGACGCCGCGGCGCGTCTCCATCTGGAATGCGATCCATCCGCGGCTGCTCGAGATTATTCGCGAGCGGAACTCGACAATTCTGTTTGTGAACGCGCGGCAGATCGCCGAGCGGCTGGCCGGAGCGCTGAACGACCTGGCCGGCGAACCCATTGCGCGCGCGCATCACGGATCGCTCGCCGCGGCGCAGCGCTCGGTGATCGAGGAACAGCTGAAGGCGGGGCAGATTCGCGCGCTGTGCGCGACTTCGACGCTGGAACTGGGCATCGACATGGGAGCGGTGGATCTGGTGATCCAGATTGAGTCGCCGCCTTCGGTGGCCAGCGGGATGCAGCGCATTGGACGCGCCGGCCATCACGTGGATGCGGTGAGCGAGGGCATTCTGTTTCCGAAGTATCGCGCCGATCTGGTGGCCTGCGCCGCCGTGACGCGCGCCATGCACGAGGGGCACATCGAGTCCACGCGGTTTCCGCGCAATCCGCTGGATGTGCTGTGCGCAGCAGTTGGTGGCGATTGTGCGCATCAGCCAGGGAGCAAGGGAGCGAGGGAACCGAGGGAACAAGAAAGCAGGGAGCAGGGATCAGGGAACAGGGACCAGAAAAAGAACGCGCGCGGCAGATCCTCTTCGCTCCTGTTCGATAGACGAGATTTCGCAAGGCGTCGGGAATCGCTAGCTCCGCTAACTCGGTTCCTGTCGAAGTTTCGCGTCGACTATCTCTTCGACCTGGTGCGGCGGGCAGCGCCGTTTGGATCGCTTTCGCGAACGGCATTCGAGGGCGTGCTCGATCTGCTGAGCGGGCGTTACCCTTCCGATGAGTTTGCGCGAGCTGCGCCCGCGATTGACGTGGGACCGCGTGCGCAATGTGGTGACGGCGCGTGACGGTGCGGCGCGGCTGGCGATTCTGAATGCTGGGACCATTCCCGATCGCGGTCTCTATGGCGTTTTTCTCGCGTTCACGAAGGGCAAATCGGTGCGCGTGGGCGAGCTCGATGAGGAGATGGTCTTCGAGTCGCACCCCAACGAGACTTTCATTCTGGGCGCGTCGACGTGGCGCATTACCGACATTACGCACGACCGCGTGCTGGTGACGCCCGCGCCCGGCGAGCCGGGCAAGATGCCGTTCTGGAAGGGCGACGGGCCAGGACGGCCGCTGGAGTTTGGGCGGCGCATCGGCGCCATGGTGCGCGAGTTGCGCGCATTGCCGCAGGCGGCGGCGCTTACGCGCCTCGTGAACGAGCACGATCTCGATCCCGGCGCGGCGGAGAATCTGCTGCGCTTTCTCGCCGATCAGGCCGAATCGACCGGGCAGGTGCCCGACGACCGCACAATTGTGGTGGAGCGTTGCCGCGACGAGCTGGGCGACTGGCGCGTGTGCGTGCTGACGCCATTCGGCAGCCGCATTCACATTCCGTGGGCCATGGCGGTGAGCGCGCGGATTCGCGCCGCGGGCGGGCCCGAAGTGGAGACGCTGTGGGGCGACGACGGCTTTGTGCTGCGTTTTCCTGATACCGATGAGCCGCCCGATTCGGATTGGATTCTGGTGGAGTCGGCCGAGGCGATGCAGCTGGTGCTGCGCCAGTTGGGATCGACGGCGCTGTTTGCGGGGCGCTTTCGCGAGGCTGCGGGGCGCGCATTGCTGCTGCCGCGGCGTCGCGCCGACCAGCGCTCGCCACTGTGGCAGTTGCGCAAGCGCTCCTACGATCTGCTCAGCGTGGCCTCGCGGTATCCGAAGTTTCCGCTGCTGCTTGAGGCGTATCGCGAGTGCCTGCGCGACGTTTTCGACATGCCGGCGCTGATTGAAACGCTGCGCGCCATCGAGCAGCGGCAGCTGCGCGTGCACGTGGTGGAGACGCGCAAGCCTTCGCCGTTTGCCTCGTCGCTGCTGTTCAGCTACGTGGCCAATTTTCTTTATGACGGCGATGCGCCGCTGGCCGAACGCCGCGCGCAGGCGCTCACCATCGACCAGGATCAGTTGCGCGAGCTGCTGGGCGAGGCCGATCTGCGCGAGCTTCTCGATGCGGATGCGATCGCGGAGGTGGAAGAAGCGGCGCAGTGCCTGGCCGAGAATTATCGCGCGCGCTCGGCCGACGGCATGCACGATCTGTGCCTGAAGTTGGGCGATCTTTCGCGCGAAGAATTGGCGCGGCGCGTGGTCTCTGCGGATTTGCTGACGCATGTCGACCGGCTTGATTCGTTCGCGACGGTTGCTGGAGCTGCGCATTGCCGGCGAAAAGCGGCTGATTGCCGCCGAGGATGCTGCGCGTTACCGCGATGGATTGGGCATTCCCTTGCCGCCGGGGTTGGCGGTGGCATTGCTCGAGCCGGTGGCGCATCCCGTGCTGGAACTGGTTCGCCGCTACGCGCGCACGCATGGGCCCTTCACGCTGCGCGAGGCCGCGGATCGATTTGCGCTTGACGCGGAAGCGGTGGAAGATGCGCTGCGGCAGCTTGCGGCGGAGGGGCGCGTGCTGGAAGGCGGTTTCCGGCCGGGCGGGCTTCATCGCGAGTGGTGCGATGCGGAGATTTTGCGGCAGATCCGGCGCAAGTCGCTGGCAAGGCTGCGCCGCGAAGTGGAGCCGGTGGAGCAGCACACGCTGGCGCGCTTCCTCACGCACTGGCAGGGGCTGCTGGCGCCGCGGCGCACCGGCACGGCGCATCTGGATGCGCTGCTCGATGCGATTGAGAATCTGCAGGGCGCGCCGCTGCCGGCGTCGCTGCTTGAAACGTCGATTCTGCCCGCGCGCATTGCGGATTATCACGCCGGCCGGCCTCGATACGTTGATTGCCGCGGGCGAAGTGGCGTGGGCTGGAGTGGAGCCGATCGGCGAGCGCGACGGCCGCATTGCGCTGTTTCTTGCCGACAAATTGCCGCTGCTGGCGCAGAGGCGGCCGTTCGTGGAACCACTGACGGAACGCGAGGAAAAACTTGCTCGCGGTGCTCGAATCGACGGGCGCGAGTTTCTTCGATGCGCTGCATCAGGCGGCGGGCGGCGGCTATCCGGGCGAGACGATCGATGCGCTGTGGAGCCTGGTGTGGCGCGGGACTGATTACCAATGACTCGCTGCACGCGCTGCGCGCGTATATTGCCCGACCCGAGAGCGCGCGCACGCCGCGACGGCTGCAAACCGGGATGGTCTTTCGCTCGCGAAGGACTACGCCGCCGACGGCGCAGGGACGCTGGTCGATGCTGCCGCTCGGATTCGCCCTTAGCACGCGAGATTTGAAATGGCACGGCTTCAGCCATGCCGGCGGTGAGCCGTCAAATATTCCGGCTTTAGCCGCTGGGGGAAAGGACGCTGCCTCCGAATCCATCCCTCAGGGGCTAAAGCCCCGAGTTTTCTGCTTCAGGCGGCACGGCTGAAGCCGTGCCCTTTCAGAACGCTGCTGACTCTTTGCAGGCAAGCGATCTGCGTGGGTCTGGAGACCGGCGCTACTCTCCATCGGAGACCGAGCGCAGCCATGCACTGGCGCTGCAACTGCTCCATCGCTATGGCGTGCTGCTGCGCGAATCGGTGGCGGCGGAGAATGTGCCTGGCGGATTCAGCGCGGTGTACGACGTGCTGAAGGCTCTGGAAGAAAGCGGGCGCATTCGTCGCGGTTATTTTGTCGGCGGCCTGGGCGCTACGCAGTTTGCGCTGCCGGCTGCCGTGGATCTGCTGCGCCAGTTGCGCACCGAACCGCCGCTGGAGAAACCGGAGTTCGTGCAGTTGGCTGCAACCGATCCGGCGAACCCTTATGGTTCGGTTTTGCGCTGGCCGGAGTTGCCGGTGGCGGAGGAGGATTCGGAATCCGCGCCACGCGTGCTGACGCGTGCGGCGTATGCGGAAGTGATTCTGCGCAACGGGCAGCTGGTGGCGTGGCTCAAGCGCGGCAATCCCAACCTGCTGGTGTTTTTGCCTGCCGAGGAGCCGGAGCGCTCGCAGACCGCGGCGGGGCTGGCGCATTTCCTGTGCACGCGCGGCCAGGCGCGCATGCACGCTCACAGCCATGAGGGCGTGCTGATCACGACCATCAACGGCCAGCCGGTGGCGGCGCACTTCATGGCGCGCTTTCTCATGGATGCGGGCTTTCATCCCGGGCCGCTCGGCATGCACCTGCGGCGGATTCTGCTGCCTGTGGCGCAGCGCGGGCACGAGGCTGAGTTTGGAGACTTGCAATGATGCGAGGAGCGGAATCAGGGGCTGAAGCTCGCGATTTTTTGAGGGCGGCGGCGGCACGACTGAAGTCGTGGCCATTCATGAAGCGCATTCGGAAATCGGCGGCGAAAAGAAATGCCTGAGGGCGACACCATCTTTCGCACCGCGCGCAACCTGGGCCGCGCGCTCGTCGGCAAACCCGTGATCGCGTTTCGCTCAACGTTTCCGTGGCTGATGCGCTTCAACGACGACACGCCGCTGGCCGGGCAGACGGTCGATCGCGTGGAAGCGCGCGGCAAATGGCTGCTGGTGCATTTTTCCGGTGGCGGCATTCTGGCCTCGCATCTGCTGATGAACGGACGCTGGCACATCTACCGGCACGGCGAGCGCTGGCAGCTTGCGCACATCCACATGCGCATCGTGATCGAGAACGCGGAGTACCAGGCGGTGGGCTTTCGCGTGCCCGTGGCGCGCATGCATACGGCACAGTCACTCGATCGCGATCTGCGCGTCGCCGCTCCGGAAAACGATGTGCTGCGCGCGGAGTTCGATGCCGCGGCGGCGCTGGAACGGCTGATGGCGCGCGGCGATGAAGCTATCGCCGACGCATTGCTCGATCAATCGGTGCTGGCCGGCGTGGGCAACGTCTTCAAATCGGAGATCTGTTTCGTCAACGGCCTGAATCCGTTTCGCACCGTCGCGTCGCTCACGCGCGACGAGGCCGCGGCGACGATTGCCAGCGCGCAAAAACTGCTCAGGGCCAATGTGCTCGAGGATTCCGGCGACACGATCGTGACCTATCGCGGCCAGCAGCGGCGGACGACGCATGCATCGGATCCCGAGCGAGAGCCTGTGGGTGTACGGGCGCGCCGGCGAGCCCTGCCGGCGCTGCGGCGAGGCGATCCGCCGACGCATCCAGGGCGCGGATGCGCGCGTCACTTTCTGGTGCCCGCGCTGCCAGCCCATGCCGGATGGGTCGGATGTGGATGGTTAGTTTCTGATGGAGGCGGGTGTGGGCTGGTGCTTTCCAGGTCCCAAAACCGGACCTGGGGCACCCAATATTGCAGTTGGGATCAGTTCGTCGGCTTGCCGAGGCCGAAGATCTTCTGCAGGATGTTGCGGTGGTCGTCGCCGCCCATGCCACCTTTGTGGTCGCAGGTTTCGGTGGGCGCGGTGCCGTCGAGGAAGGCCGCGGTGTAATCGTCGGGGCAGGAGGCGTCGGCCAGCAGGTTGGTGACCTTGTCGAGAGTGACGATCTGGACGCCATCGGGCGGCGTGAATTCGTTGGTGTCGGAGTACTGCGGCAAGCAGGACGGCCTGCTTCATGAATGCGGCCCAGATGGGCGCGGCGGCGCGTGAACCCTGGACGCGACCGAGGTTTGCGGGATCGAGCGGGGTGTAGTCGTCATTGCCAACCCACACGATGCAGAGCAGGTTGCTGGTAAAGCCCGCGAACCATGCGTCGTGATCGGTGCCCGTTTTGCCGGCAGCGGGGGCGGTAAATCCCAATGCCGCGAACGCTCGCTGCAGTTCCGCCATTCATCACTGCTTCCATCATGTTGGTCGTCAGGTAGGCAACGCGCGGATCGAGCACCTGGCGCGTGGTGGGTGTGTAGTCGTCGATGATGTCGCCGGTGGGCGTGCGCACGCTGGCCAGCATCCACGGATCGATGTGCAGGCCGCTGTTGGCATAGATGGTGTAGGCGCCTGCCATGTCGAGCGGCGTGGCATCGTAGGAACCGATGGGCATCGAAGGAGTGCCCTGCGCGCTCTTGACGCCGGCGCTCGCGGGCCAGTTCGGCCACGCGATCGAATCCCACCCAGCTCGCCAGCTCGATGGTGGCAATGTTGTCCGACTGCATCAGGGCGTAACGAGCGGTCATCTGGCCGTAATGCTCGTTGATAAAGTTGTGCGGCGTGTATTCGTAGGGGGTTCCCTCGCCGTAGGTGGTCGGCGTCGTCGCTGAGCATGGTGACAGGCGAAAATAGCGCGGTTTGGCCGGGCAGCATGGTGCCTTCGACCGCGGTCTGAAAGGCCGAAGCATAGACAAACGGCTTGAAGATGGAGCCGGTGGGCCGATGCGCAACCGCGTGGTTCACCTGCGACTGTGCCGTAGTTGCGCCCGCCTACCAGCGCCAGCACCTGGCCGGTGTGCGGATCGAGCGCAATCAGCGCCACCTGCGGATAGATGTACGGCTTGCCCAGCTTTTTGTCGCGCGCATGGACTTTGTCCACCAGCTCGTCGACAACGTGAATGGTCGAGTCGACGGCCGCGGTGGCGATCGCGCTGCAGATCGGGATCGAGCGAGGTGTAGATGCGCAGGCCTTCGCGGTTGAAGTCGCGATCGCCGAGCGTCTGCGTCAGCTGATCGTGCACCAGGTCGACAAAGTAAGGCGCTTCGCTGGCGTCCACGCTGCCCGGGATCAGATGCAGCGGCTCTGCGCTTGGCGGTTTCGGCCTGATCCTTGGTGATGGCGCCGGTTTCGACCATCGAATCCAGCACCAGGTTGCGCCGCTCGATGGCGCGGTCCGGATGGCGGAAGGGATTCAGTCGGCTGGGGCTCTGGATGAGCCCGGCGAGCAGAGCGCACTCGGCCAGGTCGAGTTGGCTCACATCCTTGCCGAAGTAGGCCTGCGACGCCTCGCCGAAGCCGTCGATGGAAAAGCTGCCGAGCTGGCCGAGGGGGATTTCGTTGGCGTACATGGCGAAGATCTGCTTCTTGTCGAAGCGGTGCTCGAGGATGATGCTGATGACGGCCTCGCGCATCTTGCGCGAATAGGTGCGCTCAGGCGTAAGGAAAAAGCCGCGCGCCAACTGCTGGGTGAGCGTGGATGCGCCTTCGGTGTAGCGGTGCAGGTGAAAGATGTCGTTGCGCATTGCGCCCAGGATGCGCCAATAATCGATGCCGCTGTGCTCAAAGAAGCGGCGGTCCTCGATGGCGATGACGGCATGCACCAGGTTGGGCGGAATCTCGTCGTAGGTGAGCAGGCGGCGCTTGGTGCGCTGCGCGCCCTCGCTCAGGCCGGTGATGAGCAGCGGCTCAAGCTCGTAGCTCGAAAGCGCCTGTCCGTGCTCGTCGCTGATGGCGTCGACCACGCCGCCGCTGACGTGGATGGTAGCGCTATCGGGCGCGTGATATGACTGCGGGCCCGGGCGCACGGTGATCTGCTGCGCGCCCTGGCTGAACGTGCCCAGCGGCGATGCTTGCGCAGCGCCGTCGCCGGTGTAGCCGGCTTCGCGCAGCTCTTTGGCGATCAACTGGACGGTGAACTTTTGCCCCGGCCGCACCTCGCGCGGGGCGGCAAAAATTTGCGCGGTGTTGGCGAAGATCGGCTGCTTGAGCCGCTCGTCCACAATGCGCGTGTACTTGATGTAGAAAAAGGTGAAGACACAAATGCCCACGAGCGCCACGCAGCCGACGGCTGCCAGCAGGCCCCACAGAATCCGCGACCTGAGGTGATGGCCTTCAGCGGGCCTCGCGAACCGGACTTTTAACGCCATCGATGCTCCTGAAATGCAGCTTCTAGCTGCAAGCTTTTAGCCTCTAGCCTTTCTTGTTTCAATTGGCTCCTGCATCTTTGGCCGGGGTCAACATCCTGATACGCACACAACAGGTCTGAAGTTCGCGCTCTAGTAACTGTCTTCGAGCAGTTTTTCTTCGTCGACGCGCTTCTTCACCAGCGCCACCACATCGTTCAAGCCTACATCCACGCTGGTGCTTGTGGAGCGTGCCACCAGTTCCACCTGGCCCGCGGCGGCCTTCTTGCCGACGTTGATGCGGTAGGGAATGCCCACCAGGTCCGCGTCCTTAAATTTGACGCCGGCACGCTCGTCTCTGTCATCCAGAAGCACGTCGAGCCTCGCCGCCTCAAGTTCGGCGGCGAGTTTTTCGCCGGTCTCGCGCAGCGCCGCGTCGGCCGCGTTTGTGATGGTGACAACCACGGTGAAGGGCGCAATTGACGCCGCCAGGCAAAAGCCGTTGGCGTCGTTCGACTGTTCGATGGCCGCGGTCAGAATGCGTTCGATGCCGATGCCGTAGCAGCCCATGATCGGCGTCACTTCTTTGCCGTTTTCGTCGAGCACGTGCGCGCCCATCGACTTTGTAGTATTTGTCGCCGAGCTTGAAGATGTGGCCCACTTCGACGGCTCTGCCGACGACGAGCTTGCCGTTGCAGCCATCTTTTGGGCAATTCTCGCCCTCGTTCACGTTGCGGATGTCGGCGGAGAGCGTCCAGGTGAAGTCGCGGCCGGGGGTCACGTTGCGCAGGTGGTAGTCGAGCTTGTTGGCGCCGCAGACCATATTCTTTCGGCCTTCGAGGGCGCGGTCGACAATCACGGCGAGGCCTTCGCCGAGCGGCTGCGCGTCGTGCTTGAGCCCGACGGGACCGAGATAGCCGGCAGGACCGTTGAAGAATTGTTGCAGCTCTTCGGCCTGCATGGTGCGCAGCTCGGCCGCACCAAGAGCGCCGAGGAGCTTGGTCTCGTTCACCTGGTGATCGCCGCGGAGAAATGTTGCCACGCCGTGCCAGGTATCTTTGCGGCTGCCGTCTTTCGCTGCCACCCCATGCTTGAGCGCCATGTAGGCCACGCACTTGATGTCGGTAGCCGGAGACATCTTGAAGAATGAGGCGATATCGGCGATTGCACCCATCCCGGGCGTTGAATCACTTCCGGCTTCCCGTCTCCCGTCGGCTCCAGTTCCTCCAACGGTTCGAGCAACGAAGTTGCTTTTTCCAAATTCGCTGCGTAGCCGCACACCGGGCAGCTTGCGATGAAGTCCTCGCCGGCATCGGTGTAGACCATGAACTCCTGCGACTGCGAGCCACCCATGGCGCCCGAATCGGCTTCGACGGCGACAAATTTGAGGCCGCAACGCGTGAAGATGGCGCGATAGGCTGCGTCGTGCAGATTGAAGCTCTTGTCGAGACCAGCCTCGTCGATGTCGAAGGAGTACGCGTCCTTCATGATGAACTGGCGCACGCGCAGCAGGCCCGACTTGGGCCGCGGCTCGTCGCGAAACTTGGTCTGAATCTGGTACCAGATCTGCGGCAACTGCTTGTAGCTGCGCAATTCGCCGCGCGCGATCGAGGTCATGATCTCTTCGTGGGTCATGCCCAGGCACAGGTCAGCGCCCTTGCGGTCCTTGAGGCGGAACATGTTGTCGCCCATGGTCGCCCAGCGGCCGCTCTCCTCCCACAGCTCGCGCGGCTGAATGGCGGGCAGATAAAACTCCTGGCCGATCTTGTCCATCTCCTCGCGCACGATGGCGATGATCTTGTTCAGCGCGCGCTGGCCGAGGAAGAGGTAGTTGTAGATGCCGGCGCCGAGCTGGCGGATGTAGCCGGCGCGCAGCAGAAACTTGTGGCTGGCCACTTCGGCGTCCGCCGGGGCCTCGCGAAGAGTAGGAATAAAGAGTTTCGACCAACGATGCATAAAAAGAAAAGCGAACTTTCCCGCCCGCCGAGAGCGGACGAAGTGCAAATGACAGCAGCTTTCATTCTAAATGTTCGTGGGAGTCCCGCGATTGTTGCCGATTTCACGGCTCTTCAGCGAATACGGCGTAAGCGTCGCGCGCGGCGTGAATGATACGCAGAATTCGTATCTCGCCGTCTGCGGGTCGATAGAAGACGATGTAGCTGCGGATCGCAAGAGTGCGGACGTTCGGCCTCTGGCTCGTTTCGAGGCTCCTGCCGATCGAGGGAAACTTCGCCAGCAGCCCAAAGCCGCTGGCAATCGATTCGATGTGACGCGTTGCGATCTCAGGGCTGCTGCTCTTGCGCGCGACATAAAGCCAGATTTCGTCAAGATCGGTCCGGGCTTGCGGCGCGAGGCGTATGCGCATCAGCGTTCGGACAGACGAGCAGTTCCGCGTTCTTGAACAGACTGGACCAGTGAGGAAAGCGTCTCGATGGTATATTCCTCGCCCTCGCCGGCATCGAGCGCCTGCTCGGCGGAGTCGAGAGAGGCCAGCAGTTCGATACGGGCACGTTCGCGCTT
>CAWHNV010000068.1:0-65820 GCA_963830785.1 uncultured Acidobacteriota bacterium
CCGCTATCTATCGCGACTCGCCCCTGTTCCGCGATTTGCGCGACACGGCAAGGCTCGAGGGAAGGTGCGGTTGCTGCGAGTTCAAAGAAATCTGCGGTGGATCGCGCGCCCGCGCGTATGCTCTGACTGGAAACCCGCACGCCGAAGAGCCATGCTGTTCTTATGTTCCAAAGGGCTACGCGCAGCCGGCACCGCAACTGAAAACGGCGACGACACTCCATGTTCTTCAGGGCGCGTGAGCGCCGCAGTCGCTGTCGAATGGGCGACAATCAAGAGGACGGAAGAACTAAAGGGGAACACCATGGCAATTCAGATTGGCGGAAAACCCGACAGCGGTTTTGACGACCCGATCGGCATGCTCAAAGACTGCCACAGACGGATCGAAAGTTTCCTCAGAATTCTTTGTGTTGTAGTCGATCGAGCTCAAGGCAGGAGTCTTGCCGAGGAGGAACGCGAAGCAGTCAAGGCTGCGCTGCAGTACTTCCGAACTGGCGGACAACGCCACACAGCGGATGAGGAAGAATCGCTCTTTCCACGACTGCGCAAGTCCGACGCGAAATCCTTCGAGGTGATCGGCCGGCTTGAGGACGATCATCACGAAGCAAACGACCTGCACTGCTCGGTCGAGCGGCTGTACACGGTCTGGATTGAATCAGACAGCTTAGGCCCGGACGATGCGCGACTCTTGCATTCCCAAACCGCGCGCCTCAAGCAACTCTATTCCGACCATATTCAAATCGAGGAATCGATTGTTTTTGCACAGGCGATCCAGGTGCTGGACAGCCACGCCATCGCGGCGATCGGGACTGAGTTTCGTTTCCGACGGAAGTAGCCCCCGGCGGCATAGATGTTATGCTGACTGATTCCGCGAACTCGCCGGCAGTTCCCCGCAATCCACTGCGCGTTCGGCTCCTTACATGCCGGGGTGACTTGCCTCTCTCGCATTGGAAACCAGATCCATGTACATGTCGCGTGGCAGATTCGTCTGCCAATGCCCAGTGGCCTTCGCCACAACGACCAGGCCCAGGAAGATGCAAGCGAGAACTGCTACAACGGCAATGGGCGAGAGTGCGCGGCGACGCCATCTCTCTGCCGGTATTGCTGCCTTTCTGGGTACCAAGGAGAATTGCAGAGCGTTCTCAGCCGGGCACGCCGCAACGCAGGCCATGCACGCGGTGCATTCAACGGATCGAATTTGTATGAGTTGATCGACGGCCAGGCTGGAAGGACAGGCTCGCGCGCATTTCCCGCAATCGATGCAGGCTTCGACGTCGCGGCGGATCTTGACCGGACTGAGCAGTGAGACCAGTCCCATCAGCGCGCCATACGGACAGAGATACCGGCACCAGAAGTTTTCTACCAGCATGGAGAGGAGAACCAGCAGGCCGATGACGATGGCCGCTGTCAGCCCGATATCGCGGAAGAAGTTCAGCATCTTCACGTCCGCGACCAGGCCATAGGGCGTGGACATGAAACTCGTCAGGACGCTTCGGCGGACATAGCTCCGATGACGAAGACAAAGAAGCCCAGCAGCAGGTACTTCAGCCCTCGCAGCGGAAGGTCGGACCAGCGCGGTAGGACGCAGATTGCGGCCGAAGACGCTCGGCCCAGCTTCCACAGAACCTCCGAGAGCGTTCCCACCGGGCATAGCCACGCGCAGAAAGCCTTCTTGAGCAGGAGGCTCATCAGCAGGAAGGCAAGAACAGGAACATGGCCGCAGGATGGATCGCCGGCACGCGCCCGGTGAGCAGGAAGTACTTGGAATTCATCAGGCCGGCAATGGGCAGCCAGCCTTCGACGCCGCGGGCCGTGGCACGTTCCAGCCCACGCCGCCGCGCTCGAAGTAGCGAACCCAGAGAAAGAATTGGATTCCAAGCCAGCCATTCAAAGCTACGAACAGCCACTGAACGATCCGCCTGATCCTTTGGGAACCATCCGAGCTGGACCTGCGGACAAGTTTCTTTTTCTCGTGGTCCTTGTGGATTGATGGAATGGCGGCTGTGCCCATGTCGAGTTGACCTTCTGTCTACTAAGCGCAAGCCTAGGCGAACAGGATGGAGATCTCAGCGACTTTGGTCACACAGGTCCCTCCAGCAGTTTTTGGCATATTGAGACTCCCAGTGACCAAAGTCGCTGCGGCGGACATTGCGATCTCTGTAAGTTGGAGTTCAAGGAGGTCGAAATGACCGCAACAACACAAACTGTCCGCGAAATCGCGCTGGAACAACCCACTGCAATACGTGTCTTCGAACAATTTGGAATTGATTACTGTTGCGGGGGCCGCAAGCCTCTAGCAGAGGCATGCGCTGCCGGAAATCTGGAAATTGACGCGGTTATTGCGGCGCTGGAAGAGGCGGAAAAGAAGCCCGGGATTGAGGTCGAGAATTGGGCTGAGAGAACGTTAGAGAGCCTGAGTTCACACATTGTGGCCAAACACCACGCATACGTGAAAGGCGAACTGCCGCGGCTGGCCCAGCTGGCTCAGAAGGTCGTGAATCGTCACGGTTCAGCACCCACTCCAGCACCCTTGTCCACACCCTCGAAAGAGCACGTATAAACAATTGCAGTTCAAAAGGACAGGTGGATTTTTCAGAGAGAAATTGCGAGAAAAAGCTGCATTTTGGGCAAAAAGAACCAGCTTTGGTGCATCTCGCGTGTCCAGACCTCTGCCCAACAAGGGCAGCAGACAAATTGCTCGAGACCTCTGCTGTGCATCAGCACGGGTCGAATTTCGCCGACCTCTCCCGCGAGAAAGCAGAGGTTGGGACTCGAAAAAGCAGAGGTTAGCGAGGGTGCTGAAACTCTGTCTACGGATTTTTTCAATGACTTACAGTGCTTTTGTTAGCCATCAGTGCCCATGGAATCAATGGGTTACGATCACAAGCACTTCTGTCACGGCAAAGGTTTTGCGCGAGAATCCCTCCGTTCATTGCGGTCGACGGTGCAGGAAAGGGTGGTTACGCTGTGCAGCTAGAGTGGAATGAGCTGCGATCGGAAAACTACGTCTCGCAGCACCGGGACCGACGAAATCGGAGTGTTCAAGTTGCAGTTATGACACATGATTGCTCAGGCGCAACGCGTACGGTTACATAATGACAGCCGATCATCCGCCAATCATCTGCGGCGTTGAGCTCGCGCGCTCTGAAAGCTCTTGAGTACTGCCTCGGCGGGCGAGAGAATCGGAACCACCTTCGAATTCCCATAGAGCATTCGAATGGAGAAGGCGCCATCGATGACGCTAAGTATCGCCGCCGCCGCCGCCCTTTTGTCGATTGCGAAGGGCTTTAGCAGGTCGGTTAGATAGTCAACAATTTTGTTTTGGTGTTCGATCGCCAGGCGATGGAACGGGTGGGCAGTATCCGGGAATTCGGATGCGATACGCAGGAACGGGCAGCCGATTATTTCGGGCCAGTTCGCCATTTGTTCGAATTTGGTCAGAGCCTCACGCAGATCCTTTGGGGGAGTGGGATGAGAGAGATAGTCCCAAAGAGCTCGATCGCGGTTTTCGAGGTACGCGAGCACGAGGGCATCCTTGCTTTCGAAATGCCGATAAAACGTCGCCTTTGCGACTTCGGCGATGGACATGATCTTCTCGGTGCCGGTCGCGCGGACCCCCTCTGCGTAGAAGAGGCGGTCGGCTACCTCCAGAATTCTCTCTCGCGGATCGGATTGTTTTTGTGTTTTCATCGAATTCATCTTGACAGTGGACAGACATATCTGTCTATACTCATTCTATAGCAGACAGACATGTCTGTCTTGATATCAACTTTATGAAAGGGAGCCGGATGATGAGCACACTTTGCGGTTCGCGCGGAAATGACTTCGCGCGTGGGGTCGACGATGAATAACGTCACTATTTTCTGGTTGCAGCTTCTGACGAGTGTTTTCGTCTTCGGCATCATCGTGGCATGGTACGTTTGGCCGTACCTAACCAAACTTACTCGTGATTCTGCTCTTATTCCGCTGCTCTGGGTGCATGTGCCCCGCTATGTGGGAATGATTTTATTGGTTACGGGTATGGTCGATCCGAAACTGCCCAGAGAAGTCCTTTCCAGTGGTGCTTACGGTGATCTGTTAGAAGCGGCGCTGGCCCTCGCTTCCATCTATGCTCTGCGGAGCAATTGGCGTATTGCCGTTCCTCTCGTGTGGGTGGCCAACACGTGGGGATTCTTGGACGCGCTAAACGTATTACGCACCGTCTTGCGGGTGAATTTGCCGAGCTTCAACCTAGGTACCACTTGGTATATCTATACGTTTTACGCTCCCTTGGTACTTGTTTCACATTTGATGATCTTTTGGATTTTGATCAAGTCTAGGTCTTGGAAGAAATAAGGTTTCGGGCTGTGTGGGAGATAGCTGCATCGGCCCCTGCGTTTCGGTCCGAGCGTTAAACCCTGGATCAGCGCCAATTCCGAAAGATGCCCGTGGGCTGGCGCTGTGAAGTCGAAAATTCCGAAAGTGAGAAAGAAAATGTCTAGCCGCCTAAGCAAGGCTTTATCGCTGTTCCTGGGAGTTCTGATGTTCCTGTTCGGATTCCTCAAATTCTTCCAGCCATTCCATGGATGGTTTGATATCCAGATTCAACAGAGTCATCTACCCCACGAGGCGATTCTCGCGGGCAAACTGACGGAAATGCTTACCGGCGTCCTCTTCTTACTGCCATGGCTTCGGAGATCGCTGACCGCAAAAAGCAAAGATCAAATCCTGCTGATCGCGTGTTTCATCCTCTTTACTCAGATGGGCGTGGCAATCTATGTCCACCTGCAGCCTGGGGTGCCTGCTAGCGTTCTTCCTCTCGGTATCAAGCCACCTGTGATTCCCGGTTTCGTTCTCCTCCTCGGATTGCTCACTGCTTTTGATGTTTGGAAGCAGCTGCGAGCAGAGAAGGCTAGCGAGTATGCCGACTCAATAACAGAGTTCGAACCCAACCATTTTCGGTCGGCGCGGAGCAGGCGTGTCGAACCTGACAGGAGTTCTTCACCGCCGGCTCATCACAAGCAACCCACTACGTCGTTGAACAACAGGAGCACAAAATGGCGAATCTCTTCGAATCTGTTCAGCTTGGATCTTTGGTCCTGGCAAATCGCGTCTTCATGGCGCCCCTTACGCGCAACCGCGCAGACGCAGATGGCGTGCCGGGCGAACTCGCGGCGACTTATTACTCGCAACGCGCTTCGGCTGGACTCATCGTGACCGAGGCGACGCAAATCTCGCCCATGGGCAAAGGGTACATCAATACTCCAGGGATTCATTCCCCCGAACAGGTGCGAGGGTGGAGCCGAATCGTGGAATCCGTTCATAAGAGTGGAGGCCGAATCTTCCTTCAGTTGTGGCATGTCGGCCGAATCTCTCATTCGTCCTTGTTGCCGAACAACGCGCAACCCGTTGCTCCATCCGCAATCCGTGCCAATAGCCAGACGCTCATTGCCACGGGTCTGGCACAGGTTTCGGAGCCGGTTGCCTTGACGGCTAGCGGGATCAAAGAGACCTTGGACGATTATCGGCGGGCAGCCGGCAACGCAAAAGAAGCCGGATTTGACGGGGTCGAGATTCATGCGGCGAATGGATACTTGATCGATCAATTTCTCCGAACAGGATCGAATCAGCGAACCGATGAATATGGAGGTGTTGCGTCGAATCGAGTCCGCTTTCTCACTGAAGCAGTCGAACGCGTCCTGGAAGTCTGGGATAGCAGGCAGGTCGGTGTGCGAATCTCTCCGACGGGTGGTTTTAACGATATGACGGACGACAACCCACTCGAAACCTTCTCCGTCGCGGTTGCAAGACTCAACGGCTATGGGCTCGGGTACCTCCACGTCGTTGAAACGGCGCAGAACAGCAAAGGAAGCAGCGAGGAGGATCTCGCCATGTCGGCTCACCTGAGAACACTTTGGAAAGGTCTCTACGTCGTGAATGGCGGATATGACGGGCCCAGGGGAGAGGAAGCATTACGGACCGGGCATGCCGACGCTGTCGCATACGGCCGCACCTTTCTGGCCAACCCGGATCTACCAAGGCGGCTGCAACTCGGAGCCGCTCTGAATGAACCGGACCCAACGACTTTCTACGGAGGAGGCGCTGCCGGCTACACGAGCTATCCCGCGCTCTCCTGAATCGTGCAGCTTAGAAGGTCGACTGACACAAAAGGCAATGCTCCGGGCGACGGTTTTGCGCGCCCCGGTGAGGTGTCGATATGCATGTACAAGCACTATGGCGCTATCCCGTGAAGAGCATGCGCGGCGAACGGCTTACCGAGGCCACTCTGCAAAAGAGCGGTATAGAGGGAGACAGGAACATTGTGGTGGTTTCGGAGTCGAGGAACAATATCGTTACCGCTCGTACCCATCCCGGTTTGCTGGGTCTCCAGGCATCGGTCAGCTGCGAAAGGTGTCACCACCATTGAGGGACATCCCTGGCACTCACCTGAGGCACTTGCCTTGACCTGCGAGGCAGCCGGCGAGTCGGTGTACCTCGTCGATCGCCGGTGAACACACCGAACGTTTTGACGTATTGCCTTTACTGGTTGCTACCGACGGAGCGATCCAAGAGCTTGACATAGATATCCAACGTCTACGCCCCAACGTTGTGATCGGCGGAGTTCAAGGTCAGGCGGAGAGAGGCTGGCCTGGCGCTCTACTTCGCAGCGGCGAACTTGCCATACGTGTAGCAAAGTTGAGGATGCGGTGCGTTATGACAACTTACGATCCTGACACACTTCGACAAGACCTCCGCGTCCTTCGAAAGATCGTCAAGGAGGCAAGCGGCAAGTTGGCTCTCGATTGCGCCGTTGTCGCCCCTGGCGTGCTGCGTGAGGGCGACCCCATTATCCTCTCGTCATAACCCACACTCGGAAAGGAATTCCTATGAGTAGTATCATCGCCCCGCCATTCATCGATCCCGAACTCGCAGCCCAGAAAGTGCAAATTGCGGAAGATCTCTGGAATACCCGTGATCCTGAGCACGTCGCAGCCGCCTACACCGAGGACACGCAATGGCGGAACCGAATCGAGTTCCTCTCCGGCCGCGCGGCGGTGGTTGAGTTTCTGAAGCGAAAGTGGGAACGCGAGTTGGACTACAAGCTCAAGAAGGAGCTATGGGGCTTTCGCGGCAATCGCATGGCAGTGAAGTTCCAATACGAATGGCATGATAACAACGGTCAATGGTACCGGTCGCTCAAGTGGATTGCCGCAGAGAAATGCGCGCAATGGCATTCCGAGACCCTTGGGGGCGTTTTTCGCGAGTAATCCGGCCGACACATGGCGTGAACGATTGGCCCATGGTCCGTCGCTTGGATCGGACAGCGCCGATGCGGCGGCCCTAGGTTGTGCCACGGATGGCCGCCATCCATTCCGCGATCCGAAGCGGTGCCCGCTCGCGATCCGGGTATGCGAATAACGGGCCTAAATGCCGCCCTGAACTGCTCATCAGCTCATCTGGAAAGTCCCTTAGCCGGGGCTCACGTTATTGCGAAGGATGTTGTTCCGCAGCACAACTTCCCGGTTCGGCTCCATCCACGTTTGTTCAGCGACGTCTGAGCCGCCGTTGCCTTCGGCAAGGATGGCTTCGACAACCAACTTACGGGATTCAGCGATGCGGATGCCGTCGAGAGCGTTGCGCGCGATCTCACAGTCGCGGATCGCGATATCGTGCCCGAAGCTCAAAGCGACGCCGTTGCCAAACATGGAATCGCACAGCCGCGAGCCCGTGACGTTGACCCGGGAGACGTGAATCAGATTGAGGTTGTGGTTCTTGCCGGGTCCGGGCGGCACCGCGCCGCCATTCCCTGAGAAATCGCAGTTGACAATATCGAGCCCGTCGACGCCGCAAATGGAAACGCCTGAGAAGACGCAATTGCGGACAGTGAGGTGTTCGAGCCGGAGGTTGCATTGCTTGGCGTTGCTTTCGGCGAGAAAGACGACGCCGGCGCGGATTGGACCATGCAGGGTGCGGCGCCGCTGCACTTCGCTGTTGGGATCGCTTGAAGCTTGTGGCGTTGATGCGCCTTCAATAACGAAGTCGCGAAGAACAACATCGTGCAGGTCAGGCTCGGCGTTTACAATTGCGGCTTCAGATTGAGTCTTTGCCGGATCGAGGAACAACTCGCAATCGATGCCGGTGCCAGCGATGGTTATTCCACTAGGGACACGCAGCGTGGAGGGCAGCGTGTGCAGGCCGGAGGCAAGTTTCACTGCGCCTCCGCCGAGTGCCCTGAGTTTGTCGAGCGCGGCCTGAATCGATTCGCCCGGAGCGACGGCGGCGGCATCGGCCGATACCTGGACTGCCGGCGCGGGCTGTGCACCAGCCGTGGCGGCTATTTTCGACGGCGCTGGCGCTGGCCGCGACGTGATGGGAGAGGGGCCGCCGCGAAAGAATGTTAGAACGCCGCGGGAGTCGTCGCGGGCGCGCAGAGCTGCTTTCTCGGTATACGGCAAATCGATGTGCTTGATATACCGGTAATGTTGCAATATGCCTTCGTAAATGTTGCTGAACCGGCTGCGGGTGTCAACAATCTTGCCGTAGGCCTGGACCTTCTCCCCGAGCAGCAGACTGGCTGTGTATTCGTAGCCAAGAGCGATGCGGTTATCGGCTTCGCCGAAGAGATCGACGCCCTGGTTCCACGCAATGATTGACGTACGAGCCAGATAACCGAGACCAAGTTGCACGTGACCCTGGTCACGACATGTTTCTTCGCACTGGCCACTGGGATAGATATAGCGCGTGATACCGCTGTTGACGGGACCGAATCGATAGTGTTGGTAGACCTCGTCCATGAGCTTATGGTCATCGCAGAAAACGCCGATGGAAAGAAGCGTGAACATGATGGCAGCATCCCAGTTGCCGTTTGCCTCTGGATAAAACATGCGCAGGAGAGGCACGTAAACGGTGAGCAGCATACGCTTGAATTGTGCCAGCGATTCGTCACGCCACGCGGGAAAGGTGGAGCGCAGGATTTCGGCCGCATTCGCGAATTCGCCGCCCGTCCATCCGGCGAGGAGCATGGCGTCGTTCTCATAGAAATCGACCAGCGTTCCGGACCATGCGTCGAAGATCTCAATCGCCTTGCGCGCATAGGCCTCGTTGCCGGTGACGAACCATTGCAAGACGTGGCTGTTGGCGGCGTTGGCGCTGGCCGACAACTCCGCGCCGCCTTTTTGTCTGGCGCCGTATGCGCCGCGAATAATGTGCGCGTAAGGCTTCGGCTTGAAGTCGAGCGAGGAATTCGGTTCGGCCTGCAGGCGATCCCAAGCGGACTTCCATGGTTCTTCTTGGGCTTTGACCTTGGCCTTCAGGAATTCCAAATCGGCACGCGTTTGCAATATGCCCGGATGAACAATGGGGCGGTGAGACGGATTCGGGTGAAAAGGAGCGGCCTCTTCCGCATGGTTCGCAGCGCCTTGCTTTGAAACGCTGAGGGCCTGTGCCAAGTCTGGCAAGGCAGCCGCGGCCAAGCCGGCACTTGACTTCAAGATAAATGCTCGTCTCTTCATGTGTCCGACTTCTCCAGGATCATCAAGCAACGCTCCAGTAGACCGCGAACCGCTGCCAGCTTTGATTCAACGGCATGAGTACAACATCCTGGCGCTGGCCGGTCATTCGGAACTGCAAAGGCTTTCCAGGTACCAGCTGAATCCAGTCCTCCAGTTTGGCTCCCTGTGATTTGAGTTTTGGAATATCGATCGGCGGAACTTCTGCGATCTCCGGTCCCTGCGTGTGCTCGAATTCGAATGGGATTTCGCCGCGCGGGAACTGGCCGGCCAGGACGACCGGCCCATAGAGAAATGCCAGTTGCGTAGGGTCGTCGCGCAGCGGTTCGGCAGTAAGCCGCATGGGCACGATGAATTCGATCCGATCGCCCGCCTTCCATAAGCGTCGCAAAGCAAGATAGCTGCCCGGCGAGCCTGCGACCGGAGCGAGTTTTCCATTGATGATGACCGCGCATTCGGAAGTGGTCCAGCGCGGTACCCTCAAATGAATCGTGCACGCCCTGGCAGGTGCGGCCTCCACAGTCAATAACGTACGATCGCTCTCCGGGAATCGCGTCGCCTGTTGTAGACGAATGCCGCGCTCTTTCCAATCGAGTCGCGACGGCACAAACAAATTGACGTACACGCCATCGCCATCGTGAAAGTAAATTGTGTCGTTTAGCTTGGAGAATTCCTCGACCGCTGTCCCCGTGCAGCACCAGAAAGTCTCATCCTCTGTGCAAAGCGTCTTCCAGGCACCCGGTGACATCGACAGAAAGTAGCCCGTCAATCCGGTGTCCGGCTGAATCATTCCCAGGCGATGATTGAAAAGGTTGCGCTCATAGTAATCGATATAGCGCGCATCGGCCGTCCAGCCATAGAGATGACGAGAAAGCTTCATCATGTTGTAGGCACAGCAACACTCCTGATGATGCGAGCTGGCCTGCATTTCGAGCACGAGGTGATCCGCGTTGGTGAGCCAGCTTTCCGTGTTGCCGGAGCCGCCTGTCGCATACGTCCGCGATTGCGCGACAGTCTCCCAGAAGAAGCTGGCAACATCGTAGAATCGGGCATCGGAGCTGAGCTCGTACCTTCGAGCCGCGCCGATCACCTGAGGCATGTGCGTGTTGCAGTGCAATCCCTTCAACTGATCTTGACGGAGAGCAAGCGGCGTGAAGAATACCTTCTTTGTAAACCGGTCTCCAGTCTGCGCCCAGTGATCGTCTCCCGTCACTGCTGCCAGATTGTAGAGCACCTCGTTCATTCCACCGTATTCCGTATTCAGGATGTCCTGCATATGCTCTTCCGGCTTACTGGCAGTCCAGGCGTCGACCCATCCCGCTAGCTTCACCAGAACTTCGAGCGCCTTGCCGCTGCGCGCGTGCATGTTCATGTCGAGCAGGCCAGCCATGATTTTTTGCAACGTATAGAACGGCGCCCACACATTCACACGCCTGTCGAGACGGTCGAAGAACTCAGCGGGAAACGCGCTCACATAACCATTGCTATTGAGCTTGTCCTGGCAGTCAGCAATCCCGGAGACGAGTTCGTCTGCCTTTGCTTTTACCTCCGCGTCCCCGGTTGAGGCGTAAAGCATGGCTGCGGCCGAAAGATAGTGGCCCACGAAATGTCCCCGTAATTCGGAGTGCGGCGCCTCCCACCCACCAAGCGGATTCGCATCCGATTGGATCCCTGCATTGACGCGGAAGTTATGCAGTAAGCGATCATTGGTCAGCCGCATCATGTACGCGCGGTTCCACTCCCGAGCCTGTTGTAGCGGCCCGGCATCTAGCTGAACCTCGTGGAGAGCGAATGGTTCGACCTTAACGCGGAAATCGTTCCGATTGAAAATCAGCTTATCGATAAATGGAGCCTGTTCGTGAATGGGTGGATGCTTGTTGTATGCCGACGCAGTCTTCGGCTTGTGCGGCGCGGGCTCTGCTGGCGCAGCGTTACCGCTTTGCGCCGTAGGAGCAGCTTGCCGGGAAAAGGCCGCTGGTTGAAGCGCCATTGCGATCGGCGTCAGGATCGCGGCTTTGGCAAATTTCCTGCGATTCATCGATACCGTTCCTTTCATCGACTGGGTCCGCGCATCGCCGACTCTCCCGTCTTCATATTCAAGCTCCACGGCTGCGGCCGCGGCAGGTGCATGGAGCCATCGCCCATCTCGAGTGGCATCCAGAAGTAGCGAGAGTCCCATAGTGCCTTCGGGCGCCAGAGATCTCCCATGAAGATGACAGTCGTTTTTCTGGAACCAGAGACTTTGAGGAGCATCGTCGATTGTGAATCGTAGTTGTTTGCCTCAGGCGGGGCAAGATTTTTGAATTCGGTCCATGGTCCAGTGATCGCCGGCGCAGTGGCGTAGACATTGGGGTTGGGCCGCCAGCCAGTCATGTGCGAACCCACCACGTAATATAGCCCCCCAACATGCACTAACGCGCCGCCCTCGAGCGGCGCCCGAATGAAGCAGGTTTTCTCCACATTCATGAAGTCATCCGTCAATTGGGCGAGGAAGAAACCCTTCGTCGGACGAGACTCGAAGATCAGGTATGCCAACCCATCGTCGTCTATAAATTGCCCGATGTCGCGGCTCTCCTCATCGAGGGGGCGGAAACTTTTGACATAAGCGTACGGGCCGGCGATGCGGTTGCTGACCGCAATCATCACGCGAGCGAATTTGTAGTGCGCATCATCGAGATGCGCGTACATTACGAACTTGCCGGTGCGAGAGTTGGCATACACCTTGGGCCGCTCGAGCACCCAATGAGATCCGAGATGTTCGGGATCGGCGAGCGCAAGTACCTGGCCGCGGAATTTCCAGTGCACAAGATCGCGCGAGGAATAACATGCGACGTAGCGCTTGTCAGGATCGTTGGATTGCGAACGGTCCTCGCCGAACCAGTAGTACGTTCCTTTCCAAACTGTGATGCCGCCGCCGTGCGCCTGAATACGTTGTCCATGGTTGTCGAGCCATGGGGCGCCGGGCCGGATGACGCCGGACGCGGCAAATAACCTACCGGCGGAAATCATGAGCAGACCCATCGACAACACCAGGTAAGGAACCGCGCGCAATGCGCTGCTCTTCCGGAATCGATTGAGTCTCAGTGGTTTTCTGCAATGGCATTTGCAATGGGGATTCATAGAAGGTCATCCAATCTGCTTCCAGGCGTAGACGTCGTAAGGAGATTGTCCCTCCGCGCGACCGGTTGCGTTGCTCCAAGTTAAGTGGAGTGCGCCGGAGTCACCGGCCAGCGTGAATGGCATGGAACCATCTCCATAGACGCGCGCAGTGAGGCGGCGCGTCTCAGGAGCGCCAGCGTAGAGGCCCACGTCCGCCCAGGGCACGATGCTGCCGGTCTTGACGTAGACGGGAATCTTCTCGATTGACGCGGGGACGGAGATTTCCGTGCCTCCCTGGAACGCCTGGCCCGTCCAGAAGTCGTGCCATCCGCCTTCAGGCAACACAACTCTGCGACTGCCATCCGGATTCCTGCGTGACGGACTCTGAGCCGCGCTGCTCGCGTCCTCCGCAAAAATGGGCGCAACCATCATGCGGTCTCCGATCATGTATTGGTCGTCGACGGCGTATAGCCGCTTGTCATTCGGCGCGTCGAGCACGAGCGCGCGAAAGGGCGGAGTGCCGTCTTCGGCGGAGCGTTGGAATGCGGCGGTGAGGTAAGGGACGAGCTGCATCCGCCAGCCGATGATCTCGCGGCAACGCGCCTCGAGCTTTTCCCAGCCATCAAGCAATTGATCCGCGTTGTTCAGTCGGCGATTCAGTTGCTTCCACGGCGGATTCTTGATGTACCACCCGTTGATCATCGCCAATGGCGAGAAAACGACACTCTGCAGGCGACGGATCAGGTTCTCTTCGTTGACGGCATCGCGCACTTCCGGGCACCAGAGCAATCCGCTGAAACCGGAATTGACCAGCGCGCGGATAAAGTCGCGGTGCGCGTACAAGTCGCTATAAAGCACGAACGGATACGGCGCGGCCAGCGCCCCGCTGGAGCGAACAAGATTGTATGTCGGCAGTTTGCGCTTTCGGAACTCATTCCAGATGGCCATCTGGTAGCGCAGGCCAAAAACATTGTGCATCTGCTCGCCGTCAACGCCGGACGGAAACACACTGCACTCCGGAAACGACCACCCACCGGTGTAGTCGGAGTTATCGCACTCGTCCAGCTTGAATCCGCTTACGCCCGCGTCAAGGAATGTCTTCGCATGGTAAGCACCGAATGCCGCGCGTGCCGGCTCCCCCGCGAAGTCGGGAACCAAACCACCCCACACGCCATAATCCCCGGAGTGCGGCTCGATCTGGGGGAAAAGCGGCGACGCAGGATGCGTGAAGGCGTGCTCCCAGAGATTCACTTTGTAATTCATCGCACCGGCGGAGCTTACAAAGCCCGCGGGATCCGGAAAACGATCCTTGTTCCAGACGAATGTGCAGGAGTACGCATGCGTCTGCCAGCCTGGTTCGAGTCCAAGCACGTCGCAGGGCATCTTGCGATCGCGGAACTCCTGCGCAAGCGCCAAGGCAGATTGCCGCGTTCCGCGTGCATCCATTCGATACCAGAAGCCAAGGCCCCACTCCGGCGGAATCACGCCGCCACCGGAGAAGATGTTGTACCGCCGAACCGCATCCACCATCGCTGGACCGGCAAACAGATACACGTCAACGCCACTGGCGCGCGGCACCTCGACGGTGATCTGCCCTGTGTCGCCATCCTGGATGTTGTGCGTGTAATTCGGATCTGGGTTTGTGTTGTTCACCGAGTCGGACGTGTGCGTAGGCTTGGGCCGCGCGTTGCCGAAGTAAAACGTCGCGTAGCGCGCCGTGTCGATCAGGATGCCGATGCCTTCAGTCGTCACATAAAACGGCACGGGCGCGTGCGAATCCCCTGTATCGAATCTGGGATCGGCATTGACGCGCACAACTTTCTTCTTGCCTCGCTGCGCAAACGAGAGAAACTGCAGCCCGAGGCCGAAAATCTGTTCATTCGGCCGCAGCGGCAGTTGCACTATGGCCCCGCGCTTTGTTTGTTTGCCGCGAATGGCCGGCAAAGGCACTGCGTCCACCTTAGGCAGTTTTGCGAACGCCTCAACCTGTGCCGGAACCAGGCGGCTCGAAACTGGAGTGAAGCGCTCCGGCATGCCGATGGTCGCTTTCCATACGCCGGGATGAATTCTTTTCCATGCCGCCGAGCTTTCGGACGTCGCGGCTGCTAGTGGCTCTGCCGGCAGCAAACGAGAAAAGCCGGATGCGGTTCCCACTACCGCCAATCCCCTGGCAAGATTACGTCGAGTGATCTTCATTGCAGGGCTCATTATCGCTCCTTATAGGGATTGAGTCGATTCCGGCCGGCCCCGTCAAAAGAATGCGCCAGGCTCCTGATTCTAGCGAGCCTGACGCATTCAGACAGTTCCGCTGCGATCGAATTACCAGGTCAAACGGCCAGCGATCTGGATGGTCCGATTGGTTTGGTTTCCATTTCCCGAAGTACCGAGTCGAACAATACCGAAGGTTCCGTCCGATGTAGAAGTATCGTAGGCGGAGGCGAAGGTTTGCAGATGATTAAAGACGTTGAAGGCGTCGATTCGCATCTGGAAGGCCATGTTCTCGTGGATCTTGAAATTCTTCGAGATGTTGGTGTTCAGCTGGTCGTTGGGCCCCTCGCGGGCGCCGGTGTACTCAACATTGGGATTCGCCTCATACGAGGTGTTGATCGAGATGTAGTTCGGCGCGGTGCACAAGCCTGCGGCTGCCAGGGTAGCCGACTGGGGAATCCAATTGTATGTCCCGGCCGCATTGTATAACCCATGGGTCGGATCCACCGTAACTACGCACGGCTTGAGACGCTGAATATAGTTGTCCGAACCTGCGCCCTGCAAGGTGGGATACCAGGGATTCGAATTACCCGACCAGTACCTCTTCTTGGGCAGGAGATTGCCCCCGTTGGCTGTTTGATTGACGATCCAACCACTCGCCAAAGCCTGCGGGAATCCGCTCTGGTACTCATAGGAATCGGCCGTCTGCCACCCTCCAACGACCAGGTCCAGAGCCCGAGGCATGTTCGGGAAAAATCCGCTGCCCCGCGCGATCGGAAACTTGTAGACGATCAGGGCCGTCAGCCGATTTGGGACATCCGTTCCCGAGAGCACACGAGACGGGATGCGGTTGACCACATCCGCAAATCCTGTGTTCACGATGAATTTGGAATGCGTGTAACCCACATTCGTAGTCAGGCCGTGCGAGGTTCTGTGGGTGTAGACAGCTTCAATGCCGTTGTACCAGCTTTTGCCATTCTGAAGGCCCGCCTCAGTGATGGCAAGGAATTGCGGGTAGGGGCGCGAGAAGTTGATTTTTCCGATGGTGCTGGCTGTGTAGTAGCTCGATCCTGCGAACGGAGCGACGCCCTGAAAGGGATTGGCCACCTGGCCGACCGAACCCGTGCAGTTCGTCTGCAGACCACCGCGCAGTGGATCGCACGCAGCCTGGGCACTCGCGCTGATGTGATTCAAGTCGTCGGTGTCTGTGACTCCGTACAAGGGCCCATACAGACGAGTGCCGGCATAATTGACTTCGATTGTGTCTTTGCTCGTCAATTGGCGCTCCACGCCAAACGACGTATTGAGTTGAGAGGCTGGGTGGAACTTCGGGTTATAAAAAGTGGAAGACTGCCCCAGGTTCGATTCCAGGCACTGTTGCCAGTTTCCTCCGCAGTTTCCTGTTGCCGCCTGAAAGGTCGGGAAAGGATTGGCCAGGTTAAGAGTGGGAACCATAAGAGTAGTATTGGCTCCCGCGCCAGATACTTGCGGCACAGAATTGAATGGCGTGTAAGTGTTGCTGGTTGAATAGCCGATACTGCTTGGCGCGTTTAGATTGCCCGCAGCCGTATCGTTAAAGAAGAGGCCCATTCCGCCCCGAACCACAGTCTTCTGATTCCAGGTATACGCGAAGCCTGCGCGCGGGCCGAATTCGTACCAGATGCGCTTGAACTGCCAGGTCGGGTTTCCATTCACGCCCGCATAGGTGGGGCCGCCCACGAATCCATTGGGAACTGGAAGTCCGGCAAGCGTCGCGGCCGGGATAAGGTTGGTGACAGGATTCTGATCAGTGAAGTCCCACACAGAGTTCAAGCGGTTGAATCGGTCTCTAATGCCGCGACCTGGATCTTCCCAACGAACACCAAGGTTGAGCGTAAGTTTGGGCCGGTATTTCCAGTCGTCCTGGAAGTACAGCGCCCCGTAGTGCGACGAGAAGTAGTTGCCGCCCGCAGTCGTGGCAGTCACTGTACCCGTGGGAGACCATGTCCCGGCTTCCATTGAGGCCAGGCTGTTGCCGCTGTAGTTGTTGATTATTGGATATTGAGATTCAAGTCCACCGTTCTTGCCGGCCACGTTCGTGTCCCATTGCTGGGTCCAGCCATTGTCGGTGGTTAGATCGAAGCCGGTGCCATTGGTGCTCTTTTGGCTGTATTGGGCGAACCTTACTTCGCCGCCGAATTTCATCTCGTGATTGCCATGGGTCCAGTTGGCCGTGTCGATAAGCTGCAACTCGTCGTCACCGCGAAACAAAACCGCCTGGGCACCCAGTGCGCTGTAGTTGGATAGATTTGTGAGAGGAAATCTCTGGAAGTACGTGGGGTTCGCGGCGCCAATGCTTGATGAGAAGCCGAGTTGGCTCGGATCCCAACCGCTGGCCGGGCCAGTCGAGTCGCTTTCAAGAGCCGTAGTCACCAATCCCCGGAAGGCATTGATTAAAGTTGGACTGAAGGTGTGCGTCCAGCTTGCATTCAGGCTGGGGTACCGATAATCGGTGCCGTTATAGTGAGCGACATCCTCGGCTTCGTTCAAACCTGGATGGGCGGCATTGACGTTGTTTCTGGGGAATGCGTTGTTGTTCTGGCCGTAAAACTTCCACAGTTTTCCGGTCACGCCGAAGGTGTCGTTTTTCCCGACGTTTTGGTCCAGCTTGACGATGTAGGACTTGTTATCGTTGATGCTGGGCGACAGACCGACATAATTGTTATTGAAGGGGTTCGCGGTAGTCGGTGTCGGGCTCTGGTTTGCCGCAGGGTACCACGACAGGATGGCCTGGGCCACCTTGTTGATCTCGTTCGCAGGAATGACATTCGGGGTTCCGATCAGCACCGGATTGCCTTGCGGGCCAGCGCCTGCGCCGGGACCATAGCCGTATTGATAACGACAGACCGCCGGGTGACCGTTTGAAGAAGTGCCGGTGTCGGTGTTGTGGGCCGTGCAGGTAGCCTCTGTGGTTGGGTCGTAAATCGCTTCGTTATAGGCCGCTCCATTCACGGTCAAACCCAACAGGCTGCTAAAGTCTCCGTTGGCCATCGCAGATGTGGGCGGAACGCTTGTTATGGACGTTGCAATTGACTGGCTGTGAAGATCCTCGTAGAGGATCATGAAGAACGTTTGCTTCTTGCCATTCCAGAGCTTAGGAACAATCACCGGTCCATCCAATTCAAAGCCATACTGGTTTTGAGTGAATGCGGCCTTGTTGTATTTGGCGATGGTGGCTGCGGAGGCTCCAGCCGCAACATTCTTGAAGATATTGGCATCGTTCTGCGGCGTATTGGCGTTCAAGAAAGCGCGCTGCAAGTATTCATAAGCGGCTCCATGCAGCGTCTTGGTGCCGGTCTTCAACGTCATGTCGATCTGCCCGCTGGGAGCACGACCATTCGCCGCATCCACTGGACTGGTTGTGATCTTGAACTCTTGCAGGGCATCGGAGGGCGGCGCCATCGTATAGTGCTCTGGGCCCGTCTCGCTGATGTTGGCGACGCCGTCGATGCTGAACTCGACGCTGGCGCCATGGATGGTAAAGGTCTGCGCACTCTGGTTACCGGGAGCCAGGCCAGTGGTTGTAGTCATCATGCCTGGCGTGTATATCGCGAAATTGAATGTATCGTTATCGAAATCCGGAAGCTGCTCAAGCAACTCGTTCTCCATCAAGTTGCCGACGTCGGCTTTGTCGTAGTCGAGCACGTCCTCTGAGGCGTTTACCGTAACGGTGTCCATAACCGATCCAGGGACGACTGTGAAGTTGACTTCGGCAGACTCACCGGTCGACAGCGTGATATTGGTTTTGTCGACCGACTTGAATCCCGCGGCTTCAACGCGAACATCGTAGATGCCCGGATCGAGGAACGGAACCGCCCAGTTGCCGGTGGATGTGGTGATTACCGGCTTATCCACGCCGGTTGCTTCGTTGTGGACGGTGACTTTGGCCTTCGGAATCACGGCGCCTGTCGAGTCTGTGACCAGACCGGTAAAGCCCTGGGTCGTCTGCGCGCATGCGTCCACGCTTAGCAGCAACGCGACAAAACAAAATACTGCCGCATGAATCACCGCGGCGCCAAACCACCCGAAGCGGCACGAAGATCCTGCCGGCGATGGCGAATTGAGTTTTCTGCTTCCCCCTCGATTTGAAGCCGCATTCAATGTTCGCATCTTGGCGAACCCGTTTTGGTGAAACCTCATTTCAAGCCTCCTGATCCATTTCTCTTGAGAACGGCTAAATCACATCTCGACTCCGGCTCCTGAAGGCGATCTTTCAATTGGTCTGCCGGATATTACGCGCTCCATCGAGAGCATGATTGTTGGCCGCTGACCAATCTCAGCCGTGAAAATGCCAGTGTCAACGTTCCAAACGGTTCAGGAGAGCCGATGAGAGGAAGATTATTAAATAGAGTCATTTATGCCTGCACGTTACGATGCCGTTAAGGCTGAAATGGAATCCGATCAGAAAGCGTCTCCAAGGGAATGGGGTGTATCTTCGTTTGTCTCATCCGCTAGTTCGAGAGCTGCTGTTCCCCGACGTTGAAGTTCTTCGAACGATCGACCAACTCGGAGGGGGCGACCGGAAACCGAGAAGAAACTTGGCCGTTTTCGTCCTGTCATCGACGGGTCATTGTTCGAGGGACAGGGATGTGGCGACCAGCCCACCGTGCAAGCTGCTGAGGTTCCATGTAACTACTTGATTTCGATCCAGTCACCGCTCCGCACGGTCATTCTTCTCTGTGTGCACCTTGCCGGGCCAATTGGGATTGGGCGTCGATGACATATAGAAGACCAGGGTCCCACCAGACGCGATCTCTTCGTGCGTCAGCCAAAATCGTTCGAGCGGCTTTCCGTTGAGCGTTGCCGATTGGATATACGCGGCTTTAGCGGCGTTGCGCCTGACCACAATGTGAAAGATCTTGCCATTCGGCAGGTGAACTTTCGCATCGGCAAAGAGCGGAGAGCCAATCGCATAGCGCGGAATACCCGGCGTGACTTGATAAAACCCGAGAGCACTCAAGATATACCAGGCAGACATCTGCCCGGCGTCGTCGTTGCCAACGAGGCCGCCCGGCTCATCAAGATAGCCTGCCGCACGAACCTCGGCCACATGCTGTTGGGTTTTATACGCGGCACCCGCATAGTCGTATAGATAAGCGATATGATGACTCGGTTCGTTGCCCTGATCGTATAGATCCTTCGCGAAAAGTTCGTCAAGCTTGGAGATGAAAGCGCTGTCCCCATGCTCGAGAGCAATCAAGCCGAAAATGTCCTGGAGCACGTAAAACGTAAATTGAAATGGCAAACCTTCGGTAATATACGACGCTTGCTTGGTGGGATCGAACGGAGTGACCCACGTTCCGTCCGCATGACGCCCTCTGGCGAATCCTGTGTCTGGATCGATTACGTTCCGATAGTTCTGAGCACGTTTTCGAAAGAGGGCTTCGTCTTCCGGCTTGCCGAGGGCTCTGGCCAGTTCAGCCAGGACAAAGTCGTCGTATGCGTAGTCCAGCGTGCGAGATACCTGCTCGTTCTTATGCGGCAGAGGCGCTCCCGGAACTGAATCCTCCAGCGGAATATAGCCGTATTTCAAATACGAGACCAGCGCACGCCGGCCTTCTCCGTCCAGATATTCGGCCTCCGATGCGGGAGACTCCAATGCATTTTTGCGCATCAGCCGATAGGCCTCCTGTATGTCGAAGCCGCGTATTCCTTTCAGATATGCGTCGCCAATAATGGCAACCCCGTGATCGCCGTCCATTTCCGCCGTGTGACTGTTCCAGGCGGGAAAAGTAGGCAGAAAGCTGCCTTGTTCGCCTTTGACGATCAGCGACTGGATCATTTCCGCATCGTCTTTCGGATCGATAATTGTAAGGAGAGGATGCTCGGCACGGAAGGTATCCCAGGTCGAAAAATCATCGTAATAAGTGAATCCGTGCGCGATCTCAATGGACTGCCCTCCCGCAAAACGGGGATACGTTCCACTTACATCGTTGAAGATACGCGGAAGTTGAAACGCGTGATACATTGCCGTGTAGAAGATACGGCGATCGGCGTTGTTTCCGGTCACTTCGATCAAGCCTAGAGCTTTCTCCCACGCAGCACGGCTTTTCTGCTCAATTCTCGCAAAATTCCAACTAGGAATCTCGGTGCGAAGGTTTTTTCGTGCCTCATCAATGCTCACGAATGATGTCCCGACGCGAGCCAGCACGTCCTCTTCCGGCTTTACATCGAACGTGACGTAACCACCCGTAGGACTCGCGTCCGATGCCTGGCCGGTTTTGCCCGGATAGACGTCTGCCCCTGACCACGTGCCTCCCACGTGGAATGGGTGATCGAATTCCACGACCACATAGCCGCTAAACCCTGCCAGTTTGCCTTGGCCCGCATAAATGCGGCGCACCTTGCTCCAACCCACGATCTCGTTGTGAGCAGAATCGATGGTCAAGGAACCGTCGCCGGCACGCGCGTTGTTTTGCACATCGATCCAGGCGGCGCCGCCGCGGTGAAATGCAAACCGCAGCAGACCGCAACGCGCAGTTCCCGTGACCGACGCAGTCACGCCAAGATCCGGAAGCTCGACTTTGTAGAGATAGGGTGTGGCGTGCTCCGCGTCGTGAGAAAACCGCGAGCTGGGCGCACGGCCATGCCACGGGAACACATCCGATCCAGCCAGCAACTGGAAGCTGCCGTAGTCTTGCATTGCTGAGCCGCTCAGAAAATGGCTGCCACGGATTCCACGGAATGTCGGATCGGCGTAATAGTACGGGACTACACCTTTTCTCTCAGTATCTTGTGTTGCGGGTGTCCATTGAGTCATCCCAAAGGGTATGCCGACTCCGGGATATGTCTGCCCTTCATTGGCTGTTCCTACCCACGGGTCCACCAAATCTGCGAGCTGTTGTCCCCGAAGCATTGCGGACAGGAAAAAAATGACGAGAGCGGACCGAAGAATACGAATATTCATTTTTTCTCTTTCGGCGTTTTGCGAACCATTGCGCCGTGCACCAATGTCGCTACGTACGCGCCGGCTGTCAACGTTCCGAACGGTTCGGTGCCCACCCGGACCGTAACATTTTGAGAGATAACGGCTTATGCCTCGGGGTTACGAATCCGTTAAGGCATGCTAGAATCTGTCCTGCAAAGGAAGGATGAGCGCTGGTGCGGATTCTTCCCCATCACGAGAAGTCAGCCGGCTTGGGTCCCGAACAAACTGCCGCGATCCGCAGTGAACTCAATGCAATCGTTAAGAGCAGCTATTTCGCGGGAAGCAAGAGATGCCAGGATTTTCTGGAATTCATCGTGCAACAGGCGCTCGACGGCAATTATGACTATCTAACAGAGCGCTTCCTTGGCGCGGAGCTTTTCGGCAGGCCCATAAACTACGAAACGGGAACGGATTCCATCGTCAGGGTGAGGGCGAACGACGTCCGTCGCCGCCTCCTTCAATATTACTCAGACGGCCACGGCGGATCTCCGGTCGTTATTGAACTTGTCTCGGGAAACTATGTCCCGGAATTCCACTGGCGAGAGCCGAAGGCGGCCAGTGTCGTACCCGAAGTTGCTGCACAGGAAGCGCAAGCGATGCCATCGGACTCATCGCCGATCGCAACTCCGCAAGCGCCGGCTTCTCGAGATGTTGCAAAGCCTTATCTCAGGTGGATGCTTTGGGGCTTGATCTCGATCGCCCTGGTGCTGGGCCCATACGCGGGCTGGCGGCTGCACGAACGGACACTCGACCGTTCTCTATATCCCTTAAAATACGAACCATCACTGAATTCCCTGTGGTCGCCGTTTGTCGATGCCTCCACACACGAAACGGATGTTGTGGTCTCCGACGCTTCCTTCCAACTCCTCGAGGACGTCGAGAAGCGGACATTTTCTCTCAACGAATATCTCAACCGCAGCTATCTGAGCCAGGCTACGTCGCAAAGTTCCAACTCGAATTTACAGCCTTTTATGACCTTGATTGCCTCGAAAAACTTTGGGAACTCAAGCGAATTCAGACTGGCGCAACGAATTGTGGCGTTCGAGCGTATCGGGAACCGGATGCACATCTACAATGCGCGCGATTACTCTTCCACGCTTGCAGGTCAAGACAATTTGATCCTGATTGGCTCGCAATACTCAAATCCCTGGCAACAGCTATTCGAAGCGCGATTGAATTTCAAGGAGAATCCGCCCGATGTCGGTCCCGGCTCGGTGATTAACAGTTCGCCGAAGGCGGGAGAGAACGCGATCTACGCACCTACCGAATCCGTGGGCTACTGCGTGGTGGCTTATTTGCCGAATCCGGATCGCGGCACCAAGGCGCTTCTCATCGAAGGAACTTCCTCAGAGGCCACAGAGGCAGGCGGAGATTTTCTGCTATCGGAAGATGAATTTTCAGGTTTTGAAAAGACTCTTCATGCAAGTGGAATGCCTTATTTTGAAGTACTGCTCAAGACTTCACAGGTGAGGGGCACCCCAATTACAGCATCAGCCGTTGCCTACCGCATTTACCCAGGCCAACCTTGATATGCGGGTATAACAAGATTTGAGTCGACGGTCGCGTCTCAGCGCAGCGTTTTTTGCAGCTGAAGTTCCCGCAGAGTCAACTGCCCCATGCCCGCGGCCATCCGGACGGGATTGCACGAATTTGTGACGAAAAATGATTGCGTTATCGGCGAACGCCAACGAAGGGATCGTTTACTTTGGGCGCACCGAAGCTAACGCCACATGTATCACCACACGATTACTTGGAATGAAGATCCGCGAACTGAACCCAACGCCATGACTACAGTTCATCCCGAAAGGGCAGCTACCGCTTCCGCTCGCGCCGTCCCTGTCAAGATTTCCAAGCCCGCTGAACTACGCGCCGCTAACCGCACGGAGGTGTCGGCTCCGACTCAGCTAATTAAAACAAAGCCGCTGTCAGAATGCGACAACAATCCGGTCTTAAACGAACAGGGAGCGGCCTTCATTCTTGGTGTTTCTGCCGATCTGTTAAAGAAGTGGCGGCAACGCAGGCAGGGCCCGGACTACATCCAATATGGGGAAGGTGGGGCCGTCCGCTACGAAATCGAAGCTCTATTGGCTTTTCGGGACTATTACAAAATCTATCTGAATTCCAAGCGATACGGAAACCGACAAGCACCCGCAGGCGCGTGACAAAAGGCTCTACGCAGTATTTGGGCCTTAAATAAGATCGACCGGTCATGAGGATTGATCGAGCTGGCAAGCGCAACAGGTCCGTACGCGGGTCGGTAATGACGACGTTTTCAAATTGGAACAGATTGGCCAACAGTTTTGCCTCGGCATTGAAATAATCCAGCATATGGGGTAGAGTTGAGGACGCCGCAATGGTCGGCCTGTTCTCTCCGGGTCTTTGGACCCAACTTCGGAGGGGCTGCGCACTGTGACGCCGGACGGGAGATCGGCACCCGAACCCCTTTTAAGCCGAAAGGCTCGAGCCCAGAATTGGGCGGAAAGGGGCGTGTGCGAAGAGCCGCAAGCCCAACAACTAAGAGGTTTGAGGGATGCCAATCCATCGAACGGCGTGGCATGTTGGTAGACATGCCAGAAGTTCCGGAAGACGAACCCTTCAACATAATCAACGCTCTATCAGCTGTGAGGAGGCTAATCACACTTGATGAGGTTGCTGAACTCCTGGGAAAGTCGACATCCACTATCTACAGGATGGCTCAAAAGAAGCAGATACCCGGGATGCTGATCGGTGGTTCATGGAAATTCGATCCATCGACGCTCATCATGTGGCTCACTAAAAAGGAGCCGCAGCTCGCGGTGGCCGCCCGGAAGCAACTCAAGAAGGCCGCGTAAGCGTATAAACGAACAGGCCGGGATTGCTCCCGGCCTGTTTCGTGTCCCTTTCCGAAAGCTACGCGAACGCCGTTAAGAGTGACTTTTCGACTTTGTCGCGGAGATCGTCGAGACGGAGTGATTTGAGGTACTTCTCCGTGGTCGAGAGATTCTTATGGCCGAGCAGCAGTTGCAGGCTGCGGATGTCAAGGCCCGATTGAAGCATCTGCGTGGCGAACGAATGGCGCCAGCGATGAAGAGTCCAGTTGTGGCAGCGCGGCGATGTCTTGCAGTTGTAGGCCCGCGTTTGCTTTTTCGCAATGCTCTTCTTGATGGTGTATCTTCCAGTGCAGCGACCGCAGTTTAATCCAGCCCGAAATGCAATCTTCTTGCAACGCTCAAGCATATGACTGTCAGGACCCTTCCCTCCATAGCCAGGCCGTTTGGGATGCGGAGGGGCGGGGAAGACCAGCAACGACTTGCTCTTCTTTTGACGGGCCGCGAGGGATGCAATCAGCTTGCGCGGCAGCGGAACGCTTCGCTCTTCATAGGACTTCGGCGTAAATTTCGGATGGCTCTTAGGGGTGACCGATGCCGTTCCGTCCTTGAAGTTGATGTCGGGCCAGGTTAGCGTCATGACCTCCTGAAATCTAAACCCTGTGAACAAGAACGTCCGGAAAAGTAGCCGTTCGTCGTTGCTACATGCTCCAAAGAACTTCTTCAGTTCTTCAGGCTGGTAGATCTCGATCTTTTTCTCGATGGTTTTCGGCCAATCACCCTTGCGCAGTTCGATGCTTGCGCCGGCTCCTCGCATGGCATTGAGCATGACGATTACACGCCTGTTGATGGTCTTCTGGTTCAATTCCTCTTCGCGTCCCGCGGCAAATGTCAAGGGCGGAGTAAAAGGGAACCACTAAGACGGAGTAAAAGGGAGCCAGTAGAGGATCGTGAAGGGGTATTTCGGGGGAGAAGGGGGCGCTGGAGCGTAGCGGAAGCGGCCCCTTCTCCCCCGAGACGCATTTGGGAGAGGCTAGTCAGGCTCGCTTACGGCGGCTTTGCTTGAGGCGGTAGGAGTCGGCGTTCATCTCCAGGATGTGGACGTGGTGGGTGATGCGATCGAGCAGTGCGCCGGTGAGCCGTTCGGAGCCGAAGATTTCGGTCCACTCGTCGAAGGGCAGATTTAATGCGATGGATATCCTTATGCAGAGTCGAGCCCCAGTATTGAAGAGAGTGGTTGCGGTTTTCGCTGGGTTCCGGGCACTAGCGCGGCGATAGCTGTCCGCATAAAAATGGCGTTCTCCCCCTTGGATCTGGAAAGGAGATCGTCATGCTATCCAAGTACGTTCCGCGCTCGGTTCGACGAGCTGGCATATCCGGGGTGTATCGGGCTGGCTATGGAGCGGAAGAACGCGCCAGGACAACTCCGGGAATTCCCCCCATCGGTTGTCCACGCTGCTGGCGGAAGAGCGGCCGGGGATTCTCTACAAATGGATACAGGCCGCGCAGAGGTTTGTCGCCAACGGCGAAGAGCTGGGCAATATCCCGTCTTCCGTCCGGGACGCGACAGCGGTCATGTTCCACGAAGCCGACTTACACGGGCGCGTGGCGGACCGGTTGGAGTTTGGTGAGGCATTCGACATCACCAAAGGCGAAATATTGGTACTCGGAGAATCCTTCTTTCGTGAAAATGGGCGCGACGCGCGCTCGTTTGATATGGGCAAGATGGCGGCCATACTGCAAGGGAGCCACTGTACACCGACATCCCGGTTGGTCCGGAACGGGCAGCGCAAGGAAGGTCGGCGCGGCGTTCGGTTGGTGCCCACCGAGCCGACGGCCGTGGTTGGCAACCGTGACAGCCCTATTCCCTGACCTTTTTTTATAGAAAGAGAAATTGGTTGATAAACGGTGTAGAGAAAAAGGTCGGCAAATCGGTTGCCACGGGTTGCCAGAATGAGCTAAGGCATTGCGATTCAAAATGTTGAGGGTTACGGAGTGGGCGCATTGGCCGCAAGAGCTATATCCCGCCGCGGCGGAAGGAGAAAGGAAGGTGCAATCCACGATGGACAACCGCTCTTGCTACTTACACTTAGCAGATTGACCTTTAGCAGACGAGCTGGACGGATCTAACCTCCACGGAATGAACAGGGTGGGGGTGGGTCAAATCTTGCCAAGGGGTCGCTAGGAGAGCGCCGCCATCACCTTTCTTTACACAGACAAACAATTCACAAAAATGTCAAGGTTGCTTTACATTTCTGGATTTTCAGCAACATTCTCGGATATGTAGTTGCAAAGAAAGGGGCTTACACCATGAGGACATATCACATCTACGCATTGGCGGACCCAGAAACCGGCATCGTTCGGTATGTGGGCAAAACGCAGGGCGTGCCGGGCACTCGCCGTAGTCAGCACATTCAGGGAACGAGCTCACCCACCACTGAGTGGGTTAAGAGCCTTCCGGCCCCTCCGTTTTTTGTCTTGTTAGAAACCGGCGAAGAGCGTCGCATCCCCCGTCCCGGCTCGACATTCGGCACAATCACGGCGTCAACACTTGCAGAAACGAAGTGGATTAAGCGGTTTCGTCGCACAGTTATCAACAAGCTGACACGCGAATCGTCAACAACAGCTTGGGACTAGCTGCGCAACCCCGAATCACCACCCGTAGCATATGGACCAGTTGCCAGGTTGAATCTCCCAAGGGAGGCGCAATGATGGAAACCCGCCTCCTCTACGACCGCAAAACCGCTGCCCGGATGTTGAGCATCAGCCTTCGTAGCTTAGCTTACCCGCTCTCACGCGGGGAGATTCGCTTCCGGCGCATCGGCTCAAAGACGCTGATCCCCCACGCTGAACTGGCCCGGTTTGCGCAGGGACACCACCCAGGCCCGATTCGTGGAAAACGTGAAGAGCAGACAGCATTGACTTCTAAGGTCGGGAGAAGGGCGCGCGGCTATGAATGACGTTTTGACAATCAAAGAAGCCGCCGCGCTCTTGAGGGTTCACCCCGAGACACTGCGCAAAAGAGCTGCCGCGTGGGGTGTACCACATCGGCGGCTCGGGTCTGAATGGCGGTTTTCCCGGATGGTACTCACCAGCTGGATGCAACATCGGGACGCGGCCTAAAGAAGCTGTGCAGCCACAAGCATGTTAGCGGCCCGCATCTCCGGTGTCAGCGTCTTCCCGTACACGTTCATAGTGGTTTCAATGTCCGAGTGCCTCATCAAGTCCTTCATCTGTGCCGGGTTGATTTTCGCGGCGGCCATCCAAGATTTGTAGGAGTGCCGGAGCGTGTGCCAGCCCAGCCCTTGGATGCCAAGTTTCGCAGCGGCGGGCTTGAGGTAGTTGTTGAGGATCGTTGCGTCACTGTACGGGCTCCCCGTCTTGTGACCGGCAAACACCCATGAGTGGTCATGCTCTTGTTTGCCCTTCCATTCCTTGAGAATCTCGCAGAGTCTTGGAGGCACGGGAATCTCGCTGCCAGATGCGTCTGTCTTGGGAACATTCTGCACTTGCCCATGAGTGAACACTTGGCCGATGGACAGGGTGCATTCATCGAAGTTGAAGCCGTCCCACTTCAAGCCAAGCGTCTCGCTGACACGGAGGCCAAGGCACCCGGTCACAAGCACCATGAGGTTATACGGCTCCGGTAGGGCGTCCACCAACGCCTTGAATTGCGCCGGGGTGATGATGGTGATTTGCTTTTGACGTTTCGTGCTGCCCTTGACCCGGATGAGTTCCATTGGATTGCGATTTACCGGGATGTACTCCCACAGCATTGCGAGGTCAAGCAGCTTGGACACCATGTTCCGCGCCCTCACTTTTGAAGCGGCACCGAACGGCAACTTTTCCATCCACTGCTTGACGGCCATCGCGGTGACATCTGCCAGCCTCACGTCCTGCCACTTCGGGCGGATGTGGAGGTCTATGAGGCTCTTATTTGTGGTCTGTGTGGAATGACGCAAGGCGGGGAACTCTTCCACCATGTAGCGGTCAATGATGGTCCCGAACGTGGCAGCAACCTTGCCCCCGAGAGTCCCGGCATTGAGCGCGGAGAGCTGCCCTTCCACTGCCTTGCGGACATCACGCTCCGTTGGGTACTTCGCGGAGTCGAATGTCTGGACCTTGAGTTTACGTTTGCCGTCCAGGGCCGTAATATAGAACCTGAATTCCCAAGCGAACCCTTGGGCGCGGGGAACCTTTCGGACACTGCCATGTTGATAACGCTCACGACTGACTCTCATCTCTCCACTCTCCAAGTGTTCAAGATGGGTCAATTATCAGCGATGGTGTTTCATGGTGCTGTGATTCCGAATACATCAGCGTAATTAGCTGATTTTAAATATGTTGCGGGAGTAGTTCAGTGGCAGAACGTCAGCTTCCCAAGCTGAATGTCGCCGGTTCGATCCCGGTCTCCCGCTCCAATTCTCACCGCGGCGCTCCGGCTCGCCGCGCTTCCCTTGGCCGCATTCCTCTTCGCGGCGTTGCTAGACAGCTTCTTGCACCTTCATCACCAGGCTGGTAATGGTTTCATCGCCTTTGAGCAGCATTTGATGTGGCGTGCCTGCGGGCACATGGGCCACGTCACCCGGCCGCAGATTCTTGGGCGTGCCGCTGGCGATGGACTCGCCGCGCGTTTCTCCGGGGGCGACGATGCGCGCGCCGGTGACCGTGCCGCCCGTGACCAGTGTGGCCGCTCCGGCAAGTACGATGAACAGATCCGCAAAACGCTCGTGCACCTCGACCTCGCCGCTGCGGCTGCGGAAGGAGAGCATGGCGAAGTGCTGAGGATACTCCTTGAGTGTTTCCGACGCGGAGCCGTCGCCGTGCTTCGCCAATTTGCGCAGATATGCGGCCCGTTCGAGCAGGAGGGGCGGCGTCCAATGGTCGACCGGGTCCTTTGGCTCACGCGGCTTGGGGCCGACTTCATCGAGCGAGACGTCCTTTAGGAATGCTTTTTCGACTTGCTCCATTGGTTCCTCTTTCCGATCCATGCGAACGGACTTTGGATTGTCGAGGATGCGCTCGAAAAACAACCGCAGATCCTTCGACTCTGTTTGCCGAAAAACGCGCGGCAAACGCCGCTTAGGATGACAATTCTATCGTGGTGCGGACTTCTGCCTCACCACGAGGCTTCAAAGCCCGGCCAGCTTGCGCGCGCGCTTGAAGACGCTGAGCAGCATGGGCCGCGTGAGCTTGCCGGTGTTGGTATTTTGCAGCGAGGGATGATAGCAGGCGATCGCGATGAGTCCACTGGGGAGTTGGTATTCGGCTGCGTGCGCGAAGACGAAACCCGTGCGTTTTGGCAAGCGGCCGAGGCGCGACTCATGCGCCAGCAGGCCATCGAACGCGATGCGCCCCAGACACACCACCACGCGCAATTCGGTGAGCAATTGCATCTCAAGGTCAAGCCACGGCGCGCAATTGCGCAGCTCTTCCGGCGTGGGTTTGTTGCCCGGCGGGGCGCAGCGCGCTACGGAGGTGATCCAGAGGCTGTGGAGTTTCATGCCATCGTCGCGCGAGGTTGCGGTGAGCTGAGAGGCAAACCCGGCGGAGTGCAGAACAGGAAACAAAAAGTCGCCCGAACCGTCGCCGGTGAAAGGCCTTCCGGTGCGATTGGAGCCGTGCGCTCCGGGCGCGAGGCCCAGCGCCAGCACGCGGGCTTTGGGGTCGCCGAATGAGGGCACGGGATGGCCCCAGTATTCCCAATCGGCGTAGGCGCGACGGCGTTTCTGCGCCACTTCAGTGCAATGGGCGCGCAGCCGCGGGCACATATTGCACGCGACAATTTGCGTATTCAACACTTGCAGGGTAGTGGGCGCGGCCATGTGGGCATTTTACTTCCGCGCGGTTGCGGATTGCGGCGCGGCATGAGGCTCACGCTATGAGTGACAGCACGCTTCGCCGAACGCAAAAACCGGTGCAGGCGTGTGCCATACTTAAACTGTCTTTTTGCATTTCTCATGCGGAGTGGGGAACGACGAAAGTGCCCGGCAAACCCAACCCGGAATTCTTGCGCCGCGCTATTGCGCTGGCCACTGAGAACGTGGCCGCGGGCAAAGGAGGTCCGTTCGCCGCGGTGATCGTGCGCGACGGCAAGATCGTAGGCGAGGGAGCGAACTCCGTAACGGCGACCAACGACCCGACAGCGCATGCCGAGGTGAATGCCATTCGCGCGGCGGCCAAAGCGCTGGGAACCTTCACGCTTGCCGGTTGCGAGCTTTACACCAGCTGCGAGCCGTGCCCCATGTGCCTGGCAGCCGCGTATTGGGCGCGGGTCGATGCCGTGTACTACGGCGCCAGCGCCGCCGATGCAGCCCGGGCCGGATTTGACGACGCGTTTCTCTACGCTGAACTGCGGAAAGACTCTGCCGACCGCAAGCTCCAAGCAACGCAGTTGTTGGGCGACGAGGCGTGGGTCAGCTTTGCCGCATGGATCGCGTCACCGAACAAGGTCGAGTACTAAGCGCACGCGGTTATGTCCGGGCAACGGTCTGGCCTGGGCGGCTTTGCCTGCCGAGAGTTGTCAGCATCAGCAGACCCTGGACCACAAGCACAATCGAGATCACGAAAACGAATCCCTCAAAATGGACGGCGCGCGCATTGCGCAGAAAGCTGAACACACCGAAGCCGATGAGGGCCGCTGCTGCCGCCCAAAGCCAGCGTTCACTGCGCACGCTAACATGAAGCAGGCGCACCAGCAGCGTAGCCAGACCGGCAGCGGCAATGAGCAACGCGACCGCGGAGCGCGCAGCGAATCCGGGATGACGCAACAGGACTTCCATAAATGCGAGCCAGCAGCCGCACAGCAGTGTGACTGCCGAAGTCAGGGAAAGTAGCTTCGTCATTGTTCCTCCTTCACCAATGCACCGCCTTGCGATGCTGGAGATCTGGTGCAAATACCAGAAGTTGGCGCGCAGCCGGCCAAATTGCGGCACCATAAACTCTGCATAGTCCTCATGCAAGTCACCGGTCACGGTTTCACGATCGCGCACCGGTAGCAACCGCTTCAGCAGGAATTCCGCCCATCGCGGCGGCCCTTGGTGGTTCATGACTTCACCGTAACGGGCAGCTTCACGCCCTGCCACATTTTCGTTAAAGTCTTTCGCGCCTCGGCAAGGACGCGCTTCCCCGCGGCTGCAACCATGTAATAGCGGCGGGCGCGGCCGCCGCGGATCGCTGTGCCTGGCGCAAGCTTGGAATCGACAAACCCACGCTGTTCCAGGCGGTCAAGCGTGGTGTAAATGGCCCCAGCAGCTACGTCTCTTCCCAACGAAATCTGAACCTGGCGCAGGATCGCTCGGCCGTACGCGTCCTCACCCAGGCGCAGGATCGCCAGCAGTACCGCTTGCTCGAAGGTTCCTAAGAGATCCGCCATGCCTACAATGTAGGCATAAGACGCGCGCAGAGTCAAGAGGTTTATTTGAGCTGTCGGCTGGGGGATGAACAAACCAGAACGGTAATCCATGATTTATCGAGGACTTATTTGACGGCCGCGCATTTCCGATTCTTGACCCCTCACCGCCAGCCTGCGTATGCTGCCAGCGTCTGCCCTGGTGAAAGTTCCTATTTTTGCGACTTCGAGGGAGAGCCCACATGAGCACCGCCACCACGGCCGCAATTCCGTCGCACCGCGGATGAGCGCGAAGCCGCTGCTGGTGCGCCGCGCCGCGGTGCTGGGCGCAGGAACCATGGGCTCGCGCATCGCCGCGCATCTGGCTAACGCCGGAATCCCGACGCTGCTGCTCGATCTGCCTGCAAAAGCGGGAAGCGCGGAGCGTGCGCCTGCCTTCGCCGCTCTCGAGGCGCTTGCGAAATCGAAGCCTGCCGCATTCTTTGAGGCGGCGCTCAGCCGGCTGATCACTCCCGGCACATTCGACGACGACCTGCCCAGGATCGCTGAGTGCGATTGGGTGGTTGAAGCCGTCGCCGAGAATCTCGCAATTAAGACCGCGCTGCTGACGCGCGTTCTGCCGTACCTCGGCGCAGCAGCCGTCCTGACGACCAACACTTCCGGCCTGCCCATCGCGCGCATCGCTGCTGCCGTTCCCGGGCTTGCGAGGAGATTTTTCGGAACGCACTTTTTCAATCCACCGCGCTACATGCGGCTTGTGGAAGTGATCCCCACCGAGGAAAGCGATCCTGAGCTGGTCGCGGCTTTTTCTGCTTTTGCCGATCTCATGCTCGGCAAGGAAGTCGTCTTTGCGCACGACACGCCGAACTTCATTGCCAACCGCATCGGCATCGCGGTGATGTTCAACGCTGCGAACCTGATGCTGGAGCAGGGATTGGCGATTGAAGAAATTGACGCGCTGACCGGCCCCGCCGTTGGCTGGCCGCGCACCGGAACCTTTCGCCTCGCCGACCTGGTGGGCATCGATATCCTGGCGCACGTTGCCGCGAACTTCCCCGAGGGCGTGAGCGGAGGAAAGTTCGCGGCTGTGCTTGAAGAGCTGCTGAAGCGCGGTTGGATCGGCGATAAATCCGGACAGGGATTCTACAAGAAGGTGCGTGGCGCGGACGGCAAAGACGAGCGGATGGTTCTCGATCCTGCAACCTTCGAGTACCGCCCTCTGGTGAAAGCTGCTCTGCCGGCGCTCGAAATGGCGAAAAACGCCGCGACGCTGCCCGAGCGGCTGCAATTACTGCTCAAGAACGATCCTGCCAAGGACAAGGCTGCGGCGTTTATGTGGCCGTTTCGTTTCATCGCTGTGGAACTTTGCCGCCGAGCGCATTGGCGAAGTTGCCGACGACGCGCCCTCGATCGATGCCGCGATGCGTGCGGGCTTCAACTGGGAGATGGGCCCCTTTGAGATGTGGGATGCGGCGGGCGTGGCCGAGACCGTGAGCCGGATGAAGGCACTGGGCCTGCCTGTGAGCGCCGCCGCAGAGACGCTGCTGGCGGCTTCGCGCACGAGTTGGTACGCGCCGGGCAAAGATGCCTGCTTCCAGCCGTCGACGGGGCAGACTGTTGCCGTTCCCGCGATCCCGGGTCATGCGCGCGTGGCGGATTTTCGCCGTACGCACAGGGTGGTACGCTCGAATTCCGGCGCGTCGCTGATCGATCTCGGCGACGGCATCGGGTGCATCGAACTGCATTCGCTTAAGAACGCCATCGGTGGCGACGTGCTCTCGTTGATTGCCGCGGTTCTCAATCCAACTTCTGACGCGGTGCGGGATTTTGCCGGCTTTGTAATCACGGGCGACCGCGATAACTTCTCCGTCGGCGCCAATCTCATGCAACTCCTGCTGGCGGCGCAGGAAGGCGAGTGGGACGAGTTGGCCCAAGTCATTCACAACTTCCAGCAGATGACCGCGGCCATCAAATTCTGTCCCCGGCCGGTGGTCGCCGCGCCCTTCGGCCTCACGTTCGGCGGCGGCGCAGAGATTTGCCTGCACGCCACGCGCCGCCAACCCCACGCTGAGACTTATATGGGTTTGGTTGAAGCCGGCGTGGGATTGATTCCGGCCGGTGGCGGGACGAAAGAGATGTTGCTGCGCGCATACGATGGGGCTGCGACGCTGGCGCCACCCGATCCAAAAGACCCGCCTTCGCGCTTTGCGCAATCCGCCGAGTTTGTCACGGCTCTCCGGCGCGTGCTCGAAACCATCGCTATGGCCAAGGTTTCTACTTCAGCCGCGGAGGCTCGTGCGATTGGTCTGCTGGGGCCAGCCGATCGCATCACCATGAACCGCGAGCGGCTACTGCTCGACGCCAAAGCGCAGGCCGCGGTGTTGGCCGAAACCGGCTACACGCCTACCCAACCGCGCACGCAGATTCCCGCTCCGGGTTCGGCTGCGCTCGCGACACTTGAGACCGGCATTTATATGATGGGCGAGGCCGGCTACGCATCGGAGCACGACCAGAAAGTCGCCCGATGGGCGGCGTACATTCTCGCCGGCGGGCGCGTCACTCCCGGCACGCTGGTCAGCGAACAGTATTTGCTGGACCTCGAGCGCGAGGCGTTTCTGTCACTTTGCGGCGAGCGCAAGACGCAGGAGCGGATTGCGTTCACGCTAAAAACCGGCAAGCCGCTGCGAAACTGATTCACCTGTGTCGCGCGCAGTTGCGGTTCTGCGATACTCGGCATAGAGTGCTCATGAGAGTTTTCGATGGTTCGCGCGCGTTTTAAACCGGAGCTTGCGCTCACTGCGCTGCTTCTTTTTTGTTGCCTCTCATGGATCCGGCCGCAGGATGCGGTCACGGAGCCGCTCAACACCTCCGGCCAGGTGACAGTTGACGGCCGGCCCACTCCCTATCTCATCCGTCATCTTCCCATCAACGCTTTTCCCCAATTGCCGACTGTCGTCGGGGATGCGCTGGTCCGCCGCGGGTGCCTGATTCCGCAGACCTACGAGGCGCACCAGCCGGAAAATGTAATCCATGCCAGCCTCGAGCGCCGTGGCTCATCTGACTGGGCGGTGCTTTGTTCGGTTGACGGCAGGGTCTCGCTGCTGGTCTTCTTCGCAAGCGGTGGTGACCCGGCTGTGCTGGCCTCGGCGCCGGAGACCGACTGCCTGCAGGCGCACGGAGCGACCAATATGCTCGGCTTTAACTGGGGCATCGATCCCGCATCGCCGGAAGCGATTCATGAGGCGCAATTCGGCATGAGGCATCCACCGCCGCGGCTCGACCACGACGCCCTGGCCGATTCCGTCATCGACGGGCGGACGATTTATCGCGTGTTCGCGAAAGGCGCCTGGACGGTGATCGATACCCGGGATTGACGATTGGGCAGCTTGACCTCCATGCGTCTAGCCATCTAACAATGAGCCAGTAGTGCCGCTGCGTGCCGTTCGCCGTTTGCTGTTTACTGGTTCAGGAGCCACTCATGCCGGAAGCCGTTCTCGTCGCCGCGGTTCGCACGCCAGTGGGACGCGCGCCCAAAGGCGCACTTTCGACCACTCGCTCCGACGATCTTGCCGCAACTGCGTTGAGCGGAGCTTTGGACAGAATTCCCAACCTCGACAAGGCTGAAATAGACGACGTGATCCTGGGCTGCGCGCAGCCTGAAGGTGAGCAGGGCTTCAACATCGCCCGCATGGCTGCATTGCGCGCTGGGCTTCCAGTGGAAATTCCCGGCGTCACCGTGAACCGGCTTTGCGCTTCGGGGCTGGAGGCCATTGCGCTCGCCAATCAGCGCATTCGCTCCGGCGCCGCACAAGTGATTGTTGCCGCCGGAGCGGAATCGATGAGCCTGATTCCCATGGGCGGCAACAAGCCCAGTCCCAATCCATGGCTCGCGGCCAACTACCCCGCGTCGCTGATGACCATGGGGCTGACGGCCGAGCGCGTCGCCCGCCATTACGGAATCTCGCGCGACGATCAGGACGCCTTTGCTCTCGCGAGCCACCAGAAAGCAGTGGCCGCGCAGGCCGCGGGACGTTTCAAGGAAGAGTTGGTTCCGGTGCGCGTGACAACGAGTGCGCCCGGGGGCGCGCCTGGAGCGAAGCCGGGAAAGCCTGAGATCAGAGAGAAGGAGTTTTCCGCCGACGAGGGCCCCCGCACCGATACTTCCGCCGCCGCATTGGCACAGCTGAAGCCGGTGTTTCACGCAGAAGGCACGGTGACCGCAGGCAACTCCTCGCAGACTTCCGACGGCGGAGCGGCTGCGGTGCTGATGGAAGTGAGCCGCGCGCGGGAACTCGGTATTCAACCCCTGGCGCGGCTGGTTTCCTACGCCGTCACGGGCTGCCTGCCCGAGGAAATGGGCATCGGCCCCATCACGGCGATTCCCAAAGCACTGCAATTCGCCGGGCTCAAGCTAAGCGACATCGAGCTCATCGAATTGAACGAGGCATTCGCGGCGCAGGTTCTCGCCATCATCCGCGCGCTCGATCTGGACCCGGCGCGCGTTAACGTCAACGGCGGAGCGATTGCGCTTGGACATCCACTGGGCTGCACCGGAGCGAAACTTACCGCTTCTCTACTCCAGGAGATGAAAGCGCAAAGCGCGCGCTACGGTATGGTGACCATGTGCGTGGGCGGCGGCATGGGCGCGGCGGGCATTTTCGAGCGGCTTTGACTGGCTCGTTTGCGAGCCCTCGGCGACTCAGCGCTCGATCAACTCCTCCGACTCAATGTTGTACCCCACCAGGCGAAACTGATCGTCCGATTTAATCCAAACAAATGTTTCCGTCCCCGTCGCATCCTTTGAAAAAGTCGTTTCGCACACCAGCCGGATGGTCGTTCCCGAAGTGGTCGCATTGATGTTGAAACCCTGCTGCTTGCAATCCTGGGGTGAGCCCAGTTTGCGTGCGACGGCGGAGAAGAGCGCATCCGATTTCGCCCTGCTGACTGCGTCCTTGTAACGTTTGTCCGCGCCGTCGTAGATCCCGGCCAAGTCGCCGTTCGTCATCTTCTGGTGCATTGCCGCGGCCAGCGTCTGTGCCTGTTGCTCGCCGTTTGCCAGCGTGCTCAAGCAGCCACCGAAACATCCCGAAATGCCCACGCAGACGAGAAGTAGCGCGAGCGTCGGAGCGAGTGTTTTTTGGAATGCCAGCTTTGCTTTATTTTTTGCGCATTGGCGCGGCTTCCCGGAAAGCCCTTGCATAGCTACTCTCCTTCTTGCGACGCGATACAAACTGGTTGAACAGTTGCACACATCGTATGACAGTAGCTGCTGCAAGTAAAGATGCGAATGCGCCGAGGCCTGACTCCTGACCTCTGAAACCTATCTTTTGAAAAACTCGCCGTGGCCGCCGTGGGCCCATGGATCGTAGTGCGCGGCGAATTCGGCTCGGTGTTCGACGCTGGGATGGTCGAAGAGCCAGAACTCGATCAGCGGATTCGGATTGGGATCCTCTAGCCAGGATTCGCCCAGCTTGTTGAATGCGGCGACTGCGGTCTTTTGGGGATCGGCAACGATGCCGTGAATCGCTTCCTGCCCATAGACATCGGCCTGGTGCTCAAAGTAGCGGCTGACTGCGCTGCCCACGGGCTGGGTAACGAAGATGGCAATGGAAACGGCGAAGAGTAGCACCACGAAGCCGGTGCGCGAAGCGAGATCCACGGCGCCCCATCTGGCTCCATAGCGCCTTACCAGCCACGTCGCAAAACCCGCGCATGCCCAGTACACAAAGAAGAGCCCGGCGGCATCGGCTGCAAGTTCCTTGGGAATGTGGTGCAGCACATAGTGCCCGCTTTCATGGCCGAAGACGAATAACACCTCATCATCCGGCATCTGATCCGTGGCCGTATCCCACATCACGTAGCGCTTGGTCGGTCCGATTCCGGCCACAAATGCGTTGATCCCAGTCGATTTCTCGCCGGCCTTGATCAGGTACATGCGACTGGGCGGAATGTCGATGCCGGTACGCGCCACCAGCGTCTCAATCTTCTCGACCAGTGCGGCATGATTCTTTTCGAGCAGCTCCTGTCGGTAGAAGAGCGGAACCAGCAGCGGAAGAATCAATAGGGCGAAAACCAGGATTGGCAGAGTGATCACCCAGGCTCCCAGCCAATAGTGTCGCCAGCGGCGCACCATCCAGTTGAAGAGCAGCAGAACCGGTACGAAGAATAGGAGCCCCAATGCCAGCGCTGTCGCCTGGTCGCCTAGCCAACTGCTCCAACTCTGCACGCTGATGCCGTAGGCGCGCTCATAATGATTGCCGATGGCGTCGATCACGGCTCCGGCCAGCGCGGTGATGACAATGAATGCGGCGAAAAAGACCAGCCCCTGCACCCAGCGCCGGCGCGAGATTCCTTGCGCCCATTTCTCCAGGCCCTGCCACGCACGAAAGACAAGCAGCAGCCACAAAAACAAGATGCCCCAGATGGAGCCGGCAAGATCGAGGATGTTGCGAATGCGGCTGATCGCGATGGCCTTGGCCAGCTTATCTGGCGGCAGCGTGTACGCCTGTTGCGGAGCGGCCTGCGCGGGAGCGGCGGACGCGGTTGGCGCGGGAGCAGATCGGGACGCGGTTTGAGCCGCCGAGGGAAGGGATGCCAAAGCAACGAGCAGCAGCAGAGGGCACAACGCAAGCAGCCATCGGCGTCTAAATGTCATGGGGATCTCCTTATTCATTGGCAAATTGAACAGGGTTACAGGTCACCGCTTCCCCAATAGAACGGGGAAAGGATGGGGCATGGACGCATATTTTGCTGCCGAATCGAGTGGGCCGGGCAACTTTGAGACAATCATATATAGAGATGCTTTTACCCGAAACCTTCACCCCAACGCCACACAAATCTTCAGCCTCTGCCGAGCGCTGGCCGTTCCGTCTCCCCATCCTCGCCCCCGCAGCCGCAGTGCTTACCCTGCTGGTGTTGCCGCCGGCGGCCCGCACGCAGCACGCGGCTTCGGCTCATGCGCCGGCGGACACGCCGATGCTTCTCGACGCTATGAGCGCGGAGTTGCATCGCGCGTTCACGTCGCTGGCCAAGCCGGCCGTATCGGGCGGCGACAAACAGCCGCCGCCGTATTTCATCAGCTACTCGGTACACGACACGAATATGCTGAACATCAGCGCGCAGTACGGCGCGCTGACCACGAGCAGCGGTTCCGAGGAGCGCATGGCCGACGTGCAGGTGCGCGTGGGCAGCCCCGGGCTCGATAACACGCACGGCGAACACCGCAGCTCGGCGGTGAACAGCATGGCGCTGCCGCTGGGTGACGACCGCGAGGCGATCGCGCGCACGCTGTGGCTGGCCACCAACACGGGTTACGGCAACGCGCTCGACAACTTTCTGCGCGTGAAGACCGAAGCCCAGGTGCGGGCCAAGGAAGAAGACACTTCGCCGGATTTCAGCCAGGAGGCGCCGCAGGTGCATGTGGAGAAACCCGCGCCGCCGCTGGCAGTGCACAAAGCGGAATGGGAGCAGCGCGTGCGGGCGCTCTCGCGCATTTTCCGCGAATATCCCGATGTATACCAAAACGAAGTGGGATTCGCGGCGCAGAGTTCGACGCGCTACTTTGTCTCGTCGGAGGGCGCGGAGCTGGTGACGCCTTACGTGTCGTCGGGATTGGTGATCGTAGCCGTAACGCGCGCCGACGACGGAATGGATATGTTTCTTGCCCGGACCTTCCAGGCCGATACGCCGGAAGGGCTGCCCGCGCAAGCCGATCTGGAAAAAGCGGTGCGCGAAGTGGGCGCGCAGCTTGAGGCTCTGCGCAAAGCGCCGGTGACCGAGCCGTTCGATGGGCCGGCGATTCTGTCAGGGCGCGCGGCAGCGGTGTTCTTTCATGAGGTGCTGGGCCACCGGCTCGAGGGCCAGCGCCAGCGCGGCGACGAGGAGGGCCAGACCTTCACGAAAGATCTTGGCAAGGAAGTGCTTCCGCCGTTTCTTTCCGTAGCCGACGATCCCACGCTCGCAAGCTTCGACGGCATTTCTCTCGGCGGTTACTACGAATACGACAGCGAGGGCGAGAAGGCGGAGCGGGTGGAGCTGATCGAGGACGGCGTACTCAAAAACTTCCTCATGTCACGCGAGCCGATTGCGAGCTTCAGCGCGTCGAACGGTCACGGCCGCGCGGAATCGGGATATGTACCCACTGGCCGCCAGGGCAATCTGATTGTGACTTCGACCAAGACCGTCCCCGACGCCGAACTGCGGAAGCAGTTGATTGAAGAGGCGAAGAAGCAGGGCAAGCAATACGGTCTCTACTTTGAAGACATCTCTTCCGGGTTTGCAGTCACGCAGCGCAGCTCGCCGCAGGCGTTCCAAGTGATTCCACTCGTGGTGTGGCGCGTGTATGTCGACGGCCGGCCCGACGAACTGGTCCGCGGCGTGAGCATCGTGGGCACTCCGCTGGCGGCGATGAAAAAAATTCTCGTAACCGGCGACAAGAGCGAAGTGTTTGACGGCGTGTGCGGCGCGGAGTCGGGATCGATTCCCGTGAGCGCCGTGGCTCCTGCGATGCTGCTGAGCGAGATCGAAACGCAGCGCCAGGCGCAGGGCACAGCGCGGCCGCCGATTCTGCCCATACCCGGTGCGGATGCAACGAAGGAGGCGAAATGAACCGAGTCCGTTTGTCCTTCACCTCTTGCCTCCCACAACCTGTCATCCTGAGCGGAGCGACCCCTTCACGCAGTGAAGAGATCGCGCAGTCGAAGGATCTGCGGTGGCTTTTTGTCTGCCGCGCAAGGAATTCAAAAGCACCACTCTCGATCGGCTTTCTTCTCGCTGTCTTCGTCGTTTTTCTTTTCACACCGCTGTGCCGTGCGCAGCAGCCCACCCGCGCTGATGTCGAGAAAGACCCGGTACTCAAGGCCATGCTGACCGAGCTCGACCGCAGCATGAGCCAGCTCCAGTTGCCGGGCTTTGCCAAGCCGTTTTTCATCCAGTACCGCATCGAGGAAATCGATGATTTCCAAACCAAGGCGGAGTTCGGCGCCAGCGAAGGCGCCGGACGCATGCGGCAGCGCGTGGCACGCGTGACCGTGCGCGTTGGCGACTACAAGACCGACAGTTCCGGCGGCCGTGGCGACGGATCGATTGAACTAGCTAGCCTCGACAACGATCCCATTGCGCTGCGCTCCGCGCTGTGGCAGGCGACGGACCAGGCCTACAAGAATGCGCTCTCGGCCTACGCGCAAAAGCAGGCCGAGCTGAAGCAAGTGCAGACGCCACCGCAAGCCGACGACTTTAGCCAGGAGAAGCCGATCGTGTCGCTTGCTTCGCCGGTTGCATTGCAGCTTGATCAGAGCGCATGGACGCAGCGCGTGGCGCGGCTCAGCGGCCTTTACCGCACCGACCCCGCGGTGAGCGCAACCCAGCGGGAAGTGGAGTACGCAGAAGCGAGCTTTCGCGCTCGCGCCACCACAACGTGGATCGCGACCAGCGAAGGAACCATTGTTCGCAAGTCGGCGGCGCAGTATGAGGAGTCGTTTGCCGCAGGTACACAAGCCGCCGATGGCATGAGTATCGATCGCTCCTATTCGTCGACAGGAACTTCAGTCGCCGATCTTGACGCGGAGGCCGTCTGCAACAAGCATGCTCTGGATGAGATTCAATCGCTGGCCGAGCTGCGCAAGGCGCCGCTGGTCGAAGAGGAGTATCACGGCCCCCTGTTGATGAGCAACGACGCCGCAACCGACACGCTGCGCGCGCTGCTGGCTGCAGCAGTCACGGCCACGCGGCCCGCGCTGGGCACGGAGGCGCGCACCAATGGCGCGTTTGCTTCGAGCTATCACGCGCGCGTTCTTCCCGATTTCATGAATGTGATCGACGATCCCGGACTGAAGACGTTCGAGGGCAAGGGCCTCATCGGAGCCTACGATGTGGACGACGAAGGCGTGCCCGCGCGGGCGGTGAAGCTGGTCGATGCCGGACGCCTCGACAACTACCTCATCGGCCGACAGCCGGTGCGCGACTTTCCCCAATCGAACGGCCACGGCCGCGCCGGAGTGGCCGGCCCCGCACATCCGTCGATCGGCGTGCTCAAAATCAGCGCGGACAACGGGCTGACCGATGGCGAACTCAACCAGAGATTGCTCGCCATGGCGAAGGACCGTGGTTTGGCAAGCGTGTATTTTGTGCAGACCATGGGTGGGCCGCGCACGCCGCGCCTGCTCTATCGCCTGGGCCCCGACGGCAAGCGCGAGCTAGTGCGTGGCGCCGTGCTCGACGACGTTGACGAGCGCGCCCTGCGCTCGAGCATCGAATCCGCCGGCAAAGATCTTTTCGTCGCGAATTACTACGGAGACGTGCCGACGACGGTGATGGCTCCGGCACTGCTCTTTGACGATGCGACGGTAAAACGCGCTAACGCGAAGAACGAGAAGCTGCCGTTTTATCCGCCGCCGGAGTAGCGAATAGCGGGTGGTGAATACTAATTGCTAGGTCTCTGACCGCATGAATTCATTCCTCTGGGTTTCGTGGGTTCCCACCCTTTCGCCAGGAAAAAGTCGAAAGGATGGGGCACGGGAAGATTCTTCTTCAAGTGGTCAGAGACTAGTCCCCGATGATTAACCGCTAGGCATTAACCACCAACCATGGAACCAGCGGCAATCCCGATAGGTAGCTCCGGGCTCGAGTTTGGGCTTCAGCTTTGGCTCGCGTATCCGAGCGACCTTGTTGAGCCGGCAATTGAAGAGGCGTGCGCTGCAATCCTGGATAATGTGGAGCGTGCCCGCGCGGCCCGCTTCCGGTTTGCGCGGCACCGCCTTGAATTCCTGGCGACACATGCTTTGACACGTATGGCGCTCTCGCATGCACAGCCTTTGCCGCCTCAGGCCTGGAGATTCTCAGTCAACAAGTACGGCAAGCCGTCTCCCATTCCGGGGCCCCTACGGACAGATCTTGGTCCACGGGGTGGCATTCCGGAATGCGGCTTGCGCTTTAACCAATCGAACAGCTTGGAACTGGCGGCGTGCCTGATTGCGCGTCCTGACCCGACAGGCGGTGGAACTGCAGAGGTCGGTGTCGATGTCGAGTCGTTTGCGCGCGCCGAAGAAATTGTTCCTTTGGCGCGGAGGGTCTTCTCTGCCGCCGAGCGCGCACGACTCGAAGCCTTGCCAATCGCCGCCCGTCCCGATCGAGCCCTTTCGCTCTGGACGCTCAAGGAGGCCTACATCAAGGCGCGCGGCATGGGACTCTCGCTCCCGCTCGACGGGATTTCGTTTCTTTTCGACGGGCCACAGGCCGCGCGGCTTGAAGTTGCCCCCGGCGTCGACGACAATCCGGGACGCTGGCGGTTTTGCCATTTCGACCATGAGGGGCACCGCATTGCGCTGGCCGTGGAAGCAAATGCCGCGGGGGATGTGGAAATCTTCGAGGCCCGTCCGCCACTCGGAACCCCGACGCGCCTGACGTGGGGCTCGCCGGGTTGGTTTCCCATTTCAGCAAGGTCAGGCGGTGGTCGCGAGACCTGATCGATCACCTGGACCGCTGTTCATGCTGTATTCATTTCAGTCTGTGAACTTTCTCGGCATCTTCCCGCCAGCTTTCGCATCCATCTTTTTATACGCAGAGCGGAATTTGGGCCTGAGGTCAGGCCCCTCCACCCAGTACAATCCGAACCAAGGAGAATTTCCCCAATGGCATACGAATTACCAGCGCTTCCTTACGACTACAACGCGCTTGAACCATTCATCGACACCGAAACCATGCACCTGCATCACGACAAGCACCACCAGAGCTACATCACCAACGTGAATGCTGCTCTGGCCAACCACCCGGCGCTCGCCGCCAAAACCGTGGACGACCTGATCAGCGACCTCAACGCGGTCCCCGAAGACATTCGCGCCACGGTGCGCAACAACGGCGGCGGCCACTCCAACCACTCCATGTTCTGGACCATCATGGGCCCGGCGAATTCGTCAGGCGGCCACCCTACTGGCGAGATCGCCAAGCAGATTTCTGCAGATTTTGGGGATTTCGACGCGTTCAAGAAGAGCTTTAACGAGACCACGGCCAAGCAGTTCGGCTCTGGATGGGGCTGGCTGGTGTTCACGGGCGGCAAGCTCAAGATCATCACTACGGGCAACCAGGACTCGCCGCTTTCGCAGGGGCTCTACCCCATTCTCGGCAACGATGTGTGGGAGCACGCGTACTACCTGAAGTACCAGAACAAGCGCCCCGATTACCTGGCCGCATGGTGGAACGTGGTGAACTGGGCCGAGGTGAACAAGCGCTTTGCCAAAGCGAAGGGATAGGCACTCGTGACTCGTGAATCGTGATTAGTGACTGACGCCGATCATGCAGTCCGCCGGACCACGGTTCACGGTCTACGAACCACGGATCACGAACCACGATTTGTGGTCCACGATTTCCCCAGGAGACAGCTATGGCCACCATCCAAATGAGCGTGCGCCCCGAGGATCTTTCGCATCTGCCGAAGGGCGGCGAGCGCATTCCGGACCCGGGAGTCCTCGCAATCTTCGGCGCCTCGGGCGACCTGACCAAGCGAAAGCTGCTTCCGGCGCTATTTCATCTTTTTCAGGCGAATCTTTTGCCCAAGCAGTTTGCAATCGTGGGTGTGGCGCGCCGCCCGTTGGGTGACGAGTTTGCCGCCGACATGCGCGCCGGCATCGTGGAATCCGGCGGGGTCGATGCGACCGACGCCAAGCTCGACGGCTTCGTCAGCCACATCAGCTATTTCCCCCTCAACTTCGATGATCCATCGCACTATGCGAATCTGAAGATCGAGTTCGATCGCATCGCCGCGGAGAAGGGAATCGGCCCCGACCGGCTCTATTACCTGGCTACCGCGCCGGAGTTTTTTGCCGGCATCGTGGAGAACCTGGGCGCGCAGGGCATGGCGCATCCGGAAAAAGGCCGCGTGGCCGTGGTCATCGAAAAGCCTTTCGGTCACGATCTCAATTCGGCGCGCGAGCTCAATCACCAGGTCAACGCCGTGTTCCAGGAACGCCAGGTCTTCCGCATCGACCACTACCTGGGCAAGGAGACGGTGCAGAATCTGCTGGTCTTCCGCTTCGCCAATGGCATCTTCGAGCCCATCTGGAAACGCAACTACATCGACCACGTGCAGATCACCGTGGCGGAAACGCTGGGCGTGGAGGGCCGCGGGCCATTCTACGAGAAGGCCGGAGCCCTGCGCGATGTGGTGCAGAACCACATGATGGAGCTGCTGGCACTGGTCGCTCTGGAACCGCCATCGAGCTTTGAGGCCGAAAGCGTGCGCCGCGAAAAGCTCAAGGTGTGGCAGGCGATTCCTTCCATCCCCATTCTGCAAACGGTGCGCGGGCAATACGGCCCCGGCATCGTAAACGGTGAGCACGTGATCGGCTACCGCGACGAGGAACGCGTCAATCCCGAGTCCGGCACGGAGACTTACGCCGCGCTCCGCCTCACCGTCGAAAATTGGCGCTGGGCGGGAGTTCCGTTCTTTCTGCGCGCCGGCAAGCGCATGAAGAAGCGCGCTACGGAGATCTCCATCCAGTTCAAGCAGCCGCCGCTTTTGATCTTCAATCGCATGGCGACTGCGGGCCCCTGCCCCGAGATTCAGCCCAACCTGCTGACGATCCGCATCCAGCCCGACGAGGGCATTGCGTTGCGCTTCGGCGCCAAGGTGCCCTCGAGCGCGCAGATGGCGGTGTGCCCGGTGAACATGGACTTCGACTACGAGGCCGCTTTCGGCAAGTCCAGCGCCAACGGTTACGAGCGCCTGCTGCTCGACGCCATGCTGGGCGACCAGACGCTCTTCTCGGACCGCGAAGGCGTGGAGACCAACTGGGCGCTCTACACGCCCGTTCTCGAAGCCTGGGCGGCGAAAAAGCCCGAGGTGTTTCCGAATTACTTCGCCGGCTCGTGGGGCCCCGAGTGCTCCGACCACTTGCTGGAAAAGGATGGCTACGCGTGGCGGAACGATCTGGGGCGGAAGTCCTAGCCGGGATTCTTAGGTGAGCTTGCATCCTCGCAGGATGGGTCGCGCGAGTTCGCGGTGTTGCGTGAACCGCGGCTACCTCCTAGAATGTCTGCAATTCTCAAATGCAGGAGCAAGACATGTTCCGTTTCTGCCGGGTATTCTCGTGCGCTTTGATTCTTTTATTGATCTGGACGGGAACAGGCCGAGCTTACGCCCAGAAGACTCAGCGGACAATCCGGGAGGGAGTGGGCTGGGACCGTTTCCTGGTAGGTGCCAGTGCGAATTCCTTAATCGACGCCTTCGGCTATCCCGACAAGACTTCGAGCGGTCGCATGATGCGATGGGATAAGCTGGGTCTCAATTGCCTGTTGAACGATAAGGACGAGGTCATCGAACTTCGCTTCGAGAAACGCTTCAAGGGCGTCACCGCAAGCGGTGTATCAGTTCGGCATGCCGGTCGACAGGGTCCGCAAGATCTACGGCGATGCCGAAAAAATGGATTGGCGCGGCGGCGGCATGAAATTTATCTGGCGTTCACGGGGCATCCTGATCTGGTTTCACGACAATGCCGTTTATCAGATTGTGATCTTTCGAGCGCAGGCATAGAGCGCGTCGGGCGGCCCAGACCCCGGTTCTGAGACCTCGGAGATTCCCGCCTATAGTCTTTCAAGGCCTCCTCGTTCCCTGTCCCTTATCCATTGCCGCATTCGCCAGCTTGTCGGCCTCCTTGTTGCCGCCGCGGAGGGTGTGGCGCATGTCGAAGACGTCGAGTTGCCGCGCCTGGCGTTGCGCTTCTTCCCACAGGGGGCGCAGGCCGGGGTTCTTGACCTTGTAGATGCCCTTCATCTGGCGGACCATGAGTTCGGAGTCGGAGAAGACCCGCAGGCGCCGGACACCGTTCGCAAGCGCCCACGCGAGCACGGCCAGCAAGCCCTTATATTCGGCGTAGTTGTTGGTCTGGCGGCCGAGAAACTCGCTGAGGCGCGCTACCACCTGGCCTCCGGCGTCTTCAATGACGGCGCCGTAGCCTGACGGGCCGGGGTTTCCTCGCGATCCGCCGTCGCAGTGTGCCGTAAACCAGCCGCCGGTGGGTGCCGCGCCGCGCATCTGCCGTGTTTTCAAAGAGATTTCCGGTCATTGATTCCCAGTTTACCTGGAGCGAGTGCGAGTGGTGAGTGTGAGTGTGCGCCGGCCGCGGCTACCTACACCCGCTCCGCACTCACACTCACCTGGTCCCAAATCCCAGCCTTTTTCGTCTGCTCTCCAAACCGTTGCTTCCGCGTCTATTCGAATGCGCACAGGCTTTACCTTCCGGGAGCGGATCCAATGGAAGCAGATGCGGTCAGTATTCCACTCGCCCCGGTTCAGACGACAGCCACTTTAGCTCGGGCAGCCGGGCGGAGGGTACAATCCACTCCAGGCATGGCTGCGACGAGAGCAATGGACGGGGCGAACCGGGGAAGCTCGGGCCCTAACGAGAGCGACAGGCGAGAGTCGCGCCGACGCGAGCCGCGAGCAGGAGCGTGCGCATAGCCGTGCGCTTGAAATGGATCTGATCCGCGAGGCGCAGACGGGTTCGCGCGCGGCGTTCGACGTGCTGGTGCGCCAGTACGAGCACCAGGTGCTGCGGCTGGCCCTGCATCTGACCGGATCGGAACACGATGCCGAGGACATTTACCAGGAGGCTTTCCTGAAGGCCTACCGGTACATCGGCAACTTCCGCTTCGAGTGCTCGTTTTATACGTGGATTTACCGGATCGTGACCAACTTGTGCCTGGACCAGTTGCGCCGGCGCAAGACCCGCCGCGAGGATCACGCCGTGGTGGTGGACCGCACCGGCGACGAGATCGACCTGCTGGCTTCGGTTTCCGACGACCGGTCGTTTTCAAATCCGGCCCGCGAGCTGGACCGCAAGCTGCTGGGCGAAAAAATTCAGGCGGCGCTGGGCAAACTGACGCCGCGCGAGCGGATGGTCTTCGAGCTGAAGCATTACCAGGGACTGAGGCTGCGCACCATCGGCGAGATGTTGAACACCACGGAAGAGACCGCCAAGAATACCCTCTTCCGCGCAACCAAGAAGTTGCGCACGCAACTGGCGGAGTTGAGGTAAGTACCAGCTATTAGCTTTCAGCTATTAGCTGGTTCTGAGGAACCAAGGGCCCCATTCATAAAGCGAAGGGCCCCGCGGAATAAACGACAAGCTCGGCAGTTGCACGTCGAGCTGATAGCTGAGAGCTGATAGCTAACAGCTTCTTTCGAGGCATTATGAATTGCGAACTTGCACATGAACGGATGGTAACGGCAGCTTATGGCGAGCTGTCCGACGAAATGGCGCATGAGTTGGATCGTCATGTAACCGGCTGCGCGGATTGCCGGAAGGAGCGCGAGCAGGTGCGGGCGCTTAAAGTTCTCGCCGACGCGCATCCGGTTGTGGAACCCGGCGCGAATCTGGTGGCCCGCGCGCGCCTGCGCCTTGACGAAGCTCTAGACGCATTGCCGCCCAAACGCTGGTACGAGCGCTTCGGCGAACGGATGCTGAATAATTTTGCGAGCCTGCAGGCCGCGCCGGTGGCGGCGTTGCTGCTGCTGGTGGCCGGCGCCGGCGCCGGAGTTCTGGGCGGCTACGAATACGCGCAGAACCGCGCAGCCCACGCCGCAGATGCACAAAGTGCCACGCTGGATGGCGTCAAGGTGCAACCCGAAGCGGCCATTCCCGCATTTTCAAACGTGGCCAATATCTCGGGCATTGTGCGCCAGCCCAACAGCGAGATTGTGGACGTGAGTTACAACCAGCTGGTGCCGCGCCAGGTGGAGGGCTCGCTTGACGATCCTCAAATTCGCCAATTGCTCATGCTGGCCACGGAGAATGACTCTTCGCCGGGCGTGCACGACGACTCTGTCTCGCTGCTGGCGGCCGAGTGTCGCGCTGGCCACAGTTGCCAGCCCGCCGGCATTCGCGAGGCGCTTATGGTGGCGCTGCGCTACGATCGCAGCCCCAAAGTGCGCCAGAAGGCGCTGGAGGGCCTGGAGCCTTACGTGGCCGACGACGTGCGCGTGCGCGACGCGGTGCTCGAAGCCGTGCTGAATGACAATGACCCGGCTATCCGCACGGCCGCCATCGGTTTGTTGGAGCCTGTGGACGCCGATACCAGCGTTCGCCAGGTGCTTTATTCCGTCTCCAACTCTGACGACAATGCCCAGATCCGGAATGTTTCCCGGCAGGTATTACGCCGGGTTTCGGAAACGCAATAAACTCGCTCACCCTTCCGGCAACTGCGCCGTCATTATGAGCGCAGACCGGTTGACGAACTGCAAGGAGAGACACAGCCATGAAACACCTTTTGAGGCCGTACCGTACGTTGCCTGGAGTTCCCGGTTTCGCCGGATTTTGTTTCACCGCATTCTATTGGGCGGCGCTGGCCGCGGCAGCCTGCTTGCTCTTTGCGACCCAGTTGGCGCATGCCCAGGCGGGATCGCTCGCTTCCATCTTTGCTGATCCCGATCCGCTGGTGGTGCATGCCAGTCCGTCGGGATACCTGGGCGTGGAAATCAGCGACGTTGACGCCGACAAGGCGCAGGCCCTGAAGCTCAAGGAAGTACGCGGCGCCGTGATCACGCTGATCGATCACGATGCACCTGCCGGCCAGATCGGCCTCAAGGTAAACGACGTGGTGCTGGCCATCAACGGCCAGAATGTGGCGGGCGCCGAACAGTTTGGCCGCATGCTGCACGAAATTCCGGCGGGCCGCAAGATCTCGCTCGAGATCAGCCGCGACGGTAATATTCAAACGCTGGCCGTGCAGTTGGTCGACCGCAAGGCTCTCGACCACGATGTCTGGAGCAGGATCGGCAACGATGTCAGCGGCGTGGGGATCGCGCCGCCGGCGCCGACCATGGGCGTCATGGGCGGTGGTGATGCACCGATGCCGCCCAGCGGCTTCCACATGTCGCTCTTCACCAGCACTCTGAACGTGGGCGCCGTGGTTGAACCGCTTAGCGCGCAAATGGCTGATTATTTCGGCGTGCAGGGCGGTTTGATGGTGAAGCAGATCCGGAAGAAATCCGAAGCCGCTGCGGCAGGATTCAAGGCCTTTGATGTGATTCTCAAGGTCGGCGCCGACTCCATCCAGACCTCTGCCGACTGGGATCGCGCCCTGCGTTCCAATCAAGGCAAGCCTGTGCAGGTGACCATCCTGCGCGACAAAAAGCAGCAGACGATCACGCTGCAGGTCGACTCCAAGCCACGCGGCGCTGTGGAATTCAACCATGACCTCGATGGTCTCTTCGCCAAGGGCAGCGTCCCGCAATTCGTGTAGCGCCGATCTCCAGGCGGGGTCGCCGCGGCGACTGCGGGCGTCCGCGCCCGCACATATTGGGCCTCGCCCGCGCCGTAAACTAACTTAATGGAAGTTCTCTACGGCCTGCATCCGGTGGAGGAGGCTCTCAAAGCCGGAAAGCGCCGCTTTGACCACGTGCTCGTGGCCCGCGAGCGGCGTGACGCGCGTCTCGAACAGCTTGTCGGACTGTGCCGCGAGGCCCGCGTCCGTGTTCTTGAGCAGCCGCGCGAGCAACTTACTGTTGCCGCCAAAACTCCCGCGCATCAGGGCGTGGTCGCGCTGGTGCACCCGCAGGAGTTTCTTGCACTTGAAGATCTCTTCGCGCCGCCCGCCGGCCGGGCAGCCGCATCGCGTCTCATCCTGGCTCTCGACGGAGTAGAAGATCCGCAAAATTTGGGCGCGTTGCTGCGCGTGGCCGATGGCGCTGGCGTTGACGGCGTTGTCCTCACCGAGCGCCGCTCCGCGCCGTTGAGCGCCGTTGCCGTAAAAGCCAGCGCCGGCGCGGCCGAGCATCTTCGCATTGCTCGCGTCGTCAACCTGGTCCGCGCGCTCGAAGAACTCAAACAGCAGAACCTGTGGGTCGTTGGTCTAGACGAGCGCGGCGAAAGCGATTACGACCGCTTCGACCTCACTGGCAATCTCGTCGTCGTGCTGGGCCGCGAGGGCGCGGGGTTGCACGATCTCGTCCGCCGCACCTGCGATTATCTGCTGCGCATTCCGATGGCCGGGGGAGTTAGCTCCCTCAATGTCTCAGCTGCGGCGGCGGTTGTGCTCTACGAGGCTGCCCGCCAGCGGCGTGCTGCTGCCATAACTCCCACGACACTCGTCCAAAAGGCTGCCCCACGCAGTGGTGCCGGACGCAGTGGTGGTGCGAAAGGTCTAGGTTCATGAAGGTTACTTTTAACGGCGTGTCGGGTGGGTTGTCCCATCCCTTCGCCGGCTTCTTGGCGAAAGGGTGGGAAACCACGCGCGCCATGCGTCTCTTTCTCACGAGCATCTTTTTTCTGGCCGCGCTTCCTATCGCGCCGCAATCCACTCCCGCGGCCCCGCAAACTCAGCCCAGTCAAAATCAGCCGCAACAAGACGAGCCGCATCACGGCCAGGTCATCTTCTCGCGCTCAACCGACGAAAACGGCCAGACCACGACCACGGTAGGCCCCGGAGCCACGCAAACGGCAGCTCCCAACGGGCAATCAGTCGAGGCTCCTACCGCCAGCGACGCCGAACGCGAGGCCGTCACCTTCACCGAATTCAATATGGATGTGCATCTGCGTAGCGCGGAACACGAAATCGCCGTGCGCGCCCTCGTCACCGTGCGCAACGACGGCAAATCGCCGCTGGTCCACATCCCGCTCGAAATTTCTTCTACGCTGCATTGGGAGCGCATCCGCGTGGCCGCAACTGATGCCCTCTACACCATCGCCACGCTCAACTCCGACACCGATCACACCGGCCAGCTTCACGAGGCCGCTGTGAAACTCGCCACCCCGCTCGCGCCCGGCGCTACCTTGCAACTCGACGTCACGTATTCCGGCGCCATCCCGCAATCGGCGCAGCGCCTTCTCGCCATCGGCACTCCGGAGGACGTGGCATTGCACTCCGATTGGGACGCGATTGACACCTACTTCACCGGCCTGCGCGGCTTCGGTAACGTGGTGTGGTACCCCGCCTCCGCGCCGCCTGTGATTCTCGGAGACGGCGCACGAGTCTTCGACGAGATGGGCGAACACAAGCTGCGCATGGCCGGCGCACATTTCTTTCTGCACCTCACCGTGGAATTTCCGCACGGCCACACGCCCACGGTCGCTCTGATTAACGGCCATTCTGTGTCGCTCGCTGTGACGGAGCCGCAGAACGGAAGCGACGAAATCACCGGCGTGGCCGCGGCGACTCTTGACAGTGCGGCACTCGGCTTCGAAGCCCCCAGCCTTTTTGTAGCCGTCCGCACCGAGCACCACGCCACGAACACTGCGCTTTGGACGCTGCCCGATGCCGATGCGGCTATTGCAGAGTGGGCCAGCGCAGCTTCCACCGTCACACCCTTCCTGCAAGGCTGGCTGGGCCAGACGCCGCGCTCGCAGCTGACCATTCTCGATCTTCCCGATCCCGAGGACGCGCCTTTTGAAACCGGCGCACTGCTGGTGACCGCGGTTCGCGATGGCACGCCGGATCAACTCACCGGAGTTATGGCGCACGCGCTCACGCACGCGTGGATGTCGTCGCCGCGCGCGTGGCTGAGCGAGGGCGTGGCGCACTTCATGGGAACGTTGTGGCTGGAAAAGCAGTCGGGACGTCAGAAAGCGCTCGAAGTTCTTGAGTCCGGCCGCGGCGCGCTGGCGTTGATCGAGCCTGCGAGCCCCGGTGAAAGCACAGGCCAGCCGCTGGCCCAGGCCATCTCGCCCGTGTACTACCGCACCAAGGCAACTTACGTTTTCTGGATGCTGCGCGACCTGGTCGGCGATCCCGCGCTCTCCGCGGCCTTGCGCGCGTACGATCCTGCGCAGGACGCCGCGCGCGGACTGGGGCCAAACTCAGGCTCAGGATCGTTCGAGAAATTGCTGGAGCAGGCAGGCCTGCGCCGCGACCTGTCGTGGTTTTTTGCGGATTGGGTCGATGCGGATAAGGGTTTGCCCGACATCGCGATCGACCACGTCTTTTATACTTCCGCGGAGACGGCATCGCACACGCCGAACGCGTCTGATTCGAGTGCGCCGCCTGAGGCTAACGGCTGGATCGTCACTGTCGATCTCGCGAACTCCGGCTACGCCGCCGCCGAAGTTCCCGTCACGGTGCGCAATCCCGACACGTCCGTGACGCAGCGCGTGCTGGTGCCCGCGCGCGGCAAAGCTACCCAGCGCATTCTCATCCAGGGACGGCCCACGGAGGTTCAGGCCAACGACGGCACTGTTCCTGAAACCGAGGCCAGCGTGCACATCCGCGATCTCCCGAATGCAGACAGCGATTCGTCGTCAGGCGCTCCGGGCGCGGTGCCGCAATAATGCAGCGTCATCCGGAGCGAGTTATGGTGCGATCGCTGAACGAGTAGTCCGGTCTCCTGGGCGGCTGTAGCGCGGGCGTTCACGCCCGCGCTGATCGAAGAGCGACCACCGATTCACGAAGTCTGGGCTCTACTTGCGCTGCTCTGCGCCGCGCGCCCGCACCTTGAACCAGATGGGAGTGCCCTTGAATCCGAAGGCCTCGCGAATCTGGTTCTCTAGAAACCGCTCGAAGGCAAAGTGCAGCTTGATGTCGCGATCGGTGAAGAGCACAAACGTGGGCGGAGCCACGGCTGCCTGCGTCATATAAAAGATGCGAATGCGCTTCGCCATGGGCACCGGCGCGCGCTGAAAATCGATCCGCTCCAGGAATCGATTCATCTGTCCTGTCGACACGCGCTTGCGCCGCTCTTTGGCCACGGCCACCACCTCGTGCAGCACGCGCGCCATGCTTTTTCTTCTCGCCAAGGGTTCCTTCCAGCGCCGAGAGAAAAATCACCGGCGCGTAGTCGAGATACTTGAGCGCCTTGCGCACCTGCTGCTCGAAGATGTCGCGATCGGCAGGCGGCTTGCCATCCGTGCGGCCCGTCGTGACCAAATCCCACTTGTTCACGACGATGATCACGCTGCGCCCGCTCTCGTGCGCGTAGCCTCCAATGGTGGCGTCGCTCGCACTTACGCCCTCGGTGGCGTCGATGATCAGCAGCGCCACGTCCGCGGCTTCAAGATGCCGGCGCGCCATCACCACGCTCATCTTCTCCGCCATCAGCTTCGTCTTGCCCTTGCGGCGAATTCCGGCCGTATCCACAAAGCGCAGTGCGTTGCCTTCGAAGTCCACCACCTCGTCGACCGCGTCGCGCGTAGTGCCGGCGATGGGCGAAACGATGGCGCGCGAAGTTCCCGTGAGCGCGTTGAGGAGCGTGCTCTTGCCCACGTTCGGCCGCCCGATGATCGCCACCGACGTTTCGCGTTGCTCAAATTCGCCGTGGGTGCGGATTTTTTTCTGGTCCGGGGCCGGCTTTTCACCCGGAGCGAAAGGTCCGCCTTCTTCAAACTCGTCCTCGATCGCCTCTTCGATCTCTTCGGCTACGTGCGGATCACCGGCAGCATCGCCGACCTGCTGACTTGCCGACTCGCTGGCTTGCTGCTTTTCCGGTACCGCCTCCGCAATGGCATCGAGCAGCTCGCCAATACCTTGCCCGTGCTCGGAACTCACCGGAAATACTTCGCTGATACCGAGCCGGCGAAGATTCTCCGCTTCGTTGGCGAGCGCATCGGTCTCCACCTTGTTCACCGCGAGAAGCAGGGGCTTGCCGCCGCGCTGCAGCAGGCGCGCCAGTTCGTAGTCGGGCCGCGCCAGTTCGGTGCGCACATCGACCACCATCACCAGGACGTCCGCTTCTTCGAGCGCCACTTTCGCTTGCACGAAGATTTCTGTCGCAATGAGTTCGGGATCGTCGGGCACAATGCCGCCCATGTCGACGAGCCGGTAGCGCCGCCCCGCCCACTCGTACTCGCTGTAGATCCGGTCGCGCGTGATGCCGGGCTCGTCGCCCACAATGGAGCGCCGGCTGCCGGTAATCCGGTTGAAGAGCGTGCTTTTGCCCACGTTGGGCCGGCCCACAATGGCCACCAACGGCAACTGTGCGGCTCCTGCGCGCGCGGGCACAACCGATCTGCGATAGGTGGGCAAAATCCTCTCCTGCGAGGGCCAGCGTGTAGCGCCCGTCTCCAGACCGGGTCGCCGTGGCGACTGCGGGTCGCCCGACCCGCCGATCGAAGGGCGATTACGAAATCACGAGTTTAGGGCAGTGGCCTCTCTCTCAGTGTACGTTCTGACCTTGCAGGGGGCTGTAGGCACCGTGGCGCTCTGTCGCAACCGGCGCACTTGCTGGGGACGAAAAGATGAGCTTTTTCCCATCTCCTCGCATGCACTCCGGCCCTCGGATTGCCCAGTCAGCCGCTGGAGGGTGCCATGCACATTCATCCTGCGGCAGTAGGGCTGAACTCCATCAATACATATGGTCTGGCAAACGAACGCGCTGCGAGTGCGGAACGTGCCGCCGAGGTGCGCAAAAAGCTGCTGAAAGCGGGGCAACCCGGCGATCCGGAGGTCGACACAGATCCCAACGCCACAATGCTGATCGGTCAGTGGCTTGACTCCCGCCACAGCCAGGTTTTGCCGAGCGACGAATACCACAGCGCAGTCGAAGGCAAGGACAGCGACCTGGGCTGATCGCGCCTTCGTGCTTTCGGAGCCCCTCGGTTCCGCAGTCCCGGCGCCTGTTCCCTGGTTCCTTCGGCGCCTTGGTCCCTGCCCTCTATCATGGAGACAGCGCCCTCCATGCCCTCCTCCGACGCCCCAGTCCGCGCCCTGCCCACGCTCCACGAGTTCTTCGCGCCGGGCGGCATTCTGGCCAACTCGCCGCTGCCCTACGAGTATCGATCGGGGCAGTACGAAATGGCGAAGGCTGTGGAGCGCGCCCTCGGCGAGCGCCGGCATCTGATCGTTGAAGCCGGCACGGGCACTGGCAAGACTCTGGCCTATCTGCTGCCGGCTCTGCGCACCGGGCAGCGCGTGATTGTTTCTACCGGAACGAAGGCGCTGCAGGATCAGCTCTTCTTTCGCGACGTGCCGTTTCTCGAGACTCTTCTCGGTGAGCTGCGCGTGTGCTACATGAAAGGCCGCGGCAACTATCTGTGCCGCCGCAAGCTCTACGCGCTGCGGGACCAGCCGGTGCTTACGGGACTCAGCGAGATTGACGAGTACCAGCAGATTGCCGCGTGGGAGCGCACCACCGAAACCGGAGATCGCGCCGAGCTTTCCGAACTGCCGGAATCGAGCGCTCTCTGGCACAAGCTTGACGCGCGGTCAGAGGCTTGCCTGGGATCGACGTGTCCCGATTATCGCCACTGCTTCATCACCGAGATGCGACGCCGCGCCATGGAGTCGGACCTGATCATCGTGAACCACCACCTCTTTTTTGCCGATGCCGCGGTGCGGGAGATGGCCGGGGCTGCGCCGGACGCGGGCGTTTTGCCGGAGGCCGCGGCCGTGATCTTCGATGAGGCGCACGAGCTGGAAGAGGTGGCATCGAACTATTTCGGGCGCTCGCTGTCGAACGTACGCTTCGAGGACTTTGCGCGCGATGCGGATGTGCTGGTGCGCGGGAAGGAAGGTTCTGCGCAGGTTCACATCCTCACACAGCAACTGCGCGAGCGGGCGCGGCTCTTCTTTGCCGCGCTGCCGCACGAGGGCGACGGTCGCCATCCCTTCAGCAATCGCGAGGAGTTCCTGGAATCCAGCGGCGACCTTTACATTGCGGTCAGCACTTCGCTCAAGCTGCTCGAAGCGGAGTTCGACCGGCTCAGTGAAACGGACGAAGCTCCAGGACTGGAGGCTCGCGCCGCCGCGTTGCGCGCCGACCTTACCTACATGCTGGAGGCCAAGGCCTCCAACATGGTGTTCTGGCTGGAGCGGCGGGGTGGGCCCGCGAATCCCGACCAAAGGGCTGCCCCACGCGGTGGCGCCGCACGCTATGGCGGAGCAAGGACCACGTTCATGCAGGCCACGCCGATCGACGTTTCCGAAATCCTGCACAACCTGGTGTGGGATCAGTTGCCCACGGCGGTGCTCACTTCGGCTACGCTGACGGTGCAGGGCGGCTTCGAGCATTTGCGCAAGCGGCTCGGCCTCGGCGATACGGGTCACGGCGCGCGCGAACTCGTGGTGCCGTCGCATTTCCGCTACGAGAAGCAGGCGCTGCTCTACCTGCCGCCGCAGATGCCCGACCCGCGAGCGGCAGAATTCACTGAGGCTGCGGCCTTGACCATCGAGCGCGTTCTGCGCATCACGCACGGGAGAGCATTCTGCCTATTCACCAGTTACTCGCAAATGCGCGCGCTCTACGAGCGGCTGCTGCCGGTGCTCGATTATCCGATTCTTTTGCATGGCAGCGCTCCGCGCAAAGCGCTGCTTGAGGAGTTCCGCGTCACGCCGAATGCCGTGCTCTTCGGCACGGCCAGCTTCTGGCAAGGGGTTGACGTGCAGGGCGAGGCGCTGAGCTGCGTCATCATCGACCGGCTGCCCTTCGCCGTGCCCTCCGATCCCGTGGTGCAGGCGCGCATGAAGGCCATCGAGGAAGCGGGCGGGAAGCCTTTCTTCGAATACCAGGTTCCCGAGGCCGTGCTCACGCTGAAGCAGGGATTTGGCCGCCTCATTCGTTCACTTGAAGACCGCGGCGTGCTGGTGCTGCTCGACCCGCGCGTGCGCACGCAGCGCTACGGCCAGATTTTTCTGCAATCACTTCCTCCGTATCGCGTGACGCAGACGATAACCGATGTGGAAGCGTTCTTCGCAATGGCATCGACCAAGGGACCAAGCGACCCCATCGAGCAGAAATCGCTCGATGGGGACCGCGGTCGGGAATAAGGGACGGAGAAGGCAGGAACGGCGGGAAAGAGAGCAACCCCCGTCTCGATCCACATGCCATGGCGCTCTTATACTGGAGAGGTTGGCCAATTGCACGTGGCCACGGGAGAACGCTATGTCGAACGAATCGAAATGCCCGTTTACGGGCGGCATGTTGCAGCACACCACGGCAGGAGCCAAAGGTAACGGGGACTGGTGGCCCAATCAGTTGAACCTGGCAATCCTGCACCAGCAATCCTCTTTATCCAATCCCATGGGCGAGGCGTTTGACTACGCCAAGGAATTCAAGACTCTGGATCTCGATGCGGTGATCAAGGATCTGCGCGCATTGATGACCGATTCTCAATCGTGGTGGCCCGCTGACTTCGGGCACTACGGAGGGTTGTTCATCCGCATGGCATGGCACTCCGCCGGCACCTACCGCATTGCCGATGGGCGTGGCGGCGCGGGCCGCGGGTCGCAGCGTTTTGCGCCATTGAACAGCTGGCCGGACAACGTGAATCTGGACAAGGCGCGGCGGCTGCTGTGGCCGATCAAACAGAAGTACGGAAAGAAGATTTCTTGGGCAGATCTGATCGTCCTGACCGGGAACGTGGCGCTCGAGTCGATGGGCTTCAAGACGTTTGGCTTCGGCGGCGGGCGCGCGGATATTTGGGAGCCGGAGCTTGATACGGATTGGGGTCCGGAGTCTACGTGGCTGGGCGACGAGCGCTACAGCGGCGATCGCGAGCTGGCGAATCCGCTGGGAGCGGTGCAGATGGGCTTGATCTACGTGAACCCGGAAGGCCCCAATGGCAATCCCGATCCGGTGGCCGCGGCGCGCGACATTCGCGAGACCTTTGCGCGCATGGCAATGAACGATGAGGAGACGGTGGCGCTGATTGCCGGTGGACATAGCTTTGGCAAGACGCACGGCGCCGGGCCGGCGAGCCAGGTGGGCGCTGAGCCTGAGGCCGCAGGCATTGAGGAACAGGGACTGGGGTGGAAGAGTAGTTTCCGCTCGGGTCTGCGTGGAGACACGATCAGTTCGGGGCTCGAAGTGACCTGGTCGAAGACGCCGACGAAGTGGAGCAACAATTTTTTCGAGAATCTTTTTGGATTCGAGTGGGAGCTGACCAAGAGCCCCGCGGGCGCGTACCAATGGCAGCCAAAGAACGGCGCCGGCGCGGGATTGATTCCCGATGCGCACGATGCGACGAAAAGCCACGCGCCAACCATGCTAACGACGGATCTCTCCTTGCGATTCGATCCGGCATACGAGAAGATTTCGCGGCGCTATTCGCAAAATCCGAAAGAGTTTGCAGATGCTTTTGCGCGGGCGTGGTTCAAGCTGACGCATCGCGACATGGGTCCGCGGGCGCGGTACCTGGGACCGCTGGTGCCGAAGGAAGAACTGATCTGGCAGGATCCAATTCCGGCCGTCGACCACAAACTGGTGGACGCAAAGGACATGGCCGCGCTGAAGGCGAAGGTGCTGGCTTCGGGCCTTTCCATCGGCCAACTCGTCACCACCGCATGGGCGGCGGCGTCGAGCTTCCGCGGCAGCGACAAGCGCGGCGGCGCCAATGGCGCGCGCATTCGCCTGGCTCCGCAGAAGGACTGGGAGGTGAACCAGCCGGCGGAATTGAAAGCAGTGCTGGCGAAGCTCGAAGCCATCCAGAAGGAATTCAACGCTGACCAAAAGGACGGCAAGAAAATCTCGCTCGCGGATCTGATTGTGCTCGCCGGCACGGTGGCCGTGGACGAAGCGGCGAAAAAGGCGGGCTACGACGTGAAGGTCGGCTTTGCGCCGGGCCGCATGGATGCTTCGCAGGAACAAACCGATGCGGCGTCGTTCGCACCCCTCGAGCCGAAGGCTGATGGGTTCCGCAACTACGTGCGAAAGGGTCTGGAAGGATGTGCTGCCGAGTTGCTGCTGGACAAGGCGCAATTGCTGACTCTGACCGCGCCCGAGATGACGGTGCTCGTCGGCGGCCTGCGTGTTTTGGGTGCGAACTTCGGCGGATCGAAAAACGGCGTCTTCACCAAACGGCCGGAGACGCTGACCAATGACTTCTTCGCGAACCTGCTCGACATGGGCACGAAGTGGCAGAAGTCGGCGACGGACGGAGTGCTCGAAGGACGCGACCGCAAGACGGGCGCGCTCAAGTGGACGGGCACGGTGGTCGATCTTGTGTTCGGTTCGAACTCGCAACTGCGCGCGTTGGCCGAGGTCTACGGGAGCAGCGATGCCGAGAAGAAATTCGTCGAGGATTTTGCGGCGGCGTGGACGAAGGTGATGAACCTGGATCGCTTCGATCTGGCGTATTAGCAGGTTCGCGAACCCCACCCTAGCGACAAAAACAAAAGCGTCGCAAGGATGGGGCAACCCCACGTTTGCAAGTCAACGTACCCCGTCCAGACGAACCTGGGCGGGGTACTTTTATTTTGGGCTGAGCAGACTTGTCAGTAGCCGATGTTCCTCACGGCCTGGTCGCCGAGGCGCTCGCGCAGTTGTTCGAGATAGAGACTCTGGGGCTGCACGGGCTTGCCGGGCGACTCGATGATGGCCGGGGCGAGGCTCGAGTGGCTGCGATTGTCGAAGCCGGGGAAGGGCGGATTGGTTTCGGCGCCGCGATTTCCGATGGACCAGATGCCGGAGCCAGACGGCATGTTCATGGCGATCTCGTGCGCCGATGAGTTCCACGCGATGGCCCAGCCGATGGTCCAGCCGTGGCCCGAGCCCATTTCGCCTCGATTCATGAAAGCGATGCTGCCGCGGGGCACATCGCAATTGTCGACGAGCAGGCCGGTCGACCAGCGCTGGTGGGGCTCGATGGCGCCGTTGCCCTCAAAACGGCAGTGCAGCACGACGACCGGACCCTGCTCACGCGCCTCGGTGGCGAAGTAGAAGGTTTCATCGCCGGAGCCGGTGCAGCGGTCGAAGAGGATTTGCGAGCCGTTGCAGGCAAACTGCGTGGGCTTGGCGGCGCTGGTGACGGGGACGTGCTGCGCGACGTCACACTCGAGAAATGTGATGCGCGCACTGCCGTTGTTCACGCGGATGCCTTCCGTGGTTTCTTCGAACGCGACGGAGCGGGCCCAACTGTCGGCGGTGTCGTCGATCGCGAGGCCGTCGAAGGAGGGGTCGCCGAAAGCGATACGGCGCTTAGGCGCGACAATGCGGAGTTTCTCAATGCCGATGTGGACAAGCTGGCCGGGTAACTCGATCTTATGCACTTCGGCCTGGGCGCCGTCAAAGAATTGCGCGTCGTAAGAGTCCATGAGCGGGACGTCGAGCGTGAGCGTGTTGCCCGTAGCCGCATTCATGTTGACGGCGACGATGCGGCGCAAGGTATCGAGATGGTCGGCGCCGATCCAATGTTCCTGGCGGCCGGGGCGCTCGAGATCGTCCATGCCCATAAAGTGAATCCAGGCCGCCGTAACGGGCTTGCGGATGCGGATGGTGTCGCCGGTATGGAACCTGCTGGCGTCGGCGACGTGAATCGTGGTGGCGCCGACGGGGATATAGGGATCGGTGATGGGAATAGTAGGGCCGCTGTATTTGCGATCGATTTGACCGGCGATGTGAATTGCGAGATGCGGGGCGCCGGTCATGACGATGGTCGTGCCGCCTTTGCCGTTGCCCGAGCCGCGCAACACCACGCCGGAAACCGCAATGACGATGGGCTGCGCGCAGTGAAAGTCTCCTGGGGCGAGCTCGACCGCGCCGCGGAAGCCGTTCACAAGCGGGAGGGTGGAGACATGGTCGATGGCCTTCTGGATGGCGGCGGTGTCATCGGCGCCGGTCGGGTCGACGGTGACAGTGGTGGGAACTGAGGGCAGGGCCACGCCGCCGCCTTCGTAGCCGGCGTAAGAGAAGTCGGGGATGTGATCGCCCTTTTCGGTGTGTCCGTAGACAAGTTTGCCGTCGGGGCCGGGGGAAACCCACTTGCTTTGCGCAGAGAGCAAGACGGCGGCGAGCGCCAGAGAGAAGAGCGGCGAGAAGGCGGCGAAAATGTTTCATGTTCATCGCGCAACCATCTTACCGCGTGGCCAGTGCAGAAGCGCGAACAGGGATCCCCACGGCGCGCCCTCCGGGGAGTTTTCTCAATAACCGGCGGCTTTGCCGAAGTGGTTGCGATTGTCCTGGCCGCCGAGGAGGTCGCCGGTCGAGGGATCGATGGCGATGCATTCCCCATCGGACCAGTGGCCGCGACTGAGCGTGACCGCGTAGCCCATGGCGCGCAGGGCGGCGACGGTGTCGGCGCTGAATCCCGGTTCGAGGTAGAGAATGTCGGGCAGGTACTGATGATGGAAGCGGGGCGCGTCGACGGCTTCCTGGATGTTGAGGCCGCCTGCGGCCGCGGAAAGAAAAATGTTGCCGACGGTGGAGATGATGCGGCCGCCGCCGGGCGAGCCCAGCACATAGCGCAGCTTGCCGTCTTCAAGAACGATGGTGGGCGTCATGGAGCTCAACGGACGCTTGCCGGGCGCGATGGCGTTGGCCGGTCCCTGCACGAGACCGAACATATTGGGCGTGCCCGGCTTGGCGGCAAAGTCGTCCATTTCGTCGTTGAGGAGAAAGCCGAGCGAGGCGGAGGCGACGTGAGAGCCGAAGTTGTCGTTGAGAGTGGTAGTGACGGCGACGGCGTTGCCTTCGCGATCGACCACGGAATAATGCGTGGTGTCGGGCGATTCAGGGCGGTGGCGCTGGCCGGCAGTGGTGGGCGCGGGCGGAACGAAACCTGTGGGACGCATCAGGGTCGCGCTGGGCGACGCGCGATCGGAGAGAATGCTCTCGCGCCAGGCGGCGGCGTAGTTCTTCGCGGTGAGCTCGGCGATGGGGATGGTGTTGTAGTCGGGATCGCCGAGATAGTCGGCGCGATCCATGTAGGCGCGACGCCAGGCTTCGGCGGCGAGATGGATCCATGCGGGGCTGCGATCGCCGAGGCTTGTGAGCGGGTAGCTTTCGAGAATATTGAGCGCGCTGACGAGCACGATTCCGCCGGAGGACGGCGGCGGCGCGCTGATGATGGTTAAATTGTGAAATGTGCCGATGACGGGTTCGCGCTCCACCACAGTGTATTGGGCGAGATCGTCGAGGGTGAGGAGCGCGCCGCCTTTCGTTAGATCCGCAATGAGTTGGTGGGCCATCGTGCCGTGATAGAAATCGTCGGGATGGGCGGCGATGCGCTCGAGGGTGGCGGCGAGCAGGGGCTGGCGGAAGATTTCGCCGGCTTTGTAAAAACGGCCATCGCGTTGAAAAATAGCTCGTGACGCGGGAAAGCGCGCGAGGTCGGGGTCTGTGAGTTCGTCGGCCTCCCGCGGCGAAAGTTCGAAGCCCGCGCGTCCCAGTTGGATGGCGGGCGCCATGACGCGCTTGAGTCCGAGGCGGCCGTATTTCTTCTCCGCATAAACGAGGCCGGCGACGGAGCCGGGCGTGGCGATGGAACGGTAGCCAAGAACGCTGGCATCGGGAATCACGTTGCCGCTGGCGTCGAGATACATGTTCTGGGTGGCGGCGAGCGGAGCTTTTTCGCGGTAGTCGAGGAAGATGGTTTTGCCGGAGTGCTCGCGGATCAGCATGAAGCCGCCGCCGCCAAGGTTGCCCGCGATGGGATGTACGACGGCGAGCGCGAAGCCTGTGGCGACTGCGGCATCAACGGCGTTGCCGCCCTGCTGAAGGACGCCTAGACCAGCATCGGCGGCCAGATGATGGACGCTGACGACCATGCCGTGACGGGCGCGCGCAGGTTGTTCGCCGCGGTAGGGGAGGGAGGCGGGTGCGGTCTGCTGGGCGATGAGCGCGGATGAGGCGGCGACGGCGCACGCGAGAAGGCCGAGGGAACGGACGCGGCGGAAAGCGGAGATCATGCTGCAGACAGGATAACGGAGCGGAGCTGGCGGAGTTGGTGCGCTTTCTCACGGCTCAAAATCGAGACGTAGGGCACCCGGTCGACAACTGAGAGCTAGATGTATTCCTTGAAGAGCTCGGGCGAGGGGTTGGCGATGACGGCTTTGCCGACGAGCATGCCGTCTTCAGCGGCGGCTTTGCATCCGGCAGCGACGGCAGCCTGAACGCTGGAGATGTCGCCGGCCATGACCACGAAGCCTTTGCCGCCGAGGGCCATGGCGAGGTGAACCTTCATCAGCGTGACGTTGGCGGCTTTGACGGCGGCGTCAGCCACTTCAATGATGCTGGCCGCGGAGAAGGTCTCAATAACGCCGATAGACTTGAGCTGGCTGGGAGGAATGTCGACGGTCTGCGAGATCGCCTGGAGAACGGTGGGATGGACACGGGCGATCTGACGTCGCTCGATGAGCGAGGCTCCGGCTGCGGCGGCTCCGGCGAGCAGCGCGGCCTGGACGCTGGTGACGTCGCCCGCTACGACGATGAGGAATTTGCCCGAGCAGATGCTGCGAGCGAGCAGAAGTTGCACCGAGCCCGCTTTGAGCATCAGGTCTTCGGCGGCGAATCCGGTCGCGACGCTTGACAGTTCGATGAGTCCGATGGAAGTGATTTCTGTCATTTCGGTGTTCCTTCTCAGTGGTCAGAACCCATAGTTTGGTTTTTCCCGCAGGGTAGGGATTTGCGCGATTGAATTGCCCGTGCGCCGTCCCTACGGGACTCCGGGGTTAATCTATGCGACTCGCATTCCCCACGCTAAAGCGCGGGGCTAACAAACGCTGCGCCTCCGGCGCGCCCGGCAGGAGATTGTCTGTGCGCCCCTTCATGCTTCAATCACCACCGCTTCGGCGCCCACGATGACGCGGCCGTCGATGCTCGAATGAATGCGTGCGCCGAGCTTGCCTGCTTCTGGTGCGGCGATCAAATCGCCCACGCGCACGCGGTCGCCGCTCTTGACTTGCGCTACAGCGGGAGCGCCTGCGTGTTGCTTGAGCGGTAGCGTGACCTTGCGCGGGGCAAAATTGTGCTCGGTGAGCGGACCTTCGTTCGCAAACTCGCCGAGGCCGAGCTTGGCGATTAGCCTGCGCATGGGCACGCGACGGTATTCGGCCATGGGGTGCGGCTGGATGGATTCGGGAGTGCCTTTCCAGGTGAGTCCGCGCTCGCGGGCCACAGGCTTGCCCTGTACGCAGACGTTTTTGGGATCCAAATCCTCGGGGCAGGCGAACATGGTGCACAGGTTGCATTCGCAACAGTAGAGCGTGGCCACGGTGAGGTCGCCGGGTTGCGAAAAGCCCAGGGACTGCATGGCGCGGTGCGGCTCAATGGGATGGCCGAGCAGATAGCGCGGGCAGAACTCGGTGCAGAAGCGGCATTGATCGCATGCAGACCGGCCGATTTTGGCGATGTGCATCCAGGGCGCATTGTGGCGGCGGATGAGCGCGTGCTCGGCGGGCAGCACGATGATGCCGCCGGTGGTCTTGGTGACGGGCACGTTCAGATCGGCTGCGGGTTTGGCCATCATGACGCCGCCGAGAAGGATGCCGAAGTCGGGAACGGTGGGGCCGCCGGCGGCTTCGATGACTTCGCCGATGGTGATGCCGATGGGAACGCGGAGGGTGACGGGGTGGGCGACGGCTCCGGCGACGGTGAGGTATTTGTGCGTCACCGGACGGTCGAGGCCCGGTGTCAAAATGTGAACGACCACCGGCACCCGACCGATCGCAATCTTCGGCGTCTGCGTCACGCCGTACAGTTCCTGAATCCGCAACGCAATGTGCGGTGACTGATTATCCTCATAAACCACCTTGGGCGTGCGGCCATTCGGCAGCGACAGCCGTTCCGGCGCGTGTTTGTCGAGCAACTGCCGTTGCGCGTCGGACAGCCACGACATCACGAGCGGTTTCACTTCGCGTTCCTTGATGTCCTTGTGTTCCGGCGGCGAGCAACAGCGGGCCGCCATCGCGGTGGCCCTGGTCGTTCGGCCTGGCGCCTGGCCAGGGCGCCAGGGCGCCAGGGCGCCAGGGCGACGCCGACACGGCCACCGCGGCCGAGGTGTTCGGCGCGCTGCAGAAGGCGGAGGCGCGAGCTCGGCGTGACCGTGCTGATCATCACGCTGACCCGGCGGTGTCGTCGGTGGTGCGCCGGGTCATCGCGATCAGGGACAGCCAGACCAGCACGGAAACCCACCGGCACGCGACGACCGGCGACGACGGCGACGTGGCGCCGCAGCACGCGGTGGAGTACGCGGTGCTCGACCGCGCCGGGCGGCTGCAGCTGCCGCGGGAGATGACCGAGCCGCTCGGCATGCGCAACGGTGCGGCTCGAAG
>CAWHNV010000069.1:0-32089 GCA_963830785.1 uncultured Acidobacteriota bacterium
GATTATGCACTCATCGAGATCACAACTGACTAGAAGGGCGTTTTCTGGGATGAGTCCATTACCCAGGCAGTTGGGAGGATCGCCGCACGCCTCGAAAGGAACCACACCTCAGTCCGGCGTGCGTTTAATCGGGAGGTGAAGACTCTGCTCCAAGACCTCACCCAGCCTGGAGAAATGTCCCAATGTCGCTGAGATCGCGCTGGTTTTCTCGTGCCGAAGATCGCGTTGAGGCGTGGTTCACACGACACCATCAGGAACGTGTGCTCGCAGGGGAGACGAAACCTGTCGGTCCCTGCCCCGATGAATCCTTCCTTCAGAGTCTTGCCAGACATTCGAACCAGATTGCATTTACGGACCCAAGAGTGGGACATGCAGCGAACTGCCCTATTTGTATGGGGCGGCTGCTTGAGCTGCGGCCGGCATACAAGACTCGCCGGAGACAGATGTTTCTCACAGCCGCCGCTGCTTGTTGTTGCGTGATTGTCGTCGCGATGATCTTGGTGGCGCGCCACGGAGCCATCCCGCCGCGACCGGCCCCAAATTTGGCGGCTGTTCAAGTGACTGTTGACCTCTTTAACGCCGGAACGCTCCGTGGGGACCAGCCAAGCCCGTTGCAATCCGTGACGCTGCCGGCCGCGTTGGCAAAGGTGACGATCATCCTTCCCCGATACAGCGAGTCGGGCAGGTACGCGGTCGCCGTCACCCGCGATCGGACGGGCAGCGACCTACTGGCCCACGGCAGCGCAACCGCGATCGCTACTGGAAACAGGGAGGAAGTTTCGATTGATCTCGATTTGCGGAACTCCCAACCTGGCTCCTACTTCCTTTCAACGACCCATGAACAAGATCAGGCCTCGTACTATTACCCATTATTGATATCCCGCAGCAGATGACTAAGATCAATCCGTTTGGAACCTTCAAAGTCCGATCACTCTATAGACAGAATATGTTTCTTGACAGGAAAGTCCTTCTATGCGAATCTACTTCGCAAGTATTTCCCCCTACCCTTCGCATCAGCCACCATTTGAAACAACGTGTTAATTAACACGTCCTCCGCAATTGTATGAGAAAGTGTGAAGCGCTTATGCTACCGATTCTCCTTGACGATTCTGGCGGAGGCGACGACAAGGGGGGGGATTCCGGGAGCGGTGGCAATTCGGGAGATAGCGGTAACTCTGGCGCTGGTGATCCCGGCAACGGCGGTGACCCGGGTAACGGTGGGGATCCTGGCAACGGCGGCGACCCGGGCAATGGTGGAGATCCAGGCAATGGTGGAGACCCTGGCGGCAACGGGTCCGACGACGGAACGGGTGGTTTAGGCGGCGGAGATGATGATGACTCCGCAGATCCCGTTCCTGGAGTTCAAGTTGCGAGCGCCCTTGGATTGATGGGCTCTACGGGAATCTCTTCGGACGCCCCAACTTTTGCTCCCGCGATGCCCGATGGTCTCGTACCAAGCGCAGATCAAGGAACGCCTACCTCGTCAAATAACGATAACTCAACGACAGGTAATGATAACTCAACGGCCGGGAGTCCTCCACCAGATAACCCACCTTCAAAAGACGACAATTCTGGATCACAGACCAATGGTTCCACCTCCCCACCGTCGATAGCAACTCGAGACCCAATGGGCGGCTTTCCAGATCGTGTTGACCCGAGCAGCTATCTTAACCAAGGAACCCCGGGACCGGCCTTGCGAGCCGCTAATCCAAATGACAAATCCATTGGTCAGCTCGATGCTGATTCTCAGCGCGAACAAGCAGAAGCCCTAGTAGAAGCAGGAAAATACGGCCTTGAAAAGGGTCTCGAACATATGCGGGATCGGGCTTATGAAATTGCGAAGGAAGCCGCATTCAAGGCAATAGGCCCCCTCGTCGCCGCGGGAGCACTCACCGCAATTAAGACAGGAGTCCGCGTGCTCGAGTTCGGAGGCGGGGTTGCATTAGGAGTAATGGACTCTACCGAAACCGCCGGGCCTTCACTTGATGAACGTCCATCGGCAAATGACCGATTCTCGACCTCTGTGGGTAGCGAAAGGGCGCTCCCCTAGAATTTCCACCACCAACTGATCCTCAAGGAGCAGCAAAATGACTGATGCGACGTCAAGGCGGGATATGCTACTCAGAGCTGCAGCCATTGCTACCGCTGCTACAGTCGTTCCAGCGGCCGTAGCTGCGGATCAACATTCAACTCTATCGAACGCCCCCGCCACGGCTCCAAGCGCACTGAAAGCCAAAGCAGACAAAGTCACGCTGGATTCTAGCAGCCGCATGAAGAATCTGCAGTCGAAGGCGAGTGCCGCCCAAGATAACGTTTCAAAGTTGACCAAGGCAGCAGCGCCGATTTCACCCCATAGTGAAGATTGGAAAGACATTCAAGTTCGAGCGAAGACCCTTTATGGCGCTGATGTATCGACTCCCGGGGGGTCCTTTCCCCCGATCTCATACATCGAAGAGACTTTTACATTTTCCGCAAAGGACGAAGATTTTTCATTTCGCACGCAACAGCCCGAAGCCCTGCTCAATTCGAGCGCAGATCTACTGGAGCGAGCGTTGTCCTCTCGCAGGGAATGGAACGAATTACAGGGGAGTGCTTTCAGCGTAGGTCTTTCAATACAGCAGTACCTGGAATTAGATAAGATCCACGACGACGAAACCGCCGCTGGATACTACACTCACACGGCGGCTGAAACCTCTTCTCTAGCGCAGGCAGACAGCCTTGCACAGGAAGATACTTTCGAACAGTACAACCAACTTGGCCAATTGATCGGCAGTTATTTTGATCAGCCTACTATCGACGACCAATCCGCTAGTGCGCAGGAATTGGCATTTCTCTCGAAACTTGCAGATTACGATAGCGAATCTCAGAATACGTCCCCATCGAAATACGGCTGGAACGGAAAGACAGATTTCGCATACGCACTTGCACAGAATGCAGTCACAGTGTCTAGCTATCACAATCTTTATCTTGAGCAGGCTAACCTTACTACACTGCAGGCAGCGACATTACGAGGCAGTATTGTAGTCGGTGCTAAAGCCAGGGCTAGTTCGGTAAAGAATGACTGGGAGACCGCCAATGTTGCGTTTCGGCAAAGACGAACTGAAGTCGCAAGACGTATGGCCGAAAAGAGCATTGCGTCTTATACCGAACCGGGCGGGGCGCTGAACTACCGTGAGCGCATGCACCAAGTTCAGTTGATTTTTCATCGCGATTTTCGAGACGCAATGGCAAGGATGCAGGTGGGCGCAGAGGGCATCAAGAAGATTTACGGATACGATGATCCATTGCCTAAATCGGTTTTGGCCGCACTGACGGGGGGACCAGCGTCCCCAATTGCCTACGATGAAGCCCTCATATGGACCAGAAATGCTATAGCCTTTTTGGTAAAGTTTGGCCAAGTAGACCAAGGTTACGTTCACACAGTTTCTATCAAGAATCTATTAGGCGAAGATGAATTTAAGAAAGGCAAAAAGATCTCCCCTTGGGCCACCTGGACGATTCAGGTTCCCCGAGATCTATTTCCTGACCAATACTATGTGCGTGTTCGAGGCCTAAGTCTTTATATTGTTCCGGAGGGAGGACTGCTATCGCGAGAGCACTCCGAGGGGGTCTGGATGGGAAGTGTGAGAGTTCCTAAAACGAGCTTCTGTGAGCACTTGAATTTTAAGACTGGAGAAGTTAGCAGAATGGAGCTGGATCAAAGCAACATACCATCTTCGATGGCGGGGAGGATAAGCTATCGACAAAACTTCCGGCCGCCTGATGTTATAGGAACATCCAATTTGTACAATAACTCGCCGTTCGGCAATTGGGAAATCAAGTTGTCGCCATCGTCCAGTGAGGGAGTAAAAGTAGATAAGATCGATGACGTAGTTGTCGACTTACAGTTGGCAATGAGGATGAGGAGCTGAGATCCTAAGACCATCGAAATGGAGGCCAGCTACTGATAGCGATCCTTTTGCTTCGTTTCCGAGAGGCTTCATCGAACGGATCTTGTTTGCGGATCGATTCAGCTCTGTACATCTCCGATCATAATCGATTGAATTGCCTGCTGGAGCGGGTGATCAACTCCGTTCTTCGTCAGTTGCCAGTTCCATTCGACGAGCTCGTCGGGGGCGATAGGCGTTCCTTCCAGAACCGATCCCTTCCATGTGTAGTAGGCTCCGGTTGGTAATGCCAACCGAAATCCGTGACCCACATTTTGACGAAGGTGGCGGAAAGCAGTCTACCGGCAGTTTTCTCGCCGACGATCCTGAGCCAGATTGTTTTCGCGTGCAAACGCGACGATCATTTCAGCGGCACTCGCGGTATGGCGGTCCACGAGGAGAATCACCCTTCCGTGGAAATCCTTCCTGCCCAAACCCTTCCGTCTCAAGTACGATCGGCGTCTTGGCCAGCATTGCCGGCGCAACTTCAAAGCAAGCGACCAGAGCGCCTTCTTGGAGGCGGGAATGGCATTGAAGCGCCGAAATCGCGACTTCTCGGAATCCAGATTCGGCGTAACGCGCTTTCTGTCGAGGGCGAACCCTACCGGAATTCTGCCGGGCGTGAGCAGGCTCATGACGCGCAGGGCTCCGATTCCTCCTCCAGTATTCCCACGGAGGTCGATGATGAGACTGTCGATTCTTCCCCAATTTCTCGACGGCACGCGTGATTTCGTTCGCCACTTCGACTCCGACCATCCCAGGGAACATCGCAACCTTCAGATAGCCAAGCCCGTTTTCCAGATGGCGCGCCTCTACCAGCGTCGGCTCAACAAAATGGAGCTTCTTCCCCTTGGGCCGCGCCACATCGACCGCAACGAGGCGTACTTGGTCGTCTCTGCCGACAACCTCCAGACCTGTTTGCTTGCCCATGGCGAAGACTGGATGCTCCGGCGGAGTGATCTCCTGGCCATCCACGCTCAGAAGAATATCTCCAGGCTCGATTCCTGCGTTGGATGCCGCGCCGCCCGAGTGAACATCTTGAAATATCCATCGCTTTCCGAAAGGCGTCTCGTCGGCAAGGTAAGTCGCGCTCAATTCAGCGCGCTGGAAGCACCTACGATTTGACCTGGCTGGTATGCTTCTGTTCACCAATGCGATCTCAACTAGCGAGAACAGTGAGATAACCGGCCAATATCCTGGATCGCACCCCGCCAGTAGGTAAGAAGTATATTTTCTTTCAGTTGGATTTTTCTTCAGGAGGCGGGGCTCCGCTTCCGACGATGATCTTGGCGGGTCGATGCCAGAGGCGGAACCCCTGTGAGATACGATCCTCTTTGTCTCAGTTTCCGCGGGGCCGGACAGGCTTGCGACCCGGCCTTCGTTCTATGTCAACACGCGCAAAGATGTTTTCTATTGTCACGGCTGCGGCCAGGGTGGCGATCTGATTCGCTTCGTCCAGTTATCCCGCCGACTGTCGTTTCGCCAGAGCCTCGCATGCCTTGATCCACAGACCACTCCAGAAGCCGACCCTGTCGCGGTGATTGAGCAGGCTGCTGCATTCTATCGGCAGCAACTGGAGCAACACCCCGAAGCGATGTTCTATCTCAACCAGCGCGGGCTGCATGATCGCGCCCTGATCAGGGAACTGGAGATCGGTTACCCGCGCTTTCTTCATGCGCACGCGCTTGGGCAGACGTTCTTCATCGAGCAGAAGGCCTGTATCGTCGCGGCTCACGTCGATGAGAGCGCCAAGAGGATCGCCAAAGCCCAAGACGAAAAGCGCCATCGCATACACGCCAAGGCCGACTTTGGGGTCTCCCTTCTCTGCGCGGAGGTAAGTATTCTTGGCAACTCCCATGCGCTCGGCGACGGCAAGCATAGTGAGCCCACGCTTTCGCCGGGCGGTGGCCAGGTCGCTGCCGAATTTGGTTAGCGACCGCTTGACGGCGGGGGGCAGAACATCTGACACATTCGATCTCATGTATAAGGATCCATACATAAAGCCTTATGGCTTTATATGGTCCAATATATAGGATGTTTTTGACACTGTCCAGATCGAATGAATTGAAGGGCTAGGTTTTGCGTGCCGATCGAGCGCCACGGAGTCGCAGCTCGGAAACTCGGCGGCATCTGTTCCCAGCCCTGTCGAGCGCATTTGAACAGCTTCCATTACATTGACCGACTTCGCGGTACCTATTGCGCCCCCGGATACGATATCCCTCAAGAATCTCTGCGCTGATCGAGCTCTGCGTGAGTGTCGGCTTGCTGCGCATGCCGCTCCCAATTGTCTGCAATTCGGCGAAGCATGGCGCAGGTCCTGGGGTATGAGGCGCAAGCCTCAGCCCAAGTTCGGTATTGTGCTGCGAATGTTCTTTCCTGCCGCCCCCCCTCATACATAGCCTTGCTGAATACGCCCCGCATATTGAACCTCGAGATGCTGATGCCCTTTTCGATCTCCTCAGAGGCGAATTCCTCGATCACATCTCTCACCGGTTTAGCGGGCCACGCGCTGTCCTCCGAGTCGGCCGGTGAATAAGCCAGCATTTGGCCAATTTGCTGGTCAGCAATGACCGTACGATCCGAATGTCCTGCCAAATCCCTCGCTTCAGCGATCCAATTCCTCAGGATCTTTACATCTTGGCCGTTTTCCGTGAACCCGGGTAATGACTTCATTGACTGAAGCATTTGGTAGCCGAACCGCGCTTTGGTGCGGACCTCCTCCGGAATCTCACCCCTTTCCTTGCCTCTCTCCGATGCAGGAGAGAACACGTCACAAATCACTTCAATGAAGAATTGCGGAGAACTCTTAAGGAGCCGTCCCAATGCGACAGGTTCTCCTTGATGCTCAAGAAGCGGGAGATATTGATACTCGAGCGTTGCGAGCTCCTCGGTGGTGATGTCGTCGCGCCCTTGAAGAGCGGCGAATAGGTGGGTCACAGAGTAAAGGGCGTTTTGCGAATTCGGTCCGGATGCGTTCAGTTCGCCGACGAGTCCGCGGAGGGCTCGGACACAAACTTCGGTCGGGATTCGTTGCTCCTGGTAAGCGATTAAATCGACGCTCGCACTGAATCTGCCAACTGAGTTGTATTTCTCGATTGCGAATAGCAGGTCCTCGTCGGAGGTTTGGTTGAGGGCGTATTTTCTTCTCCAGTACTCTTGCTCAATCGAATAACCTAGGCTTTGGACGAAGCTCCAAGTGTCTCTGCTGTCTGGCCACCTCAAAAACAGTACGGCACCGCGTCGTGCATCCGAATGGGCCGCTACGTCGCCGATCCAAGGATCCCACGTTGCGCCAAACCGGTAATGTGCGGCGCCCGAAACTGCTACAAAAAAGTCTTCGCTGATCTGAGTTTGCGTCGTGAACTGTGTGCGGAACACATCCTCCAGCGGCGCTTGGGACTCGACGGCCTCCGCAAATGCGTACCCAACGAGGTGGGGTTCTTTGGCAGCCCCCGCCAAGGCAAGAACAGCTGAAACGCCCCGATCGTTTAGGATACTGCGCACGACCTGCTTACGGGACCTGTTTGACTCTTCAACGTAGTCACTGCCGGCCCGCATTTCCATCTTTGGAACCAGATCATTGAACTGCCATAGGTCTCTGTGTACCGGGTCCTCTGGCGCAATCTCTTGGCATAGTGTTTCGAGAGGGCGGAGATGTTCGTCAGGTAGGGCCCACCGGGCGTTTTGAAATCCTCTATGGCGTTGCGTGAATAAGCGTAATTTCGTCCAAAGTTCATACTTGACTTCGGCGCTCGCCGCGCTGGCCGCTGATCTTATCGACACGACTACTTGCTCCCGGGATTGCGGTTCCAGCTCCGCAAAATGGTCGACGAGGGAGGCGAGACGCTGCGGATCGCGATCAGCGAGCTCAATAGCGAGTTCAGCATACGATTTGAATGCGGTCGCCATTTCGCCCCGAGTGGTCGGCGTCTTTGCCGCGTCCCCAAAATCTCTCAGTCTGGGTTTTGAGGTGTCATGACTAACGTCGTGATGCGCCGGAAGGAGTGAAAGAGCCAGCGTAAAGCCGACCTCCGGTCGTGCGAGGCAAATCCGACGGACAACGGCGATCCGCTCTGCGACTGGGGCATAGGTCTGTGGCCTCCAAGCCAGAAAGATCGTGCGTAGGCTATTCATTGGCCGGTTTTGCGTTGCACCACCTGGGTCGAACTGCGCAAGGGTCATTAACATCGACGCCGCTCTATAGAGGTATGCTGGGTTCCATGCGAGTGTCTCCAACGCCCAAAGTATGTAAGTGTGCGGGCTAGTCTGGCCGAAGAGCGGCGAGCCCTTCTTGCCCCGAAAAATTACAGGTGCCCAGTTCTCACTATCGCCCCCGAGCACCCGCTCGAGGGCGGATGCCAAAGGGAACGGTGCGGCCTCAATCAGCGTTGGGAATTCCGATTTCAGGCTTGCGAGAACTCTTATGTCTGTGGCTAAGTCGCGCAGCCCACCCACCACCCCGTCCACGAACTCCTCGGGCGTCGCGCCGATTGTTCTGAATCTGGCTGCTTCATGGAGCCCTGATATGAGAAGCAAGGTCTTGCTCAGTCCACGTCTGAGCCATTCCGAATGAAGAAAGTCGGCACCCCTTGTTGGAATGACGGGTTGCTCTTCATCCGGCACGTCGAGCGTTCGGTCAACCTCGGAAAATACGGCAAAGCAAGCATCACGGAGCCTTTGCTGATGAGCATTCCCGACCATTGGTCCCATTAGCGTAAATGCATCCTTGGGTGATCTGACGGTCCAAACGGAACCTTCGAGATCCAATGGTGCATCCGGCATGGCTGCAAACATACGAGCGTTGAGATCAACCTCGTCATAGGTCTTCTGACATAGCCCGGCAACGATGATCCGGTCATTTTCGTTCGACGCGTCCCACCCTCCGCACAGGATCAGAGGGGTCACCTCTGCGTTCTTGCTCCAAGCCGGCTCGTCGACCGACCCGCGGGCGTCGAGCCGTGAGAAAACAACCACGCTCCTGCAGCAGATGCCTGCCATGCGAAACGCTTCATGCTCGTCGATGCCCATCGCTCGCAGGCCAGCCGCGAAGTCTAGAGTGCTCATCTGATCAAGCGACTCCGCCTCGGAGACCCGAGCGTCGGCACCAAGAACAAGTACCACCCGATTCTTGTTCGCAAGGGCAGGCCCGAGTCGGTGTGCCTCCGGCAAGAGGATGAGGTTAAGGCCGCCGTTGCGCGGCATTTGTTTTGCGCATTCGGAAGTTTCGATAAACAGGGTTTTCGAAAGAAGGAAACGGCGAAGCTCGTCATCCGCCTTCCTTATCGCGGCGGCGATAAACAGCGCCGCCTCATTCGCGGAATCTGCTTGCCAGCTGCTTAGCCCTCCTAGGCCCGCGCTTAACCCCTCACACAGCCGCTTCGCTCTGTCGGCACGTCCCCCTAACAGGAGCTCCTCTTTAAGTGGGTGCCGGGTTTTCGCGCTTTGATCTTCCCAGAAGTCCTGAACTGTCTGAAAGCCGGCCCGGGGCAGCATTCCGAGTTGTTTGGCAAGCGGAACCGCTACCGCCGGCTGAGCCGCCAGCCACTCTTCCAGCACACTCGCATCGTAGATGCGGACGCTCCGCCAACCGTTGCCGGAATGTTGCTGTATCCAATCCTCAAGGCCGGTGTCCCAGATACGGGGAGTCACAAAAACAAAGTTGTGCTTCCCGCGATCCTCAGGGGTCAGGTCTTCGGTTCGCTTGGTAAAGTCGTCCCCGGCTTTTTCCTTGTAGTTTGCCCCAGTGCCGAGTTCCCATAAAGTGCGCCCTTCTGGCACGAAGGGAACGCCCGCTTCCAGCTCAGTGACGCCATCCCACCCATGTGTTTGGGAAGCGTCGCCGCCGGGAAACCGACAGTACGCCAGGTCAGGACAAGAAGCTCGAATAAGAGATCTGACCAGTTCGGGCAGCTCTGCCCTCGCGCCGAGCGTTGGCGCCCACTGCTCCAGACGATTCGCTGTCACAATCCGCAAGAGGAGCCTCCGTCCGGCGTCTGCAATTTATCCAGGGTAATCATACTCTGGCTGCGCAGCACACCCATGAGGAGTCGGATCGCGGTTAACGTATGTGGCCTATGCACAGAAATCTTGTGTCTGGCAGATCGACCCCGCAAACGCCGACTGCATCGGCGATCCGAAATCCAACATCGGCTATAGGAAGTCTGGCGCAGTTCTGACATTGGAATGCTGATCCGCCATCAGCCTATCTTGCCACTCTGAGTGCGAATCACGCGCGCTGTGACCTGGCGGGAGGAAAAGAGGTGTCCTGCGAAATCTGCCAGCTCCGGACGAAGGCGCCTTTCGGTCGCTGCTGAGTGACATCGGTCCGCACAGAGTGTCTGCAGTCGACCTCAATCCACAACACTGCACGAAATCGCGTGATAGGCTGTGTGGGTGCAAGATGAATCCACATTTACCCCCGGCCGGAACCAAAATCTCTTGTACACGCTTTTTGGAGTTTTCAACATTTTTCGGCCGGGTGTTACATGTGGAAAAGGGGGTACGAAATGCAGCTATGTACTTGAAAATAAGGGAAGTGGAGATTGAGTGGTAGGCGAGGCGGGAATCGAACCCACAACCCCCGGCTTAGAAGGCCGGTGCTCTATCCGATTGAGCTACTCGCCCACGTTTTTTATTGTAGCTGCGAACGGAAAGAAGCGCGCGGCGCAACCATAGCTGGCGCATCCGCGGCGACATCGCGGATGAGCAAATGAAGCATCCGGGCAGCGCAGAACCAAAGTCGACGCGGCCAAAAGGGAGCGTCGACCTCGCTCAACCGTTCGCGGAATCTGGATTTCCTAATCCGCCGCAGCCTGAAGGTAACGCACGACGGTGGCCTCGGCCCAATGCACGTCGTCGGAACGGCGCGTCAGGAAAGCGCAGTGGCCGCCGTGACGGCTCTCGAAAAAGTGAATGTGAGGATTGGCGAGAATGCGCGCGCGGGATTCTGGCAAGAGACGGATGAATGGATCGTCTTCGGCCGAAAGGATGAGCGTGGGAACGGCCACACGGTCGATGACGCGTGCGCTCGCGGCGCGATAGTAGTAGTCGTCGGCATCGCGGAAGTCGCAGTAGCGTGCGACGATTTTCTGATCGAACTCGCGGATGGAGCGAATGGGGCCGATGCCGTCGATTTGATAAATGGAGGGGAAGAGTTCGGCCTTGTGACGGATGCGGCGCCTCAGGTTGCGCAGAAAATGCCACTCATAAGCGCGGTTGGCGGGTTCGTGCAGAGCGTCGGCGCCGGCCGCGAGATCAATGGCCGGGCACACCGTGGCGACCGCGGCAAGCGGTGGCAGCGCGCCCCACTCGCCGGCGAACTTGAGCACGAGATTTCCGCCCATGGAATAGCCGACCAGCGCAATGCGCGCGAGGCCGAAGCGCGCCGTGAAGTGGCCCATCACGGCACCCACGTCGGCCGAGCGACCAGAGTGATAGAGCGTAGGCGTGAGGGCATCGCTGCCGCCGCAGTTGCGCATATTCATGCGGATAACGTTCATGCCCGCGGCGAAAGCGCGCGCGGCAATGCCCTGCATGTAGCGGGAATCGGACGAGCCCTCGAGGCCGTGCACCAGCACCGCAGTGAGCCGCGAAGCGCGTTCTCGATCGGGCTGCCAGTTGCAGTAGCAGAGGACGCGGCTACCATCGGCGGGATCGACTTCCACGGTTTCAGCGATGGTGGGCAGGCGAAACGCAGGCCGGGGAAGAAAGTTGCCGACGATAGTTTGCAGATGGCCGTTGGAAAGCCAGCGAGGGGGTTCGAAGGGAGTGAACCAGTCTGGAGTTTCCGCAGGTCCGTGCGCGGAGGAACCCCCTGGCATTACGCTGGATGGCACGGCGCCTGAGATGGATAAACCCTCGCGTTCCATCGACTTAGAAGGGGAGCTTGCGGCGGCTAATGGGGATCGAACGTTAAAAACCCCTTTGCCGTCAGTAACTTACAGAAACTACATTACCACGGCTGCTGCAAATGCCATGGTCGCGGACGACCATTGCACGCTATTGCACGCTGGGCCACGAATGTCCTCAGCAGCAATTTAATTCTCAATTCCCCTTTTCAGCGTTCGATTTGACCGAGTCAACTGAAGACCAATGGTAGCCTCGGAGTCAGGCAACCGTTCGTCACAGTATATCTCTAGAGATTCGTGAAGACTGCAATGTCGCGAGCGGTTCGTTCGCAATAAGTTTGAGCCGTTCTGCCGATTTGAGTACACCTGGAACGACCATGCAGATGGATCTTGCGGCTACAAACCATTGAACCTGTATAGAGAAGTCGGGTTTGGCCACACTCTGAAGCATGGGAGTGATGAGGATCACTTCCGCGATTCTCCAATTGAAGCACTATAAGCGCGGTCGTCCTCGATTCTTCATGCGAAGTGTCATTCTCCTCTATCGGGATGTTCAGTTCATCGCACGGAGGATTGAGTAGACAGGACCTCCAGTATTCGCCTGTCCGCGAAGATCTTTTCACCTTAAGTCCGCAGAACCGAGCTGCTATGTCTTACGTAGGCATCAACATCGGCGCACTGACGGTCAAGGTCGTTACGGTTCGGCTCGACGACAAAAACGCAAAGGTGATAGCCCACCAGGGACGCCCCCTGGATGTTCTTGATCAGTTGCTGGCTGCGCCGGAGTTTGAGGACGCCGAGTATTTCGGTGTGTCCGGTCATCTCGGCCACATCTCCGAGTTTGCCGCAATCCAACGCGCTCTCCGCGAGGTGCGCAAACGCGCTGAGGGCGAGTTTGACGCCGTGGCATCACTGGGCGGCGAATCTTTTCTGGTCTACACGCTGGCGGATGGAAGAGTCACCAATGTCTTGTCGCACAACAAATGTGCGGCGGGCAGCGGTGAGTTCTTCGTGCAATTGATCGGCCGAATGGGACTGGACATCGATACGGCGATCGGCCTCTCGTCTTCTGGAAGCGTTGTCCCGCTGGCCTCGCGCTGCACGGTGCATTGCAAGTCCGACGTGACGCACAAGCTCAATCGCCACGAGGCCACGCCCGCCGACATCCTGAAGACGCTGCACGAAAGCATGGCCGGCAAGGTTGTCGCGCTCCTCGAGAAAGGACAATCCTCTCTGCGGCGCGTGTTGCTGATCGGAGGCGTGACGCGCAATGCGGCCTTCCTTGACGCGCTGCGCGAGAAGCTTCCGGCCACCGAGCTCGTCGTGCTGCCGGAGAGCGAGTGGTTCGAAGCGTGGGGCAGCGCGTTGCTCACTCGCGAGAATCCTCTTTACAAATCCCCGCACCTTGCGCATCCACCGGTCTTCGATACGCTTCCGCCGCTCGATCAGTTTGAGGACCAGGTGCAGGTGATGGCCGCCCCACCCCGGCAAATGCCCCCCGACGGTCCCATGGTGTTGGGAGTGGATGCAGGCTCGACGACGACCAAGGCGGTCCTGCTCGATCCCGCGACGCGAGCCATCGTGGCTTCGCATTACGCGCGCACGCACGACGATCCCGTGGCCGCGGTTCGTGAGTGCCTCAAGGCGCTCGTTGTCCAGGTCGGCAATCGCCCAGTGGGTCTGGTCGGCGCAACCGGCTCGGCCCGGGAACTCGTTGGCGCGTTCCTGGGAACTGAGCAGGTGTACAACGAGATTTCGGCCCACGCCGCCGGCGCAACGCACTTTGCCGCGGACGTGGACACGATCTTCGAGATCGGCGGCCAGGACGCCAAGTACATCTACCTGCGCAATGGCGTGCCCATCGGCTATGCCATGAACAACGCCTGCTCGGCGGGCACGGGCTCGTTTCTCGAGGAGAGCGCGCAGAGCGATCTGGGCATCGGCGTCACCGAAATTGCGGACCTCGCGATTGGCGCGCCGTCGCCGGTGAAGTTCAAGGCCACCTGCGCGGCGTTCATCAACTCCGACATTCGCATCGCCCAGCAGCAGGGCCAGAAGCGCGACAACATTCTTGCCGGCCTGGTTTATGCCATCGCCGACAACTACCTGACCAAAGTGAAAGGGCAGCGGCCGGTCGGCAAGAAGGTGCTGCTGCAAGGAGGGGTGGCTCTGAACCGCGCGGTTGGATACGCATTCGCCCAGCGCGTGGGACGCCCGATCGTGATCCCAGCCAACCCGGAGTTGCTCGGCGCTCTGGGTGTGGCGCTGCTGGCGCTTGACCGTGCAGGCTGCGCGCCGGGCACGGCCACCGATCTCGAAACTCTTGCCTCCGCGCAGAGATGAAACTCGTGGGCCGATTCACTTGCCGGGCGTGCAAGATGTATTGCAGCATCGAGCGCTTCGAGGTGGCCGGCCGGAAGTTTCCCTTCGGCGGCCGTTGCAGCCTGTACGAGAACGTGTGGAAGCGAAAGACCCGCATTGCGCCCGCCCCGGACCTGGTGGAACAGCGCGCCGCAATCGTCTACGGTGTTCAAAAACATGCCGGCCAGAACCGGTTCAGGAACCGAAACCGCGTGATTATTGGGACGTTGGCCCGGCACTTGAGGCCGCCCGGTCGTTTCTTGAGGAGTCGTTCGGTCAGCCCAACGCAAAGCCGCGCATCACGGAGACACGCATCGGCATTCCTCGCGCGCTGACCACGCATTCCCTGTTCCCGCTCTATTCTTCATTCTTCTCCGCTCTGGGGATGGAGGTTGTGTTGTCCGCCGTAGATCTGCGGGGCGATCTCAAGTCGAATTCCGGCTTCTGCCTGCCGGCGCAGATCGCACACGGCGCGGTTTTCGATCTGGCGCAGAAGGACGTGCGCGTGGTCTTCCTGCCGCAGTTGGCGCGCATGCCTCAAAACGGCTCTCCCAAGGATTCGTACCTCTGCCCGATCACGCAAGCCGGCCCATATTTCCTGGCCAAGGCATTTCCCGATACGCAATTCCTGGCGCCCGTTCTGGACTTCTCCCGAGGATACGCGAACAACACGGCGATGACGGAGATGGCCGTGCGCGAGATGGGAATCTCGCGGGAGCGGGCCATCGAGGCCTGGGCCGCGGCCGTGCGCGATCAGACGGATGCCGAGCGCGCTCTGATGCAGATGGGCCGTCAAGCTCTCGATCAGGCATTGGCAGACGGGAGCCCGGCGATTCTATTGGCCGGCCACAGTTATAACGCGTACACGCCGGAGGCTTCGCAATCGGTGGGCAAGAAACTTTCCAGCATGGGAGTGCTGGTGATTCCCGCCGATTGCCTCGAGCCGGTCGGGGCAGGGCCAACGGCCTGGCATTTCGCAAATCAGATTTTGAACGCGGCCTTGCTCGCCAAGCGGCATCCCAACCTCTTTCTCCTCGGTGTCAGCAACTTCAGTTGCACCATCGATGCATTCACGCACTCGGTGCTCGCCTCGGAATTGGGATCCAAGCCCTATCTGATTCTGGAAATCGACGCTCACACCGCCGACGCCGGCGTGCAAACGCGCCTTGAGGCTTTTCTCGACGTCGTGCAGAATTACCGCGCGTCTCAACGCGGACCTGCCAGGCCGTTTACTCCTTGCACGCTGCTCACGGGCGGGAGTCGTTCTCACTTCCAGCGGCGAGCGCGTGCCGCTCACTGACCCGCGGGTCAAATTGCATCTTCTTAACTTCTCGCAGTACCACGAGCAGTCCGCGGCCATGGCCCTCGGCTGGCTTGGTTTGCACGCCGGCCAGGAGGTCTCCATCGATCGCGGCCAGCTCGATCTGGGCCTGCAGTTCACCTCCGGCCGCGAGTGTCTTCCGCTGCCTCTCGCCATCGGACAACTGCTCAAAATCCATCGCGATCGCAAGCCCGGCGAGATCGTCGGCTTCTTCATGATGCGCGGCGGCGCTCCCTGCGCCTCCGAAGCTTACATGGAGTATTTCGAAAGGTTCATCGTCGAGCATCGGTTGGCCGACGTATTCATGGTCAGCCCCGGATCGGAAGACGGCTATCTCGGCTTCGGGCCCGCCATTCTCATGAACCATGTGTCCCCGGCTATTTTGCTGGCGGACATCCTGGTCGAGATCGACAATGTTCTGCGCGTAGTGGGCGCTCCCGGCTGCATCGAGCAGTTTCAGCACGAGTGGAATCGATTCAGGGTCAAAGCAAAAACGCTGGATGAATTCTCGTCCCAATTGCCCGCATTTGTTGAGCGTTTGACCGCGCTGCCGCTGACGCGCGATCCCGCGGCCTGCCCCAAGGTCGTGGTCACCGGCGACTTCTTCGCCCGCTTCAGTCCGTTCTTCATGGATGGGGTCCGCGACCTTTATGCGGCGCGCGGAATCATCCTCAAGCCCGTCGATCTCACCGAGCTATTCCTCTATGTCACCTATGACGGCATGCGGGAAACGGCCAATCACTGGGGACTGAAGCCGGGAGGTTTCGCCCTGGCCAAAGCCTGCACAAGAATGCTGGAACCCGACGGACAACAGTATCTGCAGCAATGGTGGGGATATCAGTCCGGAAGAAAAGCCGAGCAGCACTACCGCGAGATATTCTCTGAAGACGGGCCTTCTCATTTCCAGGTCCAACGACGTTGTTACCTTAATTGATAAGAGCTCCGAACACATCTCGCCGCGGATCTTCGGCGAGGTCACGCCCACGGTTGGCAGGAGCTTGAACGCGGAATATCGAGGGTTACGACGGCATCATCTTGATCGGGCCATTCAACTGTCTTCCCTTCAGAATCTCCGAGGCGATTCTCAAGCCTCTCAGCATTCAACACAGCATGCCCCTTCTCAGCTACGAAACCGACGGCTGCGCTGTGTCGCCTGCCGTGCTCAGGCAAGTGGACGTGCACATTCAGCAGGTACTCGAACACTCGGCCAGAACGCATTCCGAGCGGGCCGAGCCCCTGGTTCGCTGATTCGAAGGGATAACCATGGCCCGCAGGCTGAGTATTTCGATGAATTTGGATCAGTTCTGTGAAACGTTAGGCTCCTATCGGGACCTGACCCCAAAGTTCGTCCGATTCGGTGTATGAAATCATAACCCTGAGGCGCGGCTTCTGTTACGCTGCCGAACATTCACTCGGGCCAGTGCGGTTCATCAGACAGTCCACTACTTCGCGGATCGTCTTCTCCGCCGCATTGCCGGTGACCTGGCCCAATGCGCGGTAATTTTCAAAGTGAGCTTCGTCGAACCACTGATTCGCTGTGGTGTCATCGGGAAAGTCAGGATTCGTCGTGGCATAGCCGACGACGTCGGTAGGATCTCCGGTCACCAACGCTGGCTTCAGATAAACAAGGACGCCGTCGTCCGCTGACGAACTGGAGTAATGGATCTTGCCCACGGCAAAGTGGCTCCGCGCCAGACCGTTTTGCCTCCCGGTTTCAATGGGGTCCAGTTCGATTTCGACGCCGAAGTCGGTGCGGCAACGTTCCATGGCATTGTGCAGGTCGTCGAATCCTGAATTGGGATCACAGGAAGCGTCTCCGGCGACAATCAACTTACAACCGCGCCGGACCAGTTCGTAAACCGCCAGGTTTTCAAAGTGACCGCCATCGGAAAGATAGACAAACCCGCTGTCATCGTTGGTCGTACCAAGTAGTTCCCGGAGCAGCCAGAAAAAGCCCACTCGAGGGCCGCCCACCGGCCAGTTTTTTTGTATGCTGGGATTGGCAATCCACCAGCCTAGACGAACGTCAAACAAAGTCATCAGGAAAGCCAGCGCGGGCTGCGAATAAAAGCCCATGTTGGGGCTGGCGGCAGCGCCTGAAATGGCGACAGCGGTTCCCAGGCTGATACCGTTTTCGCATCCTCGTTGCTTCGCGCCCGAATCCTTCGTCAGCGCATAAGCCGATTGCCAATCCATGCCACCAACCGCTTCCCGCGTGAATCCAGCGTAAAGCGGGGTAAACGCAAAGGAGCGGGCTTTGCGGGTTTGCAAGGCCAGTTCCTTGCCGCGCACCACGTTCAAGCTGGTGTTCAGAATCGGGAGCGGTCGCGCATCTTTTGGCTCGACGGAGCCGGCAGGGATCTCTAACGATGTCAGCGGCAAATCGTCGAACTCGGAAAAGCCGGTGAAGACCTGCGCTTGCCGATTCGGCACCGAAGCTCCCAGGTAGCAGCGGACCAGCCGATTGCGGTAAGCGTGGTGTATGGAGAACTCGTTGATATTGACGCGCCAGGACAGAAGAATTGCAGCAGCGAACAGCACCAGGCATGCGACGAGCACGGAAGGCCCGCTGTAGGCAAACGGAAGCTGGCTCATCGGATTTGATTCGCCCGTGAGAACCAGGGCGATTCTGGCAGCGAGAAGCGAAAGCGCCGAGAGGAGTCCAAGAATAAAGATGTAAGGAGTCAGACGGGCTGCGTATCCGAGCACCTTCTTCGTTATCGGTGCCGCCGGATTGATCACTCCGGTATATGTGCTTTTCCCAAATAGAACGCCAAATACCGTCGAGATCAGCCAAAGCAAGGTCCCGGTTGTGAACAGCTTTTGGAAGTGTGCGGCCCAGAGCCGGGAAAGGCCGACCGGAACATAGACTGCCATCAGGAAGAGCAGGAGCCAGCAGATCGTGTAGATCATCAGCCAACCAGCCAAACGTGCCCACCATTCGCGGTGGCTGTCGCTCATCCCGCGGCCCATCAGTCCGATATGCAACGCCCCCGCAAGCAACATCACAAGAACGAAGGCCGGAGTGCCGAAGGCGAAAACATGCCAATTGAAATAGTCGCCGAGAGGCGGCGGCGGAGGCGTCAGAGACTCTCCAAACGGAAGGAGCAGATAGCTGACGAGTACACCGGTTACGGCAGCCGTGATCAGCACGAGGCTTCCACGGGGCGTAGCCTCGCTGGACATACCGCGCTTAGCCCGAACCAATTGACGTATCAGGAAGGCGCCCGCCCATAACCCGAAATAGAGAACCAAGCCAAGTAGGGGGGGGTCCCATAAGGGATCGTCGAGAATGCCGTAGCCGATGTAGTTGCTGATGCCATAGCTGACCAAGGCGGCGGACATGATCAGAGGAACGACGATGACCAGTTGCACGGCCCACTGCTCTGCATACCAGGGAGATTTCTTTTTCGTCTGCGGGTCGACCCAAAGCAGGTTCAGACCCATAAAGGTCACAGCCAGTCCGACCAGAAGAAACGCCAGAACCAGGGCGGTGAACTGTGCCGAAAGGGCTCCCTGGGTAAAATTCTCCAGAGCTTCGAGGCGATTGGGAAGGAACACCAGTGCGCGCGGAAGCAGTAGAACAGAAAGAAGCAGGAGAGTAAGGATGATCTGGTTCAGAATGGTGTTACGCATGTAAGTGGATGCAAATGCCCAGAAGTCAGCCCCCAGTACACCTTTGCGGGGGGTGAGATAGTTGCTGTAGTTGCGCAGAAAGTGCAGTTCAGGCGGATCGGCTGCACTCGCGGGCGTGTACTTGTGAGGCGAAAGGCGCTCTTCTATCTCATGAATACCGATCTGTTGATGATGCATCCAGGCCATCAGCCAACTGCCGATGTAACCGCCTCCCGAGACTGTGGAAACGTAGTCGAATACGTGCAGGAGTCTGGCTTGCGCCAGGGCTTCGAGCACGCCCAGATTAAAGGTTGCACTGCGGATACCGCCGCCCGAAAATGCGAGGCCTATTAGGCTCTTCTGCGCCTCCGGCCGTCCAGGAACCTTCCCAAGCCGCAAGTCGCGGGCGGACTCGACTTGCATTAGTTCCTGTTGGAGAACGTCTTCAACACGGATGGCAGTCACTTTCACCTCCCCAGGCACTTAGGAATGAACTGACCTTGCCCTCAGAATGCGAATCCCTCAGGTCCGTTGGTTGTTGAGATTGATTCAACCCGCCGTGGTCGTCGTGACAGTGAGACCGGCATTTCCACCATCTGCTACGGAAACCGCATTCATCATGCGGCGGCCAACACATGTTCGTTCTCCCGGTGGGTCTTCGATAGATGCTTTCTCGCTGGTGGCGCCCCTCGGTACCGGAAAGTATATATCAGCTTTGTATTCTGTTACTCAGCTTTAAAACGGGGGCAGTGTCTCATTCGCGCAATTAAGACACTGCAATCATGAATATCTCCGAACGGCAAAAGTTGCTGTATCTCCCAGCGGCAATAGAGGCTATCATTCAGAGTCATCGGGTCCGGGCTTGGAGAATGAAGCCCGGACGAGAAAAGAAAGAGGTCACCTATGGCGAAATCCCCACGCACGAAATCCCTGTCCAATAAGCCTCCGCGGTTCGCGGATCAGGCACGTGTCGTTCTCCCCGGGAGCGAGAAGACCCCAGCTCCCAACGCAGTGCCGCGCAAGGCCACGGCGGCCAAGTCTCAAGTGACCGTCTCGGTCATCGTGAAACGCAAAGAGCCGCTGAAGATCAACCGGCGCGGCGGCCGGGCGAGCGGGCCCGTTCGCGTGAGTCGAGCTGAGTTCAAGAAGCACCATAGTGCAGACCCGGACGCAATCAAGAAGGTGAAGGCGTTTGCAAGGGAGTTCAACCTGAAGGTCGTGGCCGATCCGAAGCAGGCGTTGCGGCGCACAGTTCAGTTGACTGGAACAGCTGCGGACATGCAGAAGGCGTTTGGCGTCGTACTGGAACAAAAGCTAATCAACGATCAGGAGTACCGCGTGCGCGAGGGCGCGATTTATCTTCCAAAATCCCTGACCGTAGTGGTGGAGGCTGTGCTGGGACTGGATAACCGGCCCCAGGCACAGCCTCACTTTCGTGTCTACCAGTCCCGTGCCGGGGCCACTGCCCCCAGCAGCTATACCCCGCCCCAGGTCGCCGAGGCATACAAGTTCCCCACAAACTCGAGTGGCGCGGGACAGACAATCGGCATCATCGAACTCGGCGGAGGCTACCGCCCGGCCGACCTCACTGCATACTTCAAAACGCTTAAGCTCGCGGCGCCGGCCATCACCGCCGTCAGTGTAGACGGCGGGAAGAACAAACCTTCCAACGCCAACAGCGCGGACGGGGAGGTGATGCTGGACATTGAAGTGGCCGGCTCGGTAGCGGCTGGCGCCAAGATCGCCGTGTACTTTACGCCCAACACGGACCAGGGATTTATCGACGCCATCACGACCGCGGTGCATGACGCCGCCAACAAGCCGAGCGTGATATCGATCAGTTGGGGCGGCCCGGAATCGAGCTGGACCGAGCAGTCGATGACAGCGCTTGACGCGGCTTGCCAGTCGGCCGCGGCATTGGGAGTGACAATCACCGTTGCGGCCGGCGATGACGGTTCGACGGATGGAGGTACAGGTAATAACGTCGACTTTCCGGCATCGAGTCCGCACGTGCTGGCTTGCGGGGGAACCGAGCTCGATGCCAACGGAGCGACGATTGTCTCCGAGGTGGTATGGAATGAGTTGGCCAATAATGAAGGCGCAACCGGCGGCGGCGTGAGCAATGTGTTTGCTCTACCATCGTGGCAGGCGAACGCAAACGTCCCGAAGCCGAGCGCCAGCACGGGCGGACGCGGCGTGCCGGACGTGGCCGGAGACGCCGATCCAGTCACGGGTTACACCATTCGCGTAGACGGCGAGACCACCGTAATTGGGGGAACCAGCGCGGTCGCTCCGCTGTGGGCTGGGCTGGTAGCCGTGGCCAACCAGCAACTCGGTACCCAGGTCGGGTTCATTCAGCCGGCCATCTATGCGGCCAAGGCTGCCTCAGCATTCAACGACATCACCGTGGGCAACAACGGAGCCTTTTCGGCCGGACCGGGTTGGGACGCCTGCACTGGGCTTGGGTCGCCCATTGCTGACAAACTGATTCCTCTGCTGACCCCGGCAACTGCGAGCGCCAAGAGCTCATCTTCGAAGCCGGGCAAAGCTGCTAAGAGGCCGGCAAAGAAGGCGACCAGGAAAGCCGGCAAGTAAACCTCCATCCGGGGACGGCTTGTCTGCAGTCGGTGACCCGTCTTGACGCAAGACACGTCAAGATAGGTCACCGGCTGCGCATGCATGCACGCGAGCACCGGAATTCAAAAGAGCGAGGGACGAGTCGATCCTCCAAGCAGGGATGTGTTCACGTTGGCAATCGTGTGTGTGCCCTCCGGTCCGCCCCACGCGAAGGCGAGAGACAGAGCTGGCAGGCCTCCGGCGCGCAGGGTAACGCCGACCGAGAAGCTGTGCGCGAGTTGATTGAAGTCGATGCCGTTGCGCGCGAGCGCGACCTTACCCTGATCGGCGGAAAACGCGAAGCCGATGGGGCCCCAGATGGAGTGCTCGAAGGCTTCGCGCAGCAGCAGGGCGTTGGGGGCGCGAAAACGGTAGTCGTTGTAGCTGGAGAGCCAGGGGTTGCCGTTGATGTCTGATCCGCCTAGGGTTGGCTGGAGGTAGAAAGGGACGACGCTGCCGGCCGAAGCGACGGACTCGGTAATGAACAGGCGCAGTTCAACGGAGCCTTCGCGGTTACGCTGGATGGCGGAACACTTGGTAGCGCCGAGCGAGGCAGCGCACTCGTCGGGGCCGTTGGTCGGCATGGGGCCGTAGGACGCGGCGTTGTGGTAGAGAGGGATGGTGTGATCGAGGTCGAATGTGTAGCGGCGGAAGGAGTAATGGCCGTCGGACGGTGCAATGTATTGCTGAAACTGCGCCAGGTAGTCAATTTGAAGATGATCGTTGAAGAGCGTGGGCTCAATGCGTGCGCCCTCGCCGAGTTGCGCAAAGGGCGGCTGCGTAGCGAGGCCGGGAGCTGTGGCTTCAGTGAAGACCTGCTCGATGGATGGGCTGGATTCGGAGTGGTTTCCGCGCAGGTCGATAAAGCGCCCATTGATTTCGCCTAGAAGCGAAACATTTAGGCTGTGCAGCACGGGCACAATTGCGTTGGCGCCGGTGATGGTTTCCGTCATCCCGAAGACGGACGCGTTGCTCTGGAGCGAGTTGGGGCCGAGGCCGTAGAAGAAGAGCTTGTTAAGCGAGATGGACTGGGCGGTGAGATTAAACACCGGATATACAGGCACGGACAGCTTGGAGTGAGCGGGCTGGGCCGCTGGTGATGGTGATGACCTTGATTTTCTCAATGGGCGTGTAAATGGCCTTGTAATAGAACCCGGCGCGCCATGAGCCGTTATCGGAGGCGATTGCGTCTGCGTCCCAACTGGTGCGCCAGAGTTCGTTGGGTGTGTAGTGGCCCACGTAGGCGCCGCCCGCACCGAATCCATTTTGCGGGGCGATGCTGCCGACGGCGATGTGCAGGGGATGATCGGTGAAGAGCAGGTCGGCGCATCCGGGAATCTTCTTGAGGGTGAAGCCTTCGCAGCTTTGTTTGAAGCGCGTAGCTTCGCCGCGGAAGTCGGCATGGATCTCGCTCTCCTGAGCGGGAGCGGCGGCCGTTGACAGCGCCAGCAGCACGAAGATGAGGGGGAGTTTTCGCATCGTTCCTCCTAGGCGGACGACTGGGGCCTGGGTTTCCTACGGCGTTGCGGATGAAGAAGCTTTGTGATCTTCGCGATGTAGTCTGCTGCCTCGGCCTCGGTGCGGATGTCCTCGGGGTGGCGGCCATCACGTTTCTCTTTGGGTAGCCGGGCGCTCTCGGCGTGATGAAAGTGCTGCAGCTGCGCCCGGATCAGGCAGCCGGCGGGACGATCCTTGTTGAAGGCAGATGCGGGTGGAAGCGGGACTCGGATCGAAATGTAACCACCGAGAAGCGCGGCGGTGGCCTGCTCGGTGGCCGTCGGATTGCGTTTGCCCGCCGATTTCCTCTGTCTTGCGTCCTGTGTCGTTCATGGCAATAGCTCCTTCGGTTTACATGCTGAAGACTACGGAATCGGTGCGCATGGTGGGGAGAGACAGCAGATCGAGAAAGGTCTGTGCAGCCTGTTCGCGCGGCGTGGCCGCGGGAAAACTGCCGATGAAATGGTTCGTCACTGTGTTGGGTATGGAGGCGTGTTCAAAAACCCGATCAGTGCCCACGACGGTGCCCTTGGGGACCCACGGCGAGATGAGGATGGCGGGCACACGGACGCCGAGACGATCAAAGTTGAAGGTGTAGTTCAGTCCGGTGTTGGCGGGACCCGCAGAATAACCATCGGGTGTGCAGGCGGGAGGTGGCACATGATCGAAGATGCCGCCGTGTTCGTCATAGACCACCAGCAACGCTGTGCTGGCCCAGAGATCCGGGTTGGACTGGATTGCATTGTAGACCGCAGCAATGTAAAGCTCGCCAGCCTGCACGTTGTGGTCCGGGTGCTGGTCTGAGGCAAGCTGCTCGCCATCATCGTTATCGTGGTCGCTGTAGTTGGGCTCGATGAAGCTGTAGTCGGACAAAGTTCCGGACTTGCAATCGGCAATGAACTGGTCGTAGGTCGCGAAATAGCTGGGGCTGGTGTTGGAGCAGATTCACGACTTCCAGACTGGAGCTTTGCTGATCGAAGTAGTAGAGCTTGGCGGTGTGGCCCGCGTCCTGAAGGCGCTCGTAAATGCTTTTGCCCTGGGGGTAAAAGACGCTCATGCCGACCTGGCCGAAGGATGTGCCGTAGTGCGCAAAGGCGCGGTTGCAAAGAGTGGGCCCGGGGATGGAAGCGAACCAGCGGTTGAAAACTGCGAAGTTCGTGGCCAGCGAGGTGAGCACGGGCAATTGATCCTGGGTGAAGTAGTACATGATCTTCTGGGAGCGGGCCACGTCCTGCTGCTGCTGGAAGTAGTTCTGCACAAAGCCCTGCATGCTGGCCACGCGCGGACTGCTCTGATCGCCGTTGAAGATCTGCTGATCGACTGCCGGGAACGCGTGATCGGGGTCAGGATCGAGTTGACCCTGAAACTGGGCAAGCGGCTGCACGAAGACCTGGTTGCCCTGGGTATCGGGGTTCGACTGCGTCCCGTCCACTCCATCAATCTGCGGGTTTACTGCCTTCAACGACCCCAGCATGTGGTCGAAGGAGCGGTTTTCCATCATGAGCACGACAATGTGTTTCAAGGCATCGAGACCTGGGGGCATATAGCTACACCTTTCGTCTGCGGCGGCCGGGGATCCGCAGTCCAGGAATCCTCATTTGACAGCAACTCTGCGTCAATTCCGAATTCGTCAATCAATTCGAACTTGTAGCGCGCGGGAACTAGGCGACCGACCGGAGATTGCGCCCAGTTGAATCAGCATAGCGCTGACAGGGAGCGATTTCAATTTTGATTCTGTGTCGCGCGGCTGTGGACTCCACGTTGCCTTCTAATGACGCTGAAGCCCAAGCCGAATCCGGCTTCCGCGACGCCCCACTACTGGCGGGCAAAAATGAGCACGCTCCAACTGGGAAGATTGATCCAGATCTGGCCGTCGGAGGCTTCCAGATAATTGCCGTAATTGCCTACCGTGTTGATGCCGCCGTAGTCAGGCGCCTGGGAGTTGAAGATTTCGAGCCATGTGCCACCGTCGCCGGAGAGGCTGACGCCATACTGGTTCGATCCCCATTGGCCGTCGCCGGGGTTCACGACCACCAGCAGGACATCGCCATTTTGGTCGTAGCGTTTGAAGGCGATGACCTGGTTCTGAGTGTCGTCGTGGGTGACGAACCCGGCAGGCGATCGCAACGCTGAATGGGCCCAGCGGAGGCTGTTGATGTCGTGCACGAGCTGCTGCATGGGGGCGCCTGTGGGATCTCCGACCTTGGCCCAATCGAAGCGCAGGTCGCCCCAGGAGCCGACGACCGGATTCCATGAGCCATCGAAATGCCCCTCGGTTCCCATGAAGAGCATAGGCGTGGCTGGCACTGTAGCGTTGAGGGACCAGGCCAGGCGGGCTTTGGCGAGGGCCCAGCCGTTGGTGCGGCCGCCAAAGCGCTGGGTGAGGTAGACACCGGTGTCACCCTGACCGCTGTAGATCTGGTCGTGACAACCGGCCAAATACATTACGTTGTGCCAATTGTTGGGGTCGGCGAACAGGCGCTGGTTGTTGATGAGACCGCCGGGACCTGAACCATTGAGCATGTTGATCGTATCCCAGGGGCTGTTCATATCCCAGATGGCGCAGAACTGAAAGACGCCCCAGGGATCGATCCAGGGCATCACCGAGGTGCCGGGGTCGTTGGGATTGTATTCGGCGATGAGGTACTTATCCGGGAACTCGCCGCGCAGGGTGGGGACGATATATTCCAGGGCATCGGGCTGGATGGCTTGCACAGCATCGAAACGCATGCCATCGACGAGGAAGTTGCCCAGGTACATGCGCGCGTTGTCAAGCATTAGGTCCTTCACTTCGTGCTGCCAGAGAGCGAAGCCTTCGCCCCAGGGAGTGTGGTGACCGTTAACGAAGTAAATGCCGCCGAGGATGAGGTTGCCATTGCTGTCTAGGTTATAGCCGGCGTCGTTGCCGTCGTATTGCCAATAGCGGTTGTCGGTAATGGACGCATGGTTGTAAACCATGTCGAGAATCACGGCCAGACCTTTGGCATGGGCCGCGTCGATGAGTTGGATGAGCTCGGCGACTGCGCGATCCGGGCTGGTGGCGTAGGCGTCTTCTGAAGCGAAAAGGTCGCAAGGGCCGTAGCCTTCATCGGCGCCTATGCCCAGGCTCGCTCCCGGCAAGTCGCAGAGAAAGTCGGTGATGGGCAAAAGTTCAATGGCGTTGAAACCGAGCCCGCGGATATAGTCGAGCTTGCTGATGACATCGACGAAGGTGGCGATATCGTTGGTAACCGGGATGCCGTCGTTCTTGCCGGCAAACGAGCCGACGTGTAGCTGGTAGATAAGGAAATCCTGGAAGGCGGGTGTGTTGAACGGCTGCCGGTTGCGAGTGAAGATGCCTGGATCGATGACATAACCCTGGGAGGCGGCGGCCGAACTCTGCACCTGCTGCGCGCGCGCGTCGGTGCGGTAGTAGGTGCCGGCGATCTCATTCACGCCCCCGGGGTTGGTAATGATGTATTGGTACTTGTCGTTGGCAGTGACGGGGATCTGGTCGACGGACCAGTTGCCGGTGCCGGGCTCCGGGGCGAGGTCGAGCGCGTTGGCCGGCAAGCTGCCGGTGAAGTCGCCGAATAGCTGCACGCGGGAGGAGTTGGGAGCCCAGACACGAAAGCGGGCGGTGCCATCGTCGTAGAGGAGACTGCCCATGCCGTCGTTGTTGGGTGAGGGAGCGCGCATCGGAACCTCCAGGAGGGGGAACCAGCCTTCATAGACCCGCGTGAATTGACCCGCGTAAATAATCCCGCGAGAGAGGCGCGTCAGAGCGCGGGCAACTCCGTGCGCCCCATAAACTTTTGCCAGCTGGTTGGACCCCGGTGAGGCGAATCAATCCCAGATCAGTTGATTTCTACTGAACGAAAGCACGCAGCCTGGAATTACTTTACGCTGATCGGCGCGTAAATCTAATGAGATCTGCCTTGAGATTCTACTAGTCATCATGGGGTGACCGGTTCCAGTGCGCTGGTCAAACCATAATGACTAACCAGTTGATCAACGCCTAAGCGCTGTGTTGTCAAAGTAGAAGGTAGAAGCTTCCGGGTGGGTGACAAACCATTCGGGACTGCGAACTTTCGCGAATGTAATTTGTTTGCAACCGGGGGTACCTGATAAGGAACGCCCGACCCAAGATCCGCAACCTGGAATTGCCCCGGAAGGTACAATAGAGCAACCAGTTTGCCCTTTTCGGGCGTCCAAAAGTACAAGCGGGACGACGTGACCACTGGGGAGAAATATTCAGGGGGTCCACTTGAGGGCCCCTAGCGGGTCGCACTTCTTCTCCCTCCGTCGGCGGAAGGTTATTTCCCCTCACCCGAGGCAATCGAGGATCGCAGTTCAAGTCGCCCAGACTTGCAGTGGCGACCAGGCCAAGGGCGCTCCAGCTCATCCACACAATGCGTTGCCGGCCATCGTTAGCGGCTTGATTATTTGGGTCATAACGGGCTCAGGTTCTCCCCCGGAGGTGCATCGTGTCTCCAACGATGCGAGAAGGGCTGCGTTCCGAGACCGCAGTTCAGTGCGTGATTGAAATCCTGATCGATAGCCAGGACGGCCTTGCTACTGTGGGCGAAAGGCTTCAGAATCTAACCCTCAAGCGATATTTCTTCGCTGAGTCACTGCTGCGCGCGCGATTTATCGACCAACTGGAGATGGCCCTCCGCCTGCGAGGCTTGAGCCGATTCCAAGAGAAGGGCAGCGCGGCAGCGACCCTTCATCGCACATGGGCTCGCATCAAGTCCAGGCTCATGGCCGGCGATCACACGCTGCTGGTCAGCGCCGAGCAGGGCGAAGACGCCGTCACCGAAGTCTACTGCAAAGCTCTGGAGACCTGCCTCCCTATGTCCATTCGCGAGATTCTGGCGGCGCAGGAAGCGCACATCGAGTTGGTCCACGAGTTCGTGAAAACGGAGCGCGATCGTCCCGCGTGCGTGGGCAAAGCGGCACGGAAAACGGCGCCTGCTGGATAGAAAGTGTTGCGTTGACGGCCGGGCACTCCTCGCACCAGAGGCAAGAACTTCCGTTGGTGCTCGTCACACTCCTCAATGCGCCCGGTCAAAATGTCCTAGTACCACCCGCGCACCGTCTGGTCGAGGAATAATATTCGATGCGGTTCAAAATAGCCGGAGCCGACCAGCGTTGACGGGCTCGGGAAGGAACGAAAGGTGGCGCATACGCCGCGTCAGATCGCTGTTTCGACTCGTTCCGGGCGAGAAACCGCCCATCCGGAGATGATGTCGCGAAACGGGACTGTCTCCCACTTAGCGACAAATCACCGGTGATACGGATTCTGACCGGCCCGCCTCATCGGCGTGGCACCTGTCTGGCAATGCTCTCGTTGTGACAAAAACTGGAACGCGACGCTGGCTCTGCTGCTCAAGTGCGACCGGATGGCTTATACTGCGGCGAATTGCTTGAGGAGATTGTGCATGCAAACGGCCACTCCATCCCCGGCGGACGAGCCGCTTTTGAACCTTGTCAGCGGGCCATCCCTGGCGACGATTCCGGACGTGGTCGCGCGCATGCAGGCTATCGATGCGCTCTTGCCGGTGACCGATGGCTTGAAGTGGTTTAACCAGCTTTACCTGATCGTGACGCAGCAGGTGGATCTGTGCCCGCCCGGCGGCGCGTGGCAGAGCCCGGTTTGGTTCGACCGCCTCGATGTTGTCTTCGCCGGCTTTTATTTCGGCGCTGTCGCCGGCTATTTGAGCGGAGGCTCTGTGCCCTCGGCATGGAACGCACTGTTTGAGGCTCGCTACAGCACCGGTATTGATCGCATCCAGTTTGCGCTTGCGGGAATGAACGCCCACATCAACCACGACCTTGCGCTCGCGCTGCTGGCCACCGACGCCGAGTTGAATGTAATCCCACTAGCGGGCAGTGCAGAGTCCGTCGATTATCAATCAGTGAATGCACTGCTGAAAACCGTGATGCCCTCTGCGCTGACCATGCTCGCCACGGATACGCTCGGCGTGCTCGCGGAGGATACGGGTAAGATCGGCCGGCTGCTCGCCTTCTGGGACATTTGTAGCGCGCGCAACCTTGCCTGGGACTTCGCCAACCACTTGCGCGATCTAACGGGGCTCACCCGCGATGCTGCGATCACAGCGCAAGACGCAACCACCGGCGCCCTGGGCCGCGCCATTCTCGCCGTCTGAATGCTCCATTCGGGAGATGTCGCGTATTTCGCATTTGCGAGCGATCGCGACGAGGGGTGTGCTGCGATTCAGGTTGCGTGATCGGCTTGCGCGGTGTGAATTGCTTTGAGTGCTGGCCGTGACTTCGACCAGCAGGGGGAGGATACCAGCGCGATCCGCTTACCTGGCTGCCGGTAATGCCCGGTTGACCGGCTGCTCGGCAGTTGCCAGTCGGTCGTTGCCGAGCAGGCGACCGTTCTCCCTGAGCGCGGAATTTAACCTTCTCGGGGCGTAGGAGGATCGTATCCGTCAGAGCAACACACCTGTTCTTGTGGAGTGGATTGGTGATTTGCTGGGGACATGAGCGAAACGGGAGCGATGGGGTTTGTGCGCCGCCGGCGGAGTCGGGCCGAGGCAGTGGAATTGGTGCGTGAGTTTGAAGCGAGCGGACTGAAGCGGCAGGTGTTCTGCGCCGAGCGCGGGTTGAGCGTAGCGGCGTTGGACAAGTACCGGCGGCAGTATGGGCAGGGGACAACTGGGAACGAAGGTCGGTTGGTGGCGGTGGAAGTGATACCGGAGGTCTCGGCGAGCAAGCTCAGCAGTGCTCTGTGCGTGGAGTTGGCGAACGGGCGGCGGATCGAGGTGTGCAGCGGGTTCGACGCTGCGACGTTGAATCGCTTGCTCAGCGTGCTGGAGCAAGCATAGGGCGATGTTTGGATTTGGGCCGGCGACGCGGATCTACGTAGCGACCGGGGCGACCGACATGCGGAAATCCTTCAACGGTCTTTATGGTCTGGTGCGCGACCATCTGGGCTGCGATCCGGAAAGCGGCCATGTTTTCCTGTTCACGAATGCGCGGCGCAACCGGTTAAAACTTTTGGTTTATGACGGGAGCGGGCTTTGGGTGGCGGCGAAAAAACTGGATGGCGGGAGATTTCGCTGGCCGGAGAGCGACACCACGGCGGCCAAGATTGTGCTGAGCCAGGAGGAACTGGCGCTGTTGTTGGGCGGCATCGATCTCAAGCAGACCGAGCGGCGGAAGTGGCATCGCAAGCCATTGCTGGAAGCATCAAGAGAGTCACTGAAAACCGCATAAACACTGCACATTTCGCATACTTATCCACAGAAGTTTTTGTTATGAAAGAAGCATCGTGAGTACGCCTCTCCAGCCGACGCTTCCCCCGCACTCAGAGGCCTTTCTCGCCGAGATCAATGCCCAACTGAAACAGCAACTGGATGCGGCCACGAAGGAACTGGCCTACGCACGGCTGAAGATTCAGATTCTGGAAGAGCATCTGCGCCTGCGCCGGATGGCCAGGTACGGGCCGGGCAGCGAGAAGTTGAGCAACCTGCAGTTACAGTTGCTGGAAGAAGAACCCGGCGTTTCGAGTGAGGAAGTTCAGGCGGAGGGCCAGCGCGAGGCATTGCCGAAGCCGGATGAGAAGAAGCGGCAGCGGCGCGCGCATCCCGGCCGACAGACACTTCCTGCTGACCTGCCCCGCGTGGAAAAGATCGTCGCTTGCACGGCCGAGCAGTGCGTGTGCGGCCAGTGCGGCGCGGAAACGAAAGTGATCGGCTACGACGAGAGCCAAGTGCTGAACGTCAAGCCGGCCGAGTACTACGTCGAAGTCATCAAGCGCGAGAAGCGGGCCTGCAAGCAGTGCGAGGAGCAAGGCGTGGCCATGGCGCCGCTGCCCGCGCGCATCATCGACAAAAGCCTGGTCTCGGACCGGATCATCATCGACACGATTGTGAACAAATACACGGCGCATCTGCCCTTGTACCGGCAGAGCGCGCTGCTGGAGCGCGACTGCGGCATCGAGATCACGCGGGCCACCATGTGCGGCTGGGTGATGACGGTGGGCGAGATGCTCTCTTCGGTGGTGGGAGCCATGCGCAAGGAGCTTTTAGTCAGCGGTTATATCCAGGCCGACGAGACGCCGGTCGATGTGCAGACACACGATAAGCGCGGCAAGAATCATCGCGCCTTCTTGTGGCAGTACGGCACGCCGGGCGGCAACGTGGTCTTCGATTTCCGCATGAGTCGCGGACGCGAAGGGCCGAAGCAGTTTCTCGGCGCCTTCGCGGGGATTCTCCAGACCGACGACTACGTCGCCTACGAGCGCGGCCTCGGAGGGCCGGGGATGGTGCACGCCTGCTGCTGGAGCCACTCCAGAAGGAACTTTGTGGATGCGGTCAAGCTCAACAAGCAGGACGCCGGCTCGATTCGTGCAGTCGAGCTGATGGACAGGTTGTTCTCGATCGACGCCCAGGCGCGCGAGGAAAAGATGGATCAGGCCGCACGTCATCTCTTGCGCCAGGAAAAAGCGCCGCCCGTACTCGACCAAATCCGCGCGCACATTGTGGCCATGCGTCAAACCGTGCTGCCCGGCAGCAAGGCCGGCCAGGCATGCAAATACACGTTGACACTCTGGGAAAAGCTGACCCGCTTCCTGGACTACCCCGAACTGGAGCTGAGCAATAATCTCGCCGAGAACTCAATGAGGCCAGTGGCCCTTGGCAGATCCAACTGGATCCACATCGGCAGTCCACAAGCCGGACCGCGTATCGCCGCGATCCTGTCCGTGGTCGAAAGCTGCCGTCGGCTCAGGATTCCAGTGCGCGAATACCTCGCCGACATCTTGCCCGGACTCACTGATACGCCCATTCAGCACCTCGCCGAACTCACGCCCACTGCCTGGGCGGCAAAAGCCAAAGCTTAGAAAACTTCTCTCATCCCCATCGCGCCACAGTCAACCGTGTACTTGGCCGGAC
>CAWHNV010000070.1:0-92024 GCA_963830785.1 uncultured Acidobacteriota bacterium
GATTTGGTGTCGAGTGAAACCCCCTCCTGTAGACATCGGCGTCTGGCGAAAAGGACGCGCCGTTGCGGCCTTCTGCTGGCTGGCACACAGTGGAGTTTAGCTGCCCCTCGGCATTGTGATAAACTCCGATGCAAAGTTAATCGGGCGATTCAGCAGAATGGAGCACGTATGGGAGGATCTGAACCGGGTAATTACACTCCGCCCGGGCCAAGCAGCCCTTGTTCGCGTTTGTCCTTTCTGGCCACGCTTAATTCCCCGCAGGCGGCCGTCCTGGCGCAGCTTCAGATTGGTTCGGTACTTGATGTTGGGCTGGGTCCGTCGGGTAACTCAATTGAAGTGCGTTTCAATGGGCAACTTGCGGGGGCGGTGACGGGAACCAAGGTCGCACAGCTAATCAACTGCATTAATTCTGGATTCAGCTTCCGCGCTGTCGTTGTGACCCTGAGCGGCGGTCAATGCGTTCTACGCATTGAGGTTGTATGACGGGAGTGATCACGGTTGTCGGTGGGTCTTACGGCGAGGAGTGTTGCTTCCCGCGATCGGTTGTTTATCGCGGAAGCGGGATGCGCGCGGCTTCGGTATTGGCAGGCCTTGGCGACAGAGTTACATTCGATACTGTCCACGGCCCCACCCTTGGCACCGAGTTCGCACACATTTGCAAGCTGAAGGGGATCGCTCTACAGGCAGCCACTGCCAGCTCGGACATTTGGTTCCGCTATCGCCACCCTCTCGCGAGGCCTGACATATACCCCAGCAATCCGCCGGACGTTTCCGCACGAACAGAGGTGACGGCTGAGTGCGCGCTGGTGTTTGGCATGATCGAGGGTCGTACGAGGGTCGCGGCAAAACGTGCAATCTATGATCCGCAGGACGGCTTCCGCGCGAAGCCCTTTGCGGAAAATGGCTCTTCGACCGAGGAGTTGGTGGTGTTGGCTTCGTTGTCCGAGGGCCGTGCACTGACGAGGAAGTGGTCGGCGGAGGAAATAGTGGACCATCTCCTCGCTGATTCATCTTGCTTGGCCGCTGTCATAAAGTGCGGGCCGCAGGGCGCTCTTGTCGCGACCGACGCTGCGAGGAAATGGGTTGGCTCATTTCCAACGACCCGGATGTGGAAGATCGGGTCGGGGGATGTCTTTTCGGCCGCGTTTGCCCATAAATGGTTTGCGGAGGGCGCAACGGTTTTGGATGCTGCTTGTTTTGCATCGCGAATGGTTGCGGAGTACGTTTCTACCCGAATGGAGGTTTTCGACGCGGATCGGATGAAACGGATCTGCGCCGATGCGGCGGAGGCGGAGGTGACTGCAGATCGGCCAATGCCGAAGGCCGATGCGAGAGTCTATCTTGCGGGGCCGTTTTTTACCACAGCACAGCAGTGGCTCGTTGACGAGGCGAGATCTGCATTTCAAGAGCTCGGGTTTGCAGTCTTCTCGCCCATTCACGACGTTGGCGAGGGTCCTCCAAATGAAGTTGGGCCCGCCGACATTTTTGCGCTGGAACAAAGCCAAGTAGTGTTTGCGCTGGTAGATGGGTTAGATGCCGGCACGGTCTTTGAGGTCGGGTATGCGCGAGCACTTGATATCCCTGTTGTTTGTCTCGCAGAATCTGTCGAGTCCAAATCGCTTACGATGCTTTTAGGCTCGGGGTGTGAGGTTTTCAATGACTTCGCGGCGAGCATTTATGCGGCTTGTTGGCAGTTAGTCCACTATGTCTGAAGTGCTTTTGCTCTCCGGCGGCATCGATTCGATTGCGATGGCGGCGTGGCGGCGCCCCGCTTACTGCCTGACAATTGACTACGGTCAGGTCCCAGCGGCGTCAGAAATCGCTGCGTCCTCGTCCGTCTGCACGGCCCTTGGACTTACTCACGAGGTCCTGAGGGTCCCCATTGCGCAGCTCGGCGCGGGAGTGCTGGCTGGGAAGCCCAAGTCAACGGCGTCTCCCAACTCTGAATTCTGGCCTTTTCGAAATCAATTTCTAGTGACAGTTGCTGCGATGATGGCAATCGAGTGCAATTCGGCAAAGGTACTGATTGGCACAGTAGCTTCAGATAAGCGTCACGCCGATGGGAGTGAGGACTTTGTTTTTCGCTTGAATGCGCTGCTAAAAATGCAGGAGGGTGGCGTCACGCTCGAAGCGCCTGCGATCAAGCTCAGCTCTTTGGACTTAGTGCACGAATCCGGGGTAGACCTCAGTGTTTTGGCTTGGGCACACTCATGTCATAGTTCGGCTGTCGCCTGCGGCCATTGCCCAGGATGCGCGAAGCATTCTGAGGTCATGCAAGCGATCGGTTGGGACCGATAGCTCAGAAGCGCAAGGCCATCTGCTTGTCGGGCTCTGGATCGAGTAAACGGAGGGGCAGCGGTCCAGCCGACCTCATTTCTTCCCAGATCAAGAAATCCAGCGCAGAGGGCCGAATGTGCAACTTCTCACAAAAGAGGAGGAATCGCGCCTCCATTTCCTTGTAGTGGCGCTCAACCCGTTGTTCCGGCGAGAACAGTCCGCACAATAGTCCAGCTCGGAGAATGTGAATATCTAGAATTGCAATTTCATCACTATCAAGAACGTTCCTGGCAACCCAGCTTGCAATTTTGTAGCCGACCCCTGTTATGCTCAGAAGCTGTTCCCTCAGGGCTATCCCGGAGTCTATTCTGAGTTCGTTTTGCTGAACATATTGCATCGCGGCCGCGAGAAAGCGCGATTTCTGATTAGGGTACCGATACTTTATCTGACGGCATCCAACTTGGAGCGGAGCTGAAAGCTCGGCGGCCCAGACGTCCGGTCTCGTTTCGTAGCGCGAGAACAGCCCTGCCTGCCAGCACCGCTCATACGCGGCGGTTGCTAGTTCTGCGGTGATGCCGTAACCCCCCAGCATACAAAAACCGAGCTCGCCAACAATTCCGTGCTTTACAGAATACCGGCCGGTTGGCTTGAGGTCGATTTCTGACATCCAGGCCTGGGCCATCCAGTAGGCAGGCGTAAAGAGTGTCCAAGGGTCCCCCCAAACTACGCCGTGCAGAACCTCGGAGGCGGCATCGGGCATTTCTCGCTCTACCAAACTGTCCCGGATTAAAAGGCTCACTTTACGACTCATTCCAGTTCCTCCAATTGCGATTGAAGCCAATTGAGAAGCTCATACTGCTCCACCTGCGAAATGCGCTGTATGTGAGCTCGTAATCTCGACCGGCGTCGTCTCACGACTTCGCGCTCGCGAAATCCGTTGCCGAGGTGCCTTGGATCGTGAAGCCGCCGGGGCGGCGAGTAGTTGAGCCACACGCACTCTCGTCTCACGCCGGAATGGGTTTTGGCAGTGAAGGTAACTTGCGTCCAGGCACTGAGCAATGATGAATAAAGGTCGCTTTCGTAGCCAGAGATCATGACCATGCAGCGTTTCTGCAAGAGGCAGTCAATCATTTTCTCGTGATCTTCAGCCGTGTAATCGAACCGGTAGACGCGGGCGCGCTTTCTAGTGGAGGAAAGGTACGGGGGATCTGCATAGATAAGCGTCTCTTGGTCAACGGCGAGTCCGGCGAGATATTGCGTCGCGTCTGCGCAGACGATTTCGCAGGGTACCGCGGGGAGCGCTTTCCAATTTGCAATTACTATTGGGTCTATATCAATCCCGATCTGTCGCTTTGCGGGAAGCTTGTGGCGCATCACCGCTCCGCCGCCGAGATGGGACTCGATGTAGGTTTGGTGCGGCGGCATCAGATTTATGAGGTAGGGATAACTCTTTCCTTTTCCCCCGGGATATCGCATTCCCAAATCATCGCCAGTATCCGCGATGATGTCAAGCGTGGGTTATGTCCTCTTAAGTCGGCCAGAGCCCATCGATGCGCCCATACGGGAGACCCGAACCGGGCGCGGAGAGATTAGTAACGAGAAACGCCGCAGGCTTCGGGAGCCTCCTCGGACCCCAGCCCGGCGGGAGGGCGAGAGATTCCAGTCGCCATGCCGACATGAACGAAGCCGCTGCGGCGGCGGACGCATCCGCGTGCGGCTGGGCCGGCTTTTGAGGCCGCCGGGGTAGTTTGTTCGCAGAGAAGGAGGATTCTCTGTGAACCAACTACGTCAGCTCATGATTGAGGAGTTGCACCGCCGCAACTTCGCCGCCACAACCATCCGCACATACCTGCACGGGGTTGAGCACTTCAGCCGATACTTTCATCGCCGGCCCGATCAGCTCGGTCCAGAGGACATACGCAAGTATCAAGCGGCCCTGTTCACCCAGTTCAAGTTCAGTCCGAACACCGTCATCCTGCGTCTAGCGTCGCTGCGCTTCTTCTACATTCACGTGTTGAAGCGCAACTGGAGCATCGCCGAGACGCCCTATCCGAAAAAGTTACGTCACCTTCCCGGGGTCCTCAGCCAGGAAGAAGTCGCGCGGCTGATTGAAGCCGCGGATTCCCCCTTTCATCGCATCCTGCTGATGACGCTCTATGCCACCGGAGCCCGCCGCGCAGAAGCGGCCCGGCTGAAGGTGAGCGATATCGACAGCCAGCGGATGGTGGTTCACATCCACGAGGGCAAGGGCGGCAAGGATCGCGATGTCATGCTCAGCCCCAAGCTGCTCGAAGAGCTGCGCATCTATTGGCGCAGCCTCCGGCGCAAGCCCAAGGAGTGGCTCTTCCCCGGCAACCGCTGGCACACGGCAAGTTACCCTGTCACAACCAAGGTCCTATGGTCTGCTTGCCAGATCGCTGCTGAACGCGCCGGTCTCGATAACAGGCACATCCACCCGCACACTTTGAGGCATTGTTTCGCCACACACCTTCTTGAAGCCGGCGCCGACCTGCGCACCATTCAGATCCTGCTCGGTCATCGAGACCTCGAGGTCACCACTGTCTACCTGCATCTGTCCCAACGCCATCTGAGTGCGACCGCCAGCCCGCTCGATGCGCTCACGTTCTCTGCACAGGGAGGAGACAAGCACAGTTGAACGACCGCCCTCTCCTGGAGATGGCCGACATTGTTCGCTGTGCTGGACAGGCATTTATCGAACACAGCCGCAGGTGGATCAACTGGCAACACCAGAAGGTATTGCTGGCCATCGTGCGCTGCCGCACGGCCGCGCTGGGCGGCCATCGCGACCGCTGCACTGGCTGCGGACATACGACCAGGATCTCCTACAACTCGTGTCGCAACAGGCATTGCGCGCGGTGCCAGGGCAACGCGCGCCGGCGCTGGCTCCAGGCGCGCGAGCGGGAACTGCTGCCCTCCCGCTATGTCCACGCGGTCTTCACCCTGCCGCGCGAACTGGCTCCGCTCGCCTTACAGAACAAGCGGCTCATCTACAACCTGCTTTTTCACGCAAGCGCTGAGACCCTGCTTGAAGTCGCCCGCGATTCGCGGCATCTCGGTGCCGAGATCGGCTTCTTCAGCGTGCTCCACAGCTGGAATCAGCGCCTGCAGTTTCATCCCCATGTCCACTGCGTACTGGCCGCCGGCGGCCTCTCTCCCGATCACTCAAGATGGATCGCCACTCGACGTTCCTTCTTTCTCCCCATCGGCGTGCTCAGCCGTGTCTTCCGCGGCAAGTTCGTCGCCGGACTCCGCAACGCCTTCCATCGCGGTGAGCTGCAGTTCCATGGCAACCTGCTGCACCTTGCGCAACCACGCGCCTTCGCCGCTTGGCTGCGGGTACTGTTCCGCCACGATTGGGTCGTCTACTCCAAGCCGCCCTTTGGCGGCCCGCAACATGTGCTGCGCTATCTCGGCGCCTACACCCATCGCGTCGCCATCTCCAACTCCAGGCTGGTCGCCCTCTCCGATGGCAACGTCTCCTTCCGCTGGCGCGATTCCGCCCACGGCAACAAGAAGCGGCTCATGACTCTGGCCGTAGATGAGTTCCTGCTCCGCTTCCTGCTCCATCTGCTGCCGCCCGGCTTCGTCCGCATCCGCAACTTTGGGTTCCTCGCCAACCGCAACCGCGCCACGTTACTGCCGCTGTGCCGTCAACTGCTCGGCAACCCAGAGAGAACGACAACTTCGACGGCTGAACCATCTGACGAAGCCCCTCACTCACTCTGGAACTGCCCGGTGTGCGGAGGCACTATGCGCGTCGTCGAACGGCTCTCGGCCGCTCAACTCCTCCTCCGCTCACCACCTCAACCAGACCAGTGCGCAGCATGAACCTCTATACAAAGCCTCGGCCTATGACCTTGCTCCGGCACGCTCGCTGGTCCCTTGTCTCACCCGGCTGGATCCCCTCGCATGCCTGGCTCACAAGCCGCCACTTCGGCCCACGGCGAGCTCCCGCGCCGCGCCATCCGGCCTTGATGCCGTCTGATCCTACCCAGCTCCGTCTGTTCCCGATCCCTCTGCACCCGCTCAGACCCATTCAAACTGCATAGCCTTCCATGGGGGCGGCTTCCTTCAAGTCGCTGTATCCGAAGCGCCCCGCCTGGAGAACATACAACTACGCACTGTTGCGTAGCGGGGCGCTCCAGATACAGCACTAAGACTTGGCAGGATAGATCCGCCACACGCAAATCCTCTCCACGACCTCCTTAGCGTGCGTTTCGTGTGCGCCTCCGTAACTTATAGAAAAAAAGACACGTGCGAGCCAAAGGCGAGTACAATAAGCGCAATATTCCGCTCCCGGGAGTTCGCATGGGTCGCCTCACCAAGTCGGACATTGAACGGAAACTGTTGACGGGCATGGCCGTCACCTGGGACGACGGAAGCAAGAAACGACCACAAATCCTCCTTAGCAACCGGAAAGCTCGAAGCCTTTTTCAATTCCTGCTGAAGGGCTCCGTGCGGAACCCTGCTGACCTACCGGATACCTTCACCAAGGGATTGGCGGACGCCTACGAGACCGGTCAAGACCCAGCGTCGACCCTCTCGACATCGGCAGCGCCGACCGCCGGTGCCTCCGCATGGAAGCTGCATGCAATCGAGACTGAGGGGTTCGGCGGAATCAATACGTGGAAAGGCTCTCCCTTCCGGTTCGAGTTCGACTGCGAAAGCCTGCTCATTGAAGGCCCAAACGGAAGCGGAAAATCGTCTTTTACCGGGGCGATACTCTGGGCCCTGACAGGAGAGCGCCCTCGCGATCAGTATGACGGCAGCGCCCACGAAGCAAAGCCGGTCTTCCAAACAAGCGACGGGAGCCGCGTAGGACAATGGCCTCCGATTGCGTGTTACCCACCAACGGTCGCTGAGCTTTCTACTCCGCCGCGGGTGCGGGTCCAGCTCGAGTTTAAGGACGGCGTGGGCAACATAGCAACGGTGGAGAGGATTCTCGAGTCCGGCGCGATTGCATACTCTGCTGATCCGCGATTCGAGGTGCCATCCGTCTTCATCGAGACCGGATTGCTGATGCCTGCGCGATTGTCCGCACTTCGCCTAAGCGGCGGTTCGAGCCGCCTGACTGACGCAGTTCAAACGCTCACAGGGATGGATGACCTGGTAGCGATTGGCTCCCTGGCCGAAGGGCTCTGCCACAAAGGCCGCGAGTATCTGTCGTACAAGAAGAAGGATCTCGCAAGCGCAAGAACGGAGTTCGACAAAAACATCGACGCGGCACGCACCACCTTAGCCGACCTCAACGTCGCTGTTGAGAGTTTTGCCCCCGCAGACACAAGCGACAACGCCAGTGCCATGGCAGCGTTTGGGAGGGGACTATCTGAGAAGGCGGCCGAACTAACAAGGGTTATCGAGAGCGACCTAGGCCCTGGCGTCGCGTTGGACAGTGCTGCAGGCCAAGCGAAGGCCGTTTCCGCGATCGGTGCCGCACAAGACGACGTGAACGCTGGACTGTCCTCTCTTTCAGCGTGGGAACTGCTTGAGTCGCTCAGCAAGGACCTCGACGACGAACGAATTTCAACCATGACCTCGGCGATTTCGTCCGCCCGCGCCTCTGCGACCGAGAACCTCGAACTTCTAAAGAAGAGCCGGGGCGATTCGAAATTCCAGCTTAAGGCGGTGGCAGCGCAGTGGCACGCTGAGCACCACGTCGGGCCAATCGCCAACTGCCCGCTCTGCGAGCACGCTTTCAAAGGCCACGAGCCCCTCGCCGAGGAACTTGAAAGTTTGCGCTCCGCAGGCAGGGCAGCCGCACGTACGTTCGACGACAACGTGAATGCAATCCTCACCGACCTAAATGCTTCCGTCCCGGCACAGCAAAGGCACATTAACAAAGCACTACTCTCCTGGGAGCCACGAAGAGAGTTAGTTGCGGATATCACCGAATTCCTCGTGGAAAAGGACCGCTACTCGAAGATGCTTGTTAAGTTCGCTCAGATCGTGAAGGCCGCGCTCGCGGAGGCACCCAAGGAAGAACTGAAGGCGACTGCCGCGAAAGTCGAGCCAGCGATCAGCGCGATCGAAGAGAGGATTGCAGTAATTGAGCGGGCGATTGCGCTCGTCGGCTGGCATAGAAAAGAGAGGGGAGCATGGAACGAGTGGTGGGAGAACACCACCAGCACAGTCAGCACCATCCACGCAACCGAATCAAACGGGGAAGCGGAATCCAAAGACCGCGAAGGGCTCTCCGCTCACCTATCTCGGCTGTCTGGCGCACTCACGGAAGCGAAGCCCTACCGAAGCGCGGCCGACTCGATGCGCGCCGCATGGAAGATCGGAAAGACGATCAATCAGATCGAGAACGAGCTCAACCGCAGGCAGGAGATCGCCGACCTCATCGAACCATTGAAGTCACTTGTACCTCTCTCTCAGTCGGTGGCCCGAGAAGCCATCGAGGGGCTCTCCGGCAGGATCGTTAAGCTTCTTTCTCGCGTTCTAATCACAGATCAGTTGCAGTTCCAGGACGCGCGGCTCCAGAAAAAGGAGGGCCTCGTCGTCTACGGAGGATTCGGCAACGCGATCCGGATCGATGCAACCCTGATTGCGAACACTTCCTGGCTGCGGGCGGTGCTTTGGGCATTCACATTCGCATTACGTGAGGAAGCGGTTGAGCAGTTCAAAGAAGATTTGCTGCCTTTGCTCGTCTTCGACGACCCCGAGACAACGTTCGACGCGGAACATCGCCACCGCTGGGCGATTCATGTTGCCTCCTTACAGGGCGGCCCCTCCCAAGTGCAACTCGTCCTCACCTCCTTCGACCAGATGTTTCTCGAGCTAATCAAGATGAGCGGCATCAGAGGCCGGCAGGCCATGAGCGCCGCTGCTGGACCGGAGCTCGGATTCATTGGAATCTTCGAGGGAACGTCCCTCGCCCGCAAGTGGGAGGAAACGCAAAAGCTGAACACGCCGCAAGCGGGTCGCGATTACATGGCGGCAACAAGGGTGTACCTCGAGGGGCTTTTGCAACTGATGCTGCGCGGCGAGGACGTCAATGTATCGTCCTTCGTGGTCGGTGATTGCAGGGAGAAACTGAGCCACCTGCATAACTCGCAAATCGGCCCATGGGATCGCTCAGCGTTCAAAAGCCTCGTAAACCTCCTCGGCAAGAACGTCACAGAGGTCAAGCACATTGAATCGACCCACCACGCCCAAGGACTGAACCTCGGAATGGAGGAAGCCATAGGTGTCGAGGCATATTGGCGAAAGAAGCTTCAGCCCGCACTCGAAACCTGCTTCCGTCTTGCACGTGACTACCTAATCTTGCATGGCGGACTCACGGCCCTGCGAGCGCCCGCATCTGTTATTACGCTCCCAGAGGGACACAAGACGAAGGTAGCTCAAATTCCCCTGCAGGTCTTGGGGCGAGCCGCCGCATTGTCAGACGGAAGAACGGCTGACGGGTGCATCGAAATGGACGTATACGCGGCCACGGCACACAAGAAAATCAAGCTCGCCCAGCACTCTGCTTATCGGCTCACCGCCGCAACGCTTGAGCCAGTGGCACGACCTGGCGACATGCTCTTGATAAAAGAAGCCGGCGAACCCTCTCTGAAGTCCCTGGTTGTTGCCCTTAGCGAAGATCGTGTGCTGGCACGGCGATTCGAGGCAGCAGAGAACCACAGCGAAATTGCTGTTCTCACGGCTCAGGCCATTAACCCCCGCAAGATCGCGTCCCCTGTTATTGCCCACAAATCCACGCTCACCCTGCACAAGATCATCGGCGTGCTTTATGAGGATGCGAACTGGAGCGCGCCAAGCAACTTCGATATGGAGGTTTGCGAGTGCTCGGGTGAGGCCGTACTGACCGGCGCGGCGACTGATTCGCTAGGACTGGTCGAAGTCATGGGGCAAAGCGCCGAGCCTCAAGCGCTTGACGGGCAATACATCATCGTAGGGAAGCAACTCCCCGCGGCGGACGCCCTAAAGATGCTCGATGGACGGGCTGTAATCGCGGCCGACACTGACGGCAACCGGTACTTCAAGCGGCTCCGAGTTGGGAAGGACCGCATAGTCCTTGAAAGCATGGACAGCGGAGGTGACTACGGACCAATTATCCTTGCGCTGCCCGGGCAGGGGCCAAATTGTCTCGAAAGGGTTTGGCCGGTAGCGGGCGTGCTTTTCGAACTGCCAAGCTGATCGTTCGGAAAAATGAACCTGTAGACGTGGCTGGCCTTGGCCTTGGGTGATAAGTACCGGAAAACGCCGATTGGGCCAGGGACACGAACGCGATTCAGGGTGACGGCCTTCGGTCATCTCGCCAATGAAGGCCACCATTTCAAAAGAACATTCCGTGCCACGTACTCGAAGACATGAAGATAAATGGGCATATCAGCCCTTATCCAGGTTGCTCCCTTCTCGGAATGTGCCAGAGCCGTTGGAATCTCGGCGATGGCAGGTAGGTCAGGCAGCTTGGTCGGCGGCGAACACATGGGTGCGGGGAACGGAACTCCATCATGAAGGGCCTGTGACCGATACCGATAGATCGTCTTGAGCGCCTTTGCCCAGTTCTGCTCATTCCAAGGGAATTGGAATCCTTCGGTCGGTCTTTGTGAGGGAGGATCTGGAAGAAACGCGAGCACAAACCCGACGAACTTCTTTGTGATCCCTAAACTGTCGGCTACCCCTTGAGCTACAGTCTTAAGGATTGAGTCGTCTGGGAGGTCGGACAAGTAAGCGTAGAGCTCGGGCTTGCTCTCCTGGAGACGCTCAACAGGATCTCCGTTGGAACGTTGCCATTCATTCGCTGCGGTTTCTAATGCAGAAACCAGTAATAGCCAGGTCATCGCTGGCTCGGATTCGGCAACCCAAAGGGCCTCTTGATACATTCGAGCGGATCGGATAACTGCAATCGCCTTTCTCTGAGACAGGTCCTTGAGCTCGTCGATTCTAACGAGACCTTCGAGGTAGTGCTCCCCGGTCGCGGTAGTGGGAATTACATAGCGTCTCGGCGCTCGGAAATACGGCATTCCTTCATTCCAAAGCTCCGTAGGCCTCCCGAGAGGGTCCCCTTTTACTTGAAACTCACGGCTAACAGGGCCGGCCCGTAAACGGATTCCCAGTATGAGAGAGGCAAGGGCGGCAAGCTCATCCTGGGCGTAACCGCCGTGATATAACTCCGCATCGGATTTGTCGTATCGGCGCGGCCCCGGACCGCTTTCGTCGCCGTAGATCGCGTACCGTAGGACGATCGCGGCCCGAACCGCACCGTCGTCCCGGAATGCCCCAGTATTCAAGAACGCGTAGGGACCAAAATGAGCTTCCCCGATTACACGAGCGTCCGTGAAGAGCGAAAATTCAACGATGGGGATCGCCACAGGCGCTTCTAACGCGCCGGGCTTGAATTCCCTAAGATTTCCAATCGATGGGGGCCAACGATTCGGAGAAGTACCGTCCGTTGCCAAAGCCCACCTCCTCGATTCATCGAGAAGGATTATAGAGGGGTATTCGAGCATAGACAGATGAATAACGAAAAACGCCCCAGGCTCCGGGTGCCTCCTCGGACCCCAGTCCGGCGGCAGGGCGCAGAATTCCAGTCGCCATGCCGACTTATAAGAACCAATCGTTCGGGATCCAATAGGCGATGGACTCTTTGCTTTCCGAGGTCCCAGAAGCGACAACAAGCGCACCGATTTCCGTTCAGGACTATCATCCGAGAAGATCTACACCGTGCCTTGCGTCCTGCGAGTGTGCAAGCGTAGTCTCTTCGGTCAGAGGAAGGTGCCCTACTTGCCATGTTATTAAACGTTGGTCGCCTACAGCGAGTTGCCTTACGCGAAGTTTGGAAGCACGAGGCCAATGATTTTACTCAGTGGCTTGAGAAGAACATTGATGTCTTGAATGAGGCCTTAGACCTCAATTTGACGGGAGCTGATCGAGAGCGTGCGGCTGGCGATTTCAGCGTTGACTTGGTTGCAGAGGACGAAGATGGCGGGACTGTCGTCATCGAGAATCAGCTCGATAAGAGCAATCACGATCACCTCGGCAAGCTGATAACGTACCTGACCAATATCGGAGCGAGAAAGGCGATCTGGATCGTATCTGATCCACGGCCAGAGCACGTGGCGGCGATCGGCTGGCTTAACTCGGCTAGTGGCGCAGAGTTCTACATGGTGAAGGTAGACGCCGTCCGTATTGCTGACTCCCCCGCGGCTCCCTTATTCACTCTAATCGTTGGGCCGTCGTCTGAAACCAAAGAGGCCGGGGCGACAAAGAAAGAAATCGCGGAACGCTATTTGATCCGCAAGAGATGGTGGACCACATTGATAGAGCGCTCAGCGGCCGTGACTAAATCACATGCACATATCACGCCTAGCGAGCACGGATGGATTTCAGCGAGCGCGGGTGTGAGGGGTGTGAGCTTCAACTACGTAGTGATGCAAGACGAGTGCCGAGTTGAGCTCTACATTGACCGTGGCAAAGATTCTGTGCAGGAGAACGAACAGATCTTTGACCAGCTGTATGCCAATCGTGAGGCAATCGAAAAGGTCTTCACTTTACCGCTTGAGTGGGAGCGTCTTGAGGGCAGACGTGCATGTCGCATTCAGTACACACGCGCAGAGGGTGGGTACAGATCCCCTGAGGAGATTTGGCCGCAAATACAGGACAAGACCATCAGCGACATGGATAGGCTCGAAAAAGCGCTTCGCCCCCACATTAAGCAGTTGATAGTTAGCGGCTCTTGAACTTATTTCTGGAGCGCCTCCCGGCAGAAGTTCTCGATTGACGACGGCCCAAGGCGCTCATCCAAAATAACTTGTGAGGCGAAGAATGCGGTCCGGACGGATCAGTCCCGTGAAACGCCGTAGTGTCCAGGAATGAGGCAATTCCTGGGCGGTCGGCAAGCCGGAACCCGGGTCAAATGTTGATAAATCCCCCTTTACCATGAACTGAGCCTGCTCGATATGGCATGCGTGTTGCAACCCAGACCACCAGCAGATCAGCAACTCCCAACTGGGATTGCTTTGCTGGCGCGAGCACAATCAGGGCTACACCGATGATGACGAGAGCAGCCACACCTAGCAGTTCTCCGCGTGAGATCAGATTACGAAACGCTTGGAACGACATGACGGCAGCGTGGGCAAACCCGGTCAACACAGAGGTATGCGGCCTCATTCGAGAATCGCCTTCATAAATGCGTCCGCCGGGTCCGCGTAAAACACGATGTTTACCTTTGTCGCCATTTCGTCCGGCAGTTCGAGAAGCTGCCTTCGCGCCGAGATCGGCATGAGAAGCTGTGCCGCACCCTTCTCTACCGCCAACTCGGCGACGGCAACGGAATTGGGGATCATCTCCACCGAACCACCTAGGTTGACTGAGCCGACAACGATCAGCCCGCCCTTCGTGCTTCGTTCCATGAGGCTCCCGCAAAGGGCAAGCAACACGGGGAGTCCGAGGCCATAGCCAGATCGGTCCGAATCCATCGCCCGCAACTGTACTGAAAACTCGTGGTTGCGGGGATCGCGGTCTCCGACCAGTTCCTTGGATTGGGAATAGAGATTCTGCTCGCCGAATCGGACGCTCTCGCGGAATGCCGGCGGCACGGGTGCATTGAGAATCTTCACACCGCCGCCCGGTCCGCTCGTCGCTTCGATGCGGTAGAGCGAAGGAGCCGCGTCTTGCCCGCCAGGACTTATAGCCCATACTTGACCGGGCGGTAGCGGATCGGCCTCGATGGCTTCGTCGCTGTGCAACTCCGGCGTCGAAACGAACTGCTCGACGCCATCCACGCCCATGAAATAGCTGAAGTGGGTGTTGCGGAACTCCGTCTTCAGGCACCGCTTCTGCTGTTCCTTCACCCGCCGGCGCGCCTCCAAGGCGATCCGCAGGACCGTCTTCAAGTTCCTGATCGGGAATCGGCATGTCGGGGTCGGGGAACAGCAGTTTGAGCAAGCCGCTGACGGTCTTGCTCACCGCTTCAATATCTCGACCGCTCAATGCACCGCCCCAGTGCGCTCGGCCTTGCAGCGCCGATATCCGCGTCCCTTCGCGCAACTTCGTCCAGCACTCGGACAGGTAATCAGTCACCAGACCGAAGTGGTCCGTCAGATGGTCGTCCGCCTTGAGCTTCGGGAAATCCCAGCCAGGTGCGTAGGCATGAATGCGGTCCATGAAGGCCGTGTCGTTGCGCATCTCCGGAGGTAACGGGCTCAGCAGATGGCCAATTCGCTGTTGCTGTTCCACATCCACGTCGAAGTTGCCCACCATCACGATGCCGCCCGACGCCCGGATGCTCTCCTTGCCACGAGAGAACTCGCCGGCGGCCATGTAGCCTTTGAGGATGTTCACACCATCCTTCTGGTCGAACGAAATGCCCGACACCTCATCGAAGCACACCACGTCGTAGAGGCATACCAGCCCTCGCTGGCCGCTGGACATGTTCACGAACATCTTGGCGACCGTCGCCTTACCGCCCGATATCAGGTGTGAGTACGGGGAAATCTGCTGGTAAAGGTGGCTCTTGCCCGTACCGCGGGGGCCGAGTTCGACGAGGTTGTAGTTCCGCTCGACGAACGGAATCATCCGCAGAAGCATCACCATCTTCGCCCGATCCGACATTGACTGCGGCTCCATGCCGACCGAGCGAAGAAGGAAGTCCTTCCACTCGGATGTGGTGAACCGCTCTCGTCCCTTCGTGAGAGTTACCAACACGTCCGACTTGGAGAGCTGGATCGCCCGCAGGCTCTCGATGGCGAATGGCCGACCGTGCTTTTCCTCCGCGATGGTCGCATCATAAGTCAGCGTCACCTCGGCGTAGAAGCCGTCGGTGAGCATTCGCTCGTGCTCGTGAACAAGGGTGTCGGCGATCCGCACGTCCTTCAGCCCCAGGCTCGAAAGCTCCACAAGGAACGAGTCGGTCTTCGGTTCCAAGCGAGCCTTCACCATAGTCGATGAGCTTCACCGAGCCTTTCTTGCGGGCGTTGGCTTTGAAAAGCTCCTGGTCGCTTGTGCGGACGGTTCGGTCCTGTAGCTGTCGCTCGACGATCTTCAAGCCTTCTTCGATCTCCTGCTCGTTCACCGTCGCGCAGTACCGCCCGAGTAGAAACTCGACGACGTAAGTGGGCACGGGATACTGTCGGCTGTACCGCCGCACAAGGTCTTTGCGGACGAGGTAGCCGTCGAAGGCCGATGCCGCGAGTTGGTCCAGATGGTCGAGTTCCATGTTAGTCGTCACCTCCAACGGTGGTGGCTTCCTTGCAGACCACGCGCCCGGACGCATCGACAATCACGAGGCTGGCCATTGTCCCTTGGAGGGAATCGTCAGCAACCAAGAGCGCGGCCCTTCCGTCGGCGTCCAGAGCCTTGGGTTCGGTAATGCTTGAGTTCGGAGACGTTGGCCTTCGTGCGCAGGTCGGCCAACAGCCCTTCGGCCGTCGGTTGTACACTCACCCGGCAACGCAGACCCGACCCACCGGACCTCGCTCACGCGTGACTACCACGCCGGCCGGCGCACCCGTCGAAGCGAACGTCAGGACCGGAATCACGCACTCCTGCAAGCTCGCTCCGCCGTGGGCATACTCCTGCCCGGCCACGAAGCAATGCACCCCCGGCGCGTAGGCGAACCGCTCCTGCGGGTTCCACGACCAGCCGGCGACGGGCACCTCCACGTGGGAGCTGTCCTTAATCGACGCGCACCGAGACCAGCGGCTCTCGGCCAGGTACTTCGGCAATTGGACCTTCGGCATCCCGCCGGGTACAAGCAACCAGCCGTGGTCGGTCACGACGCGCACGCGCTTCCAGCCGGCTTCAAGCAACCCTTGCACACGCTCCAGTAGAAGTTCCAACTGATCTTCGATCCGCGCCGCCAGCTTCCCCTGGAGAGCGTGCCCGAGCTTGTCGAACTCACCGTACTCCGTCCAGCCACGGGCATTCTTGGCCCGCGCGTCGCCCGTCTCCGCCGGCCCGATCACTTGGAAGCCCTCCGCGGAAAGCAGCTTGCGGAAGCGGTCGATGGTCAGCGATACGCCGGGGTCGGCCGTCTCCGGGCAGAAGTCGGCCTCCAAGCGACCGCCGCGCAGCTTCGCGGCAACCGGCGACGCAGCCGGCTTGGCCGTCGCCGTCACCGTGGGCAGCGCGGCCCACCGCCAACTGGAGGACACCTCTAAGTGTCGTTCACCGGCCATTGTTGCGAGCCGCTGGCCGATATCGAACCGTAGCCCGTCGGCGAACAGAATGCACGTGCCCGCTTCACCTGCGACGCCTTCCTGTTGCGCCACAGTGGGCAGGTTTTTCGCCAACAGGCAATTCTGGAAGTGTCTTGCAGTGTCTTCCAACCACGGCAGGTACACGCACCGCACTGCTGCATGAACCGCCGCGGTGTCTTCGGCGGTCTTCACGCAGGCCGCCGCCCGCACGGCGCCGTCGTCGGCAAGATACGCACCTTCGATGTAGAGTTTGGCCATCGCATCGGGGGAGTCCCCACCCAGCGTCGCCGCAGTTCGCTTCCCAAGCATCGCCAGATGTTCCAGGGCGTTAGCCAGCGGGCATCTCCCCAACCGTTCCCACACCCATTTGCGCCTTGGACCGTGCTCGGTTTCCAACTGCTCTAGGCGCTGTCTTGCTTGCACCGGCTTCATCGACCCGATCTCTAGCAGCGCCGCCCGCAGAGCGTTTTCCATCGAGTCGTTTTCGTCCGGCCAGGGCTCCTTCTCGAAGATCAGTGTTCCCTTGGGCTTGGCACGCAGTAGAAGGTCGGGTATGCCGGGATACAGCGTCGGCGACTCGGCGAATCGCTCCCACGCACCGTACCAGATGTCCTTGCGCTGCCCAAGCTTCTCCCCGCCGACAATCTCGCCGTCGGTCTCCGGGTCGAAGCCGTAGTCCTGCCGGCAGCGATTACGGAAAGCTGACCACTTTCCTTCGTTCCATTGCCCATGGGTCCCGCCCGGGTCGCCAAGCCACAGCAGCAGATCGCGCGGCGTGTCACCGATCATCAGTCGGTCAAAGTCCTCGGCCTCCAGTCGCTTCGTGCTAAGGCGAGCCACCGGCGTTACTGCCAATTGCGACAGCGCTCCTTGAATCGCCTGGAGCGTTGTCATGTCTTCGGCCACGTCCAGACCCAACCCATCTTCGTCATTCACCAGGAACGCCAGTACGGTCCAGTCCTTACCGTTTTTCTGCATCCAGACCGTCCCGCGATATTGAAGCTCGACCATCGGTTTGAGCAGGTCTGGACATTCCTCGACCGCTCGTAGCGTCTGCCGACTCACGCCCGGCATGTAGATAACCGGTACAGTGCCCCCTGGCCAGGAGAGGCCGGGGAACTTGTCCGCCCGAACCCCCGGCTCGATCACACACCGCAGCCAGATCGCTGGCCCGGTCCGCGTTGCCGGGTTGTAGTCGCCGAGTGTCAGTAGTTCCGGCATCAGTGCTCGAAGTTGCTCTACCACCGGCCGCCACTGACCGTCAGCATCGGTCCACAATACGGCGGCCGGCCTAACCACGTCGCCGGGGTTGTAGCGCGCGGTGTGTGCGAGAGACGCCCGGAGGGCTTCAAGCAACGTAGCACGTGATCTTGTGTCAGTGTTCATCTTTGCCTTAGTTCCACGAGTTGGCTAACTCTGCAGCCTTAGCAAGCGCTTTCAGTTTTGTGTCCGAGCCGCCACCGAACCATGTCCGCTCAAGCCGCTGGTCCGGCTGTTCTTTCTGCTGTGGTTGTTTGTAGTCTTCAAATCGCGTGATGGCGTTATAGGCTCCCCAGAGTGTGCCGCGTACTCCAGGTAGTTGAAGGTCTTCTTGTTTCTCGAAGATTTCACGCAAGAACGTCCATCTCGCCGGCTTTTCACCTTTCTTCTTCTGCGCGGCGCTGCGCGGAAACACCGCCTCAAGATAATGCTCTAACCGGCCATCGATCATGTCGATCTTGACCAACCGCTTGAATAATGTCTCCGCTTTTAAGAAGACTTCTTGCGTGATCGCCAAGAAGTCTCCGAGTTCCTCGAGCTTGAACTGCATCTGTTTGCTGTGCCGCACGCGGTAGGCTTTTTGTCCGTCTTCCATCGCCAGCATCAGTGTGTTCTGGCAAACCACGCGCACGGTTGTGAACTTCACAGTCACTGAGCCATCGCCAGAATGCGTGTTCGACAGTAATAGGTACTTGAAGCATTCATCGCCGCGGACGATCTCCATCGCCTCTGGCATTTTGGCCATCACCCAGATGCGCTCACCCTCGCCTAATGCACCGGCGGTTTCAAAGTACGCCTTTCCCTCTCCAACGATAGGATCAAAGAATCCGAACGCTTCAACGTTCTGAAGTGGCTGATACCGCCGACTGACAACACCCAACAGCACTTCAGTCTCCGAGGAGTTTGGGCGCGGCACACGCACGATTTCGTAGCGGGAGAACTCTCCCTTGCGATTGATCTCTCGCGCTCCCCGAGCCGGCCGAAGTTCCACCTCCCAATCCAGGCCAGCGGCCCAGATCATCTCTTCAGCCTTCAAATCTCTCGGTACTTCGACTCCTAGGCCATGCCAGGGCACTTCACCGTAGTAGGCCATCGTCTGGACATTCGCTGGCATTACTTGCCTCCCTTATCCTTCCGAACCTTGAACAGCGGCTGTCGTTCTGCCCTAATTCTGCAACTCCGAATACCTCTCTTTGGCGGTCAGTCGTCGATGTTGCTTCGCTCTCTTAGTGAACAGCTCAAGGCTCTGTAGCAACCTTCAGCCTGTGGCCGCTATAGGTCCATGCGAATCTTTGTTCCTTTTACGAACTCGACTAGCTCAGCGCGAATCGCAGCATCGCGTTTCCTTATCGCCCGAACAAACCCGTCGGGGTCGGCTTCTGTCCCAACGGGCAAGATGCTCTGCGACTGTTCGTCGCTGGCCATTGTCCCATCGAGCATGGGGTTTTCCAACTGAAGGGCTAGAGCCCAAGAGGCCAGATCAACCTTCCCCTCCTTGAACTCGTGGACTTGCTCCATAAAGGATCGAAGGGACTTATCGCTCTTGGAGATATTGAATGACTTCTCCAACAGTGAACAGTTCCCAAGCACGTTAATCAACGCCATTGCATCAGCCTTGCTCTCGAACCCTGTGGGCAGCCCGGCCGTTAGCTTTTTGTCCCATCGTGCATATGAAACTATATGGTCTACGTCCAGGCTCTCCTTGCCCTTGCCTATGCGCAAGGGAATGCTCGACATTTCCCAGCGCGTCGCATCGATTCGATGCCACACCCAAAGCGCTGTTCTATAAATTGAGACGCGCTCACGGCTGCTGGCCGCAAGCGTGTTCACAAAGTTCGCCGCGTCAGTTTCCAACTCCTTTACGAATGTCTGGAACCTGTCGCTGAGAACCTTATGGACGCTCTCCAGATCGTCGAGCTTTGAGCAGGCGACTGAATCTTCATGAAGAGCCTTGGCATACCCAGCAATGACCTTGGCCGAGGATCCCCCCCAACGACCAGCCCATTGCGAGCAGATCAGCCACCGATCCAGCACTGACGAGAGCGTGGCCGTTACTTTCTTCTCGAAATCATCCCGCTCTGGAACAGTCAACTGGTGAATAGCCTCCCATTGGAGAGCGAGGTACAGCCATGCCCACACCACAGCCAGCGCATTCAATGACGAGTAGTGGCCACCGGCTCCATACTCAAGCTCGCGGCCATTCACTGCATCCAGACCGGTCAGCATCGCGCCCTTTATATCGGTCCAACGCTTGGCGAGCTCTGAAGCCATCGGACGGATTGTTGCGCCACGGAGCAGATCCCGGTTGGCCAACAGGTTGCCTTGGTTGCAACACACCGACCAAATGAATGACACCGCATTCACTAGGCTGTCCATCTCGATGTCGATGCCACGCTCTGCTATCTGTTCCTTCAGCTTCAGGAAGCACTCGCCAGCGGTTTGGCCACCCGTCGCAGCTTCGTCCCAGCCAACCTTGAGCCACGCAAGCGTGATCTCTTCCCGGGTGAGAGTCCGTCCGGCGGTATTCAGCCGAGTGAAGATGTTGACGATGGCATCGTTGTATGAGTCCTCAGTCCAGATGTGCTTGTCGAACGCGATTAGTTCAAGGTATGTGACTTTGCTCAGCTTCAGGTCGCGCAGGGTCGTCATGAGTTCGCCCATCGGCACTAATAGCTTGTCGACCGCATCAGGAGGCACGCCTTCGGCGGGAAACAGTTCTTTGATAACGTCACGAAACTGACCCTCTTTTATGTTCGGGTTGGGCGCTGCCGCGGTCCACAGTCGACTGAGCCGAATAAACCGACCTGTGTTCTCCGCTACAAATGAGCGTGACAATGGCTCTTCGTAATTGATTGGCTTGGACCAGGTCGATTGTCCTCCCGCAGGATCAGTAATCACCCACTGCAACACGTTGCGAAAGTCGACATTCAACAGGCTCCCACCGTCCATGTACTCTTTTAAGAATTGGTTAAGGTCGAAGCAGAGACTCGCTTTGGACCAGTGTCGGTTCTTCCCCTGCGGACCGCGTGGGCGACGATCTGTAAGCTCCCGCACCCACTCGCGGTCTTCGAGCTTGAAGCCCCATCCGTCGCCGCCAAGGGCAAGGAGAAGGCTCTGCACTCGCTGTTGTCCGTCGAGCACCATCTGAAAAGCTGCTGGAGGGTCCTTGCGAGCAACGGCACTGCCATTGCTGTTTTCGGTACGCTCTACAACGCGCCAAAACTGCCTGTGCGGAATGCTTTGCAGTTCGCCTTGCCCCACCTTCCACATCAGCAAGGTGCCGAATGGCCAGCCGCGAATCAGCGAGTCAACGAGGAGCGATACCTGATTTGGTGTCCAAACATAAGGCCTCTGAAGGTCCGGAATCAAAACCGTGGCGCCTTCATCCGATCGGGCACGATCCAGCAACAAGTGAAGTGCCTCAGATTTCTCCTCGTAAATATTGGCCATTACCTGTGCCCTTTCTTTGCGGCATCGCGGGCCGCCTGCTTGGCCTTGATCGTGTAGTGGCAGTCGTTCCAGCGATTGCCGTCTGGCTCTTTGCCGGCTCCCATGAAGTCAACGGTCTTTCCGTTCCAATTCCAGAACCACGGGTACTCTTCCTTGGGACGTTCCGGTTCCTTGCCGCGGTCTTTGTCCCACTTGATATTGGGCTTCCAGCGCAGCACACCGGCGCCGGCCCGGCCAATCGGGAGATCGCTCGCAAGAAACGGGCGGATGTTCATCCGCACGCCATCGTTGATGTCCGGTTCCCAGCCGATGGACTGCTCCGCCAACGGCTTCCAGCGGACGAATAGATCAAACGGTGGCTCGCCTTCGAGAATTGACTCCAACCGCTTTTGAAGTTCGAGCGCCGCGGCTAGGCGGTCTTCGGCACCGCCTTCGCCCCGCTTCACGCCGTCTTTTTGGCGGGTGATCCAGTCGCCGAGGTAGGCGTAGGTGAGCGATTCGAGAAGTTTCCGGCCCTTGCCTTCGCAGAGCTTGTGATAGTTGACCAGGGCGTGGAAGCCGTCGCGCTTGCGGCCGTCCCAGATGTGCCACACGAATGGTCGATCGTGGAACAGCTTACAGTGCTCCTCGAAGAAGCTGTTGCGGAGCCAGTCCTCTAGGTCTGTCCCTCCGGCCAGTTCACGCGCCTTTGCGGGTTTGACCCCGGCCGCGGTTAGTATCGCTTCAAGCCGATCCCTTGCAGGTTCCTTGCCGCGCACCGCGGGGATGCAGGCGATCCCATCTGCGGTGGCGAATTTGGCCAGTTCTTCGCTCCGCCTTACCAGTGTCCGTGCCCGCTTGCTCAGACGCATTTCATCGTCGAGTTCGGCTGGCCAACGGTAGTCGAGCAATCTTGCGACGGCCACCTGGAGCGGGGCAGTCGATTCCTCGGGCCGACCGTGAAAGAGCCACTGCGTCGGATCGTCACTCTCCGGCTTGGGCAGGCCATCGGGATACTTCGCTGCCGCAACTCGCACCCAATAGTCACGGTCGTACGGAACTTTTAGGAAAGTAGCATTAGTTACACCCAACTTCTCGTCGAACTTCCGGACCTCGTCAGCGAAACCCGGAGATGAGGCGAAACACCATACGCCTGCCAGATCATCTGCGTTCTTGAGAACCAGTGCTGCCACATTGTTATCGAAGAGGTGTCCCGTGAACAGCGTTGACGGTAGACTCCTAGTCTGCGTTATCGCGAGCCCCTGCAACCCCTGTGCGCCAAGACCCTGAATCCTGGCGGTAGTACTTGATGATAGAGCGCCGGATCCCTGCTCCCACCAAAGGACATTTTCCCGCCCTGCGTACAGATCCGAACAACTCACAGTACTTTGTTGATACTCCCAGTCAGCGCTCGGGATGACCAACTCCCAAAAACTCCGACCGAAACGCGGGTAATCCGCAGTCGCAATACCCTGAAAACAGTCTGCCAAATCCCCGAACTTGAGGACATCTGGCTGATAATCAAACACTAGACGCTGGTCAGGGACGGATCGCAACTGACCAACATTGGCCAATTTGACTGGATTAAGCGCCAGCTCAACCGCTCTTGAGGACTCATCCGCAGAGGGCGCTTCGACTCCTGTCACGATGTCAACGGCATTCGACTGGTCGTTCGAGATCACTGCCAATGCACGCAGCACGTCCCAGCTTGCCTTGGCCTGAACTGCGGAACCTACCCTTGCGATCAGCCGAATCCTTGAGCCACCGAGCAAATCACCTCTCAGCGCACGATACGATTTGATGAATACCCAATTAAGTGGCGTCACAGACGCATGATCGCCATGAGTACCGAGAAAAGTTCGGAGGCGCTTGAAGAACACAGTCGCCAAATCAGCCTCACCCGACCGATAATATGAGCTACAAAACTCCTTTAGTACCTCGCACTGCTTCCCTCGGGCTAGGTATGGAACATTTGTGACGACGAGCGTGTAGTCACGAATTAGGAGATCAGCAGCCTTGACCATACCCGCCGCCGCGATGGCCCGCTCGCGGGTTTCGTCGTCCGTTTCGGCTTTGAATACCGCGCTGAGCAACGGAGCAAGCGCATCGTATCCAGCTTGGTATAGGTCCGGCTTCAGGCGGCGAGGGTCAATCAGCGATCCCAGAACCGGAGCCTGAGCAAACAGGTCGTACAGCGATTCCAGCGCGTTCGCTACGCTACTGGACAACAAAGACTCCTCTTTGTCGAAAAGGTCTCGCTTGGCGGGCATGTGCCCTTTGGCCGCAGCCTCTTCTGCAAGTTGTAGCCACTGAGCCTTGGTCGCCTGCGGCCCAATACCCGTGCAAGCAATGTGTAACTCCGGCAGCGTTCGGTAACCGCCGGCATCTGGATATGTCCACGCCGCAAACGCCAATGCAAACGCGGCGATCTGGCAGCACCGCTCGTCAATCTCCAGTCCATGCAGGTTGTCGAGCAGAACTGCATCGATTGCTTGGGAGGTGGTCAGGCCCTCTTCAGCTATGCGAATTGGCACCAAGTGATGAAGACCCGCAACCAGAAAGTGCCCGGACCCGCAGCATGGGTCGAGCACCTTCAATTCTGTTGCTGTTTTGGGCCAGCCATCGAAGATACCAGCAGCCGGCCGCCACGGTCCACCCTTGCCGTCTGCGCCACGGATGAAGCGCAGATATTCCCAGCCTACGCCTGGCAGGGCGAGCTTGTGACGCAGTTCGTCTTCAGTTTGGGCGTCGACGGTATCCTTGGCAGTCAGCTTCTTGCCGGCCCACCACGCGCCTAATGTGTTGTGGAGCAGAAACTCCACCATGTATGGCTCGGTGAAGAGTTGCGTTACCGCCGCAATCTCATCTGCGCCGATCTTGACCTCGGAGCGGTTGACCTCGTCCTTTTTCTTGCTTTGCCAGAATTGGTACACCCAACCTAGCGCATCAGATGCGGTGAAGACCTCCGACGGCAGCGACGCTAGGAGCTTCTCTAGCTTGAGCCGGTGCTCAGTGGCGAAAGAGACCTGAAGCAGCGGATCGTCAGGCCGGAAGATCTGCGGCAACATCCCCTGGGCACAGCGGGAGGCGAAGACCCATACATCCGCATCGTCTTCCTTGGCCAACTCTTCGGCTTCAGCCAAGCTAATGGCCATATTCTCCTGCGGCTCAATCAGCAGACCGTTTTCAGCAAGGAATCGGGCGAAGAGCATTCGATGCCAGTGCTCGTAAGCGCACTCCGCGGCCAGGTGGTCAATATCGAGGTCTTTGCCCTTCGTGTCGGGCTTGGGCAGTTTGCGATCCCCGAGTTGCTGCGCCCTCGCACGAAGGTGGTTGCGCAATTCGCACTGCGCCGACTTCATGTGTGGGTACGGAGCGCTTTGATGGACGGCGAGAGCTTCAAGAGCGGCACGAGCACCGATCTCGGCTGCATCGCGGGCATCAATGACCACACGTTCCAGTCTGTTCCGTAGTTCGCTTGCAAGTGTCGGCATAAATGGGCCCCTCAGGAGATGACGACCGGACCCTTCTTGAGCTTGGCCAAGAGGTCTTTCTCTGTGTCGGTCAGCCACGCCTTGACTTCCTGATCAGTCTTGAGTGTTCCGCTGGAAAGATGGACGTGCTGGGTCTTCGGTTCCAACAGTTTTGCTGCGGCAATGGCTGCGCGGGCGAACTGTTGGGGCAACGCATCGGCCTTGGTTTTCCACGCCGGCAATGAAGTTTGTTCTAGCGCGCGGATTAGGTCCGCCTCCGAACCGACGGCCAGCGCGGGCAAAGTGTCGATGTCTTCGTCAGCGAGGATCTGTTCGCGCTGGTCTGCCCGGAGCTTCTTCCAGTTTTCGCTGGCGGTCAGCGCAGCCATCTGCTCGTTGTATGTCTTCGTGTACTCGACATGCGCTGCGGTTACAGCAGAGCGGAGCGCATTGACTGCGGTCTTGCGGATATCTGGCACCGGGTCGCTTGCGTCGAGCAGGCGGCGCTCGGACTTCACCGCATCCGCTTGGGCGCGGAGTTCATCGGCTGGGGGTATAGCATCGGCATACTTGAGCAAGGTACAGATTGTTTCCCATGCCGGCTTGCGCTTATCGGCCAGCTCGGCCAGCTTGCCCCAGTCCTTGGCCTGCTGAGCGAGCGTGTCATGCTGTTTGAGGATTTCGGCCAGTTGTTCGATCCCTCCGAACCCGCGCAGCGTTTCAATGTGAGCCGTCACTGGTCGCGCCGGCATTGGCGGCTCGCCGCCAGCGTGCTCGGCCAATTCTGCGAGGCGCGCCAGAAAGACCGGGGCCTTGGTTGTTTCCTCGTTGGGGTTGCAGTCGACGCCAGAGTCCTGAAAGAGCTTGCGGAGCTTCATCTTCTCGCGGGCGTTGAGTGTGGCCGTCTCAGAGCGGAAATCCGTCACGGAGATCTTCGTCTTGGTCAAGCTGGCCCTGCGAGAGCGTCATGCCCTTGTGCGTAGCGCGGAGATGACCACGTGATGTGGAGCGTGATGAGCGCGGCGTCCACGGCGTCGCGCGGCCAACCGTAAGGGCTGGTCTCGAAAGCGTCGCGGACTTCCTTGCCACGCTTACCCGCACCTATTTCAGAGAGCACTGCTGCGCAGACGGGGTGCTTCTCGGGCGCGTCGGTCCAGTCCACCGCGGACAGGGCAGCTTCGTCGCCGTTCTTGGCACGGTTGATGACGCTGGCCCAGCGGCTATCGTCGGCGTCCTTGAAGCTGGGGAAGAGCCGGTCGAGCGACGCCTGCGCGGCCGCTTCGACCTTGGCCACGAGGTTCAGTTCGAACCGCTCCCCGCCACCTCCCTGGAAGACCTTCGCGCCGTCGATCAGGTCTTTGATGATCTGGTTGCGGGCTGGATTCGGCTGTGGCCATGCGCGTCGCCATCGCGTCGCGTGCTTCCTGGCCTTCGGGGGTGGTGGGCGTGCCCTTGAAATCAAGCGTGGACTTCGCGGCCTCGTACTCGACAATGGCTTTCTGAAGGTCGTCGGCGCTGGCCTTCGGGACAAAGACGTAGATGGTCGCACTATCGCTGCCGGCGGCTCGTGCGTCGTTGAGGACGGTGCTCTCCTTCTCACCCCAGCCGTCGCGGACCCATACGGGGATATCGGTCCCACCTGCCGGCGGGGCTTCGGTGCCAAAGTGGACCAGCAGCTTGCGCGGCTCTTTGGACTTACCTTGCGCGAGCTTGATGCCTTTCAGCGCTTCACCACAGCCAGCGCTGATGAGCGAGCCGCGCTTGCTCGATAGAGAAGTCAGGTCGCTGTTCAGCCGGGTCTGACGGTTGCGGAACTCGCGATCCCATTCGCTGCTCTCACGAGTCTGGAGGCTGTATTCCTCGTCCACCTTGATAAGCGTGCCGGCGTCCACCAGCTTCTTGAGGATGCGAGGGATCTCCTTGCGGAGGTCGGGTGCCGTCACTGGACAGGTCGGAAACGAGCAGGTCGGCCAACATCTCCGGAGTAGCACGGACGCCGATGTCGGCGACGGCCTCGCGCGGAAGCTTGCGAATCATGAAAATCAGGCCGCAAAGCCGCTGGGCGAGTCGGCCGTCAGGAGTCTTGTCGTCGAGGTTGCGAATCGTCTCGTCGATCTCGCGAAGCAGGATGCCGGATCGGAGCAGGTCCGGGTGAAGCTGGCCGAAGATAAAATCCCCTGGTACCACGGTACCGAGCGAAGCCTCAGCCGTCTGCCGGACGGCCTCATGCACGATCTTGAGTTGCGTGCGAAGCTGGCTGGCTGTACCGGGCACGTCCACCGCGCGAAGCACGTGCTCCCAGAACCGGCGGCGGACCGGCAATAGCGGGTAGTCGTCCACGATGATATCGCGGTCTTCCGTGCGCGGTGCAATGCGCGTGCCCATAAGCTGGCGGTCTATCTCACCGGGGTTCGCGGAGATCGTGTCCTCGATTGCTCTCTTCTTGTCAGCCCTCTTGGCCAGCACAACACGGCGGGTGACTGTCTCCACGTCCGAGTCGGAAAGTTCCACTGGGATGGTGAACCGTCCGCTGAGGCGTTGAAGTAGCGGAATGTTGCCAGCCAGGGCTGTCTGGCCCGAGCCGATTAGCAGGACGCGGCTGTCAAGCTGTTTGCAAAGGGCCTCGGCGACCTCTTGAACGTCAGTCGAACGGTTCGGATCGTTGCCGATGAACAGCTGGATTTCGTCGATAACGATCACCGTGCAGGGCAGTTTGCCATTGACCGAGAGGACCTCGCGAACTAACCGAATGAACTCGTTGGTTGAGATGTCATCCACCACCGGGAACTGCGTCCGCAGAGCTGCGCGTGCCTGCTTGAGGTCGGCGGCGAAATCGCGGTCGGCGTCGAGAACTGCCTTCGCGAGGATGGGGCTTACGTACAGGTCATGCAATTCGCTGAAGAAATCCTTGCCGGCGGCTTCGACAGCAGCTCTTCACCCGGTCGAAGATGCCGTTCTTCTGGAGCCACATGCAGAACTGTGCTTGCGGCAGGGCTTCGGGCAGACCCCTTGGACGCAAGGACGATGCTAAGGACTGCTAGGCGCACGCTCTCGCCGCCGCCCGAAGGCAGTGTCCCAGAAGCGGCGTGGAGGCCGCCGCTGCGCTTGCCCAGCGTGTCGAGTTCGCGCAGAGTGCTCCTGCACCTCCTACGGGCAAGCCGGGCCAGGCCGCGTGCGGTCGTGCCATCAGAAAAGCGCGTATCGACCCAGAGATGGCGAAACATCTTCAACAGGTGCGACTTGCCGCTGCCATAGAAGCCGCTTACCCATGCCGCCGGCTGCGTCGTCGAACTGACATTTCCGAGGTAGGACTCCAAGATGCGGATCAAGCCGTCCTGGTACTGGCCCTCGCACACGAAGTGCTCAAGCTCGTACCGAAGCGTTTCGATTTCCTTTTCGCTTGCGGCCTCGCGTACAGCGGCAACACCGTCGTTCAGCAGTTTCGATACGGCGGGATCGCGTTGGAAGAGTTCTCGGTTTTTCATCAGTCAGCTACCCCGTTATGGAGCGTGATCGGTACGGCCAGGTAGTTCCAGCCATCCCTTGCGTCCAAGAAGTCTGTAGTTGTTGTCTTCGTATTCGCCAGGAAAGAACACCACCAGCCTGCCGCGGATGTCCTTGACCACTTCTTTGAGCACCAGTGAAACGCGCGTGAAGCCGAACAGGCACGCGATACCCTGGACGGCCACCACAGCGTCTTCGTCCGCGCCTTCGGCGGTGAGAGCTTGGCGGAGACGGTCGGCCGCATACTGCACAAAGTCGCTCCGAAGCTTCATTGCCAAGGTTTCAGGCTCCTCGAAGTAGACATCTCGGTAGTCGGTGTTCGCCATCCACCGTGCGAAGGTATCGGTCATGTCCACCGGGTGCCAACCGTGACCGGTTGAGGTCGTCGCCATCTCGAACAGTTCCAGCCGTGCACGCAACTTTCGCTCGTCAGTCTTCGGGTAGACCACGAAGATCGCCTTCTGGTCGCCTGCGAGGTTGCGTTGCCACGGCGCGCCGATGTGGCCACGGTATCGAGCCGCGAGTTCGTCGATTCTTCCCATGCATCTACCGCCTTTCGTCCGCGGCTAGAAGCCGCGAGAAAGCCACGTCGATTACGCCACCCGACTGTCTCATATCGAGGAAACCCAGCCGTCGGGCGTCCATGGCGAGATGAACCAGTTCGCCGACCGGCGAGTCGAGCACCTGCGCCCATAGCGACTCGAAGAGCGTCAGTCCGCGCTTGCCGGCGAGATGGCCGAGCAGGAGGGCGAAAGCTGTCGTTGCCGCCGTTGGCGTGACGGTCTGTCGAACTTTACGGCCGCGCCCTTTAAGGTGTCCCGATTGCGTCCAAGAGGAAGCCGCGTTCCGTACGACCTTATCGAGCGTGCTCTCGCTGAGCCGGTTGCCGACTGCGCGGTTGAGCGCGTCGGTCATCTGCTGCCGGGCGAGTTCCTCGCCCGGCCGCATGCGCAGGACGGGCGGCGCGCTCGCCCTGAGCAGTGGATCTCGCGCGAGGGCCAGCAGCAGGGCGAGAACCGCTCGGCCCGCGCTGTCGGCGTACCAGCATCGGCGCATGACCCAGAACAAGGGCACCTCCGGATCGAGGGCGTACAACTCCGAAAGTCGCTGACTAGAGAGCTTCCGCGTCGCCGCGGTGCGCTTGCCCAGACAGTTGTCTTCACGGATCGCCGCGAGGTAGTCATCACGTGTTGCGTTAGGCGGGCAACTTGCGAGTAATGCCCGAAGCTCGTCCAGCATGATCGTGCGGCTGGTGTGTGTGCCTTTCTCTCCCCACCTGAAGCCGGCGTCCCTTAGGCGCGTTTCCTCCAAGATGGAGGTGGGGCATATCGCGTCTGATGGCAGTGCAGCTTCCATACGCAAAAATCCTACACCATTCCGCCGGCCAGTTTGCCGGCAAGAACAAGCAATATTTTGGCAGCAAGGTCACTGGCCGACGTTCGGGGAGTAATCCTGAGGAGAACCTGTAAGGAGCAGAAAACACTATCGTTATCTAGATTTTTGTTTTCCCGCATGCATTGGCTGCACGATTCTGGCTGGAATCAATTCTGCCGCCCAATCGAGTAAATGCTGCTGCCAAGACTATAGCGGCACCCGGCACGGCTACCGCGACGGAGGCGTGTTGGGGTAGTGCACGAGTGTTAACTGCCGAGCAGCCGGTGATCCGGCTGTAGTCATGTGATTTGCGTCCGGGCGCTTGATTCCTGCCTCGGCAGTTTAGTCTGAAGCGAGGTTGGAGTTTCCAGAAGTCCCGGAGTTTAGGCTTGTGCTTTCCCATGTCTGAAAATCGAGACATGGGGCACCCATTCTCATGTGCTGAGCTTGCTTCCCTGAGACCCGGGCCACCCGCCGTTTCAGAGTGTTCTCCGTGTCAAGAGCGCCGCAATTGCGTTTCCGATTGGCAAGCTGGTCAGATTCTCAATCCAAAGCCACTGTCCATTTGGGTTGATTTCAAGAAACACGTATGCACCATCTGGCCGGATTACAAAATCGAGCGCGCCAAATTTTAGATTCAACATCCTCACAAAGTCCAAGCACTTCTTCGCAACGGTGACAGGAAGTTCATGCGTTCTATACCGAGTATTCGCAAAGTCACGCCTCCAGTCGTGAACGGTCGCAGGGTTTGATTGCGAATCTATCTCGCAAGCAAAGACTTCGTCGCCGACGATCGTAATGCGGGTTTCAAGTCTCTTTGGAACGTATTCTTGAAAAATCCCAGGGGCACATACAATGTCATCCAAGTTGTCTAAGTCTGGTGCGTTTATTTTGTGTGTATATAAGACCTCAACTTGATCTGCGTAGTCGATCGTTCCACCTCCCAGCCTCTTGAAGACCATCTCACCTTGGCACTCGTCATAGAATTGTCGAATCGCAACCGGTGAATTTGAAACGAGCGTGGCTGGAATAGTGAAGCCGAATTCTGCAGCTACCTTAAGCTGATGTAACTTGTTACTTGCCACGCGATTCGCGTCGGGGTGATTCACCCAGTTGCAGGCCGACATGAGCTGCCAGATGCCGGTTTTCGCTTCCTTCGTTTCGTGCTCGGCAAATGCCCTCTGCGTTGGGTTCTTGATCGCGTTGCCAAAATCACCCGGCAAGGGCCTGCGATACCAAACGGCATCGATCATCTCCAGCTCAATGGGACGACCGGCTTTCGTGAGGATCTTGGCCCCCCTGTAACCCTGTGCACTGAACAAGGCCTCAAAATAATTGCCTAACGGAAAATCTTCCGTGTTCCACCTAACAAATGGCGCTGCTCGTTTGGTGAGCATCGAGATAACGTGATCGGCGTGAATGTCGGTCCTGTTTGTAACAATGAGAATCATCAGAAGGGCACAAAGCGCCGATCGTGGCCACTCACAACCTGCACGGTGGACAGACTTATTTTGTTTGAGCGAAGTGGTCGATCGTGGGGTTCGCCGAATGCCGGTGTTGCCCGACCGATTCGGCTTGGCTAAATGAACGGCAACAACTAACCGGTCCAGTCCTGATCAGCGAACGCAGTGTTAGTCGGCGTAGGTGGGGTTCCGGCTTCGCTGGAATAAACGCCAGCCTGCTTCTCCTCGTCGTACTCCACCCTGGCATCGCCATCGGCCTGCACGGTCTCAGTGAACCTCAAGCCAAATGGGACGAACGCTCGTTTTTCCGCCTGTTCGTTGGACTGATCTCCAACTCCAACCATAAAGTCCTCCTTGCTCGGACGAATCTTCTAGAGCTGGTTGCATAAATGGCTTGAGATGGTGAAGAGACTTCCCTCAGGGGCTAAAGCCCCGAGTTTTAGGCGGCTTTTGCGGCACGACTGAAGTCGTGCCCTTTCAAAGCAGGGTTTATGCAACCAGTTCTAGCAACAGAATGCATCGCGGATATTGCAGTGTCAAGAACGAATCAATTCAAGCAAATGCGGATTTGGCAACCCGCCGCTTGAGTATTGTGCTCGTTCACATCCGTCGTAATGTCGGATGATTGGTCATTGCGTGCATTACGGGTGCGCGCCCGATACACAATCCACGTTGCAATGGATCAATAGACAGCGCCTCGGTATCGCGTCAGTCGAGAACCATGGAGCCCAAAGGACATTCGCTGTCGTCTACTTCCCGTCAAAGAGGAGCCTGCGGCAGCAAGGCGGAAACTTCCGTCTCGATATTCTGCCTGTTGGCCGGAATTAAGAAGTGCGCGTCGAATTCGCCGCCCCGCGCCAAATGTCGAGAACCCGCTGCCGATCCGCTACTGTAGCTCGTCAATTACCCACCGCAAAGATCAGTTTAGCTGCGAACTGCATTCCGCTTTGATTGAATCGCATTCAACCAGTGCGGCGGCATTCTGGACCTGCAGTCGCCAACCCGTCAGTTATATTTCTGTTGATAACGCAGACAGCGATAATGGCATTAGAATGACCAGGGCACTCTGCCAAGCCTCTGGACGGCCACGCGAGAGCCGGAAGGCCACAATGAACCGCTGTTCAGCTAGCCCGCAGGATCGGGAACGGTAAACGCCCCAGCGTTTTCCAAACGGCCAACTCCAGGATATGGCTCGCGGGCCGCGTCGATCTGTGAAACCGTGCCGGGGACGTCAGAGGTGAGCCGCAAATGCCGCAACTTGGTTCCCGTGGCACCAGCGCCGGGAAGGAAACCACCCCGAACGTATCGGCGTTCTGGCCCGGTGGCACAGTAGGGATTTATGTCGCAGGTATGTCGCCAAGGAAAGCGTTCTTCCTGAAACCCGCATGGGTATTGGCGATTAGTGCATTTTACACTTTCTGCATCGGAAAGTAATGCTATCCGGAAGCGGATGCGTCGGGATTGGCTGGCTTCTTAGTCCGTTTTGAGGTCTTGCTTGTAGTGGTTGGCATGGCGACGGCGCGGATTGCGGCGGGCGGATCGCCGAGCGACTGGCCGGAGGCCGGCAACGTGAGGACCTGGTACGTTGCCTGCCCTGTGACCGGCACGAAGGGTGCGCTGCTGGAGAGCACTGGATTGGCATTGGTGTCGCAGACCATGACGAATGCTTGAGGCGCGGCGGAGGAATCGGGAGCGGGTGCGCCCTGGTACTGGAGGAGGAAATAACCCGTGGCGTCGGTGTAGGAGAAGCCGTAATCGCTCAGGTAGTTCTTCTGGGCATCGACCAGGAAGACGGTGTAGCGCTCCTGCGGGTTCAGATTTGCATCGTACACACGGCCATGCAGCGCCCAACCAGTGGAGGCTACGACTGGCGGCGTGGTGGAGGCTTTCTGGCTGACGACCTGGAGCTGGCCGGTCATTGCCTGCGCGGTGGTTACGGCCTGGTTGGCTGCGGTGGCCTGCGCGGAGTCTGCGCCGTATGTAGCGACGGCGGTAGTGACGGCACGCTTAAGGCTTGAGACGCGGGCCGTCTGCACTTGCGCGCTGAAAGAGGTTCCGGCGCTGGAAAGCTGATTCGCGCTGGTCACGAGTGTGCTGCCGAAAGTCTGAACGTCGGTTGGCACCGCGGGGATCGTGGGAACGGTTGGTGTGGCCATCTGCTTTTCTCCTGTTTCTATGACGTGTCTCAAAAAATGCTTTTGTCGATTTCGGTCATCGTCCTGCGAGGCTGAAGTCTTGCTGATTCCTGCGGCGGTTACCCCGCATGGGTTGGCTTGCGCGCCTTGCAGCGACCATTGTTCATGATGGTGTTGCCGATGTAATGCCACCATGCTGGAATTAAGGTGAAGGCAAACAGGCAGTAGGTGGCGATGTTATTGGCGGTGGTGTTGGCGAGGGCAAACGTCGAGCCGGAGTACTTCACTGAGTTGAGAGCCTCCTGGAAACGGTTGGAGGTGGTTTGGAGCGTGATGCCCGCCAGGCAAGCGTCCTCGAGTGCGGTTCTCTCGCCGCCGTTGATCCAAAGCTCGTTGCCAGAGAAGTTGAGATGGTCCAACGTGAGAATGACAACGGACGCAGCTCCCTGGATCTGGCTTACATTCGCGGTGAGCTGGCAGATGTTGTTGGTGAACAGAATGGTGCCGTTGGAGTTGGCAAGGAGCCGTTCGAGGCCTGCTAGCGTGGCAGCGGCGGATGGAAACTTGCTTTCAAGGGCAGCACCGAACCTCTGAAGTAATTCATTGGACAGATCGCGCAGTTCCAAGGCGCACCCGCGGTCGAAGATCATGACCGTGAGCGGCGTGAAGGAGATGGATTCGCTGAGCGCGGCGCCGGAAGAGAATTCTGTACGGTCGAGTTCGCCGCTGTAGGTAACGGATCCGCCGGTGGCGAAGTGGTTGCCCAGGATGCTGAACGGGCCAACGCCGCTGACATAGAGCGCGAGGCCGAAGGCGACGCGCACGGTGTTGTCCACGATGCGGAGCGCGGGAATGCCGGAGGCGTAAAGCGGGTAGTCGCTGCTTGAGGCATCGCTGCCGAGTTCGAGGTCATAGGCTTTAAGCCATGAGGAGCCGGACGATGTGTCAAGCTGCTGGGGCGTGACGCTCTCAATATAGATGCCGGCACGGCGGCCACCGTAACTGCTCCACTCGACGGCGCGAGACATGCTGAGGTCGCGGCTCTCGCCGATCTTGTTGCGGCTGATGTCAATGACCTGACCGTGATAGACATAGATGCCGCAGACCTCGGCGCCGGGGCGCACACCGTAATTGTTGACGATGTTGTCGCGCACGATGAGATTGACGACATCGGGCAGGCAGATGGCGCCGTATCCGTAAGGCGTGAAAGCGCTATCGGGCACGAGCACGCTGCGGGTGAGGGTGTTGAGGATCAGGTTTTCCGCGACGAGGACATTCTCGAGCGAGATGACCTCAGAGACTTTTTCAAAGTTGAAGAAGCCGACAGGACCGATGCCGCACATGCCGGTATCTGCGACGCGATTGCGCAGGATGTGCAGGTTGCGAATGGTGCCGCCTGCGGCGATGGGGTTTTGGCTGGAGCCGCCGCCGAAAGTGGGAGGGATGCTGCTCGAGCCGCCCTTGGAGCAGGCGTCCTCCATCGACAGGGTCAGGCCGAGAAATCTGAATGTGTTGTTGCCGTTCTCGTCGAGCGCGATGAGGTTGCCGAGGGTGATGCCGTTGCGCGTGCCGCCGGTGATTTGATTTTCGACAATCCAGACATCGAGGGACGGACCTCCGACCTGCACTCCACCGGTGCCCGAGGTGATTGCCGCGATGGCTGCGGCGGCGGAAGAGCCGCTGCTATCGGCGTTGAGAATCTCGGTCCTCTGTTCTTCCACCACGCGAAGCAGCGTGATGTCGACGGTGTTGCGCTCAAACCACAGATGTTCGCCAGAGAGGTAGACGGCCGGAAACAGGTTGCCGGTTTGCGGCATGGTGATGGCGTTCTCGCGGATGAAGAGGGAGTCCGCGGCGAGAGCGGTAATGGCCGGCATTCCGCTCGATTGGAATTCAATCCCCGAGAGCTTGACCAGCTTGTTGCTGACGCCGTAAAAGTCCGTCTTTGCTGTGCCCGTGGCAGCAGCATGGTCGAGTAGAACGCCGATGCTCTGGTCGTCCGCGTCGATGGTGAGCGAACTGATGGAGAGGTTGGCGCAGCGCGCGATGGAAAAAACCGCGGGGAAATCGATCGCCGTGGAACCGGTGTCTGTGGTTGTGCCGCTGCCCGACTTGAGCGAAGGCGAAATAACCCGGGTTTTTTTGCCGCAGCCGTGGATGGTGATGTTGGCTTTGTCCTTGATGAGGATGTTCTCGTAGAAATCTCCGCAAAGGATAGAGACATCGCCGCCATGGGCGAGCGAATCGATGGCTTTCTGAATGGAGGTGAATTTGCCGAAGCTGGTTTTGCCGTCGCCGACGGTGACCGTGCAGCAGCAGCCGCAGTCGTTCGCGCCGGACGAGGGCGGCCATGGTTGCCGGCAGTCTTTGGCGCCGTTGCTCGAAGTGCTGAAGGTGACGATGCCGAGGTTGGTGAAGTGATGAGCGATGCCTTGCGGCGCGCGAGAGATGGGCTGGGAGATGTTTCCGTCCGAGGCGCGCGCGGTAAAGTTCCAAAAATCCATGGGCTGGAAGCAACCGTTCTTCAACGAGAGACTGAACGTTACGGCAACGCCATTTTCCAGCACCACGGGCGAGAAATCGGATGGGATGGGAATGCCGAGGGTGCCATTGAGCGCGCCCTCAGCGTCGGTGGCGTCGAGATCGACTAATTGCACCGGGCCGCTCGTTTCCACGTTGTCGACGATACCGGACTGATCCCAGCGGATGATGCGCGTGTAATCGTAATTGGCGAGCGTGGCGGAAGAGAAGTTGGCGGAGAGCTCGGTAGTGAGAATAATCGATGAGCTGGGTATGTCGATGTGGTCGATCTTGTAGAGCTCGCCGGGCAGCGCGGCGTTGTCGTGCCAAGCGTCGGTGATTTCGATCCAGTTGCTGTTCTGGAAGCCGAGCACCTGATCTTTCCCCAGGCTCTGGACGGTGAGCTGGGCACCGTTCGGTCCGGCATTGGTGGCCGCCGAACCGATGGCGGTGACGGCGGTCTGGACCGAGGCGTTTTCTCGCGACCACTTGAACGTTGCGCCTGCTCCGCCAGGACCGCCGGGGGTATGGATTTCGACGCGGTAGAGCTGATTCTCAGCGCCGGTGTATCCGACGCCCGCGGTCATGCAGCAGGGACCGGTTTTGGGCGCAGAGACCGGCTGGGTTTCAAGCAAACCGGAGCTGACTGGCCAGGGGATGGAGTAGTCCGATACGCCGCAGCTCCACGAAGAGGGCGCGGGGAGCGCGTTGGGCTTGAACTTCGCGCCGCTGGTTTGGCCCTTCCAATTGTCGTTATTGTCTGGCGTGCCGGTGATCAAGCCGACGTTCATGGGACCGGCCGGCGGCACCGGGCCGATGACAATTGCCGATGCGTGCGAGCCTTTTTGAATGACTTCTTCGCCGGGGATGAAGGTGTCGGTGGTCGAGCCTGTAATGCTGTTCAAAAGCGCGGAAGGAAGGCTGGCCGGCTGAAACACGCCGTTGCTCGTGTGGCCGACCCAGAAGGCGAGCGGAGACGGAGAGCCGTCGATGGCGCTGACGATCATGGGCCCGTCGGGTGCAACGGAGATAAGATTTGCCGTTGCGCCGGTCGAGTTTTGCACGAGCAGCTCGCCGTCGGTGAAGGGTCCGGAACCGGATTGGACGGCGCCGGCGATGAAGCAGTCCTGGATGGCCGGCAGACCGCTGGGCGTAAAACTTCCGCCACTGGTGTTGGTCCAGGCGTCGTTGGCGTTCGGGGTGCCGGTTAATTGGCTCAGCAGGAGCGGCCCCGACCCGGAGGACAGCCCGCCAATGACAATGCCCGTGACGCCGGAGCCTTGCGTGGCGAGGTCACCGTCATTGAATGTACCGGTGAGCGATTTCTGTGGAATGGTGACGACCGGGAGAGGCATGAGATTGACGCGCCACGCGGTCTGGAGACGGCCAGTGGTATCGATGCCGATGGCATTGTCGATGAGGTCCGCATCCTCGATGTACGTGATGGGGCGTCGCCATATGTCGAGATACGCCATGTACACACCGGAGGTGGTGGGGACGGTTTGCTTGTTGTTGAAGGGCTGATTGATGTACGTGAGCGAGTTGTCGCTGGTGAGAGGCTGGGGTGTCGAGGGCTGCGGCTGCGGCGTATTCGAGGTCTCCGCCAGCGCGGAGTCCACCGTGACGCTGCGATTGCTGCCGAGATTCTCGACGAGGATTCCGTCGACATACATGCGGCCCAGTCCGATCAGGATGCTGTTGCCGGACTTCGCCGACGCGTCGATCTCGAATGCATTGGGGGTGGTCTCGGGATAGACGGCATGACCGAAGGTGTCGAACGAGCCGGCGTCGATGCGGCGGGTGAGACCGGCAAGCCACTCGTTCCAGTCCGAGTCGGTTTGCACGCGGCCTTGCTCGCTTACCACGCCTGCGTATAACTTCCAGTGGTCGAAGTTGTATCGGCTATTGTCGAAGCTCATGGCTTGCTCCTGTACCCTTCTTTTCGGTCGCGCCGCGTTTGCCGGCGGTGTTGGTTCCGTCAATCGCCTGCGTAAATCTCAGGTTTGATAGATCAATCCGGTGTTGAGTCCTACGGGTGTGAACTCCTGGAGACGAATTTCCAGATCCGCCTCACGCAGAGGCGCGAGCACCCAGTGGAATGCGCCCATCTCGCCTTCGTCGTCCGCGCCTTCGCGGATGGAAGAAGCAGTGGACGCGGAGAGTTTCAGATAATCGGGCTGCGCGTAACTGTAGGAGAGAAACAGCGGCGTGGGTCCGGCGAGGGCCTGCTCCACACACTCGAAACGCCGCGGCGTGACGGCCTGATACGGCAGGTAACTGAAGCGCACGCAGCCGGCTTGCGCGCGGTCGGCGAAGAGCCCGGGAACAATGGCGGGCGGCGAGCCGGGAATGATGTCGGACCAGAAGATGCTGTCGGAGACCAGGGTCAGCTCCTGGGCGTGTACGCGGCCCACGACTGTGGAACCGGTGAGCGTGAGCGGACCGCCCCCGATGGGTTGGCCGTCGAGATTGTCGTAGGCGACGCGTTTTTTTCCCGTGGCGTCGAGAATGCTGTCGCAGACGCCGACGGGGACGGTTTCCGGAGCGCGAATGGGACCGGTGATCGAAAGCTCGACGGAAACTTGCGCGCCGATGGCATGAGAAAGAATTGCCGGTGCGTCAGCGTGCTGCGGCTCGCCGGAACTCGAAAGCGACCAGCCGGGCACGAGGGTGCAGTGCTCGAGCTGAAGCGACACTACATTGTCAGCACCGGATGGGCGCGTCACGGGCAACACCACGAGCGCGTCGCTGCCGCCCGAGCCCGAGCTCATTGTCGATGAGGCGGTGAGGAGCAGGCCATTGAGGATCACGGTGGAGAGTTTGTCGCCGGTGATCTGAAACTCGCCGTCGAGGACGAGGTAGGGATACGCGCCATCCTTCGCGCGAATCTCGATGGTGACGCCTGTGGGCGCATCGATCGTGAGGGGCGATGTGATGGTTGCGGCGGGACCGCTGCCCTGAATCTCAAGTGCCACGGAGGCGCCGAGCGTGGCGGCCTGTCCGGCGACAAACGTCAGTGCACTTTGGAGATCGTTGGTGTAGCTCTGCGAGGAGTCAGGAAAGGCAAAAATGTTTGCCGGATTGGTGACAAAGAATGTGGATTCACGCTCATATTCTCCGCCGCCCATAGCGGCGTTGAAGCCGTAGTAGAAATCGACCACCAGGCCGCCGGCGGACACCGTCACATCGGGCGACACGGCGATGCGGCCCAGGTCAGGATCGATGGCGACAGTGTACTGGCTGCCGGAGACGAGCAGATTGTTCCACGAGCCGTCGACGCCGCTTAGATCCGTGACCTGAATCTGGTAGGGATTGAGCAACTGCCCGTTGAGCGTGACGGAAAGACTCTTGCCCACGCCGTAATAGCTGGACTGCGTGCCTTTGCCGAGATCGGCGCAGAGGAGAATCTTCGTCAGGTAGTCGGGGACATTGGCCTCGGTGGCCAGTGCCGTGATCTGCTCGCCCTGATAGACGGCGGCGTGGAAGAGCGGAACGTCGCATCCAAGCTGGCTGAAGCGATAGCAGCCCGCAACGGGACCGGAAGTGTCAGAGGCCTGCACTGCGGCGACTCCAGTGAGCGAATACGCGCCGAGCGACCAGAGATAGACGCCGATGTTGGGAATATTCCAGCGCGGCAAACCGGGAGAAGCGGGAAGATGGACGTCCACTTTGCGCGTCATCTTCGTAAACCCACTCGAGGCGTAAGTACGCGGCTTCCATCCGCGCACGTTGGGCGCGTAATAGCTGTTGAGCCGGACGCATTTCACGTATTGCGTTTCGGCAAGGGTCTGAAAGAACTCGACGGCGTGCGCGCCCCAGCCGGTCACGTCACGTGCGAGCTGCTCAATGGCGCCGATGGTGCCTTTGCGACGGCGCAGGGCAATGGTATTCGCCACTTCGGAGCGGGGATTGTCAACGGAGGGCGCAATGCCGCGGATGGGTTGGAATCCGATGAGCTCGCCGATGTAAGGAATGACCCATGGCGCGCAGGTTTCAATGAACTGATCGTCGTAAAGCTGGTCGAGATCGGCGGCAAAAAAGCTTAACTGCTCGTCGATGACCATGAGCAGCGACTCGAGCGGCCCGCGCGTAGATTTGGCGGCGAGCTCGTTCATCAGCGCCGTCTGCTCGGCATCGAGCGGGCTGGTCGGATTCTGCAACGCGTAGAGCTGGCTCTGCTCGGCGGGCGTGAGCAGCAGCATGTTGGCAGCGATTTGTCCGTCGCGGAGACGATAGATTGCCGGCACCAGATTGAAGAGCGAGAAGCTCATTCGATCACCCCCAGCACGATGTCGTTCGGGTTCGGACTGATGACGAGAATTTCTGCGGCCGCGGGCATTTTGTGCTTGTGCGGCACGGGGATGTATGGGCAGATGGAGTTGGGCGCGCCGGAGCGCGGACGCTTGACGTGCACGTACTGCTGGATCCAGCTCTGGTATGCGGCCACTGAGAAGCCGGCGCTTCCCAGATCGCCGGCCTGGCTGGTGGCGATGGTTTTCAGGTGCTTGATATTGACGGCAACCACTCCGGGGACCGACTGGATCAGCGCGTCCAGCTCGTCGGCCGAGACGCCCAGTCCGAAGCTGCGGTTGGCGAAGCTGTAGGTGGAGTTGAGCAGAGCCATCACGGCTGCCTGCACTGCATCGGTGCTGTACGCGGGATTGATGGCGAGATCGGCTTCGAAGCCGAAGATGGTCTCAAGGAACGTGGCCACGGTGAACGGGACTGCCGGGTTTCCGTAGGCTTTGAGTGACGCGATGAGGTTGGCCAGCGTGAGGTTGCCGGGAGGCAACTCCGCTCCGCCGGCTGCGGCAACGGTGAGAAAAACGCCGCGGTAATAGCCGCTGGGCAGCCACACCGCGCTGGCCTTGGCGATGCCGGCAAAGGTGGCGGCGAAGTTCTGATAGTCGGTGATGGAGACAGCGCGGCCGAGGGTCTGCACGGACATGGGAGCGGCGGTCTGGATGTCGGCGACGGTGGCCGGATTCTGGCCGCCGGTGGCGGGCATGGGATTGACGACGCCGCTGACGCCAACAGGACGGTCGACCAGAGTGGAAATGGCGCCTGCGGTGACGTTGCCGGCAACGCCGAGGCCGGTGCGATAAGTGGCCACGATGTTGTTCTGGCCGGTGGGAACGGTAGAGCCCTCGACGTTATCGCCGAAGATGACCTGCGTGCTGCCATTGGATTGCGTGATGGCGGTAAAGACCTGGGCCTGCGGCGGCTGCTGGTAGAGCGTGGGCACCAGTTGCCAGGCAGCTCCGTTGACGGAGACCGACAGCGTGCTTGCCGCGCCGGTGGGAGTGACTGCCTGGATGTACGTGAGTGGGGTTTGTTTGAGGGTGAAGGTCTGGTTGTCTGTGGCGGCCGCGCCGCTGCCCAGCAGCTCCGTCACTGGGCCGCCGCCAGTGGCCGTTCCCACATTGGCGTTGATGGTTGTGGTGGTGCGGTCGTAGCAGTTGATGAGTGAGCTCGCGAGAACAATGCGGGTGCGCGCGGGAGTAATGTTGGTGCCGGTTTGCGAGGAGGGCAGTAGCGCCACGGAGGAGACCTGCGCCACTTCCTGCACGACAGGCGACTTGGGCGGCGCGGGCGTGAGCGTGAAGTGGTGCAGTTTTTCCTTCATGGTTCCCAGGCGTCCCGCGGGATCCATCACCACCATTTCGACTGCGCCCTTGATGGTTTTCCAGTCGGGAATGCTGCCGTCGGTATTGAATGTCGTGGGCGGTGGCTGCATGAGGGTGAACGTGGCGCCGGCTTGATAGACCGCGGTATCGGGACCGTCGTAAGGAGTGAAGGTGACCGTGCGTTTGTTCTTGACGACCAGCAGAGGATTGCTTCCGGTGACGGCGACGGCGGTGATGGCGGAGAGATCGTCGCGCTCGTTTTCGAGATCGATGATGGTGCCGTAAAGAGGATAGTCGAGCGGCTGCTCGGCGGCTGGCAGCAATACGCTCTGCGTGAGGGCTGACGTAACGCGCATCATGGCGTAATACGTACCGAGGGACGGGTTCTCGTCCACCGAGAGGCGCGTGATCTTGCCGCTCATGCCGAAGTCGGAGCGCGTGACCGAGGTGACTCCCAGAATGAGGTTGAGCGAGATGTAACCGGCGGGCGTGCGTCCCGTGTACAGGTCGGGGTCGATGAGGATTAGCCATCCATCGGGGACGATGGTGCTGTACACCTGGTCGAGATCGACCAGCTTCTCCGCCGAAAGCTGCGTGTGGCTCACCGGGTCCCAGTCGAAGATCCACTCGGAATGGCCAAAGAAGCCTTTGTGCAGTAGCCCCTCCTCCCAGAGATGCGCGCGCACCTTGCTGTCGAGCATGGAGGGGTTGATGGAGTTGTAGCCGAAGAACGACGCCTTCTGCCGGAGCGCATAGAGTTGAGCGTTTTCCTGCGCGGGTGCGACACCTTCGCCGCCGAGCCCTTCCTTCCATTGAACGAGCGTGCGGCCGTTGACAGTGTCGGGCGTGACGGTGGTGACGATGCGCAGGTCCCAGCGTGCGCTGGAGCTGTCCTGAATCCGTTCGTCGCCGACGATCAGGATGGCGTCCCCGGGATTGAGCGAGGTGGAGGTGCCCGCGAGAAAGACGCTCTTGTCACCGGGCTGCGGAACCCACGGTATACCGGTCTGCACATCGAGGGCATTCCAGTCGGGCTTGGCGAGAATGGGCGCCGAGGTTTGGAAGAGCTGCGCCGTCTGGCCCTGCGCGGGAACGCTTTGCACGGTGGTTCCCGTGGGAATGGCGATGGCGGTGGTGCCAGGATTGGGCGGCAGGCCCGGAGCTGAGGAGAGATTGAATGCGAGATAGACGGAGGCCGAAACACCCGGCCATGGCTGGTAGCCGATGAGCCGGCTGAGCTGCGTGAGCGAATAAAGCTGCGTGGCGGTGCCGAGATAGCTTTCGTTGGCGAGCCGCTCCTGATAGAAGGTGAGAATGTCGAGCACCACGGCGCTGGCGTCGAGCAGGGCAATGCTGAAGTCGTCGTTCGCGCGCGTCTTGAGGCCGGCGAGAGCGGGATAATCTGCGCTCGAGAGGCGGGCCATCATCGACTCGAGAAACGTGGCCCACACACCGGTCCGGTAGGCGATGGCAGGCAGGCCAGGAGCGTTCGACTCCGCTACCGGAGTGACGACGCTGGTTCCGACGCAGCAGCCGCACGTGCAATCGGCGCCGCTTCCTCCACATCCGCAGCTCATGGCTTCACCTCCCTCCCTGCATTTTTAAAGTCAGCCGTCCGTTGGCGGGCAAGCTGGGATCGTTGGCCAGCATGGCCACCTGGAACGGCCCCATGGGGATGTATCCGCGTTTCAGATACACGTTGGTGTTCTGTCCCTGCGGCTCGAAGGTGGTGGCCGTGACGCGGGTGACGCCCTGCACCGTGCGCGCGGCCGCGTAGATGGGGCTGAGATAAACGGGCTGGCCGAGGTCGAAGTTCGCTGGATTGAAAAACGCAGGCTGGCCGTTGGGCTGCATGCAACTGCCGAGAACCTGGAGCAACGCCTTTTCCACATCGAGCGCGAAAGTTTCGGGATCGACGCAGACGGTGAGCGCAATCTCGAGGGGAATGTACTGCGGCGGTTCCACGTACGCGGCTTCGCCGGCGAGCCGGTACTCGTTCACGGTGCGCGTGACACTTTTGAGCAGCGACTTGCTCATCGGCGCATTATTCTGCGGCTCGGCTGCGACAAAGACGGTGTACCAACTGCCGGTCCAGCGCGTCTGCGCCGCGGCATCCTCAATTTGCGAATTGCTCTCTGCCACGTTGGCGTAGTCCTGCATGGTGATGGCGCGCTCCTGGGTAAAAAAGGCGACCGGGGCGCGGCGGCAGATTTGCGCGTTGGTTTCGGGGTCGGTACCGCCGGAAGCCGGGAGCGGATTGGTGCAGCCGAGGATGTTGGGCGTGGCGGCAATGCCGGCGTAGACATTCACCAAAGTGTTGGCGCCCACGTTGCCGGCCGATCCGTTGCCCACGCGATAGGAGGCGGTGTATTGGTCGCCGGCAACGGGCAGCTTGCCATTGGTTCCGTCGCCAAAGCGCAGCCACGCAATGCCGTTCGAATCAATTTCGACGACGAATTGCGTATCTTCCGCGCCGGAACCGAGCAGATCGGGCTCGGGAGTCCATGAGACAGGTTCAGAATCAGGCAACGGCGAGAGGCTTGTGACCTGAATGGCGGGAATTGCATCATTGGCGTTGGTCTGCATGAGATCCGCGGCGGCCAGGCTCAGATTGGGCTGGCCTTCGTAGCTGGTGACGGAGATCAGGTCGGCGGCGGTGTTGACCGCGGCTTCAATCGTGGAAAGGGCAACGTTGTTGAATTGCTCGACGATCACGGGCGCGAGCACTCCGGTCGCTCCGCCGGGCGGTGCGTAAACGACGAGCAGATTGAATTGCCACGGCTTGAGAATTTGTTGCTGTGAAACCACTGCGAAAAGCGGCGGCCAGTTGGCCGGAGCCGTAGGCTCAAGAGTGAGAAATGGATTGTCGTTGCCATCGGGCACATTTACGGTTCCACTGTTTGCGAGTTGCGTGACGTTCGCGGAAAACGTGGTGGGAACGGCTTCGAAGGGAGTGAATCCCGAAGGCACCTGGACGAATTCCGAGTCCGCGAGGATGGTGGCCGCGTAACTGGGAGAGACGCTGGTGAGATTCATGCCGGAGAATTTCTCGAGCACAACGGGCGCGGCCACGCCGGTGGGGCCGCCGGGCGGATTGAAGACGACTTCGAGATCGAAAGTGCCGGGCGACGGTCCGGCGCTGGCGATGACACCAAAAAGCGCGGGCCAGGTGGAGAGAGAGTTGGCGGAGACCGATAGCGTGACGAGGCCGTTGCCGTCCTTGAGATAGACGGGAGCAGTGGCCGAGAGCGGCACAGCATCCGGCGTGGAGGGACTGCCGGAGATGGGAAGCTGCACGGATTGCGTGAGCGGACTGTCGGCAAGGCTGGGATTAAATCGGACGGGCAGATAATTCGGCTTCTGCTGGGTGCATCGATCGGCAGCCGGGTTGGGCGCATACGCGAGCGAGGGCGCCGGCACGATGCCGAGATTGCCCGGCGTTGCGGGCATGGTGAGCCCGTGATCGGCGAGCACGATGTTGCCCAGCACGACGCTTACGTTGGTCAGGGTGTGCACCTCTTGATTCGAATCCGTATATTGCGCGGAGATGCAGACCGGGGCCGGCAGCGCGTCGTCGCTTCCCCATTGAATCTCGGTGACCTTCTGCGTCGTTTGCGAAGTGGAGGTGATGACGGCGCCGTTCTTGTCGAAGAGCGGATCGACGAGCGGGTTCCCGTAAGCATCGGTAGTGGTGACGGCGGTGAGACGAACGGCATAGCGATGCCGGAGGTCGGCATCGGCGGGATTGCCCGTGCCGGGGCCGATCACTTCCTGAAAGATCAGCACGTCGCCTACGTGCAGATTGGGAAAACTTCCCTGCAGAGTGGCTTCGGTGGCACCTGTGGGCAGGCAGCAGTTGGTGTCGCCCCAGGTGTAGAAGTTGATCTGGTTGAGTTCGGCAAAGAGCATGGCGTCCTGCATCGGCTCGAAGACGATGACACCCGCGTCGAGCGCGGCCTGCTCGTTTCCCTGATTCGGAGCGAGGCTGTTCGGCATTCCGGGCGCAGTGGTGTAGAAGCGCGTACCGCCGCGCGGCAGATAAGTCTCGGTGGAAACGGCAACCTGAACCAACGCGCGGGCATTGCAGCCTTCGCTGATGAAGTAGTCAACGAGGCGCGCGTGACGGCGCAGAGAGATGCGGCTGCGGGCGGTGTTGAGATAGGCCTCGGTGGTGACCGCGTCCTGCCGGTAACTGAGCTGGTCGGCTGCGTAGGCGACTACCTCGGCCAGCATCACGCCGATATCGGCCTCGCTGGTAGCGCCCCAGTCGAGGAGCTGGTTCATGCGGTCCAGCATGGTTTGCTGGAAGGTGGTGTAGTCCTTGGCAAGGTAGTTGATGGGCGGCGGGGTCGGGGGCGGCAGGACGCAATTGGCTGCGGGCGGCGCGCAGTCAAACTCAGGGCCGCAATCGACCTTGAAGGAAAATGTAACCGACGAGAGCTGGGGATCGAAGCCGGCGAGCGTTTCCGCTACGGCGAAGTTCGCGAGCGATGCTGCCGATGCGTCTTCGACGAGCGAGAGCGTGTAGGGCGAGAAATCGCCGTAGTTCGCCAGCCGGATGACCAGGATTTTGTCGGCATCGGGAAGGTTGGGAAAGTAGGAATGGTCCGAGGGGTGCGCCTGCGAAGGGAGATGTTTCGCGGGAGCCACCCACTCGATGCCGATATTGGTGATCGATTGCCCGCCCGTGATGAGAATGTTGTTGACCTTGATGGGCGTCGTGGGCATACCGTTGATCAGCGTCAAAAGCAACGTGCGCTGGCGATCGATGCCGAGCGGCAGAGTGCCTTCTGGCGGATGCTTGCCGTCGACCACCTCAAGAAAATCGATAGCCCGGAGTTTGCCGTTCTCGACCAGCGCGGTGCGGCGATTGTCTGTGCAGCAGGAGAAGATCATTGCTGACCTCCGTAGACAAAGGTCTGCACCTGCGAGACGCCGGTGTTCAGCGGCGCATAGGTGACGGTCACGGTGAGTGTGGAATCAACCGAGGTGGCTACAACGGATTGCACTTTGATGAGGCCGCTCATCCATTTCTGCAGCGCGCCCTGCACGGCGAATTGTGTGGCGGCAGCAATCTCCGGGCTGGTGGGCGCGAAGACCATCTGCAGCAAGCCGCTGCCGAAGTCCGGCATGTTGACGCGCTCGCCGGGCGAGGTGAACAGCACCTGCTCTACCAGTTGGTTCAGGTAGTCGGTGAGCGGGTCGGCGGTGCCTCCGCTGCCATCGAACTGGAATGGAAAATTTACGTTCACTGCGAGATCTCCCGGGGTCGGAGCAAGTTTTCTGGATTGCGATCAGGTTGCGATGACAAAGGTCTGCGCCGATACCGGAAGCATCGGTGTGCCGGTGGGGACGCAAATGGAGACGCCGCTCAGGATGGCGACCGGCGCCCCGTTGGATGTGACGAAGACCGATCCCACCATCCACATGCCGCTGATGCAGGGCCCGTTGCCGACGGGAGGAACAAAGGCGCAGCCGGCGATCATATACGGCGCGGCGATGGTGGCGATGGGCATTCCGGACACCAGCACAGTGGGGCTGGGCACGGTGGGAACGGCCATGCCGCCGTGCGCGCACATCACAACGGCTCCCATGTGAAGAATTGGTCCGGGCATCGGTCCTCCTTTCTTCGACTTTCGTTCCAGCCTTCGTTCATCGGAACGCTGCCGAGGTTCGCTCTTCAGCGGCGGCTCATGGCCCAGTGATCACCAGCGCGGGTGGATTGATCATCACCGTCGTGCCCATCATCATGATGGTGGCGAGACCCGGTCCGGCGGTCATATAGATTCCCGAGTCGTTGACGACCAGCATGGCGCCCGCAGTGCTCTTGAGCATGATGCCGCCGAGAAATGGAGCCGGAACCCCGTCGCTGAGGACGACGGTGTTTTGCCCGGTCGTCTGCAACACGATGTTCTGGCCCGGAGGAATGGGCGGCGGCACAGTGGCCAGCACGGGTATGGAAGCGACCGTGCCCCAGAAACCGCCGGACCAGATCGGGTAGTCGGGATTTCCCTGCTCGAACTCGATCCAGACCTGGCTGCCGATGGGCGGCACGCCGAAGATGCCTGCCTGAATTCCGGCAATGGGCACGCAGGGCATGCACCAACTCGAGGGGATCTCTCCCAACACGTCCGGCACCTGTGCAAGGATCCGGCCCTGCATCATGGGGTCGAGATTTTCGGTGACCAAGCCTCGGTACTTGCCGTAGTAACGCTTGGGAGTGGGTGCGCTGGCTGGAGAAGTTGCAATCATGGGCTCACCGTCTGGACATTGGAGACCAGTCCATTTCTGGTTAGAGTGAAATTTTGTTTGTATTCGCCGCGCTTGATGCGGTGCGTGACGTTCTTGACGTAATAGAGGCCGTCGAAGCAGTAACCGGCGCCGCGCACTCCCACCAGTTGCCGCGCCTTCAGGATGTTGCCGTAGCGAACCACATCGAGCGTGCCTTCACAGCTCACGCACTCCGAGCTCTCGGCGCCGGCGTTGAATGCCATCATGATGGCCTGGGGAATGGTGAGCTTCGAGGCATCGTCACGGTACGTGGCGATATCGGGCGGAAGCAGATTGGTGGGGATCGGCTGAATGGCGCCGAGCGGCGGCATGAGGGGATTCACCGGAGGAAGGGGGATGGGAATGCTGATGCCGATCTCTTCGACGTAGGTGTAGACGAGGGGAATCTTGCTCTTCTCCTGGTCGAGCTTGAAGTGCATGGTCTCCACGTTGGTGTAGGCGTCCATATCGATATTGAGAGCGCTCTGCACGGGGCCGATCTTGACCTGCGGTCCCCAATAGGCGGTGTTCATGCCCGGCAGTGGGCCGGCGGAGATGTAGAAGACGTAGCCCGCTTCGCTGGCGAGCTGCTTGATGTATTCGAGATCGCTGCCCTGCTGCGCGGGGATGGACTCGATGGGCAGCGAGATGTCGAGCAGGATGCTGGGAATGATCAGCGGAATCATGCCGAACATCGCGTACTTGAGAAGCAGCAGTGCAACGCGCGCCTCGCGCGGGCAGGCCGGGAAGGGGAAACCGCTCCAGTTCACTTGATTCATCAGCGCCGTGAGATCTTTGCCGTAGAGCGTGAGCGTGGAGTTCGATCCTTTGTCGCCCGGCGTGATCTCGTTCTGCGTGATCACGCCGTCGATCAGTACGTTGGCGCTGCCGTTGACGGTGGCCACGAGGATGCAGCGCATGAACAGAAGCGGCAGTCCGCCGGCGAGCAGGAAAGTAATTTGCAATGGCGATTGCTTGTCAAGACTGAAGGTGAGCCTGAAGCCGCTCTGCTCAAGGTCGTGGATAGTCACCTCGACGTCGACCAGGGATTCGAGCACGGAGGATGGGACCGGCAAAGCCACGATCGGGCCCATCATCAGCGTCAGTTGGACGCTACTGAGCAATGGTTCCTCCGGGCACGCCCTGCGGCGTGGTGATGGAGATTACTGTTCCCGGCGTCTTGACCAGATCCCATGAATCCATGGCGCCGTTGGCATCGCAGATGAGCCAGGACATCAGCGGATCGCCCAGATATTTGGCAGCGATGCGATCCAGCCGGTCGCCCTGCACGGTGGTGTACTGGTTGATGGTGGCGTAGTTTGGCGCGTTCGGCTGCGGCACGATGCGCCGCTGAAGATACGGGTAACTCTGCCCGTTTGGGGCGACATACTGCTGCACGCCAAACGCGTAATAGCGGCTGTCTGGCGGAAATGTGACCGGTGGGATAACGCCGAGCTGCACCATTGCCTGCAGTGGATATTGCATCTGAATCAGCTCCCGAGACCAAGGCTGGTAAGGGCGGCACTGGCCACCTGCCCGGCCATGGTTTCCTTGTTGGTGAGATAGGTGAGGAACATGCGGCCGCCGGGATGGTCGAATCCAAGATCGTCCACGGTGAGCACGCGCATGCCTAGCGAGACTTTGGCGCGAATGGGATTGAGATTGGGATCAAAGGCCTCTTCGGTGATGCTGAACTCGGTGAGCCGCACCGGCATGACACGCTGCGTGCTCCAGACGAAAAGTGTGAGCGGCTGCTCCAGGGGAATGATCTCGAGGGTTCCGGCACTGGCCATCTGGTCGTCGGCGAGCAGGGTTTCCACAGTGGGATTGATGAGCATTTCAAGTTGCGCGAGCTGAGGTTGCAAGCCGAGTTGCACGGCGAGTGGATACTGCGAAGGAAATTCGAGATAGTCGGCGGCGTCGAACTCCACATCCACCTTCACGGTTTCAATCGCCGGCCCGCGCAGGCGCAGCACGTCCACCTGGTTGCCATCCTGCGAACCGGGAACGGCCTGGATCTGCATGGTGCGCGTCACAGTCTCCGGGTTGTATTGAAACGAGATGACGCCCTGCAACACGGACGTGTCCGCATCCATGGTCACGATGCCGCCTTTCAGCAGCCGTGGCGAGAGCGGATTGCCTGTGGTCGACATTGGGGTGAATTCCTCGCGGTGAACGCCAAGCCTATGACTTGGGATTGTTCAGGACTTCGCCTTTGCCTGTGTTGATGGGCTTGCTCGGGACCCACTTGCCGTCCTTCTTTTCGAGCTCGGTAGCCTCCCACTCAAATCGGTTAGCCAGCTTCTGCTCGGCGTCGTACATGGCCTTATCTTTCTTCTCTTCCGGGGCTAGTTTCCCCTCCGGCTTGTCGAGCAGCGCCTGGTAAACCGGTGTGATGGGATGTTTCGATCCGCCGTCTTCATCCGGGTAAACCGCTCTCACCACGTAGCGCACGACGACCTTGCTATCCGGTGGGTTCACCATGTCCTTGATGGTTTGCTCGATGGAGTTAAGGTGGACCTGGTTGGCCGAATTTGTGATGGGGCTCAGGTTGAAGCGCCGTCCTTCGCCGCCGAGGTTGTTGTTGAGCAGATGGCCCTGAATGTACGGCCCTTTGGGGTGATACATCCTGGGAGTCAGGGCAGTCCAGATAGGAGGATTGTCGGCAACGGAGCTTCCTTTGGGATGGTTTCTGCTTAGAACCTCCGCCGTCATTTCGGTGCCGCGTCCCTCGGGGCCGATCGAACCGTATTTGATCACGGAGGCGGGGCCGTTCTTGTCATCGGCAAAGCCAATTTTCTTGATGATCTCGGCAAAATCATTGAAGTCTTTGTGCTTGGTGTCGATGATTACTTTCTTTTCTTTTTCGTCGCTCGAACCGGCAAGACGAGCCTCAAGCTTTGTCGCAAGACCTCTGGCGCTCTTGAGCAGTCCTTCCTTGTTTTTCTTTTCCGTCGCGCCCATCAACTTCTCGCGTTCATCCAGGTAATCGGACCACTTGACGCCGGGACTGCTGGCTACCACCAGCTCCGGTGCGTCCTCTGTTCCTTCCATGCGGACCGAGCGGTCCTTGCCATCGGCGATGAAATCCTGGCGCTGCTGCCACCACGCCAGAACTTTGCCGGCAGTAGCCTTGGCGCTTTCCAAAAGTCCCTTGGCCTTGCCAACCACGAAATCGAGCACTTTGTTGATAACGCCATCGACCCTGTCCTTAATGGCCTTGATAATTTCGCGGATGGTCTGGCCGATGCCGCCCACGCCGGCCTGCTCGGCAAAGAATGCCACGATAAAATTGAGAGCTTTGGACATGGCGCCTTCAATCTTGTCCGCGGCCTGGGTCAGGTCGCCCGCTGCGATGCGGGAGATCGAATCTACAGTGGCCTTAAGCACCGCAATCAACTGCTGGCCTTTATTAATGAGCGTGACGATGGTGTGATAGATGGCTTCGATGGCTGCGATGACCGCCGATGCCGGCGTGAACATCTGCAGGACTTTTTCAATCGCCTTCTGAACGACGTTGGTCACCACCCAGTTCTTGATCTTGTCGATCGCGGTCGAGACCAGTTCGCCGATCAGGTTGCCGGCCTGCTCCTTGAAGACATTCCAGGCCGCGCTCAGGCTCTTGGCCTGAGCCATTTTCTGGATCGTATCGAAGCCGCTTTCGAGAACGGTGACCGCCTCGGGCGAAGTCTTTTCCACGAGGAGTTTGCGGAAGTGAGCGTAATTCAGATCGAGGATGTCGAGGATGAGCCCAAAGATCGCGGAAATGCTGAATTCTTTGGGCGGCTTGATGCGCGAGCCGACTTCGCCGAAGAGGAAATCCATCAGCGAATCTTTGAGGTGCGTGAGGAAGTGGCCGGCGAAGTTCTTGAAGCCGAGCAGGACCGAGTCGATGAGATTGCCGACGAATTTCACCGGATCGCGGGCGATCGTCATAAAGGTGTCGCCGGCTTTCCTCAGGAAGTCCATGACCTGCTTGCCGGTGTCGCCGAAGTTGTCCATGATGGCTTCGACCACGATCTCGAAGAATTTGCGGAACGCGATTTTGGCGAGGTCGATGGCGCTTTCGTAGGCGGGGCGGAACATTCCCTTGATGCGCTCCACGGCCTCTTCAAAATGGGTGAGATCGCTGAGGCTGAGCGAGTCTTTGGCCTGATCGATGAGAGCCTTGAAGTCACTGAGCGTGAGATGGCGCGCGGTGAGCTCGTTTTTGAGCCACTCCCACGCCTTGTCAATTGCGCCTGCCGCTTTGGTGAGCCGATCGTAGGCCTCCTGGCCATCGATCATCTTCACAAACTCACGCAGGATGTCTTCCTTTGCGCTCGGCTTGTCCTGCCAGGTGGTGATGTCTTTGCCGATGATGGTGCAGAACAGGTCGTAGCCGGGGAGCGAGCGCACCTTGGCCAGGAGCCGGCCGGTCCAGCCGCCCTCACTGCGCTGCACGCGGCGGGGCGAGGCGGAGACGCCGGCTGCTTTGCGCGCGGCGCCGGGGCTCTGCTGCACCACGTGCGTGAGCTCGTGCGCCAGCAGCTTGCGTCCGGACGCATTGTCTGGAGCGTACGTGCCCGAGGAAAAGACGACGTCGGAGCCGACAGTGTACGCGCGCGCGTTGATCTGGCGAGCCGATTGCGCGGCATGATCGCCGGTGTGAATGCGCACATTGCGGAAGTCGACGCCGAAGCGCGACTCCATGTATACGCGCGTACGCACATCGAGCGGGCGGCCGGGGTCGTGCAACGCATCACCTACGCCGCTGGTTAAGGCAGGTTGGGTCTTGGCCCAGGTCTCGTCCAGGCCCTCGGCTTTGCGCTGAATCACGTGCTCTTCATGCTTTTCCTTTTTTGCTGCAGTGTCGGCGGCTTTGGGAGCGCTTTGGTGCGCTGCATCCGGTGCGGAGGCGGCTGCATCTTTTTGCGCGGCTTTTGGCGGCTGAGTTTTGGCGGCAGCGGGATCGGCGGTTTTGGGCGGCGTCTCCGCAAGCGGCCCTGGGCGTGCCGCAGCATCGCCTTTGCCGCCGAACATCTCCTGCTGCGCGCGCAACTGGTTGATCTCGTCGCGGATCGAAGCGCTCGTCGCCGCGCCTGTGGCCGCGCTTTGATCGGGCTTTTTGTCTCTCTCTTTGGAGGCTTTTGGCGTGAAGCTCAGCGTGAGGGACGCGGCCGAGGGGCGGTCGACTGGTCCCTGATAGCTCAGCCTCATGCTGAGTCCGGGATGCACGAAATCGAGGGGAATTTTGGGGAGTTGAAGCGGCAGCGGCTTGTGCTCTAAGGCGAGCCCGGTTACGACGGCGCTGGCGGCGGTTCCGGCGATCACGATGCCTGCGGGAGTGGCGAAAAAGTCTGAGGTGCTTTTGACCACCGGATCTTTTTTGATGGCGGCGACCGCGGCCTGACCCTCTTTCGTAGCCAGCAACGCCTCTGCGGCTTTGCCCGCGATGTCGGACGCGGAAGGCTGCTTGGTGGGCGTGGCGGGCTGCGCGCCGGCCGCTCGATCCGGATCGCGCTGCACGGCGCCTGTGCCCACGGTCTTGAGGCTCCACGAAGCGATACGCTCGCCGCTCGCCACGCGCTCGGCCACGCGCTCGGCTTCCACTTCGTGCGCGTCGCCGGGACGATTGACGCGCAGCGGGGACGCTGCCGACTTGAGCGAGAGCGATTCCTGGGCAAAGGCTGTCGTGCTCACGCTCTCATCCCCTTTCCCGCGCCGCGCGCCACTGCGGCTGCGAAGCGTTTGGCTCCGGCGCGGCCGGCGCCAAGAGGCACGCTGCCGAGGCGGATGACTTCCGCGCTGCGGCCGTTGCGGAGTTTGCCGCGGAAGGCGGCGCTGGAAAACAGATTCGCCAGCTCGGCGCGCAGGCTTTCGACGATCGCCTTTGCTTGTTGCCGGTCGACACCGCGCAGCACGACGCGGTCGATATGAATCGTGGCGCGTGGATGAATCTCGGCGCTGGGATGGATTTCGGCGCGCGGGCGGCTCATACCCACCCCCTCGTCTCGGCCTGCGAAATGGGCCGCTCCTGTTTCGAGGCTTCGAGCTCGGATGCGCGGAGCACGTCCTCCATGGTGACCGGGCGTCCTTTATCCGCGGCCAGGAATGCGGCATTCAGCGCAATGTTGCGAATGCTGCCGCCGGTGACGTTGAGCTGCGCCAGGAGTGTTTCATCGATGTTCTGCCGTGGCGCTTCCGGCGGCAGTGCGCCCTTCCAGATGGCTTCGCGTTCGGGTTTGCCGGGGAAGGGAAACTCGACGGTGAAGCGCAGGCGGCGCTGAAATGCCTGATCGAGGGTGGACTTGAGATTGGTGGTCAGAATCGCCACGCCCTGATAGCTTTCCATGCGCTGCAGCAGGTACCCGATCTCGATGTTGGCGTAACGGTCGTGGCTGTCCTTGACCTCGGAGCGCTTGCCGAAGAGCGCCTCCGCCTCGTCGAAGAGCAGTACGACGCCGCCTTCTTCCGCCGCGTCAAATACCCGCTTGAGATTTTTCTCTGTCTCCCCGATGTATTTGCTGACCACCGCCGAGAGATCGATGCGATAGAGGTCGAGCCCGAGTTCGCCGGCCACAACTTCTGCGGCGAGAGTCTTGCCGGTACCGCTGGGGCCGCTGAAGAGCGCGCTCAAACCGAGGCCGCGGCGGCCGCGGCGCGCAAAGCCCCAGCGTTCATATACCGTCATGCGATGGCGGGCCTCGGCGGCCAGCAGCGCCAGCACTTCGAGCTGCGACGCGGCCAGCACCAGGTCGCTCCAGCGCGCCTGGGGATCGATGCGTTCCGCCATCAAGTCAAGTTGCGGCCGTGCGACCACGCGGCAGCTTTGCCACAGATGCTGCGCCAGATCGCGGCCCGGTTCGACGCCGTGCGCTGCGCCGGCGGCTTCTGCGATGGCCACGATGGTTTCTGCGCTCAGGCGGAAATGGCTGGCCAGGCGGTCGAGAATTGCGGCGGTTTCCGCAATCTTGGGAGACTCATTTTCGTGAGACTCGTTTCCGTTGCGCTCGAGGGAATTGCTTCGGGCCCCGTCAAGTTCGTTCTGCGCAAGTCCCTCGTCGAGCCCTGCGTCGTGGAGCGCCTGCGCCCATAGCTTGCGCTGCCCCGCGGGTCCGGGCTTCTTGACTTCGATCCGCCAGGCGGTACGGCGCAGCTTGAGAGGATCACGGCTGGCCACAAGCAGGGGGCACGGCAGCCGGTCGGCCAGCGCTTTGGCTTGAGGCGTGGGCGTCTCCGCGGACCACTGCAAGAGCAGAAAGGCTGGGAGCAATTCCATCTCGCGTTGCCAGACGGCGATGAAGTCTTCAAGCTCAGCGCCGGCGGGAATGCCATCCTCTATGCGCATGACAAACAACTGCCGCCCGTAATGGCGTGCGAAGAGGGCAGCGATATTTTCCTGGGCCGCGGGATCGTCCCCGTAGAGTTGCACGGACATCTCGCGCAGATCGCCGGTCTCTATTTGCGCCAGTTGCGCGATGAGCATCTGATGCTCCTCTGCGAGAACTGCGGCGGGCTGCCTGGGCTGCACTTGCGCTTCGAGGTGCTGATCCAGTCGGTTCATGCCGGCAAGATAGTGCAGCGCGCGCTCGTTGATGCGCATGGACGCGGTCGCCAATCCCTGGCGCGCGTCGATTTCTACCAGGCGATAACGGCGCAGCGGTCCCCACGGCGACACGGCGCCCCATTCCGGATTGGCAAGCATGCTCATGGCCAGCGCGAATGTGGGGCAGCCGCGCTGCGCATTGCCGGTGAGCCGGCCGCACAGCTCATTCAGCTTGCCATCCATCTCCGCGCCCGCGCAGAGCAGCAGAAGATCGCGCTCAAAAGCGGAAAGACCAAAGATCGCCGAGAGCCGATCGATGGCCGGCGCTTCTTCGCACTCCCAGGCCAGTCCATCCCGAGCGGAATGCGCCGCGGGCGCTCCTTCAAGTTTCGCCCGCAGCCGCGCGAACTCGCTCTCGAGCAGCGCGCGATTGCTTTCCGCCCAAACTGGAGTGGCAACTGGGCTCATATGCTCACATTCGGCCCGGTAAACGACGGCGGGCCGATCGCCGGAATGTTGAACTGCACCTGACTGCTGATTCCATCGACCACCATGCGCGCAAGATAGGTTTGGCCGGTTGGAATCGAAAGTGGAAAGAGAAAGGTGACGGAGGCTTGTGGCGACTGGCTGAGGACCGGCTGGGCTTCGCCGGTGAAGGACACAACGCTACCGCCCACGGTACCGCTAAGCACCAGTTGCACGCGCTGGCCGGGCCATACTGGCGGTGCAAATTCTGTAAGGGTGATCCCGAGATCGCTGGCGATGGGCGCGGTCGCGGGCGACTGCGCGGCCAGCAGCCAATACGTGATTGCCATGGGGAATTTGTTGGTGGACTGCACGGCGATCTGCTGCGCCGCATTCCACCATTGCACGGCTACCAGATACGCACCCGCCGGGTAAGGCTGCGCTGTCGGTGGAGACGGCAACGGCGGAGAAGGCATGGGCGCGAGCGGCGGCAAAGTGAATTGCACCTGAGTGGCAGTGACCGAGTCCGGCGTGACCGGGAACGAGACTCCGAGTTGCGCATGCGTGAGCACCACGCGATTTGCGCCGGTGAGAAATTCTCCGCTGAGCGTGACTTGGTCATTGGGCTGCGCGCCGCCCTGGCCAGACTGGTAGCTGATGGAGAGCAGAAACGGCGGCGCGTTGGGCAGCACCACCTGCGGGGCCGGCGGAGGCACGGCCGGAAGCGGTGGAGGCGGCGGCGGCGTGAAGGAGGTTTGCAGAACCGGGAAGGCGAGCGACGGCGAAAGATCGGGCAGCATGAGCGCTACCGAAACTTTGAAGGGAAATGTGAGCCGATAGTCGGCCTTGAGCGCGGTCCAGAGCCAGGCCATCTCTTCGCGGCTCATGCTCTCCGGCGTAATCTTCAGCAGTTCCGATTGATCGTTGAGGCCGCACAGTCCCAGCGATTTATTGAGCGGATAGGCGGGGTAGGGATAGTTCGATCCGGAACGGGCGTTGAGCGCCACCTCCACGTCGTTGCGGGTGAGCACGGGAGACTGGTGAAACATCATGAGCGCATAACCGAGCAGCGCCTCGGACTGCCAGGGATCGGATCCGTAGACGGTGAGCAGATAGTGCAGGTCGAGCGCCAGCGGAGGATTGCCGACCTGCGTCTGTCCGTCGGCTGAGAGCGATGGAAGGTCCGCGTTGCGCCATCCCGGGTTGTGGGTCACCAGATGCAGGAAAAGATTCACGCGGTTCTCGGCGGTGTTGCTGCCGATCTGCAACTGCTGCTGCACCAGGTCAGGGGCTACGCAGGACACTTGCACGGGCGAGGGAATTTCATTTCCGACTGCGCCGTAGAGGTTGTACAGGTAGTGCTGCAGAACCGCGGAAACGCCGGCAATGGCGAGGGCATTGCTCATCAGGGCCGTCCGTTCCGCCCGGCCAGATAGTCGGCCAGGCTGGTGGCGCGGTTCGGCCTTGGCGATGGCACTCTGGGTGGCTGCGGAACGGCGGCGATCACCTCGATACGGCCAATGTGAACCTGAATCTCCGGCTCTTGCGGGGGGCGGCTTATCGGCAAAGACAGCCGCGGCTCCGCACGGGGCCGCATGGCTGCCACGGCGGGGCGCAGCAAGGACTCGACCGGCCGTGGCTCGACTTTTTGTTGCTCCGCTTTTTGCGGCAGAATTGAGGGAGCGGAGCGCCGCTCCCGCCTGTTGGTCTCGGCCTGGGAAATCTGTTGCGAAACTTGCGCAGCCCTTGCTTCGGCGCGAGAGCCTTGGTTCGGCTGCGGGCTTGAGAAGAGTGGGAGGTTGGCGGGGCCGAGCGGTGCGGACAATGGGAGGGGCGGGAGCAATGGGAGTGGCGCCTCGGAAGCGACCCTGCGAGGAGCAGGACGGATTGCGCTCTCGCGATGCGGCGGCGCAGCGTGTGACGCGATGGGAGAATCGAACGCTGATGAGGGCTGTTGCCTCTCGCGGTTGCTGGCGTGCCCGCCGGTTGCTGCCTCGCGCGGATCGGGTGTCGCAGGCAGTAGAGTCTCCGGCGGGGAAGTTGACGCGGCTTGAGAAATTCCGGGCTGAGAATGCTGGCGGAAAGCCGGCTCTGCGCCTGACGCGGACGGAGACCCGGGCTCGAAATTGTCCGTCTCTTTTACCCAGGAGCCCGCCGCAAACTCCGGCCGGCGATAATTGCCCGCGTACAGCGATCCCGTGAGGGGCTTGAGCCTCTGCTCCGCGCCCCGCGCGTTATCGAGCGATCTGCGCAGAAAGCCTTTCATCCCAGAATTCTCCGCACGTAGGCTTCGCGACGCATCGAGCTCAATCGCAGCACCTCATCTTCTGTCCAGCCGTAGGCCGAAGCCAGCAAGTGAATGTCGTCGAACAACTGCCGGGCAGAGTTCTCGATCTCGGACCACAAAAAGCTGCCAAGATCGAGAGCGTCTTCAAAGTCCGCGCCGCACTGGGGACACTTGAAGGCGATCAAAATCTCCGCCAGCGAATCGGCCTCTGCCAGTTTTTCTTCGATGGCCGCCATCTCTTCTTCGCTCCAACCAACGGCGCCGGCCGGCTCCTCCAGGCACTGCACCAGCAGGCGCTGCCCCGCCGAGGCCTCCTCGCCGCTATTCAACGCCAAGGCAAGAGCGCGGCTCGTAGGCAGGCGAAACTTCCATCGGCCCACCACGACGAGATTGCCCGCTTCGCGCGCAGGCGCATCCGCTACCTGGCGCACGTCAAAATGAAACTCCAGTTTTTCTCCACACTCGGTGCATTGCGTGAAACCTTCGAGCGCGCTGCCGAAGTGTTCGCGATAGAGCTGCGCCAAAACACGGTTGCGCTCTCCGAGCGGCAGATCCGCGGCCTGGGATGCGGGCACGCCCGCAACCTGCGCAGCCAGCACGCCGCGATCGAGCGGGCTCAGCCTGCTGCCCGTCTCCCAAAATGACAGCATCTCCGCCGCGGTCATCGCGCGCTCCTGAGGGTGTCTCGCCGTCGCTCGTCGTTAGCAGACACCCGGTATGCGTCACTCCTCGCCCCTCGACCTGAGAAAAAATGGCTCCCGTCGCTGCCCGCTCGTATACGGCGAGACACCCTACACAGCCACGGTGCTGAGCGTGGGCTCTGTGAGCTCGGTAACGCCGGTGTCGCGCTCCCAGCCTTCGTTTTCAATCTTGATGTGCTCGATGGCGATGGCATTGCCATTGGCGTCAAGATCGGGCAGCGCCTGGTACTCGGAAATCCAGCAGCGATAGATCTTGTAGGCAATCGCCAGCTGACCGGCTTCGTTGTAGAACTCGATGTAGAGATCCTTGCGGAAGTTGGCGAGAGATACTTCGGTGCCAAGCGCCGAGCCGTAGTTCCACACCAGGCCTGCCCAGTCGTGAAAGGTCATGTCCTGCGTGAGACCGCGCTCGCAGGTGATGGCTTCGAACTTGGTCTTGCCGGGCGTCAGCATGGGCGTGGACGGGTCGCCCCCGCTGCGGTGCGTGATCACTTCCGTGGTGCGCTTGAGGGTGCTGATCTTGCTTACCGCGGCCACGTATTGGCCGTCCCACTTGATGCGGAATTTGAAGTTCTTGTAGGGATCCAACCGCGTCGGATTTCCTGGAAACATTGCCATGAGATCTCTCCTTGCTCGAGGCGCCGGCTTAGCTGCTGCTCATGATTTGCTGGATCTGAATCACCACAAACTCCGCTGGATACAGCGGGGCAAAACCGACGGAGATGTTGAGAATGCCCAGCGCCTGCGAGGTCGACGGATTGTTGTCGCCATCGCACTTCACAAAGTAGGCCTGTGTGGGCGTGGTGCCGGCGAAGGCTCCTTTGAGAAACAGGCCCTGCAGGAAGGAACCGATCGACAGACGCACCTGGCCCCAGAGTGGCTCGGCATTGGGCTCAAATACCGCCCATTGCGTGCCCTGGTACAGGCTCGACTCAAGATAGAGCGCGAGCCTGCGGATAGGTATGTACTTCCACTGGGAACCGAGCGCATCGCTTCCGGCAATGGTGCGCGCGCCCCAGACTACGTTGCCGAAGTTAGGGAACTGGCGCAGACAATTGACGCCCTGCACATTCAGGGTGCCATTCTGCAGATCGTTGAGGGTGTATTCAAGTCCCAGCGCTCCAGTGAGGCTCGCGTCGATGCCCGCCGGCGCTTTCCACACGCCGCGCGTCGCGTCGGTCGCGGCGTAGATGCCGGCGATGAATCCGCATGGGGGAAAGTACGCAGGACGGAAGCCGACCATAGGGTCCGGCGCCTGCACCCACGGGAAGTAAAACGCCGAGTTGGCGGCTGAAGGATTGACCAGTGTGGCGCCAGTGCTGTCCGCCGGCCCGGTGGCGCTTAGCCCGTTGGTTCCTGTTCCCAGAATCGCCTCCGTCGACGCATCCACTATGTAAAACGCGCGATTCGCGGCGCAGAAGGCTTGCAGAACGCTCACCGCTGCCAGGTCGCACTCGCCGGGAACGCACAGCAGGTTGAAGATGGGGACACTCGCCAACAGGCTGATGCCTGTCACGGGCGGGGTGGTTCCCGTCTGCGTATTTAAGAGCTGCTCCTTAAACGCCGTGATGGCGTTGGCATCCGAACCGTCAGGCGCCAATGCCAACCCATCTGCGCCCGGCGTGTATCCGCTCACAGTGGCGAAGGGCACCGCGTAAGTTGGGACGGGCGCGCCGATCGGCGTACATACGGCACCGCTCGTGGTCCCCGTCCACTGATTGAAAGAGTTAGCCGGCGCGCCGCTCAGTGCGGCCAAAAGCAGCAGGCCTGGCGTGGCCAGCTCGAGGTCGGCGGGCAGCGGGGCCGGCGTGGCACCCACGCACACTGCAGTCGCAGTATTCGATCCGCTCTGCGTTTGCGTCACCGTTTCGCCCGTCTGGAACGACTCGCTCGACCCAGGCACGATGGCGCCTGAGATCAGCGCCATGCCCGACGCAGGCAGCGCATTTTGAGTGAAACTATTGCCGGAACCAGCGGTGGTATCGTTCCAGATGTCTCCCGAGTTGGTGGTTTCGACGGTCCCCGATTCAATCTGGACGATCATCACCGGTGACGCCGCGGTAGGGGCAACCACAACAATGCCCGTGGCCCCGCTCCCCGTCTGGGTCACGGTGTCGCCAACATTAATCCCGCCCGCCAACGTGCCGCTGAGCAAATAATATGGGGCGGAAAGGCTGGGCAGCGTCGTCGGCGGACTGCTGGCTGATAGCGCGATGTAGTCCGAATCGTTATTGATCACCGTCACCGCGTACGAGGCGTTGGTGGGCGTAAGGGAGAGATTTACGTAACTCTCTACGAGGCTGAGGGTGCCCGTGCCGGTGAGTTCGAACACCTGCAGATTGAATGTTCCGTTCACCGAATTGACCCCGGTGATCGACACGGCAAGGTTGTTGCCCCACGCGCCGGGATTGTTCGCGTAGATCGTCATGCCGCCAATCGTGGCCGATGCTGGCTGTCCAACAGTGCCCAATGTCGAGTCGGTGTTGCACAGCCGCACGATATACGCCTGCGTACCGCCGTTCAGAAAGAACTGATAGACCGCATAACCCAGGTAGACGCCCGGTATCATGCCGCCGAAAAGCGATTCGTACTCCGCCCAGCTCTCGACCATTACGGCTTCGTCCACCGGTCCCACATTCGAATAGCCGATGAAGGCCGCAATCGACGTAGCGACGCCGGTGATGGAGTGCTGACCGCTTGAAATTTCCTCGATGTATACGCCTGGATAGGTAAATGCCGCCATGATTTGCTCCTCAATGGGGCCCGCGGCTACGCGCGGGATGACCGCGCAGTCCATGTTTGTGCGCCTGATTCATGGCGCACGAGTCTCTGGTCCGGAACCTTCTCAAACGGCAGACGTCAAATGGCGCACGAATGCGGGGGCCTGTACCCGAAAGAGATTCAGACAGAGGGCACGGATTGAGATTATCGGTGAGCGGGGGAAGCGGTTTTCATCTTTCCTGCGAGACTTGTCCTCTCAGAACGTAGGCATGAAATTGTTCCAATTTGATACAGTCCCGCTCGTGAGCACAGATTATGGCAGCGGCCAATTCTGCTGTCAACAAAAAACGCAGCCCAATTTGTTAAATGCTCTGGAAAAAACTGGTCGACAAAATCGGGAGGATCGCATCAGGAAAGGGCAGCGTGAGTGCCCCAACTCCGGCGACGAACTACTCCCCGTACGGCACCCAGATGTTTTTCACCTGCGTGGCATGCTGCAGAAACCAACGGCCTTCGGCCTGCGCGGGATTGAACCAGTCGTATTCGTGGCCGTCGTTGGTCCACACCTGCTTCATGTTGCCGATCGACGCGCCACGCACAAAGGTTGCTTCCTCATTGCTGCGGAAACACCACACGGCCTCAATGCCGTCATGCTCAGCCAGGGTCTTCGCCAACTCCGCGGGCGGTCCCGCCACCAGATTCACCACGCCGCCCGGTACATCGCTCGTGTCAAGAAGCTGGTACACGTCGCCGATGATAAGCGGATACTTTTCTGAAGGCACAGCGACCACCGTATTGCCCATCGCAATGGCCGGCAGCACCAGCGAAAGCAGTCCCAGCAGCGGCGCTTCCGACGACGCAAGAATCGCGATCGCGCCCACCGGCTCATTCATGGCAATGGCAATGTTGCGTCCCGGCGGATTGTGCACCAGGCCGTCGTACTTGTCGGCCCAGCCGGCGTAACAGAAGGTGCGCTGTACCGCGAGATCGACTTCGACCGCGGCTTGCTCCGCACCCACCGCGCGCGCCAGCCGTTGCGCAATCTCATCGCGGCGCTGGATCATATTTTCCGCGAGGTAGTAGAGCACCTGTGCGCGATTATGCGCGGTAGTCTTGGCCCAGCTCGTGGCGTTGCGCGCAGCTTCGACCGCGTTGCGAATATCCTTGCGATTGCCCAGCGGCGCTTCGCCCAGCAACTCGCCTTCGCGGCCGTACACCGGGAAGGAGTATCCCGAGTCGGGCCGCGCCTGCTTGCCCCCGATGTACTGCTTCACGGTGCGATCGATACTCAATCCGGGCGCCGAACTCGCGGCCGCAAATCCGTCTTCCTCATCCGGCGTTTCCAGCTTCACTGCTTTCGCCGGCGCGCTGGGCAGCGCGTGCAGCCACTTCGGCGTCAGGTACTCGAGCATGCCTTCGCGTCCGCCTTCGCGCCCGTACCCCGATTCGCGATAGCCGCCGAATCCGCACGCCGCATCGAACTGGTTGGTCGAATTCACCCACACCACACCCGCCTTCACCTGCGAGGCCAGGTCTAGCGCCACGTTGATGTTCTCGCTCCAGACGCTCGCGGCCAGTCCATACACCGTGTTGTTGGCCAGCTCCGCGGCCTCGGCCGGAGTACGGAACGTCATCGCCACCAGCACCGGTCCGAAAATCTCCTCCTGCACAACGGTCGCCGCCGGATGCACATCCGTCAGCAGCGTCGGCGGATAGAAACTGCCCTTCTCCGGCAGAGCATAAGTCGGCTGCCAGCACTTCGCCCCCTCGGCCACGCCGTCCTCCACCATCTTGCGAATCGATTCCAGCTGCACGGGCGAAACAATCGCCCCAATGTCGATCGCTTTGTCGAGCGGCGGACCCACGCGCAGCGTTTCCATGCGGACACGGATTTTGGCGTAAAGCGTCTCAGCCACGCGCTCCTGCACCAAGAGACGCGAACCCGCGCAACACACCTGCCCCTGGTTGAACCAGATCGCGTCGACAAGTCCTTCGACTGCGGAGTCAAGATCGGCGTCGTCGAAGACCACGAACGGCGACTTCCCGCCCAACTCAAGCGACAATTTCTTCGCTGAATTTGCCGTCGCCTTGCGAATAATCCGACCCACATCGGTCGATCCGGTAAACGCAACCTTGTCGATCCCGGGATGCTCCACCAGCGCCTGGCCGTTTTTCGCATCGCAGGTCAGCACGTTCAGCACACCCGGCGGCAAACCCACTTCCATCGCCAGCTCGGCAAATGCCAGCGCCGTCAGCGGCGTGTATTTTGCCGGCTTGATCACCACCGTGTTGCCCGCGGCCAAGGCCGGTGCCACCTTCCACGCAAACATCAGCAGCGGAAAGTTCCACGGAATCACCTGGCCCACCACGCCGCACGCCGTATACTGCGGAAACTCTGATTCAAGAAGCTGCGCCCAGCCCGCGTGATGATAAAAATGTCGCGCCACGAGAGGAATGTCGATGTCGCGGCTTTCACGAATGGGCTTGCCGTTGTCCATCGTCTCGAGGACCGCCAGCCGCCGCGAATGTTTCTGCACCTGCCGCGCAAGAGCATACAAATACCGTGCCCGCTCGTATCCGCTCAGCGCCTGCCATCCGGGCTGCGCCTTGCGCGCCGCGTCGACGGCAGCATTCACGTCGTCTATGTTGCCCTTGGCCACCTCGGCCAGCACGTCACCCGTCGAGGGATCGCTGGTGGTCTGGTATTCGCCGCTCCTGGGCGCAACCCACGCGCCGCCGATGAACTCCTCAAACCGGCGATGGTGCCGCTCCAGCCACGCAACCGCTTCCTTAGGATCCTCCGGCGCGACTCCGTATTCCATGGTGTAAAACTTCTCCGCTATGCTCACAGCGTCTCCTTCTGATCCCGCGAGTCCCTGGTCCGTGTCTTTACGCGATCGGATGCCGATACGTCGCCGAATAATGCCCGGTCAAATGATGCTCGAGTTGCCGCTCGATATCGCCCAGCATGCCGCTGGCGCCGATGCGAAACAGCGAAGGCTCCAGCCAGGGCCGTCCCAGCTCGTCCTTCATCAGGGCCAGCCAGTCGGTCGCCTGCTTGGCCGTGCGAATGCCGCCCGCCGGCTTGAATCCCACTGCCATGCCCGTCCGCTCGGCATAGTCGCGGATCGCTCGCACCATCACCAGCGATACCGGCAGCGTCGCGTTCACGCTTTCCTTGCCTGTTGACGTTTTGATAAAGTCTGCCCCGGCCATCATCGCCACCCAACTGGCCCGCGCCACGTTCCGCAACGTCATCAAATCGCCGGTGCCGAGAATCGCCTTCATGTGTACGTTCGGTCCGCATGCCTCTTTGAACGCCGCAACTTCGTCGTAGAGCGCCTGCCATTCGCCGTTGAAAACGTGCGCGCGCGTAATGACAATATCGATCTCCTGCGCACCCGCCTCTACGCTGCGATGAATCTCCGCGACGCGTTCGGCCAGCGGATTCAGTCCCGCAGGAAACCCAGCCGAAACCGCAGCCACTGGAATGCCCGACCCTTCCAGCGCCTTCGCCGCAGTCTCCACGAACACGTGGTACACGCACACCGCGCCCACCGTCAGGTGCAGGTCCTGAATGCCGAGACCCTCGACAATGTGCCGCTGCAGCGGGTTGCGCGCCTTGGCGCACAGCCGCCGCACGCGCTCAACCGAGTCGTCGCCGCTCAGTGTAGTCAGGTCCATGCACGCAATGGCGCGCAGCAGCCACGCCGCCTGGGTGTCTTTTTTCACAGTGCGCCGTGCCACCTGCGTTGCCGCGCGCCGTTCCACCGCGCTGGTGTTCACCCGCACCTGGTCGACCCAGTCCAGATTGAGCGCCATGCGCCGGTTAGCTTCGAGCGTGCGTCCGTTCAGCACCACCGGAATAGACTGCACCGAATGCGCGCCGTTTCTTGATGCGCCGCTATTTGTTGATGTGATGGGTTGGAGGGCCATTGTCCTGTCTCCACAAGAGAACTGAGAATTTGATGCAACTAAAAACACTGGCCCCTCCGCCACGCAGAGGAGCCTCACGTAGGAGCGATCAGAACAAGAAGGATAAATCCGCCGCATCCGCAAAGCAACTGACGTCGCAAAGCAACTGCCGTTGCCCCATCCTTTCGCGGCTTCTTGCGAAAGGGTGGGATCGCAAGAACCCCAACCAGCCACTTTCAGCGCTCCACAGTCCCCCCCGGTGCCCCATCCTTTCGCGGCTTCTTGCGAAAGGGTGGGATCGCAAGAACCCCAACCAGCCACTTTCAGCGCTCCCCAGTCCCCCCCCCCCGCGCCCCATCCTTTCGCGGCCGGGTGCCCCACATCTCGATTCTGAGATGTGGGAAACCGCGAGTTCCAATGACACATATCAAATTGGTCAGAAACCTGGCAGCTCCTGCGCCTCTCTACCACTCCACCCGCAGCAGCGAAACCGCCTGTCGCGGGAGCGCCATCTCCACGCTCACTTCGCCGTTCGCTACATCGAGCCACTCGGGCGAAGCAAGCAGCTGCAATTGCCCGGCCGCCTTCAGTTGCTCGATCTGCTCCGCGGTTGGCGCCTGCGGAGATCCCATCTTCTTCCACGCGGTAAGCGCGTTGCTGTGCGTCTCATCGATCCGGTAGTGCTCGAGCAAAACCTTTTTTGCGCCCGACGGAATTCCCGCAATTGTCACCTGCACCTCGGCGTCCGGCGTCGGCAAATCGTCGTCGTGATAATTCCAAATCATCACCGCCGCTTCGCGCTCTGACCTCGTCGCGAAGGCATCCACGTCCGGCGCCGCGCGCACCCCCGTTTTCACAAGCTCGTCGAGCGGGGTCGCGCCCGTGCTTGTCGTCATCACCCGCTCGCCAGCCATCATTCCCGTCATGCGAAATAAATTCAGAATGGGCTTGTCGATACCGTGCGTCGCCAGCGTGCGATATCCCTCGAAGTAGCCCGCGTTTTCAAACTCGAACGACCACGACAGCATTGCCATCAGGTTCACATGGTTCTGGTCCTCTAAATCGAACAGCGCCTTCACGGCCGTCGCCGTATACGCCGCGTAGAGCGGCCCATTGCGGTAGCCGTTCGCCGGATTCTCTTTCGCCGAGCACGCCGCACAACCTTCCGGATCGGCTTCGCTCAAAATGATCGGCAAATGCCGAAGCTCGGGGTGGCTGGCCACGATTCGGAAACCTGTTTCGGCAGCTTGCAATTCATTGCTAAGTCCCATCCGGACGTGTCCGTCCACTAACGTTGGCCGCCCCTTGGGATGAAACGAGATAAAGTCGAGCGGCACGGCCTTGCCGTTCGCCGCGCTCTTGTCGCGCAGGCAGTGTTCGAGAAAACTCTCAAGAAACGCGCTCGCCTTCGCGTTTGCCGGCCCCGTGCTCGCCGGTCCGCCGACCTTCGCATCGGATAGCGCAGCCCGCACGCCCGCAACCGCATAGTCATAGAGCTTGAAGTACTCCGCCGGCGTTCCGTGCCAATAGTCGATGTCCGGCTCATTCCACACTTCGAAATACCAGGTGCTCACCTGGTCTTTGCCGTAGCGTTCCACAAGGTGCGCGGTGTATCTCCGCACCAGGTCGCCCCACATTTTGTAATCCTTGGGCGGATTGTTTGAAGCGCCTCCCATGGTGTGCGCGGGATAGTGCAGTTGATATACGCCGATCCCTGGCACCGTGGCGGCAAGATCTTTGGGCATGAAGCCCAGCTCCACCATCGGCCGCACGCCTGCCTTCTCAAACGCGTCAAAGGTTTGATCTGTAATGGTGAAGTCGTAAACCGGTTTGCCGTTCTCGTCGAGCCTGAACACATTGGACGAGCTCCACTTGAGCTCCGGCACACCGTTGCCCGAGGTCAGCAGATGGTGGGTGCGAATCGTCACTGGCGCCGCGCTCAGGTCATGCAACTCGCTCAGCAGTTGCTCGCCATACGGCATGGTCGCGTAGTTCGATTCGTCGTAGCCAAACCAATTCGTGATGGGCTGATAGCTGCCCACCGGCCTGGCAAGGTTTACGTCGATTGTCACCGGCTGAACGATGCCGGGATTGATCGCTTGCGTTTGTCCTGCGGCGGGACCGATCGCCAATGCCGCTGCGATCAGCAACTCTGAAGCCTTTATCATGCGACCTCGCCCTCCCTGGAGGACGTCCGCTTACGGCTTGAGCACCGTGAGTCCGGGATATCCAGCAAAGCGCCGCGCATTGAACGTCACCACCGCCGCGCCGCATTCCAGGGCCGTTGCAGCAAGCATCAAATCGTGCGGGCTCATTCTCTGGCCCGTGGCTTCCATGTCTGCCCAAAGGCGCGCATGCTGCACCGCCGCCATTTCGGTGTAGGGAACAACCTCAAAGGCGAGCAGCGCCTTTTGCAGAAACTTCTGCCGCCGCGTGCGATGCATCCCCGTGGCGCGCTCTACGCTGCGCCACAGCTCGGCCACGGTAATGGCCGCAAGCTTGATCTCTTCATCGGGATGCGCGCGCAACCAGGCGTCCAGATCCAGAGCCTTGCGCTCCGCCTGAATAATCACATCGGCATCGATCAAAAACGCCATGGCTTGCTCTGCGCCGGCATGGAGCCGCGCGACTGTTCCAGATCATGAAGCCAGGAGGTCGCTTCCTCTTCTCCCGGGTGAACATTCTCAACAGCCTTGCGCAGGACGGCAGCTACTTCCTTCCCGCGGCGCGGCTTACGCACCGTCGGCGCAATTCGCGCCACCGGGACGCCGTTCTTTTCCAGGATGAAAGTCGTGCCCTGATAACGAGCCCGGTTCACGCAGTCGGCAAAGTTTCGTGAAGCCTCTGTGACGCTAATCGAGATAGTTTCCATAAAATCAGATTATCATATTATCTTGAATTAATCTGCAAATCACTATCAATACAAAGTGTTCTCTTTCACTCCCCTGTGAGCCGTTCCATCAGCGCGTCAAAATCCTCCAGCCGCGCATACTCGATGACCACCTTCCCGCGGCCGTTATGATCGTCGATTGTGACTTTCAGTCCCAGCGCGCGTTGCAACTGTTCCTGTGCGTCGCGCACGTTGGGATCGACGGGGGGCTCTGCCTTGGGCTCCTTCTTGCTCTTGCGGCTGGGGTCGATCAGGCCTTGCACGTAGGTCTCGGTCTGGCGAACCGACAGGGAGTGCGCTGCAACGTGCTTCGCCGCCTTTTCCATTTCCTCGGCGTGTTCCAGAGCGAGCAAAGCGCGCGCGTGGCCGAAGGTTAATTCTCCAGCCTCGACATGGCTCTGCACCGATGATGGCAACTTCAACAAACGCAAGAAGTTAGATACAGTCGCACGGTCTTTTCCTGTGCGTTGCGCCATTTGTTCCTGGGTCATATGGAACTCGCGTCCCAAACGCTCGAAGGCCCGCGCCTGCTCCATCGGGTTCAGGTCGGCGCGCTGCAGATTCTCGACGATCGTGATCTCCATCGCCTGTTCGTCGGAGACCTGCCGCAACATCGCGGGAACGGTGGTCTTGCCGGCCAGCAGCGAAGCGCGCCATCGCCGTTCTCCCGCAATCAGCTGGAAGCGCCCGTTTGCCAGCGGGCGAACCAGAATCGGCTGCACCACACCGTTGGCGGTAATGGAGGCGGCTAGCTCCGAAAGCTGCTCCTGGTTCACCAGGGAGCGCGTTTGAAATGGGTTGGAGTCGATCTGGTCGACGGGAATCTCGCGCGGCTTGCCACCTTCGGCCTCAACAGTCGTCGGGGCGGAATGCGCGCGCGGAATAAGTGAATCGAGCCCTTTGCCGAGGGCGCGGCGTTTGAGGTCGGGAACAGCAACGTTGGTCATGTGGAATCCTCAGTTTGAGCCGTGCCTGCTATGCAGGCCGAAATCGATTCGCGATCTGGAGAGCCGGCCGTCGCGTGGCCGTTCACGATTCCCGCCAGAAGGTCATTCTGGCGGGCGGGCGCGTAGCCGCCATGGTTTTGCGCTCGGCGGCCCGCGGACTTTCGATCTGGTTGCGGGCCAGGAACTCGCCCGTCAATTCGAAATAGGCCTCGGCGCCGCGTGAGCGCGGATCGTACAGCGCCACGGGCTTGCCGTGGCTCGGAGCCTCCGCAAGACGTACATTCCGTGGAATTACGGTGCGATAAAGAATTTCGCGAAAATACTCGCGGAGCGTCTCCGTCACCTGCTGCGCAAGGTTGGTGCGATCATCGTACATGGTCAGCAGCACGCCCTCGATGGTCAGATTTGGGTTGTAGGCCGCGCGCACCCGTTCCAGGGTCGAAACCAGCTCCGAGATCCCTTCCAAGGCAAAATACTCCGCCTGCAAAGGGACGATCAACGTCTCCGCCGCGGCGAGCACGTTGAGAGTGAGCAGGTCGAGCGCCGGCGGGCAATCCAGAAAAATAAGCTGATAGCTGCTCTTAATCGGCTCAATCGCCCGCCGCAATCGCAGCGCCCGGTCCTCTGCTCCGGCCAGCTCGATATTCGCGCCGGTCAGGTTCTTCGAACCCGGCAGCAGCCATAGACCATCTATCTGCGTCGGCAGAATGGCCTGCTCCGCAGGGATTTCTCCAGATAGCACGTCGTACACGGAATGGCGGTTGTCATCGCGTTGAAAGCCCAGCCCGGACGAGCAATTCGCTTGCGGATCGCAGTCGATCAGAAGTGTCTTGATCCCCTCCAGAGCTACGCATGCAGCCAGATTGATCGCCGTGGTAGTTTTGCCTACTCCGCCCTTTTGGTTGACGATTCCGACGATCTTTCCCATGGCCTTCCAGAGTAACGGGAGAAACTGGGGCGCGCACTCCCACTTGCGTTGTGGGAAACCGGGCGCGGTTGTGGAAAGCGCTCGAAACGACGGCCCTCAAATTCGGGGCAAACGCCAGTCGGGAAAGAGTTTTGATTCGAAGTCGAAGGTTGGGGTTCTGAGGCGGCCAAACCCGCTTGACGGTGGAAAACTACCCTTCCGAAGGGGTCGATTTTATGTTTCTGCTCGACACGAACCATTTTGGTACTGGACCCAAAACGGGTCTCGACGCTCTGACTTGTTCCACGTGGAACATTGATCGCCCCGATAAACGCCGACATCCTCGATTGCCCAAATGTTCCACGTGGAACAACGTTTGGAACAACACCCCACGACCATATGGAAATGCTGCATTTTCCCGGTCGCAAGCCCTTCTGCGGGGGCAAACCGTTAGTCACTTGCACGCGTCCACTCGAAGGAGATACAAGACATGGGTGCCGCTGCTGGCCAGTTTCTATGTTGCTTGTAGAGCTGGATTACTCGCGCAAAAAGGCGAATCTCTTCTCTTTGAGCGAAAGAGCGTAGACAACAAGTGAATTCCTCCGGATCTACCTGTCCGTTCTTGCTGAAGCGTCGCCAAGCCATTCAAGGCGCGCTTGCTCTCGCCGCATCGGCCCTTCTGCCGGGGTGCGGTTCCGCGTCCGGGTCTTCCTCCTCCGGTTCGCCGGGCGGCGGCTCTTCGAACAGCAATCCTCAACCCGCACCGTCCGGCTCAGTCACCGCTGCCTCGCTCTCCGTCACTGCAACCTCCGCCGGCTCCATCGGCCCTGCATTCGCCGGACTTTCTTATGAGAAAAGCACGCTCTACGAGAACCCCTACCTCTTCACGAGCACGAACGCCAATCTCATCGCTCTCTTTAAGCTCATTGGACCCAGCATCTTGCGCATCGGCGGTAACTCTGTCGACCGCAATGTATGGACGGCCTCCGGAGCTGGGCAGACCGCAGGCCAAATTGCTCCCAACGACGTCAACGCTCTTGCCGCCTTCGTCAAAGCCGCCGGTTGGCAGTGCCTCTATGGAATCAATCTCGGAGGCGCAGGCCCAGTTCCGTACACAAGCGGCTCGCTCGTGGCCGCCACCACTCCCGCGCTCGCTGCCGAGGAAATTGCCTACGCCTACCAGGCCTTTGGCTCATCGCTCTTCGGCTTCGAGATTGGTAACGAATGCGATCTCTATGGGAGTTCCTATTTCACCGGCGCCACCTGGAATCTCGCGACGTATGAAGCCCTTTGGACCCAGTTCCGCACCGCGATCGTCGCGCAGACTCCCGCCGTAGCGTCTCTCTGCACAGGCCCCGCCGATGCCGGCAGCGAATCCTCCTGGACCGTTCCCTTCGGCCAGTACGCCACCAAAAGCGAAATCTCTCTTCTCACCCAGCACTACTATCGCGGCGATGGACAGTCCGCCAGCTCAACCGCCGCTAACCTGATCACGCCTGACGCCACTCTGGTCAGCGATCTCGAAACTCTCAACACTGGTGCCAAAGGCGTCGGCGTTCCGTATCGCGTCTCCGAGTGCAATTCCTACTACAACGGCGGTGCCGACGGCGTCAGCGACGCCTACTGCTCCTCGCTCTGGATTGTTGATTTTCTCTTCGATTGCGCTCTCAACGGCTCTGTCGGCGCCAACTTCCACGGCGGCGGCGATAGCGACGGCTACACTCCCATCGCCGACTCCGGCGGCGCAGTGGTCGAAGCGCGTCCCGAATACTACGGCATTCTTCTGTTCACGCTCGCCGGCCAGGGCACGCTTTACACCGCGAGCCTTTCCGGCATCGGCAGCCTCAACATCACCGCCTACGCCGTTAAAACCTCGTCCGGAGCGCTCAACGTCATCGTCGTCAACAAAGACAGCGCACAAAATCTCCAACTCACCGTGCAGCTCCCACAGAGCGCCAGCTCAGCTACGCTGCTTGAAATGACCCAGCTCACCGCTGGCGCGAGCGGGCCCAGTCTCAGCGCAACCTCAGGCATGACGATTCAAGGAGCGAGCGTAAGCGCGAATGGCTCTTTCTCACTGGGCGCAGCCTATACTCTCAGCGTCAGCGGCACAGAGCTCACCTGCTATGTCCCTTACCTCAGCGCGGTATTGATTCAAATTCCGTAAAGGGTCGCTGCGAACTGCGGCGGGATCCAAACGCAACGATGCGGTCCGTGCCAGCTGATAGCGGTGTCTGCGCCGTCCAAGAAAATTCAGTTCCGGCCGCGCGCTGGAGCCCTTCCAAGCCGTTCGACGTCGTCATCAGCGCCAGCCATCCTGCTGGCGCCACCAGCGGTACCGCAGCCGCCACGGCCTTCGGCATCCTGTCAACTGCCCGCAGAACGACGCAATCGAAGACGGTGCGAAGTACCTCGGCCCGTCCCGCATGAACCTCCGCACGAATCCCCAGCACCCGCACGGCTTCCTGCAAGAACGCGGCCTTCTTGTTCTGCGATTCGGCCAGCGTAACGGCGATATCGGGGCGGCAAAGCGCAACGGGAATTCCGGGCAACCCCGCACCCGAGCCAAAGTCGAGCAGAGTTCTGATGCCTTTCGGCAGATCACCTGCAACTACAATCGATTCAATAAGATGACAAGATAGGATGCCTTCTTCGTCACGAATCGCGCTCAGGTTGAGGCGCTCATTCCAGCGAAGAAAGAGCGAAAAATAAACCACAAACTGGTCAGCCGTAGCCTCGTCCAGCGGCGGTAGACCGGCCGCCGTCAGAAGCGCCTGCAGCCGCGTCTTCGTCTCGCTTGCATCCATCGCTCAGATTCCGCTTTTGGAACTTTCGATTTCGGGTGGTTGCCACTCCGCAGCCGCCTCCACGAACGCAGAAAAAATGGCGCGCGAAAAACCACTTTGCGTATAGGTGCGCTCCGGATGCCACTGCACGCCGACCACAAAATGATCCGCCGCATCGAGCTCGACCGCTTCAATCACGCCGTCGCCGGGCGAAACTGCGGTCACCCGCAGATTGTCTCCCGGCGTGCGAACCGCCTGGTGGTGGCTGGAGTTCACTGCAACATCGCCCGCTTCCGGCGCCGGCAGAATCCCGTTCAGCCGCGACCCCTCGGCGATCTCCACGGGATGCGCCTTCACCACTTCACGTCCCGGCTGATGATTCACCGCTGTTTTCAGATCCTGAATCAGCGCACCTCCGCGCCACACGTTCAGGTTTTGCGTACCGGCGCAGATTGCAAGAATTGGCTTGCGCAGATTGAACGCATCCTGCAGCAGCAGCTCATCGGCCGCCGTGCGTGCCGGGTCGTCGGCCGCGCACTCCGGCTCCCGCGCCTCGCCGTAGCGTTGCGGATCCACGTCGAATTTACTGCCCGGTAGCAGAACCCCTTGCACGTTTGCCAGCAACTTTGCTACGCGCTCCTGCGGCTCGCTCAGTGGCACCACAACAGCTTCCGCGCCCGCAGCCTTCAGCGCTTCGACATACTGCGGCAACGCGCGCTGGTTGTATTCCGTGTCGCTGCTGGTGGGTTCGGGAATCGCAATGCGGATGGCCATTCAAGAAAAGTTTAATGCCACCGGCCAGTTCTCGAAAGCTCCGGCCCGACTGAGCACAGACTCCACCCCGACTGGACCCGATCGAGCATTGATCGCCTCCAATCAGTCACGGTCGCCCCGCACACGAAGACGCAAATCGATCCCGGGCAGCGGGCATCTGTCCGGGGCGGCCAATTGATGAGAGCGAGCATCGACAGATTCCTTAAGGGGAAGGATGGAAAAAACAACGGCCAGAGTCTTCGTCGCCGGCAGGCAACCGAATGTCTCGCATCTGGCTCTATGTGTTTGTTCATGTTTTGCAAAGAGGAGAGTGGATGTGGGGAAAAACGGCGGAAAAGGGCTTGCTAATCCGACCCGGCTAAAGCCTCTCGAAAAGCGAGAGGGCTTGCTGCAGGTCATCATCGAAACGCCCAAGGGCAGCCGCAACAAGTTTGCTTTCGATCCGGACCAGCGCGTGTTTTCGCTCAAGGCCGTTCTGCCGGCGGGGATGACGTTTCCCTATGATTTTGGGTTCCTGCCGCAGACCATCGCACCAGATGGCGACCCGCTGGACGTGCTGCTATTGATGGACGAGCCGGCCTATCCCGGAGTGGTAGTCCGCTCGCGGCTCCTCGGTGTGATCGAAGGCGAGCAGGTTCAAGGCAAGAAGAAGACGCGCAACGACAGGCTGTTGGCCGTGGCTGAAGCCAATCACCTCTACGCCAACATCAGGCGATGGCAGGATCTCCCCAGGGCGTTTATGAACGAACTGGAGGAGTTCTTCGTCAACTATCATCGCCTTCAGGGCAAGCAATACAAGCTGCTGGGTTGCAAGGACAGCGCAGAGGCCGGACGCCTGATCAAGCAAGCGCGGCGGGCCGCGTAGCTGTCTGTACCAATTGCTCAAGCACCTTTTTCACTAAAGACCATCTCCTCTTTTTTCTCCATCATCCCTTCAATCGCCTCGCGCAGCCGCTCTGTCAACTCGCCATTTTGCCGAACCGTCATACCCTTGGTCTCAATCGGCTCGCCAACCTGCACCGTGAGCTCGCCGGGATAAAAGTGGTGGGTGTGAATCGGCAGCAGATCGTAAACCCCCTTGAGCGCAATGGGCACCAGCGGCACCTGGGCGCGAATCGCCAGGTACGCCGCGCCGGACAGGAAGGGTTTCAGCTCGCCATCGGCAGTCCGCCCGCCCTCTGGAAACACCACCAGCGGCATGCCTTTGCGCAGCGCCTTCACCGCACCGCCCAGGCTTGAAAGTGTTGCATGCGGGTTCGCGATGTCAATCGGCATCTGTCCAGACCGCTGCAGGTACCAGCCAATGAACGGCCACTGCCACAATTGCTTTCTCGCCAGAATGCGAAACTGAAACGGCAGTACCGCAAAAATCACGGGAACGTCCATGTACGAAGTATGGTTCGGGGCATACACCGCCACCGGATGCTTGCGCAGGTTTTCTGCTCCCTCCAGCTTCATGTGCGAAAGCGAAATCCGCACTGCGGCGCGCGCCCAGATCCGCGCAATCCAATGTTGAACACGCCCCTTACTGTCCACCAGCGAGACCACGAGCGCCGCGAGTCCGCACATGGCCGTCACCACAGCAAACACCGGCGCCTGCAGCGCATTGGTTCGCCAGCGATAGAACCGCGGCAGCGGATTGGGCCTTGCGCTCATCGGGTTTCGCTCTTTTCCGTCGCAAGCCCAGTCATCAGCATGGCCCGCGCCTCGCCCACAAGGTACACCGATCCCGATACAACCACTATGCCTCCCGCGGCTTTCTCCTGCGCCATCCGCAGCGCCTCCCGCACTGTCTCCGCCGCTGTCGCCGCGGTTCCCGTTGCCTTCGCAGCCGCCAGCAAATCCTCCACGGCGGCCGCGCGCGCAGCATGAATCGGCGCCACAATGACCCGCTCGAAAAGTGGGAAAAGGATCTGCGCCATCTCCGCCAGCGGTTTGTCGCGCAGGCAACTGAAAATCATGATCCTCGGCCTGCGCTCTTCCAGAATGCTGCGCAGTCCCGCGCGCAGTGCCCACGCGCCGGCAGGGTTGTGCGCCACATCCAGCACCCACTCCACATCCGCGATGGTCATGCGCTCCAGGCGTCCCGGCCATTCGGTCCTGCGAATTCCCTCCTCAAGGTCCGCAGAGCGCACATGAAATCCATGCCGCGCCGCCAGCTCCACAGCAGCGGCAATGGCCAACGCCACATTCCTCTGCTGATGCGCGCCCTGCAGGGGCGAATCCACCTTGATCATCGCGCCCAAAGCCTCCACCGTGTAGGGCCCCTTGGCTTCTCTCGCGGGCAAATACGGAACCGCGCTCACCCCGCGCACATCCAACTCAGTCGCCACCTGGCCCAGCACCTGGTTCGCTTGCGGATGCTGCGGCAGCGTGATCATGGTTCCGCCTTCGCGCAAGATTCCCGCCTTCTCGCGCGCAATCGCGGCAATCGTCGGGCCCAGCCACTCCATGTGGTCCAGCGAAATGTCGGTCACGATTGAAATCAGCGGTTCCACGACGTTGGTCGCGTCCAACCGTCCACCCATCCCCACTTCAAGCACCGCAATCTCCACCTTGCTCTCAGCAAAGTAGAGAAACGCAAGCGCCGTCAGCATCTCAAAGAAACTCGGCATCTGCGGAAGCTTGCGCTCTTTCACCGTTTGCTCAGCAGTGTCTGAAACGAGAAAAAAGAACCGCGCAAAATCCGCGTCCGCTATTTCTACCCGGCCCACGCGAATTCGCTCATTGGGCCGCTCCAAATGCGGCGACGTATAGAGTCCCGTGCGCACTCCCGCTTCGGTCAGAATCGATGCCAGCGTCGCCGCGGTTGAGCCCTTCCCATTCGTCCCCGCAATCAGCACTGCGGGAAAGCGCCGCTCGGGATGGCCCAGCGCGCTGAGTAGAATCCGCACTTCGTTGAGAGAGAATTTTCGTCGCGGCTGCCCTGCCTTCGCATACAGTTCCGGCGTCATCGCATTCAACTGGTCGATCGCTGCCGCGTAGGACATAGGAAAGTCCAGTATAGAAGCCCCGCGAAATTGCGGCCCATTAGAAGCTGCTCATTAGTTCGCGCTCGGCGGATCCGCGTGGTCGATCACCAGGGCGTCAACCATTCCGCGCATCGCTTCCACCCGCAAACCAAGCTGCTGCTCGATCGCTGTAAAGAATGGTGGCGCCTGAGCATCTGCCGGCGCCACTGGAACCTCGCCGCCAAATTGCGTCTCATCCGGAGCCCAGTCCAAATCGAAGTCGTATCTTCCCGTCAATCCTGTCCGATCCACTACCGGCCGATCCAGCACCGCCCTTTGCATCAGCGAAACAAAATCGCTCATCGTTACATTTTTCGCCGGTAAATGAATGCGTGCTGGCGGATAGACGGTCGAAATTAGTTGCGGCGGATCGCTCGCCGCGGCCGTACTTTCTTTCAGCTTCGGCCCTCCCTTATCCACCTCGAGAGCATAGATCGAAAACTCCTTCGGCTCGCGATGGAAGCTCAGCTTGAACCGTTCGCTCAGCAGCGTCCTCAGCATTGCCATCTGTTCCGGCGGCGAAGGCCGCGTGTCCCCCGGCGTCAACGCCACAATATCGAAATGGTCTGACTCACTCCACCCCGGTCCTCCCGAAATCACTTTAGGGCTCAGGTTGTAGGCCGCTGCAATCAGCAACTTCAGCGTGTAGTACTTCACCACAAAGCGATTCGTGCCCTGCATCGTGATGTATCGCCCCGACTTTGCATCGAGCGCTGTAGGTTTGATCGTCGCCACTTCAAACGCCGACGCTGCGCCTTGCGTGGCTGCCGGGCCTTGCGCATTCACAGCGCTCACCGTCAGCGCGAGTGCCACAACAGCAATCCCTCTCATCTCGCCTCCTCATCCTGTGCGATGCTTCGGCCGTTCGCTGCTTTCATGATCCTCCCATATTCTCCACTCGCGCGATTCTCCAGTCTCGCCACGCTTTCATTGGACGCTTCGCCCTCCGAAGTCCTTCGCCATCTCTACGTATTCGTGGCTCTTACGCGCACCCTTCCGCGACTCCACCTTTCCTTCGCCCGCTGTGCAAGAACCGCTCTCCGCAACCCATTCGCACCATGCACCTTCGCCGCGACTCCCACACAACACACACGCCTTCCACAGGCTTTCGAGGCAATCCTGTGGGAGCCTTGGAAAATCATGGTCGCATCTCCCCCTCCGCGCACCTGTTTTACAATTCTCCTGATTCCCACAGCCACGATTTAGAAAACTCTCACCTAGCCCAACCCCGCGCCCCCACACTATTTCATCCCGATTCCCACTTTTCCTACCTCACCTACGGGTACTCCTGTCTTTTATTTATCTATACCCATACTTATTCACCCCCTCCCTTCCCCACGCACGGCGCACCATGCAAATCAGTCTCAAGGGTTGCCCCATCCTTTCGTCGCTTCCTGGTAAAAGGTGAGGTCGCACCCGCAGACCACACCCAGCCTCCATGTCCCTGTAATTAAGAAATACACCGGGTTTTCCACGCGCCTTTTCTTCGCGACATCGCTACAATCGGGGTGATGAGCCGACGCCGCTTCCGGCTGCCCGCAAGCTGTTGTACAGTTGGGGCATAGGGCGCGGCTTCTGGGGCAGGGGGATTGAAATGCCAAGCGTCGAAACTGAAGTTGAGAAGCCGGCCGCCCAGGGGGCAGCGATGGAAATTACCGTAAGCCGCCAGGATCTGGTCAGGGAACTCACGGCAACGCAAAGCGTGGTCGAGCGCAAGACCACGATCCCGATCCTCTCCAATTTTCTCCTCGAAGCCGAAAACGATCGCCTCAACATCACCGCGACCGATCTCGACCAGGCCATCCGCACCAGCGCCGCAGTCAAAGTGAAAAAGCCCGGCGCCTGCACTATCCCCGCGCGCAAACTCTACGACTACATCAAGCTCCTGCCCGACGGCGACATCTCCATCAAGTTGCTTGAAAATCACTGGGTGCAGATTCGCAGCGGCCGCTCCAACACCAAGATGGTCGGCATGGCGCGCGCCAACTATCCGCAGGTTCCCGAGTTCCCCACCATCGCGGCCACCAGCATTTCTCTCGTTGCGCTGCGCACGCTCATCGCGCGCACCATCTTCGCCATCTCCAACGAGGAGTCGCGCTACACCCTCAACGGCGCCCTTCTCGTCCTCAAGGCAGAGTCCCTCGCCATGGTCGCTACCGACGGCCATCGCCTGTCGTACGTGGAAAAACCCAACGAGACTCTCGAAGGCATCAGCGGCGAGAAGCGCGTGCTCATTCCGCGCAAGGCTCTCCAGGAGCTGCAAATGCTGCTCGCCAACTCCGACGCTGAGAGAATTGAATTCGCCGACGACGAGCACACGCTCTTCTTCCGCATCGGCCATCGCACGCTTTCGAGTCGCAAGCTTACCGGACAATTTCCAAACTTCGAAGCCGTCATGCCGCGCGACAACACCAAGTTCGCCGTCGTGCGCTCCAGCGAGCTCTCCGCGGCCATTCAGCGCGTGGCCCAGTTTGCCGACGAGCGCTCCGGCGCCATCCGCATGAAGCTTGAAGACAACGAGCTCAAGGTCAGCGCCAACTCCACGGAATCTGGCGAAAGCGAAGACACCATCGACACGCCCTATCAGAGCGAAGCCATCACCGTGGGCTTCAACTCCACGTACATCCTCGACTTCCTCAAGGCCCTCGACAACGCCGGCGAAGTCCGCCTCGAGTTCAAGGATCAGCAATCCGCCGGCCAGATGCGCCCCGAAGATCCCGACGCCGAGTACAAATACCGCTACGTCTTGATGCCGATGCGCATCTGACCGCGTATCCTGATCGACATTTTCCCGCGCAGCCCGGCCGCGTGCCGGGCTGTGCTGTTTTTGTGATCAACGCCGTTCGTCCCTTGATCAATGCCGTCCGTCCCGGACCCTATACCTTTCACCACAATACTCCTCTATATTGCTGAATCGGTGACTCTTTTGGGCCATTACCGAGTGGCTTCGTGTTTGATTATTCTTCACCATAGAGAGATGAACGCGCGTAATACTTCCTACACCGGCAACGTGGCCATGGCGCCCTGCCGAAACTCCCATACTGCAAGCGGGAACGCTCGATCGATTCAAGTCAAGTTGCGTTTCGGTGCCATATAGAAGATTCCAGGTCCTTGAACCATTCCGAGGCTTTATGCGACGTCAAACGATTTCGAACCCACTTTCCCCCCCACTGCAATTCCTGAATCTATGCATCCATTCCACGCTGGGTTTCTGTCGACGACTTGTCGTCGGTCGTGTCGGCCTGAGGGCGGCGGCTTCGAGACAACGCAACTCGGGAATCACGATAGTCGTCTCTCTTGTGCTGCTGTTCGCCGCGAGAGGGGCGCTCTCGCAAGTCACAGTGGCGGCCATTCACGGCACGGTGACCGATCCCAGTGGAGCCGTAGTTCCGAGCGCAAAAATCGCTGCGCTCAACACCGCTACCGGGATTACCACGCAGACGACATCCAACCAGGCCGGCTATTTTCTTTTTCCGTCTCTCCAGGTTGGCGGCCCGTACACAGTCACGGTGTCGGCAACGGGCTTCGTCGACTTCGTCACCTCGGGATTGACGCTGAACGTAAACGACAACCGCGAGGTGCTGGCAGCGCTCAAATTGCAAGGCACTGCGCAAACCGTCGAAGTCACAGCCACTGCGCTTCAGGTTGAAACCAGCAACACGCAGCTCCAGCAGATCGTTACCGCAAGCCAGCTCGAAAGCGTTCCTCTCGAGGGCCGCGATCCCGCCGGCATGCAAAAGTTCGAGTCCGGCGTAGTCGAGTCCTCCGACCGCTTCGGCACCTATTCCAGCAATGGCAATCAGACGCAGCAGAATGACTTCATCCTCGATGGAACCGACATCAACGATGCGCCCCTGCAAAATGAGGGACTGCCCATCAATCCCGACGCGCTGCAGGAAGAAAATATCGTCACCAGCACCATGAATCCGGAGTTCGCGCGCAACTCCGGCGCCATCGTGAATGAGATCACGAAATCCGGAAGCAACACGCTGCATGGCAGCGCATTCGAGTTTTATCGCGACACGTTCATGAACAACGGCAACTACTTTTCCATCAGCCGCCCCGTGTTCCATCAGAACCTGTACGGCGGCACGCTTGGCGGCCCGATTTTCAAGAACAAGTTTTTCTTCTTCCTCGCGTACCAGGGACTTCGCAATGTCAATTCGCAGACAGAGACCAGTTCTACGCTGAGCGGAACCAAAGGCTCCAGCCCCACGGGCAATTTCGCGGGCAATTTCAGCAGCGACGTGAATTACCTGACCGGAGGCTACAACGGCGCCGCCGGATTGTCTGGTAATCCCATTCCGTTCAATATCGGCTCCTGCCCCAAAGGCACGGCCTGGAATGCGTGCTTTGCCAGCGGGTCGGTGGTGATTCCCCCAGCTTCATGGAATTCCATCTCCTCCGCGCTCATCACAAAATTCGTTCCGCAGGCAAACTACGGCGGCCTCTACGATTTCAATGCACTCAACACAGCCGCATCCGATCAGGCGATCCTGCGCGCCGACTATACGCCCAGCCAGCGCGACACCATCTGGGCGTCGAGTGTGATTCAATCCAGCCCCAGCGCCAATCAGATTTCCTTTGGCGGCGGCAGCTTCCCCGGCTTCGGCCAGCACGCGGCGGAACATTTCAAGATTTTCGCTGTCTCGTATACCCACACCTTCAGCCCCACCAAATTGAATGAGCTGCACGGCGGCTACTATCGTCTCAACTTCGCCTCGGTGATCCCCACGCCGGTGCAGTCGCCCAGCTCACTGGGTTTCTCCATCAATCCACAGCTTGCGGGGGCTGCTGGCATTCCCTACATCGGGGTTGGTCCCTACTTTGTGCTGGGCAACAGCTACGAGGGTCCGCAGCCGCGCACCGATACCAATCTGACTTATGCCGACAACTTCACTTGGATTCGCGGCAATCACTCTCTCAAGCTGGGCGCGTCGTATGAGCAGTTCCGGGTACACAATCCCTTCGGCTACCTGAATAACGGCTACTACACCTACTTTGCGGGATTGGAAGGAGGCGGACTCTACAGCTCCGGCGACCCGCTCATTGACTTCGCGATGGGGATTCCAGACAGCTACTATCAGTCGAACGACGGCTTCATCGACACCCTTTCCAGCGAGACCTTCGCGTACTTTCAGGACAACTGGAAGGTCAGTTCCGATCTCACGTTGAATTTTGGCGTCTCGTGGGATGTGGAGCAGCCGACGCAGAACAAGCAGTATGACGGCCTCGGCATTGTGTGCTTCGCGGTCAGCAATGCCACATCCAAGGTCTATCCCGACGGACCTCCCGGTCTCACCTTCAACGGCGATCCCGGCTGCAACGAGGCCGGCGGACCTACCTCGCACTTCAATCGCTTCGGCCCCAGGGTTGGTTTTGCCTGGTCGCCTTCTTCAGGCCCCTCAGCCCTCATCGGCGAAAATGGCACGCACAGCTTTTCTATCCGTGGCGGCTTTGGCCTCTATTACAACCGCGACGCGCAGGAGGAGTCGCTGCAAAATCTGCTCGATCCTCCCTCCTTGTTGATAAATTCCGGCGTGAGCGAGTCCATCTGCAACACGGGCCCCTGGGCCGGCTATCCATGCAACCCCGGCTTTGCCAATCCCTTCGCAGATGTCGCAGGCAACGGATCGGTGACCAATCCCTTCCCTTTCACCACGCCCAAACCGGGCGCGGCCGTCAACTGGGTAGGCGACGGCTATTACGGGCTCACACTGAACGCGTTCTCGTCGAACTATGTTCAGCCGTATACCTACAACTTCAATTTGAATATCCAGCGCGAGCTCAGTTCTCACTATCTTGCGCAAGTGGGCTACGTGGCCTCACTGAGCCATCGCCTCATTACCTGGTATGAAGGCGATCCCATTACTCCGGCCGGCCACGCGGCGTGTCTTGCCAATCCGGTATGCGTTGGAAATTCCGGCAACGTGCATCTTTACTTTCCCCAATACACCGCTCAGCCGGCACTGGCGCCAGGCACCGGGGAACCCTGGTATCTCTCCGCAGGCGAGCAGGACTCCGAAGGCGTATCAAACTACAACTCGCTGCAAGCCAGCCTGATCAAAGCCATGAACCATGGGCTGCAGTTCAGCCTCGCCTACACGTATTCGCACGCGCTCGATGACGGGTCAGGATACGAGAGCACCATAGGAGGCGCCGAGGATGCAGGCTACGGAAACTACGGCCGCTCCAGAAATTACGTGCCTGGCTATGAATATCTCAACTACGGTTCCTCTGACTTTGACGCCCGGCAGCGCCTGGCCGCGACTTACGTCTACGCGCTACCCGCCGTCGGACTGCTCAACAGGAACTGGTTCATGCGCGAAGCGTTGTCAGGCTGGGGTTTGAGCGGAGTGACGGCGCTGCAATCCGGATTTCCCATTTCCATCAGCACGGGCCTGGACCGCTCGCTCTGGTGTGACGGCGGCAGTAAATTCCAGTGCCCCGATGTGCCCAACACCTCGAGCTTTAACATCGCCCGCTACAATCCGCGCAGGATCCAGACCCAGGCTCCCGGCACGGGCAATTATTACTTCAACACCGCGCCGTTTTCACTGGAGCCGATCGGCACCTTTGGCAACACTTCCCGCAACTTCTTCCACGGACCCGGATTCGATTACACCAATCTGAGCATCACCAAAGATTTCCCGTTATCGGCGGATAAGTCGCGGTACATGCAGTGGCGGCTTGAAGGCTTCAACGCCTTCAACCACGTCAACTTTGCCGCGCCCGACCCCGTGTACTCGAGTCCCACCTTCGGGCAAGTCACCAGCGTAATCGATAGCGCCGACGGCAACGGCGATCCGTCCCCAGGACGCGCCGTGCAGCTCGCAGGCAAAATCTATTTCTGAACCTCTGCACCGGTTCAGCGCCAACCGAGAGCTGGGGCGACCGTGGTCAGAATTGCCTCCATGACATGCGCGTTGTGGGCAACTCCTAATTGATTTGGGATGGTGAGCAAGAGCGTGTCGGCTTCGGCGATGGCCTGGTCTCTCTTGAGTTGCTCAATAAGAATTTCCGGCTCGGCGGCGTAGCTGCGGCCGAAGATCGCTCGCGTGCTTTCGTCGAGGAATCCGATGGAGTCCTCTTCGTTGGAGCCGCGTCCGAAATAGGCACGATCGCGATCATCGAGCAACGCAAAAATACTGCGGCTAACGGAAACGCGCGGAGTGCGCGTGTGACCAGCTTTCTGCCAGGCCGCGCGAAAGGCGCGAATCTGCGCGGCTTGCTGTATGTGGAGCGGCTCGCCGGTCTCGTCGAATTTGAGGGTTGAGGTTTGCAGGTTCATGCCCAACTTCGCGGCCCACACGGCCGTGGCGTTGGTAGCAGATCCCCACCAGATGCGATCGCGCAATCCTTCGGAGTAGGGCTCAAGGCGCAGAAGCCCGGGCGGATTGGGAAACATGGGACGCGGATTGGGCCGCGCGAAGCCCTTGCCGCGCAGTAGTTCGAGGAATTCTTCGGCATGCCGCCGTCCTATTTCTGCGTCGTCCTTGCCTTCCGGTGGACGATAGCCAAAATAGCGCCAACCATCGATGACCTGCTCAGGGGAACCGCGGCTGATGCCCAACTGCAGGCGCCCACCGGCGATCAGATCCGCAGCGCCGGCGTCCTCGGCCATGTAATGAGGATTCTCATACCGCATGTCGATGACGGCGGTGCCAATTTCAATCTTTCGCGTTTTGGCGCCAACCGCAGCGAGCAGTGGAAACGGGGATGCGAGTTGCTGCGCGAAGTGATGTACGCGGAAATAGGCTCCGTCCATCCCCAGGCGCTCGGCTTCTACGGCGAGGTCGATAGATTGCAGGAGCGCGTCAGCCGCCGACCGTGTTCGCGACTGCGGCGAAGGTGTCCAATGACCGAACGAGAGGAAGCCGATACTCTTCATGCACTTTAGATTCCCCATCGCAGGCGGAAGACGCGGCCATTTCTCGATCGCCCTGACACCAACGCCGCGCCTGACAAATCGCGGTTATATCCGAGCAGGCCGCTGTCGACAAACTACGCGATGCCGCGAACGTAGCCGACTGAGGAGGCAAGCGGGTGCAGTGGTCAGTGGGCGGCGAGATCCGGTTCGCTGGGCGCGAGCGTTGGGGCGTCGCGCTGCACTTCTTCGTCTTCCCAGGGACCTTCCCACTCGGGTTCGGAGCAGAGGCGCTCAACCCAGGGCTGTACGCCGCGCTTCTTTTTCTTCTTGGTTTCGGGTGGGCCATTTTGCGCGCCGGGAAGGTCGGCAATGACACGCACACCGGTCCTGTTGCCTGCCTTGGTTTTGTCGATGAGGGCGATGGCGTCGGATTCCTTACCGACGATGTTGTTGACGGAGTCGTGGAGACGGGCTGCGCTATGGCCAGCGGGAGTTTTGGTCTCCTTGGTCGTGGCACGTTTACGGCTGCGAGCCGGGCGTGGTTCTTGGGACGCGCTTTGGGTCTCAGGTGGATTGGTTATTTCAGTTAGCTCCTTCACTCGGGTCACCTTCTGCTCAATAATGGCGATTTGATGTTTTAAGACTAGCCGGAAACAGGGCAGTTTTATGCAAATGGAAGGTGCTGATGAGATGGAAGTTAGAAGAAGGGGGGCTTGACGGGGGGAAGTCAGCCAGTAGCCAATAGCCAGTAGCTGCGAGTTGCTGACTTGCTAACTCGCTGAGTCGCCGACTTGCTGTTCTTGAGGAGCCTTCAAGAACTCCAACGCGCGGATGAGGTACGCCTTCATGTCCTTGCGGTGGACGACGGCATCGAGGAAGCCTTTTTCGAGCAGGAACTCGGCGCGCTGAAATCCTTCAGGAAGTTTTTGCCGGATCGTTTGCTCGATGACACGCGGGCCAGCGAAGCCGATCAGAGCGCCAGGCTCGGCAATGTTCAGGTCGCCCAGCATGGCGAAGCTGGCGGTGACGCCGCCGGTGGTGGGATCGGTGAGCACGGAGATGTAGGGCACGCGCGCATCGTCGAGCTGCGCGAGCGTGGTGGCGATCTTGGCCATCTGCATCAGGCTGACGACACCCTCCATCATGCGCGCTCCGCCAGAAGCAGCAACAATGATGAGCGGCTTCTGCGTGAGCCGCGCGCGATCGACGGCGCGGGCAATGGTTTCGCCCACCACGGCGCCCATGGATCCGCCGATGAAGCCGTACTCCATGGCGCTCAAGACAACCTCATGCGATCCCATGCGGCCCACGGCGTTCAGGATTGCGTCGTCGAGTCCGGTGAGCTCGCGCGCCTTGCGCAGGCGCTGCTTGTAGGGCCTCACGTCGACAAAGTTCAGCGGGTCGGTGGAGCGCAATCCCTGATCGACCAGTTCGTATCCCGGCTCAAGCAGCAGATCGATGCGCGCCCGCGCGTCGAGCTTGAAGTGATGCTGGCACTTGGGGCACACCTGCAGGTTGGCCTCGAGTTCGGCCTTGAAGAGAAGCTGCCGGCAGCCGGGACACTTGACCCACAGGCCCTCGGTGCGCACGTTCTTCGCGCCCGCATTGGGGCCATTCTCGCCGCCCGGATCCGGATACTCGCCGTCTTCGCGCTTGAACCACGTCATACCGAACCCAATTGTATATGGATGGGGTGCAGCTCGTGGCTCGTGATTCGCAGCTCGTGGCTCGCGAGTCGCGTATTGGCTTTGGCATGCGGGGATGATATCGCTAGTAAGAGAACCGCAGAAGGCGCACGCAACCGCCGCGCGTTCGGAATCCCGTTCAGGAAGGGAGCCGCACCTTGCTTGAAATGTCGCGAACAGTTGTTTCCATGAGCACGGCAGGGCTGCTGGTGCTCGGGTCCGGAGTGGTCGCCAGAAGCGCGAAGCTGTCGTCGGGAGCATTGACCGGGCGGGCGATCGCACTGGGGCGTGTGTTCGTGGCGGCTCCGCTGGCGGCTTTCGGCGCACTGCACCTGGCCGCGGCTAAGGGAATGACGGAGATGGTTCCCACGTACATGCCGTGGCCCTTGTTCTGGGTTTACCTGGTGGGTTTCGCGCTGATTGCCACGGCGCTGAGCCTCATCTTCGACCGCCTGACGTTCTGGTCGAGCTTGCTGGCTGGCGGCATGTTCCTGGCCTTCGTCGCGATGATGGACATTCCAGGCGTTATCGCATCGCAACACGATCGCTTTGGCTTTGCGCTGCTGGCGCGCGAGACCACCTTCGGTTGCGCTCTGCTATGCCTCGCCGGCAGCCTGGCGCCGCGCGATTCGCGCTGGGCGAAGCTGGTGACACCGTGCCGTATCGTGTTCGCAGTCGTTGCGATCTTTTATGGGGTTGAGCATTTTCTGCACCCGGAGTTTCTGCCCGGCGTGCCTCTTGAGAAGCTTACACCGGCGTGGGTTCCTGTGCCGCGCGTGTGGGGATACGCGGTGGGTGCCGTGCTGCTGGTGAGTGGCGCGCTGCTGCTGCTCAACCGCTGGGCGAGCGACGCGGCGGCTTGGCTCGGCGTCGTGCTGGCGGCCACGGTGGCCATCATCTATGTGCCGATGCTGGGGCCGGCTCGCGGCACTGACCAGATCGTGGAGGCAATCGACTACATCGGAGACACGCTGCTCTACGCGGGAACGGCGCTGATTGTTGCCGAGGCGTTGTGGCGGAAAGAAATTGAGAATGGTGGCCGCGCGTCCGTCAGTGAAACGGAGTAGGCGGAATCAGACAAGACGCGTTCTGCCCGGCTCCGGTCAGCGGACCTTACCTTCCGCCGCGCAGGTACGCGTCGTCGCCGTCGATCCAGTCCTGCCGCGGCGGATTGAAGATGTCGAGCGCCACGGAGTCCTCGAGCGCGATCACTTCGTGCGGCAGGTGCGGCGGAATGCAGAGGATCTCGCCCGCGCGCACCGCAACCGCCTTACCGTCGACGCGGAATTCCAGCGCGCCCTCGACCACGTGGCTGATCTGCTCATGCATGTGCTGGTGCTGCGGCACGTGCGCGCCCTTCTTGAGCACGATCCGCGCCAGCATGGTGTTGGTGCCCACCACAAACTGTCGCGTCACCAGCGGATTCATCTGCTCCGGCGCGATCTCGCTCCAGCGATGATGCGTACTCTCGGTCATGATTGCCTCCCGCGCCGGCTCGTTGCGCGCCAAAGTAAAGGACAAGCGCTAGTACTCAATACCGCGCTGCGCCAGGATGCCTTTCTGGTAGGCGTGCTTCACCTCGCGCATCTCGGTCACGGTATCGGCCAGCTCCACCAGCAGCGGGTGCGCGTTGCGCCCGGTCAGGATCACGTGCACCATCTCCGGCTTCGAGCGCAGCGCCTCGGCCACCAGCTCCGGGTCCAGCATCTTGTAGCTGATGGCGTAGTTGATCTCGTCGAGAATCACCAGGTCCCATTCGCCGGAGTCGATGGCCGCGCGCGCCTCGGCCCACGCCGCCTCGACCAGGCGAACGTCTTCAGGATCGGTCTCAGCGCCGCCGATCTTCACGAAACCGCGCCCCATCTGCTTCAGGACGAAGTTCGCGCCGAAGACCGCCACCGCGTCCAGCTCGCCGTAGTGCCACGACCCCTTGATGAACTGCAGCATCAGCACCTTCATGCCGCAGCCCAGCGGCGCGCAGAGCGGTGCCCAGCGCCGCGGTGGTCTTGCCCTTGCCGGGGCCGGTGTTGATCAGAATCAGTCCCCGCCGGCTGTTTGCTTCAGAGTTCATAATGATAGGTCGTCAGTTCACAGTTGCCCGTTGTCAGAAGCCAGCTCCAGGTTCGACCGCTGACGACTGGCAACTGATAACTGTCAACTTGTCCCCCGGTGGTACGGATGGCCAGTGAGAATTGTACAGGCCCGGTAGAGCTGCTCGGCCACAACCAGGCGCGCCAACTGGTGAGCCAGCGTCATCGATCCCAGAGAGAGCAGGCCGCCGCGGCGTTTGCCCTCGGCCAGCGCTTCTGCTGACCATCCATCGGCCGGCCCGATGGCAAAAACCACGTGCTGCAGCCCCTCATCGCGCCGTCTTCCCAGCCACTCGGCCAGCAACTCAGAGGTCATCTGCCGGCCGCGCGCATCCATCATCAGCACTACCGCCTCTGTCCTGCCTTTCTGTTTGCCCAGCCACTCCAGGAATGCGCCTTCGCTGCGGAAAGCCTCCGTGCCGCACCGCATAACTCCATTGCATCGTTTGAGATAGTCGTTGATCAAGCCCTCGTATCCGTCCTTCGCACCCGCCCGGGAGCCGATGTGGGTTAGTGTCACTTGCATGGAGAGGAGAATACCGCAAAACCGCCGTTCGGGCCGAAGCCAGCCGAAAGGTTAACCGTCTCAAAATCTGCAGGAAACGTCCAATTTTGGGAATATCAACTCTATGTTGTATGAGATTTCATATTTCGCATAGAATAACTCCGCAATTCATATATGAATAACTCTTTTATTTTCTGTTAAAAACCATCAGACTCTGGGGCCCCACAGAATGGCACGAATCGTGCATTGAATGGGCAGAGGCATCGGTGGGAGGTGTACTGTTTTGGCGGGGCGTCGCATCAAGATTGCCAATAAGTTCACTCGCACCGGGATTCAGGGTCAACTCCAACGCGCTTGCACTCGCCTGGATGATAACGACCTTATTGGTTTGTAGATTTCAGTACAGCTGTTGATTTGAAACAACTAGCGGGATCGGACTTGCCCTCCCCATCGAGCCTCCGAAAGCGCACAACCTGCATCGTGAGGGTTCCTCCTCGGACCCTTCCGGTACAGAGAAAAGATGATTTGGAGGAGTTCTAATGCGTTTTTTCCGTTTACAAGGCATTGCTCTCGTGTTCGCGGTTGCGTTTGCACTGGGGTTTGTGCTCACAACGCAGCAACCTTCCGCCTATTGCCAGGAAGTTACCGGCGGCATTCAAGGCACGGTCAAGGATCCGTCCGGTGCCGTCGTGCCCAAGGCCCGCGTCACCATCACGGGCACCACGCTCATCGGCAGCAAGGAACTTGTGACGGATGCGAGCGGCTACTACCGCTTTGCCAATCTCCCTCCCGGCACATACACCGTCGTCGTGAAGGCTGAGGGATTCGAGACCTCCAAACGCGAGGGACTGGAAATCGAAGTCGGCCACTTGCCGACCGTCGATCTGATTCTCAAGGTAGGCGCGACGGCGACGACCGTAGAGGTCACCGGCGCGGCTCCGGTCATTGACACCACCACAACCGAGAATATGACCAACCTCAACAGCCAGACGCTGCAAAACGCACCCACGGGCATCACCTATCAGTCGGTGATTCAATATGCCCCCATGGCGCGCAACGAGCCCCTTGCAGGCATGACTGTCAATGGCATGGGATTCGGCGGCACCGGCGGATCGATGCCGGGCTCGAGCGGCAACGGCCAGCAGTTCGGCTACTCCATCGGCGGCGCGGCCGACTCCGAGTCGAGCTACCTGGTAGAAGGCCAGGATACGGAAAACATCTCAGGCGGCTACTCCAACGCCAACGTTCCCATGGACTTCATCGACGAAGTGCAGATGAAGACCTCAGGTATCTCCGCCGAATACGGCGGCGCGCTGGGCGGCGTGGTCAACGTGATTTTGAAGAAGGGCGGCAACCAGTTCCATGGCTCACTGTTCTCGTCCTACGAATCTTCTGGAACGGACGCGAACCCAGCCAACCCCTACCTGCGCTTCGATCCGACTTCGACAGGCACAGCAATATCCGATCCGGACGTTCAGAATTACCAGGCGCAAAAGGCCCACTTCCGAGATCTGCAGCCGGGCGTGCTGGTGGGCGGACCGATCTACAAGGATAAGTTATGGTTCGTTGCGGGATTCAACCCCTTGTACAATGCAGTAGCCAGAACGGTGAACTTTGGCGCCAACGACGGCAACGCCGGTAACCAATACTTCACGCAAGACAAGCAGACCTATTACGGTTACGGACGCATTGACGCCGCTCTGTCGCAGAAGATTCGCGTGTACGGGTCGTGGCTTTACCAGTATGGGCGCGAGGCTGGCGACAGTTTCCCAATTGGCGATCCAGTTGGCCCGGAAAGTTCCTATTTGAACACCGCGATTTTGAGCCCTCTGTCGCTCTACTCGCACGGGCTGGGATGGTCCGCTCCGAACGCAACGTACAACGTAGGCGCGGATATTACTATCACCCAGCATCTTATTTCAACCACTCGATACGGCTACTTCTTCGACAACTATCACGACTTTGGCTGGCCGACCGGAACACCTAACCTGGTGTGGAACACCGATAGCGTAGGCCAGGTCGACTATACTGGAGCCCCTCTTCCGGCCAATTTGCAGCAGAATACCGGCACCACCACCGTGGCCTATAACAGCACCTATACGCAGTTCAACGCCAATAAGCATTATCAACTCAACCAGGATTTTGCTTTCTACAAAGGCGGCTGGTGGGGCACGCACAACTTCAAGTTCGGCTACCAGCTCAACCACCTGGTCAATGTGATCGATCAGAACGGAAACGTACCCCAGGCGTTCCTTTACCTTGGACCTCCGGCCAGTCACGCCCCCGGCACCTCAACAGGTGTCGCTAATTGCACCTTGCTCGGGGACGAGTATCAGTACACCAATACCGTTACGAACCCTAATCCACCGCCGCCCACCCTTTCCACTACCGTTTATCCATGTACCGGCAAGTACGGCTACATAGTTGTTCAAGACTTTTCAACGATCCTGCTCAACTCGAAGGGCCAGGCCACGCCGGCGAGCGATTGGAACCACGCGCTCTATGTTCAGGATTCCTGGAACATCGGCAAGGGCTTGACCCTCGATGTGGGCCTCCGCATCGAGAGGGAAACCCTTCCGGCTCCCGGTGGAGTCAACGTGAGCACGATTAACTTCCCGTGGAGCGACAAGGTCGAGCCTCGCCTGGGAGCGGCATGGGATCCAAGCCGCAGGGGCAAGTATAAGATCTTCGGCAGCTATGGCGCGGTCACCGACGTTATGAAACTCTTGCTGGCCCAGACCTCGTGGGGCGCGCAGGCCTTTGAGCAGTGCAGCTATGCTCTGGGCCCCGACGGGACAGCCGCAGGGTACAGTAACTCCGACATCGATCTAGCCTTCGTGGCCGGACGCGCATGCCCGAATGGCTTGCCGACCACGCAAGCGAACTTCGCCAACAGCAAAGTGCCCACATCCCTTACAGACAAGGGAACAGGCGTTAGTTTGATTGAGAACGTCAACGAACGCCCGTGGGAGCCGGTTGCGCCCAACGTGAAGCCGTATCGCCAGCATGAGTACGTCGTCGGTTTCGACTACCAAATCTCGCGTGACTGGGCGTTCGAAGCCCGCTACGACCGCCGCCGTCTCGACCATATCCTCGAAGATGCATCGCTTTCCGACAAGGTATGGGGCGAAACCTACACAGTTGTCAACCCCGGCGAGGGCGTCAACGACAACATTGATGACTATGCCACTTATCTGGCTTCACTCGGTCAGGCGTTTGGCGTGCCCGGGTGGGCTTTCAGCGACACAAAGGACTACGGCGCGGGCGCTGCTTTTGGCACCTGCCCAAGCTGCCCCGCCAATCCCAAGGCGATCCGCAACTACGACGGCCTGGAGTTGAGGCTGACCGTGGCCCCGACGCATGGCATCGGCGGCATGTTCAGCTACTCTTACAGCAGCATGTGGGGCAACTACGCGGGCCTGACCACTACCGACCAGACCGA
>CAWHNV010000071.1:0-12111 GCA_963830785.1 uncultured Acidobacteriota bacterium
ACGGAGGATCGCCCGTATCTTAATGGGTTTCGGCGTTTGCGCTTCCAAGAAATGCATTTCGGGCTGGCTTGCCAGAGGCCTGCCAAACCTTGACAATTTCATAAACGATTGTGGTCCCATAAGTGACTGCGATCCACACCGTGACCGCCTCAACTGGCAATCCCGCCCATGCCCCTATGAACAGGCCCACCATCTCTCGCTGCTGGTATCCCCACCAGCCATACGGCACAGCCAAGGTTGCCTCCCAAAACATACTGATCAGCAGGATCATGAAGATGGTTAGACTGAGAGCCCGCCAATTAATGAACCTGCGCGCGATAGGGAAAAGGCTGGCAGAAGGAACCATGACGCCGATCACAAGCACGGTAAAGTAACCTGGGAATCCCTCCGGGAACGGGGAGCGCAGTTTCTTATACAGAACGGCCACCGCGATCAACGCCAGCCCGACCAGCAGCGAAGCGGGGTGAAATTTGAGCAAGCGGTGAATCTGTCTGGCTTCGCCGGAGTAGTCAGGCACGTTATATGCCGCCAGCCAATATTCGCCCAGCCACACATAGATCAGAAGGACCGCAAGGAATCCTGTGAAATAAAAGATATATTCCTCCAGGGGAACATTGCCGCCTATGGCCGGAGCGCCGATCCCCAGCGTTGCTCCGGCATTGGGATAGACGAAAAAGCGGTTAGCAAAGAAGAAGTCGAGAGCGCACCCGATAGGCACCAGAATCCAGAGCGTCCGCCAGAAGGCGCGCTGCGGAAGCCGAACCCGTTCGCTGGGCAGAAACCAACCTCCGATTACTACAACGGGGACCACAAACAAAAGCAGGCTCCAACTGTAGCCATGCGGCGTGGGGTTAGGACTGGGGATTTGCGCAACCGCGGCAACATGCACGGTGTGAAGGGTGATGCCCGCCGGAACCGCGATCATCGCGAGCATGGCCAGGACGATCCATGCGCTCAGCCTCGGGCTAGGGGAATTGCCAGGCAGCATCGGAACCGGCGGGCATGGCGCCGCTCGTGTGAGAATTCTACGCTGCCTCCGTTCATCCTCGGAACAGATTTTTGCAGCCATACCGGCAGCGCGCTTGGACGATCGGCTGTTCGCGGCGAGATTGGTGGAGCGGGCTGTATAAGCCGGTGCCCTTTCTGCTCCGCCGCGGTCCTCGGATAAGTCTCCATGCTCCCTCGCATGGATCTATCCTTGCCGCTCGCTTTGCGGACACTTCACTTGCTAAAAACACCGGACATTTTATGTGCTAACGACAGCGCGGGTTCTAGCCGTTACCGGATTCTAACCAGTCGCGCAAGGACCGACTCGGGTCTCGTTGCGTCGCAGCGACAATCCACGATTTTGTTATTTCCTGATGCATTTCTCTGATCGATGATTTATCGTCCCCGGCGCTCAGATCCTGCTGCTTCAAGTGGAAATTTATCTCCACTTTCCCTTGAATATGCAAGAGTCTGCGCGATCATTTGCGCGGATCACTTGGCTGAGGAATCGTAATGGATTGATTTAATGAGACTTTGGATTTCCTATAGTTTCTGGTAGCTCATTCCCGGTGCGCTCAAAATTGCTTCGGGTGGAATCGTATCTCCACTTTCCATCCATTTAATGTGCAAGAGTTTGCGCGATCACTTGGCCGAGGGACTGTAATCGGTTGATTTATTGAGATCAGTTTTCGGTGCTTTAATTGCAAGTGCGTTTCGAGAACGTTCCCCGGAGGTACCGTCAATGACCTTTAGGATAGTTCTCCGTGCGCTGTCGCCGCTGACCTTTGCTTTGGCTTTTGCAGCGGTTGCGCCTGCCCAAACCGGTAACCCGCTCATCACCGGGCCAGTAGATGATACACAACGAGTAATATTGGCTGGCAACGTTCGCCCAGAGGCCAATGCGGCGAACGATCGCGGCATAGTAGCAGACGACTTTCCGTTGGCTCACATGCAACTCCAGTTGAAGCGATCTCCGGACTCGGAGGCGGCCCTGGAACAATACATCGCAGAGCTGAGCGACGCGCAGTCGCCGAACTATCACAAGTGGCTTACCCCGCAACAATTCGCCGCGGACTTTGGTGTCGCAACCGCGGACGTCGGTGCCGTAACCGCATGGCTGGGGCAGCATGGCTTTACCGTCAACGGCGTCGCCCCGACCGGACTGGTGATCGACTTCAGCGGCACTGCCGGTCAGGTGCTTAGTGCCTTCCACACCGAGATTCACAATCTTTCCGTCAACGGCGTGGCCCACTTCGCCAATATGACCGACCCCCAGATTCCCGCCGCGCTGGCGCCAGCCGTCGCCGGAATCGTCTCGCTGCATAACTTCTATCCCAAGAACCAATCCATCGCCAAGAAGCACCCGGACTACACCTACACCAACTCGAACGGCACATTCCACGCACTCGTTGCCGGCGACATCGCCACCATCTACAACCTCGCCCCCCTCTTCGCCGCAGGCATCACCGGCAAAGGCCAGTCCATCATGGTGGTCGAGGACACCTACCTCTATTCGACCGGCGACTGGACCGTCTTCCGCAAGACCTTCGGCCTGACCCGGCCCTATCCCTACGGTACCCTTTCCCAAGTCAGCCCGACCGGCGCCATCACCTGCACCAACCCCGGCTTCCAGGGCGCATCCACCGACCCAGGCTACGGTGACGACGGCGAAGCCGCCATCGATGTCGAATGGGCCTCGGCAGCAGCGCCAAACGCGGCCATCATCCTCGCAGCCTGCACCGACACCACGACCTTCGGCGGCCTGATCGCCCTGGAAAACACACTCAACGGCCCGGCCGGCAGCCTGCCTTCAGTGGTCAGCATCAGCTATGGCGAATCCGAGCCTGATAACGGAGCCGCCGCCAACTTGGCTTATTACGACGCCTATCAGCAGGGGGTCGCGGAAGGCGTCTCCATCTTCGTCTCCTCCGGCGACGAGGACGCCGCCAGCTCCGACGACGGCAGCGTGTCGACCCACGGCATCACCGTCAGCGGATTTACCTCCACGCCCTACAACGTCTCCGTCGGCGGTCTCGACTTCGGCTATACCGCGGACGGTGTGAACCCCTCCACTTACTGGAGCGCAACCAACAGCAACACCTACTCCTCAGCGCTGTCCTACATCCAGGAAATCCCATGGAACAACTCCTGCGCCGGAGGGCTTGTTTCTGCTTACCTGGGGATCACTCCACTTGGGCTGTGCAACAACTCCGCGGTGACCAGCTCTAGCGGGGAACTCAATTTCCTGTTGAACGCGATCGGCGGCAGCGGCGGCCCCAGCGGATGTGCCACCGGCACCTCGAGTTCCTCAGGTAAGGTCAGCGGGACCTGCGCGGGCTACGCCAAGCCGGCCTTCCAAAGCGGCCTGTTCGGCAATCCCGCCGACGGCGTCCGAGATATTCCCGATGTCGCTCTGTTCGCCTCCAACGGCTTCTGGGATGCCTACTACGTTGTCTGCTGGTCCGACCCCAACACCGCTCCGGAAGTTGGCGGTGGCTTTACCTGCACCGGCGCGCCCAGCACCTGGGCCGGATTCGGCGGCACCTCCGTCTCGTCCCCCATCATGGCCGGCATCCAGGCGCTGGTCAATCAAAACACTGGCAGCCGCTGGGGAAACCCCAACACCGTCTATTACGCGCTGGCCAATACCGAGTACGGGTCATCCGGCAATTCCGCCTGCAACTCCACCACTGTCGACAAGACCAGCAACTCCTGCATCTTTTATGACATCACCGAGGGCGACAATGACGCTGTCTGCAAAGCCCGGTCGGGTGTCTTAACCGATTGCTACCGCCCCAGTGGTACCTACGGAATCCTCTCCACTTCAAACACAGCCAGCGAGCCCGCATACCTCACCAACGTCGGTTGGGACTTCCCCACCGGAATCGGATCGGTGAACGCATACAACCTGGTGATGAACTGGCCGACGCCGCCTTAGAGGCCTTTGCAAATGGTTTCGCAGTTTGCGCGAACTTGCTTTCAATCATCCATAGGAGGACACCATGAAGAAACATATAGCTTTTTCGTGCATCGTCTCTTGCCTCTTTTTCGGCGCCATGCAGAGCAAAGCGAGTACCGACTGCGCTGCGGTGGCAGGCAACCTGGTCACCAACTGCGGCTTCGAAACCGGGGACTTTACATCATGGACCCTCTCCGGCAACGACGTCCCGGGGGAACTGAATAACCTATACGGCGTCGAGGGCGTCGACCCGTACGACGGAACCATTCCGCTCGACGGGTCGTATCAGGCCTTCTTCGGCGACCTCGACGCCAACGCCACCACTCTCGCGCAGAGCATAGCCACTACCTCTGGGGACCAGTACACGATCACCTTTTATGTGGCCCAGGATACAACGCCGATCGATCCGTACGGCAATGAACTGGAGGCCACCTTTGGCGGGATCACGCTGGTGGATGAGTCCGATATCGACGCTGAGGGCTACACCGAATACACAGGCACCGTGGACGCGACATCTGCGACCTCCACTCTGGACCTGACCTTCGGGAATGATGTCGGCTATTTTCAGCTGGACGACGTCAGCGTCGTGAATACAACCCCCGTGGTGACACCGGAGCCCGGAAGCTTGCTGCTGTTTGGCACTGGACTGCTCGCTCTGGCCGGTGTAGCACGTCGGCGTCTCAGCAGCCGCTAACCAGCGGACGCTGAAGACGCTTCTGCTGTTCCACTAAGCCGCCCCACATGGGGCGGCTTGTTTTTTGCCTTGTCCTGAACCCAACTCCCCGCGCAAACACTGCGTCAGGCCTTATCGCGTCGCAGCAACGGGCCATGCGTTCGTTATCTCCTGATGCATGTATCTGATCGAAGACTTACGCGCGATTTGCACGAAAACCGGGGCAATGAAGAGTCTTGCGGTGCGGAAAGTGATTCATTCTGTCAGGCCGGCGCCGGGCGCAGTCAGATTCAAACCTGCCTCTACGCGGGCACGGGAATCCTATCGTGGGCCTCACTGACAAGGCGAAGCGCAGGCCACTTGAACTCGGCTATGGATCGGTCGCTAACATGCCAATGGGCCGATCGAGTATGGCTTAACAGGCCCCTTCTGCGTCGCGGTAAGATTGTCGCCGATCCTTCCCTTTGACCGTTCTTCGCCTCCGCTCGCCCGAATCGAGTAGGGGAAGGGCGGGCGGTAATTCAGGAGCAATCATGAAACTGCAGTGTGCCACTTTCCGAGAAGGCGGCTTTCGCGACCGCAACGCGAATTGCAGGTTTTTATCATGTGCGCGATGAGTGGCGCTCGGTCAGTGCGGTTGATGAGATGGCAGGGACAGGCTGCGGCTGGGGCCGGGCGCCTTTGATCATGAGCCAAAGCATGATTGCGGCCTCACCGAGGAAGGCAGGGGAAGCGACTCGGGTAACGCGATCGACAAAGTTCGGAGCAAGAAGGCCGGTGAAGGCAATGGTCAAATAGGCACAGCCGTTGATCAACAGCGCAACTCCGATGAGGCGGGGAATAAAAACCGATCGGAATACCAGGATGCCAAATGGGAGCAGCCACAGGCCTGCGAAAATCTCGTTGATCACATAGCCATACTCGTGTATGCGGAGAAACAGGGTTGCGAGCGCAGCCAGCTGCGGCTGATTGAATGCCGACTGGAGACCGTCGCCACGCACGAGCAGAAGCGCGGAAATATCGTTCAACGAGTTGAGAAAATCAATCGCAAGAGGCATGCATCCGCCGAGGAGCACCATGAGAATGGCGAGGCTAAGGTCCACTTGTTTGAGCACCCGGTAAAGTGCGAGCGCGACGACAAGGCAGGACAGACCGGCGAGAAGGTCGCACACGATACCAAACCGAAAAAGTGACTCATGGGTGGCGATGTTGTGCGCCGTTGCGGATGCACTGTTGCGCACGATCAGCGCACCCTCCACATAAATCGGCCGGAACACTGAGAATCCGAGGAGCAGATAGAGGAATCCGGCGACTCTGCCAGGGTTGCTGCTCGAAGTCATGTTCCTCCTCAAGGCCTGATGCGGGGGTCCTTTCGATGAAGGGTGCGATGGAATCCTAACGCACGAATGATTGCGTGTCACCTGGAAATGGCCGAAGTCCTGCCACTCCTCGGATCAATCCTTGAAAAGGAGCCGTTTTCGCACACTTAGCTCTGTGCCGGCATTGATTCCCTGATTGATTGAAGAATGGTCGGCTATGGAGAAGTTTCGCGTCAGCCGGATCACCCAGGCCAGACCCGGCCGCCAAACTTCTCCATAGGCGGTGATCCGACCGGTATCCAAGGAATTCCTGCCCATTTCTGTCCCGGAAATGAAACCCTTATCACAGACAACCGTGCCGTAAAGTTGTAGATTCGGAGCGGTCGTGGGAGCGTTGATGGGTGCCGATGGCACCGGCGGGCAAGCCAACGGAAAATTGAAGGAATGATTGTGATGATCGCTCAACGTGTCGTGCACATATTGTGTTTTCACCGAAGAGTACCGCCGCTTGCGTTTGGCTTGATCGCGCTCGCAATGCCTGTGTTTGGGCAGGCAGGCACACCAGCCGCGCAGGATTCGGGCGGCAAAATCCCGGCCTTTTCGGTTGTCGCGATAAGGCCAGACAAATCCGGTTACGGTTCCTGGCAAGGAGGACCGGCCCCCTATGGTTATTCGGCAAGAAATGTCCCGGTAGCCGAACTGATCTATTTCGCGTACGGCCTCAGGTGCCCCGGCCAGCTTTTGGGGCTGCCGGGATGGGCAGGCTCCGAACGATTCGATGTGGAAGCCAAGATGGATGAGGACGATGCCGCCGCCTTTCAGGAGCTTTCTGGACAGCAGCAGCGCGAGCAGGCCGCGCTGATGCTGCGTCCGTTGCTGGCGGACCGTTTCAAGCTGAAGCTTCACCACGAAACGAGAGAGCTGCCGGTCTACGCGCTGGTCGTCGCCAAAGGCGGCATCAAGCTGAAGGAATCGCGCGAACCCGGGAATCTGGATGGAATGGGGACGAATCGGGGATTCATCGGCGTGCGGGCAAGTCGAATCGGAGGGCGATTTCTGGAGGGCCTATCCGATGCAGCAGGCCGCATCGTCATCGACAGGACCAGCCTCACGGGCAATTACGACATCACGCTCAGGTGGACACCGGACGGATCTCAGACGAGCGATCCCGATGCGCCCCCGGACCTGTTTACCGCACTCCAAGAGCAACTCGGCCTAAAGCTGGTGCAAACGAAAGCGCCCGTGGACGTACTCGTTGTCGATCACGTCGAGCGGCCATCGGAGAATTAGCGATCGCCGAACGACGGGTGAAACAGGAGCTAAATCTCTGCTGGCGAGAGCACGGTCATTAAAGGCTGACGCAGTTTCGCGTTTCCAAGTTCCGGTCGTATTGTCGCCGATACTTCCCTTTGACCGTTCTTCGCCTCCGCTCGCCCGGAATCGAGTAGGGGAAGGATGGGCGGACACGGCCGGAATGCGCGAGGCCGCCGATCTACGATATGGCGATCAAAATGCAGTTCGCGGCTATGGCAGGCCCTTTGTTTGCTGGGTACTTTGCGAAGGGCATGATGGATCGGTATACTCCGCGCGTGCCTCTCCTGACTCCAGTTGTTGATCGGTATGTCTCTTCGGTCGTTTCCGTCTGCTCGAGCCCGAATCGCGGAGTCGTTAGCGTGGTGCTGTTCGGCAGCGCGGCCACGGGTAGCTACACTCCCGGAATCTCCGATGTGGATCTCCTGATCGTCGTTGCCGACAGCGCGACGGGAAAAGACAAGTTGAGCTTGCGGGCCACGATCTCGCAACTTGAAGCAAGCTCCGGCGCTGCAAAGCACTACCCGTACGAGCGTGGAGCGTTGGACGGAATTGCCGACCGCATCACGGCGAACGTTCGGTCATTCTTCGTTTGCACGCGGGGTGATTTGCTTTCTGGAGATCCGGCGCGCATTCTCGATATCTCCGCCGTGCAGGCACGATTTGTGGATCGCGTGGCGGTTCCCAGTATCGTTGGATCGGGCGTCACGATTTGGGGTGAGGATTTCCTCACTCAGGTTCCACTGCTGCCCATCCGCCGGCTTGACGTTGCCAAGGCGTTCTTCTCCTTGTTCAGTCAGTTGCTCTTCGCGGCCTTTGCGTATCCGTTTACTCGCGGTGCTACGAAGTACGCAATGGAGACCCTGAAGCGCTCGATTCACAACTGCTACTACTGCTACCGCGGTCGCCCGGCGCAACTCGCCGAGGCGGTGGCCTTCTTTCAGCAGCGCATCAGCCCCCACGTCGCGCTTGATCAGCTAATGAAACTGAGAACGGCATACCAGCCGCGCTTTGGATTTATTCTGCGCTGCTTCCCCACCCTTGTGCGATTACACGGGGTCACCGCTTGGGATAATCGGTTCCCCCGGGATCCCCGCGCAGCATTGGACCGCCAGGCCCGGGGCGATAGAAGTGCGGTTTGAATTGAGGGCCTGAATCGTCTCAAAGTTTCGCGGAGATCGTGCGCCTACTTTGTGGACTGTGTCACGCGCTTATCCGTGTGGATGGCCTGCGCCGAGCATCGAGCGTATTATCGGCAATCCGTACAGAACCCCGATTTTCGAGTTCCGTCCGGTTTGCCCAACACTGCTTGCTAATCTGCAGTCGCCTTGGTGACCGGCGTCCTGGTATAGAATTCTGCTTATTCGAGAGCACCGCTTCCCCGAGACTCGTCCTGATTAGCCTTCCGCCGCACGAGGCCTAACCGGCACAGCGTTCCGGGAGGACGGCTTTCCCGCGCGATGCTCATTATTTGCTCCAGTCGAGGTGCTGGATGCGCAAGGCTGCAATTGTGTTGTTGCTTGCGTTCTTCGTTGCGCCTATCCTTTGCGCCCAAGCAAAAGATTCTTCCATCGTTACGATTACGCCACCGCAATGCGTATGGCGGGCTCCGCCTGGATCCCCTCACCCTGACATTACCCGAAAATGGGTTCCGAATCGGCGATATGCTCAGAACGGCCATCTGTGCCCCGCCGCAGCGTCGATGAGTGACTCGGCCTCAGGGCTTCTGTCGGTGGCTGAGCTTTCTGGGCGACCATCAAACGTCCAATCGGCAGATAAACCGAACGAGCTTCGTCCGCAGTGAAAGGCCCCCTCCAAGTCAGCGCCGCACCAGATCGATCGACACCACTTCGGAGCGATCCTGGATGCGCTCCAACACAACTTCACGGCCGTCGGGCGAAACATCGAAGTCGCGGACGTCGAAATCGGATGGCAGGTCAGTCAATTGCAGCTCAGCTCCAGTCTCGAGGTTGATCAGCCAGAGATTCTTGTGCTGAAGCTCTCCTCGAAGGACAACCATCGTTCGGCCGCCCGACAAAAAAGCCAAATGCCGGGAGCCGCGCGTGAGCGTCAGACGCGGCAGGGCAATCGTCGACCCATCGGGCCTCACTGCTTTCACAGAAAACGTAGTGCCTATATCCGGTCCAGAAAAGAGCACGAAACTGCCATCGGGCGCCCATGCCGGATCTGAGGCGTCCTCAGAAACAAAGGACACAGGAGGACCACCACTAAGCGGTGCCCGAAAGAGACGGGGTGCCCCATGATCCACAGCCGCGGTGATCACCGCTTGTCCGTCAGGTTCCCAGGCTGGGTCCCCTTGCAGGTCAAGCGAGTCGGTCACGATGCGAGGATTCGCGCCATCCGACTCGATTACGTACAGCAGCGAGCGCCCGTTTTGGCGAGTTGAAAACGCGACGGAATGGCCGTCGCCAGAAATGGCCGGGCCGCCAATGATCTTGGCGCCCCGGCCGCTCCACAGCTCCGTCGTCACCCCATTGGCCAACTTCCAAATACTTTCGCTTGCACCGCTCCCCGAAACATAAAGAAGAAAATTCGTGCCTAGTCGCGGTCGGAAGCCGCTGCCGGTGGTCAGCGTGATTGGGCTGGGGGCCGAGGGCTTTGCCCCGGGGGTATCAATGTGTAATTGCCACAGGCTCGTTTTCGGAGTTGCGAGCGTAACGACGAGTCGGCGGCCGTCGGCGCTGGCCGCGAGAGACGTATACCGATCGACGCCTGTGCTCAGGCGATGTGGAATCCGGTGCGCCACATCTTCGCCGTAGAGCCAAGGCCCCGAGCCGTCGGAATCGGTCGCGAGGTACAAGAAAGTGCGCGGATCCAAAAACACCGGATAGCTGACTTGCGTGTTGTGTTCGGTAATGCGCTCCGGAACACCGCCCGCTGCGGCGATACGCCAGATGTCTAACGTGTCGGGCAATGAGCCGTGAACAAAGTAGATCGATCTCTGATCTGGTGACCAGAGAGGAAAGTGGGAGTGTAGTCCGGCTGGCGCGGTGAAAATCGCTTGCGCGGGCGAAGGCGCGCTGCCGCTCGAAATAAACAATGGATCACCCTCGCCTGGGGAGTGATAGACGAGTCGTTGACCATCCTTCGACCAATCGTATTCAGCTGCACCTTCAAGGTAAGGTCGTGGTTCGCCTCCCAGCGTCGGTACCGCCCAGATACTGATGTCCGTTTGGTGGTGCAAGGGGTCTGGCTTGCGTATCCAATAGGTCACAAGCGAACCGTCGGGCGAGAAGCCTAATGTGCGGATGGACGGATTCACCAGTTCCGCCGCAGTGCCGTGGGTCAAGTTGTGAAACTGCCCTGAACCGACCTGCGTTACCCACACGTCCATGTGCCCATCGCGGTCTGAGAGAAAGGCGATGAACTGGCCGTCGCGCGAGATGGCCGCCGCTTGCTCAAGCCCGCCCCAGTCGGTCACCGTCTCAAAGCGTGCTCCTTCGATCGGGTTGCGCCAGAGGCGATCCGTCCTTTCGAGCCACAGAAAGCCGCCGGCAACTGCTATTGCTGCTACTGCCGCCGCAAGTATCGCCAACACCAAGCTCGATCTGCTTCGACGATGGACTCCATGCGCCGCGCCAGGCATGGACGCGCCGATCGAGACTCCGTTTTTCTCATCGTCGCGGTTTTTCTCGTCGGAAGGGAGAGACTTGCGGCTCTCCCTCCAGACGTCCAGTTCCTCAGCCACCGCGTAGACTGAACCGCGCTTGTTGTGCAGATGCCGATGTACGGGCATGCCCTCCCGCTTCTCCCAGCGCTGGACAGTGGCGATATCGCGGTCGAGGTAAGTCGCGATTGCCTTCCAGGAGTCGAGTCGCCCTCCAGGGAGGCTCTTCGAGAGTGCGGTACCGGGGGAGCGTTCAGCCATCGCTTTTTCCTGATGGAACAAGGGACTTCGACAGCGGGTGAACCGATTTTACCCCGGCTGGTTCGGCGCGGCAAAAGACGGCATTTCGCCGCAAGTTACATTGCCGCGCAATGCTGCTTGACCACGCGGAAAGGATGCCCGACTGTGAACTCGTACGTTGAAGCGCGAAATCTCCCGAATGCGATGCCGGAGGCAAATAAGCACAGCGATGGCAGAGTTTCTGCTGATTCCGGTCAGCTTCGGGGGGAAGCGCACACCCCAGAATGGAGGTCTCTCATGAAAGGAATCTGGTTGATCGCGGCGACAGTGCTGCTTTTACTTCTCACACTGGGTGCCGGCCCGAGCGCTGCTGCTCAGGAACCGATCCCGGTGCAATTCAGCGGTCTGCTCAATGACTATTCACCTTCGACCGTGACCAACGGTCCATGGGAGATGCACGGGCAATGGACGCTCAGCATCAACGCATGGTCGGGAGTGGCAGATTTTTCGGCGGACTTAACGATGTCGGGGTATGGAAAGACCTCGATGGGCGAACCTGATCCTACGCAAGGTGGGCAGAGCGCGCACACGCACCACATCCGGTTGACCGGCATTACGGTTGCGTGGAATACGACTGGATGCCCCACGTATAGCCCAGGTACATTTGGCGGCTTTCAGTTGAACGGCACAGTCAGCCTGCTGACCGCAAATGGAAGTAATGCGACGTTTGAGACGAGTCCGCCGTCTTCGACGCTGCAGGTATGTGTGACCGGGGGCGAAGGAAACGATTCGGTGCCGTTCTCAAACATTACGTTGACCTTCGGCAGCAACAGCCCGGCAATCAAGCATTTCGGCTCGCAGTCGATCCATGGGGTGGTTCGCGGCTGGAATCAGCAGTGGGACGCGCTGCGCCGGTTCGGTATTGCGCCGCAAGCCTTGAAGTAGCGGCAAGCTCAAAACGCTGACCGCCCCGTTGACCCGCCCCGCTCACCCA
>CAWHNV010000072.1:0-9916 GCA_963830785.1 uncultured Acidobacteriota bacterium
CTCGAAATAGTAGCTGCTCGGCAACTTCTTTCCGCCTGGCCCATAGCGCGCCACGCGGCGCATCCCCACCTTGTGCGCCACAAAACTCAACGTCGTCGCCAGCACGCCCAGTCCATACTTCACGCTGCGCTTGAAGTTGATGGAAGACGCTTCTTCAAAGTATTTCGTCGGGCACGAAATCTCGCCGATGCGGAAGCCGAACATCACCGCCTGCGCAATCATCTGGTTGTCGAAGACGAAATCGTCGGAATTTTCGAGCAGCGGCAGCGTCTCCAGCAGTTCGCGCGAAAATGCGCGGAAACCGGTGTGGTACTCCGACAGCTTCACGCCCAGAAACAGATTCTGAAACGCCGTCAGCAGCCGGTTGGCAATGTACTTGTAGAGCGGCATTCCGCCTTTCAGTGCGCCGCCGCCCAGAATCCTCGACGCCAGAACCATGTCGTAGACGCCGCTGGCCACCATGCCCGCCATGGCCGGAACCAGCAACGGCGTGTACTGGTAATCGGGATGCACCATCACCACGATGTCCGCGCCCGCCGCCAGCGCTTCGCGATAGCAGGTCTGCTGGTTGCGCCCGTATCCGTAATTGGCGTCGTGGATGAACGTCTGCACGCCCAGCTTGCGCGAAAGCTCCGCGGTCTTGTCCTTGCTGGAGTCGTCCACCAGGATCTTGATGTCCACCACGTCCGACAATTCGCGCACGGTCTGTTCCAGCGTCTTCTCGGCGTTGTAGGCCGGCATCACAACCGCAATTCGCTTGCCGTTGATCATGGTTTTGACTCCTGCTTCGCATACGGCGAAATTCTCGCCGGTATCGCATCCGGCTCGACCAGCCAAACTTGCCGGTCTTTGTAGTAATGCATCAATTCTAAATTGTTTGCGGCATCCATCTCCCGCGCCCATACGACTTTGGAACCATCGATGTCAGCAGAGTTGTACACCCACTCGTCAAGCGGATTGTGGTCCGGGCTATAACGGACGATGGCCAGTTGCCCGACCGGTAATTGTTCCAGACGTGCCTCGATCTGCGCTCGCTCCGTGCCGAAGTGCTCCGGGCCGTACCAGGTGAAGTTCCAGTTGCTCGGCGGCCACTCTGGAGGCGCGATGCGAAGCGGTTGCGCGAATAGCCGCAATCCCGCCAGCAGAAAGCACGACACCACCGTTAGCCGCACCAGCGCGAGCCCGACGGGTTTGCCTTCGGGCTTCCACACGCGCAGGTGGCGCATGGCCTGGAGTCCGATGGCATAGAAAGCGGCGGTGAAGGGCGCCACATAATGCGGCAGCAGAAAGATTTCGATGACCAACCCCGCCGTCAAGATCAGCACGCTCACAACCAGCAACCGGATGCGCCGATCCAGAAAGATCCGCCGCACCATCAGTAGTGGAATGAGCAATGTGAAGCCGGCGTAGAACAAGATCGTAAATCCGGCCTTCTCCAACGTGTACTTCACAAAGCCGTTCGCCGAGTGCAGTTGTTTGTAAAAGCCCATCTCTCCTTTTTCGTAAAAGCTCCGCATCGCCGCGTGACGGTAGACTGGCTCGGGGCGCGGCTTTTGCCAAATATAGTAAGGAGCGATGGCGTAGGTTTGGCGGTCGACGGTATAGGGAAGCGTCGCCGGGCTCCCGAAGGCCTTGAAATCGTAGAATGCCAGCCAGGCGCCGGCAGCGACGACGAGCAATAGCGGAACCGCGGCGCGGCGCGCGAGCACCATCGGCTCTGGCCGGTGCTTACCTTTCCATGCCCAGCGGCCGAGCACCACCACGACCGGCAGGCAGAGCAGTAAACCTTCGTAAGGGCGAGTCAGACCCAGTATCGCAACTCCGAGGGCCATCAGGAGCCCGTAGCGAAATCGCGCAGTCCGCATCAGCCGCGGCAGTCCTCCCAGCACCAGCGCTCCACCCAGCGCAGCCAGTGAACCGCCGGTGTGATAGGTATTGATCCAGTCGCAGAATAGGCCCAGGCGCAGCACCGCAATCACTCCGCCCAGCAGCGCCCAGTTCGGCGGCAGCCACGCCTGCAGCATCCACGTCAGCCCTGCGCACGCCAAACCACTCATCAGGAGCAGAGCAATCCAGGGATTGCCGAAGAAAATCTTTCCCGCCGCCAGCAGCAGTCCCTGGCCGGGAAAGTACATCGACTGGTAGGTAGGCAGCATGGTGATGTGGATGCTTTCGAAGTGCGTCCACATCGCAGGCGTGGGATTCGCCAGCCGCCCATGAACGAATGTATCTGCCGCCAGCAGAAAACTGAAGTCGTCGGGAACGAAAGGCAGTGGCACCGGATACAAGGGCAGAATCGCTAGGCGCAGCAAAATCACGCTCACGCCCACCGTCACAACCGCCGCCATCTTCCGCTGCGCCAGCTTCGCAAAGCTCCGCTCGATGAGGTTGAAGACCCTGGCGCCTATCCGCGGCCACGCAAACGCCGTCGCTGCAGTCAGGGCGGTCAGGCCGCACTCTAGAATCAGCAGCGTCTGGTTGGGTTGATTTGCAGAAGGCAGTAGCATGTCGGCCCAGTTTCGCTCCAGCGCAATTCCGCGAAAAATGCGAGGATCACCGCGATTCTACGGCATCGACGTGTACTCGCCAGCCCCAGATTCGCTCGCCCGAACCCCTCTCGTCACCTTGGAATCGTGCTTCGATTGACTCGGCAATGAATCAGTCGCGCACAACCCCGCGCAAATCCCTGAAAAATCGCAGAAAAAGCTGGGCCGCGAATGCAGTAACTCGTTGCCGAATCAAACGCAAGAAAGGCTGGATGCTTGCGGAGGTTCCGCCCACATCCAGCCTCTCTCGAGTTCACGATCTCTTCAAGTTTCGTAGCCCGGTCCAGGGCTGCGTTCATTCGATATATCTGGCAACGTTTCTCTGTGAGAAATCTCGCTCCAATTTATGCAAGCGACGAACTGATGCCGCTAAACACGGTGCCAACCGCGGTGGCGATGCCGCTTATACCGGAAATCAGCGACAGACAAATCAGGCTCAACATCAGCCCATACTCCACCAGGTCCTGACCTTGCTCGTCTCTCATCAGGTCATGGAATCGTATGTACACCGTTGCAAGTATGTTGTTCATCCCTGCACCCCCTATCTGTGATTGATCGGCCTCGGCCGGGGTAAGGCGTGCTTCGTGCCCTGCTTCCACGATCTCTCGTGTCTTTCATTGACGACGGAAGAGAACACCAAAACAATAGCCTGGACGATTGCCTCTTCCGCGCGGTTTCGATACTCGCTTCGATCGACAGGATGGTTCGCCCTCTCCGCGGAGAGAACGCTTGCCACCCCTGCACAAGTCCGAGCCCGTCATCCCCACAAAAATGCTGGGGCGCCGGGCGCGTTCATGCGCCGGAAACTCTTTCCCAGAGTTTACGCAAGCGAACTGCTGATGTTCGAGAACACGGTGTTCACGGCCGCCGCGACATTGTTGACGCCCGCAATGCACACAAGTGCGACCAGGCAGACCAGCAATGCATACTCCACCAGATCCTGACCTTCTTCGCCGTTCTTCAGGCTCTGGAACTTCACGCACAGGTTCAGAATTGTGTCGCGCATTTTGTTGCTCCGTTCGAGCGATACTCCGGCTCGAGCCGGCGTCCCTATTTCCACGGAGGCTCGTGTCGTTAATAAAGCACATGAGTCGGCGAGTTCGGTTCGACGACAACGCAGGCTCTTCCTATCTGCTTGCATCTTCGTTGCTCATCCTTCGAGCGATGGACTCAACAGGAAGGGTACAGCCCGGCACTATGCCAGCCTGTACCCTCCCGCTAAGCGCTGAGGTGCAGGGTACGTGGTACTGCCGGGACTTACGCCAGCGAGCTGCTGATGTTCGAGAAGACGGTCGTAACCGCACTGGCGACCTTGTTCACGCCGGTGATGGCGGCCAGAGCGATCAAGCAAACGAGAAGGGCATACTCGACCAGATCCTGACCTTCGTCACGGTTCATCAGGTTCTGAAGCTTCACATACATTGCCAGAAACAGGTTGTTCATTTTATATCCTCTCCGATTCGTTGTCCCCAGCCTCAGCCGGGCACCTTGTTCATTGCATCTGGCGTGCCATTCTCGGGAATGTGAGCTTGCACTTTAAAATCAATGGACTGGAAAAATCTCGCTTCTATTTCGCTGCGCTTCGTGTATACGCCTGTTTACAACCATGCCTCCCACAGACAGACGCCGTATACATTACTTTCGTTTAATGTCATGAGAATCTTGCTCGGTCGCTTCGGGCGTCTGCCCTCTTTCCACGTCTTCCACGGCCCGTTTGTCGCCGTTCAATCGCATCCGCCCAGGCTCGCAGTTCTCCGTTTCGGCGCCCATTGCATTTTCGGAAATGGTGTAGACCGAAGCCCCGGCTGCTGAGTGGATTTTTCCTCAAGAAAAATCCACACCCACGGTTCTCAAGCGTTCACGGTATTTCCGAAAATGCCGTAAAGTCGTACCGTAGAATAGCCTCCATGGCTGGTAAGCAAGATGCTCCCCTGGCGCAGGAACACCGCGACCTGGCGGAGTTTGCGGTAGTGCTGGATGTCGCGCTCGCTCTCATCCTCGCCGTCCTTTTCTTCGCGATTCAGGTCTTGGGAAAGTCGGCTGGTCCGGGCAGTCAGGCCGGCTCGCGTGATTTCGTTTCCTACTGGGCCACCGGCCGCCAGCTTATTCACCACGCCAATCCCTACGACCGCGATGCCATCTCCGCGCTGGAACACGCCGCAGGCCTGGACGTTCGCGCCGTTCTCATCATGCGCAATCCTCCGTGGGCGTTGCCGCTCGCCTACCCGCTCGGTTTCCTCAATTTGCGGTTGGCCGCAATCCTCTGGTCCCTGCTTCTCCTCGCCTGTCTGCTCCTCTCCGTGCGCATCGTCCGCCAATTGTATGGATCTCCTTCGAATCATCTGCACTGGCTCGCGCTAGCCTTCACGCCGGCTCTCATCTGCCTCACCATGGGCCAGACTGCGCTCTTAGCTTTGCTCGGGCTGGTTCTTTTCCTGCGCTGGCATGGCTCGCGGCCGTTTCTCGCCGGAGCTTCTCTGTGGCTCTGTGCCCTCAAGCCGCATCTCTTTCTGCCCTTCGCCGCCGCTCTGGCGGTCTGGATCATCTTCTCGCGCGCCTGGAAAGTCGCGGCCGGCGCCGCCGCAGCTCTTGCATTTTCCAGCGCCATCGCGTCCCTCATCGGCCCGCACGCGTGGCTCGATTACATCCGCCTCTTGCGCTCGCCCGCCGTCGCGAACGAATTCATACCCTGCCTCTCCAGCGCCCTCCGTCAGTGGGTCGATCCCCATGCAACCTGGCTTCAGTACCTGCCCGCCGCGCTCTCGTGCCTCTGGGCGATCGTCTACTTCTGGCGTCACCGCACCACCTGGGACTGGAAAACCCACGGCAGTCTGCTCATGCTGGTCTCTCTCGTGGCCGCTCCCTACTGCTGGTTTTACGATCAATGTCTCGCCATCCCCGCACTGCTCGAGGGCGCCTACGCCACGCCCTCCCGCAACTTGCTCGCCGTCCTCGCGCTCGCCATCTTCGTCATGGACATCGAAATCTGCGCCGTCCCCGTCATCTCGCCTCTCTATCTCTGGACCGCCCCAGCCTGGCTCGTTTGGTATCTGTGCGCCCGCCGCATGTCCATCCGTCGCGCAGCCAGCCCCGCCCCGGCAACTTCATGACCTGATAGTGAGTTTGTTTGAAGTGTACGGGCTTCAGCCCGTACATAAATCCAGCAGAACAAATGCGGGCTTTAGCCCCAGAGGGAAAATTTTCAAACCGACCCATTACCCATGACCTGTGTGCCGTACCTCTCTGCTTGAAAAGTCTCCCGCCATTTACTCGCCGGATGCGCGCCGGGCGGAATGCAAAGTTTGTTTCTCTTCGCTGGTTATAATCGCGTTGATTGCACAAAGAAAGGCGCCGATCGTTGAAGCTGCATTACGACATCAGTGTGCCTTTGACCGCCATCGCGTACGCCCTCGCGATTTTATACACCGTTCTGTTTCTCTGCCTCTTGCCTTTCGATCGCCAGACTGTCGCTCGCCGCGACTTCATCGTCTACTGGGCCACCGGCCAGCAACTGGTTCATCACGGCAATCCCTACGACCCTGCGGCCCTTAATCAGATTGAGCACGGCGCGGGATTTCCCGGCAGCGCATCCTATTACATGCGCAATGCTCCCTGGGCTCTGCCTCTGGCTTTGCCTCTCGGCTACGTCAGCCCCATGACGGCTGCGCTGCCCTGGTCGCTGCTCATGCTCGGCCTGCTCGTCGCCTCCGTGCGCATTCTCTGGAAGTTGCTTGGTTCGCCTGCAAACCATCGCGAATGGCTGGGCTATTGTTTTCCTCCCGCACTCTTCTGCGTCATCCTGGGCCAGACCTCCATCTTTCTTCTTTTCGGCCTGGCTCTCTTTCTGCGCCTGCACAAAACCCGCCCCTTTACGGCCGGCGCGGCCCTCTGGCTCTGCTCCATCAAGCCGCATCTTTTTCTGCCTTTTGTTCTCGTCCTGCTGCTCTGGATCGTGCTCACCCGCAGCTATAGGATTCTGGCAGGCAGCGCAGCCGCCATGGCCGCCAGCAGCCTGGTTATGGCATGGGTCGACCCAGCTGCCTGGAGCCAGTACGCCTATTACATGCGCACCTCCGTCGTCACGCGCGAGTTCACTCCCTGTTTCGCGGATCTCTTGCGCGACTCCATCCGGCCCACGGCTGAGTGGCTCGCTTTTGTGCCCGCATTCCTCGGCTGCATCTGGGCCGTCGCTTACTTCTGGCCTCGCCGCCATCGTTGGGACTGGCTCGAACACGGCAGCCTGCTCTTGCTCGTTTCGCTTCTCGTCGCGCCCTTCGGCTGGATCTTCGATCAGTCCCTGGCCATACCCGCCGTCCTCTGGGGAGCCTCCCGAACCTCGTCCCAGATCCTGCTCTCGGCTCTGGCGCTCATTTATATAGTGGTTGAATTCCAGTTGAACCACTTCGACTTGCACTCGGTCACTTATCTTCTCACCGCACTGGCATGGTTGGTTTGGTATCTCTTCGCCCGCGCCTCTTCGCGCAAGCCCGGCATCATCCCATTGCCCGATTCGCCCACTCCCTCGGTTAGCTCCTCTCGCTAAGGTGGCCCATGCGCGCATTCGACGTCTTTCTCAGCCCGCCCATCCTCGCCATCATCGCCCTTTTTCTTGCCGTCCTCTGGATGCTTAAGGACGAGAAAGACAAAGCCCGGGTTGAACTCGTTTTCGCGCTCATCCTTAATCTCTTCTACGGGGTATTCCTCAACATCTTCATGAGCCGCGAAGGCTCCATCTTTCCCTGGAAGTTCGACCACGTCTTGTTTCGCCTGGATTCATCGCTGGGCATCCAGGTCGCCTCCATCGCCCGGCCGTTGCAAGGCTCTCTGCACATCCCCCTTTGGATCGTCTATCAGTCGATGGTCCCCATGATGATTGCCTGGTATCTCCTCACTCGAAACCGCCGCAGCTCCGGCTCCATCATTCTGGCTTACGTTGCGGAACTCGTTTCCGGACCCCTGCTTTACACCATCGTCCCTGCATGCGGGCCCATCTATGCATTCGGTAAACAGTGGTTGCACCCGCCGGCCGTTGCGCCGCAGGCCGTGCGCTTGGCGGGCATGCCAAACGCGTTTCCATCCCTGCACATTGGCACCGCTTTGGTATTTCTCATGTTCGCGCCGGGCAGAATCTGGAAGGCAGTAGCGTTTCTCTTTTTCGGCGCAACATGTCTGGCAACCCTGTCCACCGGAGAGCATTACGTCATCGACCTGATTCCCGGATTGGCCTTCGGCGTGTTTGTCTCCGCCGTAGGCATGCGCAACTTACGCCGCGCAGGTTGTTTTTTTGCCCTCGCGCTCGGCTGGTCACTTGCGGTGCGTTTCGCCTCTGCGATTCTGATCGCGCATCCCATCCTTACGCGCTCCCTGGTAGGATTCACCGTGCTCTCCGTCGCTTTTGCGCTCGCTAAGCAATGGCGCGCGGCGCCGGCGCTTGAAGCGGCTGCCACAAAAGCCAGGGCTTCACAATCCCTCGGCTGACGCCTCCCGCATGCGTGCCATGCTTTCAAGCGGCAGTCGCGAAGCGTGATCGCGGCATGCTCGCACGTAGACCCACAGATAGAAAACGCCTGTGACCAGCAGGATAAGAGGCGCGGGAAAAACCTGCACCGCGATCAGGATCTGCGTGCCAAGGGCTGTCGTGGGAGGGCGCATGTGACCGATGAAGCCAAGAAGAACCGCCCAGGGAAGATCGCCGGTCAAAACGAGCGCGGCGCCATTCACCAGCACCGCGAGCCACGCCGTCGCGCCGCCCTCAGCCCAGAGCATAGCGCAAGCGGGAATCGTGAGCAGCAGAAGTTTGGCGTCGTAGAGGTGATGATAGACAGGCAGCATGGAAAGAGCTGCGATGGCCCCGAGCGCGAGCCGCATTTTTCGCGGCGAGGGGCGGGTTCGCAGAGTGGCAATTCCCAATATGAGCAGCAGCACCGCGCAGACGATGTAAGTCACCGGATTGTAAATGCGCGGATCGTCCCGGAACACGCTTACGACTGCTTGCAGGTTGACCAGCATGCCGAGGCCATGACCGCCCGTTGAAGCAGGACCAGGGTCGTTCATGCCGCCATGTGCCGAAAACGCCGATACGTTGGAGCGCCATTCCTGCATCCAGTGCGGCGCCACACGCCAGACCCATAGGACCATCGGCAGGCCCAATGCAACCGTCGCAGATAGGGTTTGCAGTGCGCGCTTGCGGTAAATCCCACCCGCCAATAAAAGATAGAGCCACACCAGTCCTGCATCCTGCGGTTTGATGGCAACGCTGAATGCAAGGCAAAATATTCCGGCCCAAATGAACCGCTCCCGTAGAAAACACCATACAGCGATTACGCACAGGCTTACTGCAATCGCAGCGGTATTGCCAAGAACAATCAACACTTCGCTGTTGGCGAGGAAAATGCCGGCCAGGAAACCCGAGGAGACGGGCGAATAATCTGCTCCGAGATCCCAAACCAGAAATGAGGCGAGGATTATGCTCCCGACGATAACCGCCATCCAGAGAATGTGCGCAGGCCCCCATGGCAGCATCGCGAAGGGAACCGTGAAACAAAATGCGCTCGGCAAATATAGATATCGCGTGGCAGCCTGGCGAACCCTGTCGGCGTCCAATGGAGGCGCAACTGCCCCTGCCCGATAGATGCGCAGCACTTCGCTCTCGCTATACGGGTCACAATGCTGCATAAGGCATCGTGCAGGGTAATAAACCGCCTTGAAATCGATCATAGGGACCGAAGAGGTGTGCTCGAAAGCGAACCCCAACAAGAGAAATGCCGCGCATCCCAGCAGCAAAAGATAGAGACCGTCAAGCCGCGCTCTTGTCATTGTGAACCGCTTCATTTTCTCTCAGGGGAGAGATGAGAGCGAAACCGCGGATCAGAGTCCGCTCTCGGCTCCCGTCGTTGCCGGTGCGAACTCCAGGGAATCTCCGCGCTCCGTCCGCGTGGCAACGATCGTCCCCGCCGGCAGCTCCAACACCGAGTGCGCGGACCAGCAAGCCGACATCCTCCACGGACCGACCGCGTTTCTCACTTTCTTGACTCGCTGCTTGCGATCCAGATAGACCAGATCGATGGCGAAGCGCATGAAAAATGTGTGCACTGACTCGCACGGGGCAATCCACAATCCTTCGCCGGACGAAAGGCTGTCGCGTCCCAAAAGTCCTTTTCTCCGGGTAGCGCTCGAGCGGGCGGCCTCAAGCCGCGTGGCCAGGATTGTGTCGCGCGTCAGGTTCAGAACCTGCAATGGTCCCTGCGGGGCCGCCGGCGCGTACGGCGGGAAGAATTGCCCCACCGCCTTCGCGAGCCTCTGCGGAATCATCCCCATTTACGGCTTCCCCAATTCCGTCTGGAATCGGCAGGCACTATTGCTGCGGTGGC
>CAWHNV010000073.1:0-170543 GCA_963830785.1 uncultured Acidobacteriota bacterium
GAACGCATTGCTCATGGAGGACGGCGGCCTGCATGGTGCTGCGCCCGTGGAGAAACGCGTGCTCGACGGTTCTGCGGCCCAGGCTGACGGCGGATTCGACCGTTCTGCGGCCTTTGACGACCACCGTGTCGACGGTATTCAGGCCGACTTCGACGACCGTCTCGACGGTATCCAGGCCGCCCTCGACAACATTCTCGACGGTCTTGCGGCCTCCTTCGACGACGGTTTCGACCGTTTTGCGGCCACGGCGGATCGCGTCTTTCACGGTGTTCGCCATCGAGTCCTCTTAGGGTTTGTCGGGCTACTCTGCGCCGGCCCCGGGCACAGGCTCCATCATAATCTTCATGGAACCGGGTCGGGGATTGGATGCGATTTCAATGGCCTCTACCGCCTCTTCGAACGGGAAACGATGCGAAATCAGCTGCGTCAGGTCGAAGCCGTTGCGGTAGCCATCGAAGACCAGGCTCGTTACTTCGTCCAGGATCGGGAACGAGGAAGAGTATGAGCCGAGCAGGGTCTTTTCGTCCACACAAACCGCGCGGGGTCAAAAGTGGCCTCGCCGTGCTGGGTCTGGGCAAAGAGCATGACCTTGCCGCCGGGACGCACCGCGTCCATGGCGGTGCGGATGAGCGCGTTGCCGCCCACGGCCAGGATCACGGCATCGGCGCCGCGGCCTTCGGTCTCGGCAAACACGCGCTCGACCACATTCTCAGTGCCGGCGTGGATGGGATTGGTGAGGCCGAAGCGCGCGGCGATGGCGTGGCGCTCGGCAAAAAGGTCGGAGGTGAGCACGCGAGCGCCGGTGCGCGCGGCGAGCACGGCGTGCATCAGGCCGATGGGGCCCTGGCCGATGACCAGCACCGTGTCGTCGGCGGCGAGATTGAGCAGCTTTGTGCCCTTGAGCACGGTCATCAGCGGCTCGACAAATGCCGCCTGCTCGAAGGGCACATCGTCGGGAATGCGCACGACGCCGCGGTTGGCGACGACGAAGTCCATGACGCGGATGTACTCGGCAAAGCCGCCGCCGGAGGGCTCAAAGCCCGCGGTGGCGCCGGTTTTCTTGTAGAGCGGGCACTGCGCGGGCGTGTTCTTGCGGCAGTAGTAGCACTGTGCCGCAGGGAACGTGATGGAAACTCATCACGCGGTCGCCCACGGCAAAGTTGCGTGACGCCTGCGCCGACCGCGGCGACCACTCCGGCCATTTCGTGGCCGAAGATGCGCGGCGCGGAGTGCGAGCCCATGTGAATCTTCTTGAGATCGGTGCCGCAGATGCCGCAGGTGGCGATCTTGATGAGCAGTTCGCCCGGTCCGATGCTGCGGAACCGGCACGGTTTCAAGGCGCATGTCGTTGATGCCGCGATAGACCACGGCGCGCATGGTCGGAGGGGATTTTTTCGTCGAGTCGCAGTTTAGGGTTGGAAATTTGGGTAGCCATTCTGTTTTTCGGTGTGACCTCATTCATCGAGAGATTGTCGAGAAAATCGAGCAGCGACTCCGCGATGCTTTGGGAAGCCCTTCTACTATTTTCGCCCATCCGGAGGAGTGCGGGCCAGTACCAGGGCCGCAGGAGGCTCAAAAGAGCAAATGGGATCAGCCGGAAGCGGCCGTCGGAGGTGAGAAACGGATTGAAATCGGGCAGGCGATCGTCGAGGCCGTCGCTGACGCCCTTGATGCAGTAAAACGGAATCTCGCGCATGGCGGCGAGGCGGGCGATGGCCGCGGCTTCCATGTCGACGAGGGCGGCGTCGTAGGCTGAGGCGAGGCGGCGCTTCTCGGCGCGATTGGCAACTCTGGGGCTGGTGGCGAGCCAAAGATCGCCGGCGCCGGCATCGCAGCGAAAGCGCTCGCCGGTGCGCACGTCGATGACACCGGCCATGTTGTGCGCGGAGCCGGTGGCGATTTCGGCGCGCAAGGCTCCGGCCCAGCCGATGGAAAAAACCAGATCGATGGGACCACCGTCTTCGATGGCGGCAAAGGCGCGCGTCGCGGCGGCTTGACCGGCTCCGGCGCAGGCGGCGATCCATTCTTCTTCTTCGGTGCGCTGCGCCCAGAAGTGGATGCCGTTGCGGGTGCAGTGCGGCCAGCCGCCGACGAGCGGCTTGAGTTCGCCGGGCATGGCGGCGATGATGGCGGTGCGGGTCATGAGCGCACCTGCGCAGTTTCTGCGGGTGCGTAGCCGTTGGCGCGGAACCAGTCGATGGCGGCGCGCATGGCGGGGTAGACGGGAAGAATGCGGAAGCCAAGCTCCTGCTGGGCGCGGGCGCTGGAGGCGTACATCTTCTTGCGGCCCATGCGGACTTCTTCGAGCGTGGCGCGCGGCTCCTTGCCACGGATGCGGCCGGTGATCCACTCCTCGAAAAAGGCGTAGGTGGCGGCGACGGCGAAGGGAATTTTGACCGTGGGCGAAGGAATGCCGGTGATGGCCGACATCTTGTCGAGGATCTGCTTGAGGGTGAGGTTCTCGCCGCCGAGAATGTAGCGGCGGCCGGGCGTGCCTTTGGTGAGGGCGAGAACGTGGGCGCGCGCGACTTCGGAGACGTCGACGAGGTTCAGGCCGGTGTCGACGTAGGCGGGAAATTTGCCGGTTGAGGAAGTCGACGAAGATGCGGCCGGTGGGCGTGGGCTTGCGGTCGTTGGGGCCGATGGGGGTGGTGGGATTTAGGATCATCACCTCCTGCCCTTGGGCTGCTGCATGCAATGCTTCCTGCTCGGCCAGAAACTTGGAGCGCTTGTAGTGGCCGACCATGTCGCCGAGCGAGACCGGCGTGTCTTCGTTGAAGACGATGCCGTTGGTGAAGAAGTGCATGGTGGCGACGCTCGAGGTGTAGACGAAGCGCTTGACGCCGGCCTCGCGGGCCATGCGCAGCAGCTCGCGCGTGCCGTCGACGTTGGCGCGGTACATGGCGGCGGGATCGGGAATCCAGAGACGGTAGTCGGCGGCAACGTGGACGACGGCGTCGCATGCCGGCAAGCGCAGAGCTTGCAGCGAGGTCTGGATCGGAGAGATCGCCGACCACGGTGTCGCCGGGGATGCCTTCAAGATTGGCGAGGTTGCTGGATTTGCGGGTGAGGAGGCGAAGGTTGGCACCCTCGGCGGCCAAGGCTCTGGCTACGTGATGGCCGACGAATCCGGTGGCGCCTGTGACGAAGACTTTCATTGGTGTTCTCAGGTCTCATCATAATCTTGCCGCCCCCAAGCAGAATTTCGATATTGACCTTTCACTGAGTCTTCCCAGCGCTTACCGGCGGCGTTATCATTCGATGCATGGAGCCAACGATGGATGAGCGGATCACTATCGAGCCGGGCAAGCGATCAGGTCAGCCGTGCATCCGCGGATTGCGCATCACGGTCTGGGATGTGCTGGGCTGGCTGGCGGCTGGGAAAAAGCAGGAGGAGATTCTTGCCGATTACCCTGAGTTGGAGCCGGACGACTTCCTTGCAGTGTTTGAATTCGCAACACGCGTGGGAAAACGTGTGGCCCTGTGAAATTGCTGCTAGACGAAAATCTTTCGCGCAGGCTGGTGAGGCGGGTCGTGGACCTGTTCCCTGAGTCTGCACACCTGGTCGAGGTTCGGCTATTGCAAGCAACCGACTCAACCATTTAGGAGTTCGCAAAGGCAAACGGGTTCTGCATTGTTTCCGCTGACTCGGATTTTTACGAACTCGCCGCCACGAACGGTCCGCCGCCAAGGTGATCTGGCTTAAAGGCTGCGATTACCCAACGGATGTTGCTGAACAGCTACTGCGAGGCCAGGCGATCAGAATTGCCGAATTCCTCAATGAACCTGAGGTCGCGGTCCTGATTCTGTCGAGACAAGCCCGGAGCGGCGCGGCTTAGTCGAGTTTCTCGGGATGCAGGGCGATGTTTTTTTCGCCGGCCGCTTTCTTTTCGTTCCAGGCCTTGACCCAGTCTTCCCAGTGCTTGCCGGCGGCGCGGTCTTTGCCGGTGAATTCGAGGCGGGCAATTTCGGCGTAGGAGACTTTGCGCTTGTCGGGCGCGCTGGGCGTGAAGTAGTGCACCCAGGAGTCGGCCAGCGTGGCGCCGGTAGAACGATTGAAGATGTAGGCTTCGATTTTTTCGCCGGACTTGAGCGTGAGCGTCACGTCGCCGCGATAATCGAAGGCTTTCTCGAGAGCGCTCTTCAGATCTTCGTCACTGGCGAGCGTGGGAACCAGGCCTTCGAGCTCTTCGTGTTCGAATCCGGGAGCGAGCTCGAGGGATTCAATCTGTTGGCGGGTATATTTCTGGACTTCGGCGGTCATGGGTTCTCTCAGCGGTGTTAGCGGTGTTAGCGGAGTTAGTTCCTGCCTTTGCGATTTTCCTGGTTTCCCACGTCTCAAAAGCGAGACGTGGGGCACCCGAGCTTTGTGCGGCGACTTATAGGTTGGCTAGTTCGCGCTCTGGTTCAGTGATCTGTACTAGAGACGACGGCCCGGTGGGCATGGGCTCGTTGAGAAGGTCGAGGGCGTGCTTGTCGGGGTAGAGCGAGAAGGTTCCCTTGACCATGGCGAAGAAGCCTTTGAGCGTGCCGAAGCCTTCGAGAACAGCGGAGGGCTCGTAGCCGCAACTGACCATGCAGTTGGCGCACTTGGGATTGCCGGAGCCTACTCCGTACTCTTCCCACTTCGTGGTTTCCATCAGCTCGGTAAATGTGTCGGCGTAACCGTCCTGGAGCAGATAGCAGGGGCGCTGCCAGCCGAAGATGTTGTAGGCGGGCGAGCCCCATGGCGTGCAATCGTAGTTGCGATCGCCCATCAAGAACTCAAGGAAGAGGGGCGACATGTTGAACTTCCACGTCTTCTTGCGGTTGGAAAGAATGGCGCGGAAGAGGCGACGCACGCGGGCGCGGCCCATGAAGCGATTTTGGTCGGGCGCCTTCTCGTAGCTGTAGCCGGGCGAAAGAACGACTCCCTCGACGCCCATCGCCATGACTTCGTCGAAGAAATTGCGTACGCTGTTGGGATCGGTGCCGTCGAAGAAGGTGGCGTTCGTGGTGACGCGGAAGCCGCGCTTGACAGCCTCCTTGATGCCTTCGACGGCGATGTCCCAACCACCTTCGCGGCAGACGGAAAAGTCGTGGTGGTCGCGCTCGCCATCTAGGTGAACGGAGAAGGTGAGGTACTTGGAGGGCGTGAACTCCGGCAGGCGGCGCTTGAGTTCGAGAGCGTTGGTGCACAGATAGACGTACTTTTTGCGCGCCACGAGGCCGTTGACGATGTCGACAATTTGCGGATGCAGCAGCGGCTCGCCGCCGGGAAGCGAAACCATGGGCGCGCCGCACTCTTCGATGGCGGCGAAGCATTGCTCGGGCGTGAGCTGCTTCTTGAGGATGTGCGGCGGATACTGCACCTTGCCGCAGCCGGCGCAGGCCAGATTGCAGCGGAACAACGGCTCCAGCATCAGCACGAGCGGATAGCGCTTGCGGCCCTGGAGCCGGTTCTTGAGGACGTAGGTTGCGACCGTCCACATTTGAGAGATTGGAACTGCCATGTTTGGGTAAACCCTCCGTGTTAGCCCCTAGCTTCTAGCTCCTCGCCTCTAGCTAAGAACGCATCGCGTACGTTAGAGCAACTCGGGGCCGAAGAGCTAGTGGCGAGAAGCTAGAGGCTGGAGGCTGTTCTTTCCATGGCCCGCTTATAGGTCGTTAGCGCCATCAGCGGGAAGTACTGGCGATACATGGTGTAAGCCAAATAGAACACCTTGGGGAAGCCGGTTCCTGTAATGATGGACTGGCGTGTGGGCCCTTCGCCCATGGACTCGTCCCAGCTTCCGTCTTCGCGTTGGCGCTCCAGCAGCCAGCGGATTCCTTTTGCAATGGAGTCGGAGCGGTCGTCGCCGGCGGCAAGCAGCGCCATCAGCGCCCATGCGGTCTGCGAAGGCGTGCTGACGCCGATGCCGCGCGTGTCGGGCTCGTCGTAGGTGCCGACGCTTTCGCCCCATCCGCCGTCAGAATTTTGCACCATGCGCACCCACTCCGCGGCTTGCTGCACCTGCGGCTCCAGATGATCGACGCCGATGGCGTCGAGCCCGCGCAGCACCAGGAAGGTGCCGTAGATGTAGTTCACGCCCCAGCGGCCGAACCAGCTTCCATCGGGCTCCTGCTCTTTGAAGATGAAGTCGATGGCGCGCTGCACGCGCTTGTCCTGGCGGGTATAACCGTAGACGGCCAGGGTTTCGAGCATTCTCCCTGTAATGTCGACGGACGGCGGATCGAGCATGGCGTTGTGATCGGCGAAGGGGATGTATTGGAAGATCATTTTGGTGTTGTCTTTGTCGAAGCTGCCCCAGCCGCCGTTCTTGCACTGCATGGCGAACTCCCATGCGAGGGCGCGCTGCGCTACCTGGTGCTGGTAGCGTTCGCGGGGGTTGTCGACCTTGCTCAGGGCAAGCAGAACTTGCGCCGTATCATCGGTATCCGGGTAAAACTCATTGTTGAACTCGAAGTACCAGCCGCCCGGTTCGGTGTTGGGAACCTTGACGGCCCAGTCGCCTTTGTGGCGGACTTCTTTGGCCAACATCCAGTCAACAGCCTTCAACATGCGCGGATCGTTGCGCGGCACGCCGGCTTCGCCGAGCGCGTAGACGGCCTGCGCCGTGTCCCATACCGGGCTCATGCACGGGGTCATGCGGAAGGTCGGCTCGGGCATCTCGGGCGTCGGCGCCTGCTCGATGCCCAGCTTCTCAAACTCGTCGCGCGCGCGGATGACCTGCGGATCGTCTTCAGAGTAACCCAGGCAGCGCAGCGCAATGATGGCATTGAGCATGGCAGGATAAATCGCGCCCAGGCCATCGGTCATTTCCAGACGCTCGAGCATCCACTGCTCGGCGCGCTTCATGGCCAGTTTGCGCAACGGGCGAATGTGAACTGCCTCAAACCAGTGCGTAACCCGGTCAACAGCCAGGAAAAAATTGCGCCAGGAGATGAAGTGCTTGCGATCGACGCGCAGGCGCAGGACGGAGTTGGCGCGTCCACCCACGAAGAGCTCGTCGATTCCCTGCTCCGGCGGAATCTTTTTGAATGGCTTTTTGGCATACATGATGGCCAGCGGGACGATGATGGAACGCGACCACGAGGAGATTTCGTAAATATTGAAGTAGAACCACTTGGGAAAAAGGACGATCTCCGGCGGAATGGCGGGGACGGCATCGTAGTCGTACTGGCCCATGGAGCAGAGATACATTTTGGTGAAGGTGTTGCAGGCAACAACGCCGCCGTGTGCCAGTACCCACTCGCGGCACTTAACGAGGCGCGGATCACCGGCCTCGATTCCCATGAGCTTTGCGGAGAAGTAGCACTTGACCGAGAGCGAAATGTTGCCGGGACCGCCGGGATAGATGCTCCAACTGCCATCGTCGTTCTGGTAGCGCATCATCTCAGTGAAAGCGCGCTTGAGACGGCCGGGATCGCCGCTTTCGAGCAGAGTGTGCAGTTGGATGTAGTCGGCTTCGAGCATCGAGTCGGCCTCGAGCTCGCTGCACCAGTAACCGTCGGGATGCTGCAGGCTGAGCAGGAAGTCGCGCGCGTGGGCCATCGCCGCATCGACATCGCCGAGGTCGGCGTCGATACGGCCGAATCTCGGTTGGCCGATGCTGCGCTGGCCGTAAATGGGCTCCGCGGTTTGTGTCTTCTGCTTTGGAGTCATGCGGTTTGAAACGCCTCTAATTTCCGGGAAAGCGTGTCTGCCATCAAAAACTTCCGCCCCGTGGCGCGCCTAAGTGCCGCGTGCCTGTTCTCGCGATCAAATCTTAGTTAACGGGGATGGGTTCGGGTCCGCTGGCGCTGCCAATGGCCTGCACAATCTCGGGTGGCAGACCGAAGCGTACGTTTTCTGGCATCACCTCAACCTCTTCGACGTTTTCAAAGCCATTCTGACGCAAGTAATTCACCACGTCCTCGACCAGCACCTCCGGAGCGGAAGCGCCGGCTGTGACGGCAACTGTGTCCACGCCCGCGAGCCACTTGGGATTGATGGCCTGAGAGTTATCAATGAGGTACCCGATGGTGCCGAGGTTGCGAGACACCTCAACCAGACGATTGGAGTTGGAGCTGTTTGTAGATCCCACAACCAGTACTAACCCGGCATTGTGCGCCACGTTGCGCACCGCGACCTGGCGGTTCTCGGTGGCGTAACAGATATCCTGCGAGTGGGGGCCGACGATGTTGGGATATTTGACCTTGAGCGCGTGAATGATGTCGCGCGCTTCATCCAGACTGAGCGTGGTTTGGGTGAGGTAGGCGACGCGGTCAGGATTGGGAACCTGCAGCGCCTCAACTTCGGCAACGTTTGAAACTACTTGGGTTACCTCCGGCGCCTCGCCCAGCGTGCCCTCAATCTCGTCGTGGTCGCGGTGACCGATGAGGACCAGGGAATATCCCTGCTTGGCAAATTTGACAGCCTCAAAATGCACCTTGGTGACGAGCGGGCAGGTGGCATCGATCACCTTTAGATTGCGGCCTTTGCTGCGCTCGCGCACTGCCGGCGACACGCCGTGAGCCGAGTAAATGACACGCTGGCCATCGGGCACGTCGTCGATTTCGTGGACAAAGATAGCGCCCTTTTCCGCTAATTCATTCACAACATAGCGGTTATGCACGATCTCGCGGCGCACGTAGATGGGAGCGCCGAAGGTTTCAAGGGCGATTTTTACGATGTCGATGGCGCGCACCACGCCGGCGCAAAAACCACGCGGCTTGAGAAGCAACACCCTCTTCTGGCTGGGGGACGTGCCGGGCGAATCGTGATGGGGAATGGAATCGAGGACAGTTGTAGTCACACCAATAAGTATACCAATGGCGGAGTTGAAGCGATAGGACAGAAATGGGGATAGGGCGGCACGCGGCATGACCGTTGCGCGGCCCCTTTTAAGGGCTGCTCAGCCCTTCAACAGTCCCGAAGGCGGGCGATCGGCTGGAGCGGAGGCCCATTCCTTGTTCGGCTTCGGGCCCATGCGGAAATGCAGTTCACCTCCGGCAACGATCTGGCCATGGGTAATCCAGGAGCGGTTCCACTCCTTGCCGTTCAGTTCCGCAGACTGGATGTAGACGTTGTCGTGCGAGTTGTTTTCGGCCACGATGGTGAAGGTCTTCCCGGTTTGGGGATTGCGGATGGCGGCACGATACACGATCGGGCTGCCGATGACGTAGACACCCGTGGCCGCGTTGACCGGATAGAAACCCAGCGCCGCAAAGACAAACCAGCTCGCCAACTGTCCGCAGTCGTCGTTGCCGGGAATTCCGGCTGGGGTGTTGTTGTAGAGCGCTGCCACCTTGCGCACCCAGTACTGCGTCTTCCACGCCGCGCCCGCAAAGGGATAGAGATATGGATGATGATTGCTGGGTTCGTTGCCTTGAGCATCCTGGCCGACCATGCCGCTGATGTCGGGCTGCGGATACGGTGGACCGGAGACATACGAGGGCGTGGTGAACAACGCGTCGAGCTTGGCGATGAAGGCCGCGTCGCCGCCGTGCAGATCGATCAGTCCCTGCACGTCATGCGGAACACTGAAGCTGGCCTGCCAGGCATCCGTCTCCACGTAATCGGGATACTCTATTTCGGGCTCGAAGGGAGTGCGCCACTTTCCTGCGACGGTTTTCGGCCGCATGAAGCCGGTCGAAGGATCGTAGATATTCTTGTAATTCTGGCTGAGTTTGGAAAACAACGCCGCGTCGTCCGTCTTGCCCAGGAGCTCGGCCATGGCGCCGGCGCACCAGTAGTCGTAGGCAATGTCGAGGGTGCACGATACAGAGCCGCCATTCAGATCCATGGGGACATAGCCATATTTCCGGAAGTTCTCCTGCAGCTTGCCGTTGTCGCGTGCGCGGCCGATATCTCGCGCAGAAGCGTTTGCCGGCGCGGTGTCGCGAGCGCCCAGTGCAGTATCGCGAATGGCCGCATAAGCTGCCTCGGCATCGAAGTCGCGGAAGCCGCGCACGTAGGCGCCCACAATCATGGCCGCGGCATGGAATCCCGTCATGCTCCAGGTTTCGTTGCCCCACAGCGGCCACATGGGCAGCGTGTGCAGACCGAGCTGCTGATAATCGGCGACTAAGGTGCGCACGATATCGCTGGTGCGATGCGGCTGCATGAGCATGATGAACGGCACTTCGCCGCGATAGATGTCCCAAATGGAAAGTGTGGTGTATTTCGTGAAGCCTGGATGGGGGTGATTCTGGTGATCCTGCCCGCGATAGATACCGTCCACGTCGTTGAAGGTGGCCGGAGCTACGAGGCCGCGGTAGGCATCGCTGTAGAACGTCTCGGTGAGCGCCGTGGTTGGTAACTCCGCATCGAGAACGCTGAGCGCCTTGGCCCAATCGGATTCGGCTCCGCGCGCCACGGCGTCGAAATCCCAGTGCGGCATTTCGGCTGCGAGATTTTTTGCCGCGCCCTCGGCGCTGGTGCAGGAAATGCCAACGCGCACTACGAGCGGCGCGCCGCCTGGCTCATGCGCCAGCATCGCCTTGATCTCGGTGCCTCTCAGCTCGGCACCCGCGGACGTCGCGCTCACCGTGCCGTCTACGCTCACGTCGATGGCGGTGAGGGGCCGCGAGAATTCCATGACAAAGTACACTTGCTTGTCTGCGGCCCATCCGTGCGTGGCGCGCATGCCGCTGATGCGCGTGGCGCTCTCGATTTTGAGTTCGGCGCGGTAGACCTTGCAGCCGATGCCGTGCACCAGATCGAGAATTACTCCCTGCTTTGTGCCGTTGGGCAATTGCGGATAGCTGTAGCGATGCATGCCGCAGCGCGTGGTCGCGGTCAGCTCCGCCTGCACATCGGGCGTGAGCAGATGCACACCGTAATAACCTGCATGCGCCGTTTCGCGCTCATGCGTGAAGAAGGAGCGGTAACCCGGGACCGCCTTGTCGAAGACCCAGCCGGAATCGAGACCAAGTTCCGTGATCTGCTCTTGCGCCAAAGTCTGCGGCACGCCCTCATCCCACGCCCAGTTGCGTCCCTCCACCACGGGCATCAATAGAACGTCACCGAGGTCGCCGCCGCCGGTGCCCTGCACGTGGGTGTGGCTGAAGCCGAGGATGACATTGTCGGGATAGTAGTAGCCGGGACAATGATCCCAGCCTGTGTAATCGCCACGCTCGTTCCAACGGGTTTCCGGTTTGCCGGCGGTGTCGGGACTCAATTGCACCAGGCCGAAGGGCGCCACGGCGCCGGGAAACATGTGTCCGCGCCATCCGGTACCGATCTCTGGCTTGACGTTTTTCACGGCGTTTGCACCGGGAGACATGCTGCCCGATGCGCCGGGCGACGCGAGGGCGCTGGCGGCCTTGAAAAACGCGCCGAGCGGTGTAACTGCCCCGGCAGTTGCGGCCGCGGAAGCCCGGAGAAACTCGCGGCGGCCTAAAGTCGAATCCTTCCCAACCTTCATGAAAACTCCTGGATGCAAAGCCAGATTGATTATAGTGTGCAGCCCATGGCATGGGTCGGTCAGGCGTTCCATCCTTCCGAGAGGAGTTTGCATCGAACCTGCCACGTTCGCGATAAGGGTGCACCAAACTCGGCGAACCAAGGAGAGAAGATGATGGCAGAAGCGAAGAAATGCGATAACCCAACATGCGATTGCGTGCCCAGCGACGGGTCGAAGTACTGCAGTGCCTATTGCGAAGGATCGGCAGGAGAGACCAGCGTGGTGTGCCATTGCGGCCACACCGGATGCGTCGGCGACGTTTCCGAAGTGGAGTCGCCACAAAGTGATGCCAGAGCCTTGTAGGCGGCCATTCCGGCGGAACGCGGACGAACACCCGGCCGTTCACGGACGGGTGGGTGACCGGTCACTCAACGAGTAGAAGCAGCATTTAGATAGGCGCAATTGCACCCATTGCTGTCCGGCGGATGGGAACCCGGATCGCCGCCGAGATTCGGACGGCTTTTCCTCAAAGCCGCGCGCCCTGGCCGAGGCGCGCGCAAGCTGCCCGCCGACTAGAATTAAGTTAGCCATGTCCGAATTCACCCACCTCCATCTGCACACTGAATATTCCCTGCTAGACGGCGCTTGCGACGTTTATAAGCTTGTGGACCGCGTGGCGGCGCTGGGCCAGAAGTCCGTGGCCATGACGGACCACGGCAACATCTACGGCGCGGTGCACTTTTTTGAAGCGGCGAAGGCCAAGGGCGTGAAGCCCATCCTGGGCTGTGAGCTCTACGTGTGCAAGTCGGAGGATCACCGCGGAGACGTGACTTGGCGGTCGAACGAGTCCGGCTCACAAGGAGGCGAGCGGGAGAGCGAGTATAACCACCTGCTGGTGCTGGCGGAAAACGAGGAGGGCTATCGGAACCTGATCCGGCTCACGTCGGAGGCGAGCCTGAACGGTTTTTACCGCAAGCCACGCGTGAGCAAGAAGTATCTGGCGGAAAACTGCAGGGGATTGATTGCCACTTCGGGTTGCCTGAGCGGTGAACTCTGCGAGGCTCTGCAAGGCAACAACTACGCCGAGGCCGTTCGCGTCGCACAGCAATACCAGGACATCTTCGGCAAGGGAAATTTCTTTCTTGAGATTCAGGATCAGGGCCTGGAACAGGAGAGAAACATCCGCGCCGAGCTGTTTCGGCTGGAACGCGAGCTGGGCATCCCGATGGTGGCGACGAACGATTCGCACTACCTGTGCGGCGAGGATTCGCATGCGCACGACGTGATGCTGTGCGTGCAAACCGGCGCGAAGATTCACGAGAGCAACCGTTTCAAATTCGACAGCGACCAGTTTTTTGTGAAGAGCGGGGACCAGATGGCCCAACTCTTCAAGGATTCGCCCGAGGTGGTCAGTCGCACCATGGCGATTGCCGAGCGCTGCAACCTGAAGCTGCAGAAGGTGGACAATCCCTTCCCCGAATTTGCGGTGCCCCAGGAGCACACCATCGATAGCTACTTCGAAGAGGTGTGCCGCGCGGGATTGAAGAAGCGGCTCGACACGGCGGTGCGCCAACTGGAGCTGCGCAGCATCCGGCGGTCTACTCCGGAAGAATATGAAGCTCGGCTGAATTATGAAATCGATGTGATCAAGCAGATGAGCTACTCGGGCTACTTCCTGATCGTGTGGGATTTCATCAAGTACGCGCGCGACAACGGAATTCCCGTGGGCCCGGGGCGCGGGTCGGCGACGGGATCGCTAGTGGCCTACGTCATGGAAATCACCAACATCGATCCGTTGCAGAATGTGCTTCTCTTCGAGCGCTTCCTGAATCCGGAGCGCGTGACGATGCCCGACATCGACGTCGATTTCTGCATGAACCGGCGCGGCGAAGTGATCGATTATGTGACGCGCAAGTACGGCCGCGAGCAGGTAGCGCAGATTATCACGTTCAATACCATGGCGGCGAAGGCGTCGATCAAGGATTGCGGCCGCGCACTCGATATGCCCTACGGCGACGTGGATCGCGTTGCCAAGCTGATACCGGCCACGGTGGGCATGACAATCGACAGAGCGCTCGAAGATGTGCCCGATCTGCGCAAAGTGTACGACAGCGACAAACAGGTGCGCGAGCTAATTGATACAGCGAAGAAGCTTGAAGGGTTGGTGCGCGGCGCGGGCGTGCACGCCTCCGCGGTGGTAATTGCGCCGCGCCCGCTTACAGAGCTGGTGCCGCTGAACCGCACTAAGAACGACGAAATCGTAACGGCCTACGACATGAAGGCCGTGGAGAAGATGGGCCTGCTGAAGATGGACTTCCTGGGCCTGACGACTCTGACGGTGATCAACGATGCAGTCAAGCTGATTGAGGAGACGCGCGGGGAAAAGCTCGACATCGAGATGATCCCCATCGACGACCCGGAGACTTTCCAGAAGGTATTTCATACGGCGCTGACTTCGGGTGTGTTTCAGTTTGAGTCGCCGGGGATGCGCGATATTTTGCGGCGATACAAACCGGACACGGTGGAGGAACTGACGCAATTGAATGCGCTGTTCCGGCCGGGGCCGATGGCGATGATCGATGACTTTATCGAGCGCAAGTGGGGCCGGCGCAAGGTGGAGTTTGTGCTGCCGGAGCTCGAAGCGATTTTGAAGGATTCGCTCGGAGTGATCGTTTACCAGGAGCAGGTGATGCGCATTGCGCAGGTGCTGGCGAGCTTCAGCCTGGGCGAAGCCGACCTGCTGCGGCGCGCAATGGGGAAGAAGGATCAGAAGGCGATGGCGAAGATGCGCGATCGCTTTATGACTGGTGCAGCGAAGCCCGGCCATCCGAAGGCGGCTCTTGAAGAGTTGTTTGAACAGATGGCGAAGTTCTCAGAATACGGATTCAACAAGTCGCACTCCGCGGCGTATGCGTGGGTGGCCTACCAGACTGCCTATTTGAAGACGCACTACCCGGTCGAATTCATGGCGGCGTTGCTTACATCGGAAACTTCGAAGCCGGACAGCGTAGTGAAGTACATCGGCGAGTGCCGTGAGATGGGGATCGCCGTCGAGCCGCCGGACGTGCAGGTATCGGGTGCGCAGTTCACGCCGCACGGCGAAGCCATTCGATTTGGGCTGGCCGCGGTGAAGAACGTGGGCGGCAATGCTATCGACTCCATCATGAAGGCGCGCGCGGAGGTGGACGGGCGCTTCAAGACTTTCTGGGAGTTCTGCGAGAAGGTCGATCTGCGCGTGATGAATAAGCGCGTGATCGAGTCGCTGATCAAGGCCGGCGCACTGGATTCGCTGGGCACGCGCGGGCAGCTGAACAACGCCATCGACCGGGCCATGGAGCGCGCGCAAAAAACGCAACGCGACGCGGAGCAGGGGCAGAGCGGATTGTTCGGCCTGTTCGATGAAACACCCGCACGCGGGCGCGATGCCGATTCACTACCGCCAGCTCCGGATTGGGAAGAGACGGTGCGCCTCGCGAACGAGAAGGAAGTGCTGGGATTCTTCGTCTCCGGTCATCCGCTGGACAAGTATGCGGAGAAGTTGCGCAACCTGACTGGCGTGATTACCGTCGCCGAAGCGCTGGAGCGCAAGCCGCCGGAGCGGCGCTGGGGCGGACAGCAAGATCCGGCCGACGAACTTCAGGTAGCCGGGATCCTGCAAGGATTGCGCGTACAGAAGAGTCGGCGCGACCAACGGCTGTATGCACAGGCCGCGCTCGAGGACGCGACCGGAAAGATTGAGCTGATCTGCTTTGCGCGCGATTACGAGAAGCTTGCCGCTCAGTTGAAGATGGAAGTGCCGGTGCTGGTGCGCGGCATGTTGATGGGCGATGAGGACGCTGCGCCCAAGATCGCGATCAGCCAGGTGCAGGCGCTCGAAGAGGTGCAGGTGAAATTGCCGACGGGCATACGCATCCGCATCAATCTCGACCGCGCCACGGCTGAGATGCTCGCCGCGCTCAAGAACGCCGCCGACGCCGCACCGGGCCCCGGCAAGGTACTTCTGCAGCTTGAGAAAAAAGGTGAGTACGCTGTAATTCTGGAGCCGGAAGGGATGAGCGTCGCTGCCGACCGCGGCTGGGTGGAGCGCGTGGAAGAGCTGGCCGGCAAGGGATCGGTGCAGGCGGTGGGGTAGAAAAAGGGATTGGGGAACAGGGATTAGGGAACAGAAAACAGGAACTAAAAGACCTGCGGCGTGTGAAGACTTGTGCGATACAGAAAACTGGGCAATGGCCCGCTTGAAGTTTCGGAGCTGAGTTTCGGCACATGGCTCACGGTGGCGGGCGGAGTGGCGCGCAACCAGGCTATCCGCTGCGTCCACGCGGCGCTCGATCACGGCATTACGCTTTTCGATACGGCCAATCAGTATGGCGCGGGTGAAGCGGAGCGGGTGCTGGGCGAGGCGCTCAAGGGTTATCCGCGCGATCGCTATCTGATCGCCACCAAGCTCTTTTTCCCGGTAGGCGACGAGCCTGATCGCGGACTCTCTGCCTCGCAGATCGAAAAGCAGTTGCACCGCTCGCTGGAGCGGCTTGGCGTGGATGCGATCGACCTCTACCAGTGCCATCGCTACGACAAGGAAACGCCGCTTGAAGAGACCATGATTGCGCTCGATGGCGCAGTACGCGCGGGCAAGGTGCGCGCCATCGGCTTCAGCGAGTGGACCGCGGAGCAGATCGACGCGGCGGCGTCGATGGCCAGCGCACATGCACTAATTCCCTTCTCTGCCAGCCAGCCGCAGTACTCCATGCTGTGGCGCAAGCCTGAGGCTGCCGTCTTTCCGACGTGCGCGCGTCATGGAATCGGCAACCTGGCCTTCTCGCCACTCGCGCATGGCGTGCTGACGGGAAAATACGCGCCGGGAGAACCCCCTCCGCCGGGAACGCGCGCCGCGAGCGAAGAGATGAATCAGTTCATGGAGACGGCCGGCCGGCATTACCGTTCGGATTTTTTGCTCTCCGCTGTCGCCGGGCTTAAGCCCATCGCCGCAGAGCTGGGGTTGAGCATGGTGCAGATGGCGCTGGCGTGGGTACTGCGGCGAAGCGACGTGGCTTCAGCGATTATTGGCGCCTCGCGCCCCGAGCAGATTGGCGACAATGTGCGCGCCGTGGGAGTGACGCTGTCCGCCGAGGTGCTCGAACGCATTGACCAGGCGCTTGACGGAGTGGTGACGCGGTAGAAGTTTAGTTCTTCCGCGAGCACGCATGCGGGCGTGGACGCTCGCACGACATCCAGTCAGGAGATCGGCGCGACATTTTGGCCTTAGCAGGCGGCTTTGGGGTTGGGATAGGTGTCGCGGTTGCCGGCGTGAGTCGCGTCGAGACAGGCGAAGTCCTTCTCGATGGCGAGCGAGAGGAAGCCGGAGCCGTTCGGAACAGCGCCATAAATGCCGACATCTTCGCCATTGGCCCACGCCTGCGCGACGCTGGTGGGCAAAATCACAGTGACTTCATGGAGCGCGTGAGACACAGCGATCGAACCCGCGGCCGCAGAATGCTGAAGTGCGTAGCTAAGATGGACGCCGGGCGCGAAGTGAATGGTGTCCACGACGCGGCCAGCGGTGATAAGCTGCTGCACCTCTGAGGGAGCCACGCGGAGTCGCAGCGAATCTCCCTTGATGCGCAATTTCATGGTGCTTGCCTCGAGGCGCGGAACCGGTCCGCCTTTGCATACGATGCTACTCAAAAGAGGATGCGGCCAGCAATAAGCCTGTGCGAACGCACGGCCCATCGCGGGATGAGCGGGAGCCATACAACAAGGTGCGGAAAATTATGCCGTCCCCGACGCGCTTGGCAAATCAGCTGTGGTCGTTGAACCAGTCGATGGCGAATTGGGTGTACTGGCCGACCTCGATGATGTAACCGTCGGGATCACGCATGTAGCAGCGCCATTCCCAGCCGTCGGGATTGGCTAATGGCTCGGTAAGAAAGGACGCTCCTTTGTCCCCCCATTCCTTGTAGCAGGCCCAGATATCAGCGACACGCAGATTAAGGAAGCTTGTGACTCTGTTCAGATCGGAGGGTGTTTCAAGAATCACCTCTGGCTTGTCGGGAGTGGGGCCACCGCCGGAATTGAGAATGATCCACGTATTCGCCAGCTTGATGTAGCAGGGATCTTCTGGCCTGATCAGTTTACCGCCGAGAATTCCTACGTAGAAGTCCCGCGATTTTTCCTGATCCTTCACGGTAAAGAAATGACATGCGTAGAAACCCTGTTGGGCAATCGGCGCGTCAGGTAGATTCATGCGAGCCTTTCTGTTGCAAGATAAATCGAAGTGCGGCCGGAAAGGCCTACGGTCGAAAGAGGGCTCGTCATCTGCTGGCTGTCGCGTGGCGGGCCGCTAGTTCAGGAGCGATTCCCAGTTGGCTGGCACTCTTCCGTCGGGTCCGGGCACGGGCTGACTCTTTGGATGCGCGTGCGGGGGAAGCAGCTCCGCACCTTGGATCTCGCCCCGCGTCTCGTAGTCGTAGAACCAGTCTTCACCCGGCTCGAAGCTGGCGATGATCGGATGCCCTGTCGCCGCCGCATGATTCGATGCGTGGTGGCTCGGAGAACTGTCGCAGCAACCGATGTGCCCACACTCCGCACAGCGGCGGAGATGAAACCACCAGCCGTTCGCCAACGCTAGACATTCCACACACCCATTGCCGCTTGGTTTCGAAGCAGGATTGATTCCGCGGTGATTCTTTTTCATTTGGATTTTCCCTTTGGACGTTGCAGGCCCAGCAAAGAGTCCAGGCCACCAGCAAGACCTTCCCTATGCTACCGAAGCCGGACGAACAAACATTAATGGGTAGTTCGATGAAGAAAACCGGGATTGGTTGCGCTGTGGCGTTTTAACTGCCCGCTCGCGCCCGCCAAGCGCAAATTCGTCTTCCCCGCAAGAACCTTTAAAAAAATGACACGCGGCCCCATTGCCTGCGGCGAGCACGAACGCCCGTGCCAGGTTCGCATGATCTGCTTTTAGGCAGAAACCTTCCCGCGCCTTGAGGTTAATTCAAAACGTCTGGTTTGGAGGGGAATTTGAGAAACTGGTGATTTTTTAGCTGACAAACTTATCGCCAAACACCCGCAAGTCATTTGGAATGTTTGGCGGGGACGACGGGGCTCGAACCCGCGACCTCTGCCGTGACAGGGCAGCGCTCTAACCAACTGAGCTACGTCCCCTCTTTCTTCGACTTACGGCGAGGCGAAGAATTCGCCGTAAATCGCTGCTGTCTATCTCTTCTCCCGCTTCCACGTTTTCGACGGAATCTAACCGACTTCTGCAACAAACGGGCAGCATCTAGGGCATGAAACCTTGCCGTCAATGCTGCAGCAGGCGACTGGCAACACGAGAACATCTGTCCATGTTCCGTGATTCAAATTGTACCAAACAAATCAGGATCGCAGAGGGCGACTGAAGTGCATTGCCGCGGCCGGACTGCGCCGTGCAATGGCTCGAGCCTAAGGGTTCCAGTTCTCGGGCTCCAGTTCTCGAACGGCTCTTGTCCCGTCATGAAATCCAGAATTCCCGGCACTTTCCGTTCAATCGACGGTTCGGTCATCTATTTAGAGTGCCGGATTACGACGCCGTATCAGTATTGCGGCAGCAGCATTTGGTCCGATAGTTGCTTGAGGAGCCCTTTGAACGACAAAAGGGGCGATTTCAGTCGACTGCACACTTACATCTTTCGGGTCTGCCGGTTCGTTGTATTGGAAAATTCCGAATGCTGTTCGGCCCTGCGATGCAGGTGATTTCTGGCGGTTCCTAATTTAACAAATCGCCGACACTGACGGGACCTTCGCCTTCTTGAACCGATTCGACGGCGCAGCTCAGTCTGAGGGCCCCGGTCCCGCCCCGTTTGATGAACCATCGGTCCGGGAATGGGCCAGAAGAAACTTAGGTAATGCAACTTTGAGGTTACCTTAGTTCCAAATTGCACCAATAATGATTACCATCATCAGACGACGCACTGTAGGACCGGCAGCAATGTGCCGATGCTTACACTGAAGGTTTTCTCGCCGGGATTGAGCCACCTTGGTACGTATCCAGTGGAAAAAACCTGCGAGAGCAGCCACCGGACAATTATCGATTTGAGGTTTAAGCGAGAAGAGGGCCGCAACCTCAAGGAGCAATGAAGATCGTGAGTTCAGCAGACGTTTCACCAAAACACGCCTTGAAACATGCCGGAGGCAATGGGGCAAAACCTCTGACGGTCGCATTGATTGGCCCGAACGAGGAGAGGCGCTCGGCCGTGGCTGCGGCTCTTGGTGGAACTCGGCGTGCAGTTGTGCGTGAGTTCGATTCCTATCCTCCGGAGCTTGAGCACCTGCAAAGGTTGCTGGCGTCGTTCGACGTTCTCGTCCTCGACCTCGACAGCGACCCGGATGCCGCTCTCGAAATGGTGAAGACGGCGAGCTCCAGAAACGGCGCGATCATGGTTTATTCGTTGAATGCCGACCCGAGACTTGCCGTCCGTTTCATGCGCGCCGGCGCACGTGAGTACCTGCTTCTGCCGCTCGAGCAGAGCGCTGCAGCCGAGGCTCTGGTTCGCACCGCGAACACGCTGCACGAAAAGGCTCATCCCCGGAGGGGGCTCTGGGGAAGTTGCTGGTTTTTACTGGCTCCAAAGGCGGTTCCGGTGTTACCACGGTCGCTTGCAATGTTGCCATCGCTCTGGCCCAGAGAGCTGACCAAAAGATCCTGCTCATCGATCTCGCCCTGCCTATTGGAGACGCCGCGCTTTGTCTCGGGATTGCTGCGAGTTCCTCGACAGAGGATGCGCTCAGGAGTATCGAGCGCCTGGATGCGGCATCCCTGCAAAATCTTCTTGTCCAGCATCGGTCTGGAGTCTTCGTGCTTGCGGCTCCCACCAACGTTCCCGAAGTTGAGGTTTCAAAGGAGGCCATCGACAAGCTGATCGCCATTGCGCGGCGCGAATTCGATCATGTGATCGTCGACGTGGGATCACGGATCGACGTGGCAGCCAAGGCTCTGTTCGAGCATGCCACCACCAACTACCTGGTTATCCAGACCGGCATTTCGGAGTTGCGCAATTCCAATCGCCTGATCTCGCAGTTCTTCACGGATGAAGGTCGAAACCTGGAAATCGTAATCAACCGGTTCGATTCACATTTTCACGAAACGGTGAACGAAGATGTCATCGCCCAGGCTCTCGGCAAGCCGGTGCGATGGAGGCTTCCCAACGATCAGGACGCTGCGCGGGCGCTGCAGTCGGGCGAAACCGGCGCTACAGAAACACGCATTTCGCGCATCAGCCTTGAGATGGCCAGTGCGATTACCGGACGACCCATTGCACCGGAAAAGAAGGGCGATTCTGAATCTAGAAGCTCTGGACGAAGTTTTTTGCAGGCGGATTCTGCCCACGATGAACAGGGAGGCAATGCGAAACCGGCTTCCGTTGAGGCACACTCGGTAATTACATGGCCGGCGCCCGATGCCATTGCATACGGAGACAAGCTGACCTTCGCCCAGCTCAATGCCACAGCGTCGATCGAAGGAACGCTTATGTTCACCCCCGGCCCGGGCTATGTACTGCCGGTTGGAACGCACACGCTATGGGTCACATTCACTCCGGCAGATTCCGGCCGCTACGCTCCGCTGCAGGCAGCAACTTCAATTGTTGTGACCAAGGCAACGCCGACCCTCTCCTGGCCAAAACCTGCCACGATCATTTACGGCACCGCATTGGACGATGCTCAACTGAATGCTTCGGCACCCACGCCTGGAAGCTTCGACTACTCTCCCACGCCGGGCGAGGTGCTGCCTCCTGGAAGGCATACGCTCTCGGTAACGTTCACGCCCGCCGACAGCACGAACTACACGACAGCAAAGACGACCGTGGCGGTCACTGTGGCCAAGGCAGCGTGTGCCGTGCGATGGGCGACGCCCGATCCGATCACGTATGGCACACAGCTTAGCGACGCTCAACTTTGTGCCGTGGCGCCGGTTTCCGGAGAATTCGAATACAACCCTGGCTCAGGAGCGGTGCTTGCGGCAGGACAGCATAGGCTGTCTTTGGTTTTCACCCCTGCAGACACTGTGAACTACTCATCATCGCCGAGTTCCGTTTCGCTGACTGTGGCCAAGGCAACTCCTGCGGTCACATGGCCGACGCCGGAGCCGATTGCCCAAGGCACCGCTCTTAGCGCCGCTCAGCTCAATGCCACAGCAACAGTGCCTGGATCGTTTGTCTATCGGCCCGCCGCAGGTGAAATACTCGCGCCCGGAGAACATGAGGTCTCAGTCGCCTTCACTCCGGCCGACACTTTGAATTACACAACAGTGCGTGCGGTCGTGACGGTGACGATTACCGAGAAGGCGCCAACCTCTATCACCTGGCCAACGCCCTCCGCCATTTCCTACGGCACGGCGCTGAGCATCGATCAGTTGAATGCCACGGCATCGGTTCCCGGAACATTTGTCTACACTCCTTCCGCAGGTCACGTGCTCGCGCCAGGAAGGTATACCCTCTCCGCATCGTTCACTCCAACGGACGCTGAAAATTACGCGACGGCGCAGGCCGCGGTCGTGCTTGAGGTGGAAGGATTGCCTGACAATACATCATCGCCAACCGCAGCCACTGAGACCAAGCCGGAATGGAGCTTCATGGCCACCAACTCTGCCCCTGAAGATTCGGCACCGGCCGACGCAACAGGCGAAGATACCGCCGCCACGGCAAGCCCGCGCGAAACGCGTTCCTACAAAGGCGCGATCTACGAGAAAGGAGAGGACGGACAATGGCACCTCCAAAAGAATTAGCTCCGTTACTACCTGACACTCTTCCTGAGGACTTCAACGAATGGGACGGCAAAAGTGCTGCTGCGCCTTCGCCTGTTAAGTCTGGCGAACGGGACGCATGGGAAGCCGCTGATCCCTTCGGAGAGGCTCAAAAACCGCTTTGGAAATCAGGGGATCGCGAATCATTCCTGTCCTCCCTGGTGGAGGGACCGCGGGCTTCGGGTTCAACCTCGCCGGCGCCAGCCTTTCTCAAGCAGCAAGAGGATCTCGTCGATTGGGATAGCGAAGCTACTCCTGCGCCCTGGCCCGTCGATCGTACGGAATGGGAACAATGGGAAGCCGCTCATTCCTTTGGCGCGTCTGCAAAGCCTCCTGCGCAACCCGCTGAACGCGAAGCATTCCTCTCGCCCGTGGTAGACAAGCCCAGTAACTCCGATTCAGCCGCGTCTGCGCCAGTCGTTGCCAAGCAGCAAGAGTCGGCTGACGAGTCGGTGGATGGATCGCCCAGCGGTGTCTCACTCAAGCCAGAAGCTCGCAATGCGGCGAAAGAAGTTCCCGCGGCGCCGGGCTTTCCCAATGCCGCTAGTGCGGACGGAGAGCGTAAGTCACCCGAACCCGCGGCGACAACGAGACGCAAAGCTGAGGAGGCCGTCTTTCAGTTATTTTCGCCGAAGGAAACCGAAGTCAAGGTAGAGCAGAAAAAGTCGAAAAAGAAGTGGATGACGGTTGCCGGCATTAGCGCCGGTGCGATTCTGCTTCCGCTCGCGCTCATGATCCCGCTGCTCCATCATGGAACAAAATCTTCCGCGAAACCTTCCGTTCAGCCACTTCCGGGAGAAACCGTCACGGAGGTGCCGGCGAGCACACCGGACCTGTCGGAGAATAAACCGCAAGCTCAGGGCAAGCCGCTGCCAACGGCCGGAAAGCAAGACACGACCAACAATCAGCCAACCACTGAGGCGGACGGAACGACCTCGCCACAGGTGCAGCCGACGATGATGAACGATCAACTGACTGCACCGACGCGGATTCCGAAGCAAGAGACTGAAAATACGCCTCCCCCCACGAGCTCTGACACAGCGAGTGCGGATGGCCTGGGCGGCGGCAGTTCGAATGTCAGCATGTTCAATGGACATACACAGCCAACCGTTAAAGTTGCAGCTGCCAAACCAGTTGCCATTTCATCTGGCGTCGCGACTGGAATGCTGATTCAGCATACGGCGCCTGAATATCCGCCCCTCGCTAAAACAGCCCACGTGGCAGGCACAGTGGAGTTGCATGCCACCATTGCCACGGATGGAAGGATTACAGATTTGCACGCAGTGAGCGGGCCGGTCATGTTGCGGCAGGCTGCTGTCGATGCTGTGCGGACCTGGCGCTACAAGCCGTACAGGCTCAATAACGAGCCCGTAGAAGTTGAAACCACGATCAACGTGGTTTTCACCCTTGGCGGATGACCTGTCGAAGACGCAGGATGTGAAGGCTTCGAGGATTTAGCAACAGCGAAACCGGTATTGCAACCAATTTGTGCGAGGCGCTCCTCCGCTGCCTCGCACTTTTTTTGCGTGCAAACGTCGGCATCCGACCGATTTGCATAGAATTAAGCGCATCCGGCGCACAATGGTTCCATGCTGGCTGCATCCCATCTCCGTCGCCGCCTGAACCGAGCCCCATCCGAAGCTGAGCGCGCGCAGAAATTAATTAAAGAAAAACTACCCACCCATACCCCGGCATGGTATCAGGCAATTTTGACTCAAGTTATTTATTTCAGAGATGATAGCTCCATAAATCACGACAAAATCTGTCCAAACCATGAGGCCGAACTGCATCGTTCTCGATGCAGTGTCGGAGATGTGCCCGGTCTAAAACGTCGGACATCCGCCCGGTCTACACCGATCTTTACCACCCCCCACCCCCCACCCCCCTCCCCCCACCCCCTACCCTCCTACCCTCCTACCCTCCTACCCTCCCAAAAATAAATAAAGCCAGAAAGTCGAAAAACGGGCTGTGAAACTGTGGAGCTCACAAAAGATTAAGAATCAGTAAGTTAGAGGAAAAACAGCGCAACTTCACAGAAACTGTGAAACTGTAAAACTGAATAGTTTGGGAAATGGCTCACACCAACTCTGCTTTCGCTCTAGTCCTACAGTCGCAGATCGGGAGTTGCGGAGGGAGCAGGGGCCTTCAGGCCCCTGAGAAGTCGCAGGAAATTGAGGCCTTTAGGCCCGGATCGAAACGATTTGAGGCAAGCACAACTGTAGTATCAGCCAATTCGCAAAGAACGCGAATTCCCGAACGTGGGGCGCCGATGTTTGCGATGGGTCGAACGAATCGAGCGTTTACGCCGGGATTGCCGCTCGCGCGCCGCGCGCGGCGGACATGTAGCCCATGTCCATCGAGATGCCGCGCACGCACTGCAGCAGGTGATTGGCGATCGAGGGCAGCTTTTGCGCGGTGACGCGGAACGACGGTCCCGAGACGCTGACCGCCGCGACCGGCAGCCGCTGCGCGTCCAGAACCGGCACCGCGATGCAGCGCAGACCTTCTTCGAGTTCCTCGTCGTCGACGGCGTAGCCGCGACGCCGCGTCTTTTCGAGCTCCGCGCGCAGGGCCTCGGGCGTGGCGATGGTGCGGGTCGTCATGCGCTCAAAGCGGATGCGGCGCAGGATCTCGGCCGCCCGCTCCGGCGGCAGAAACGCCAGAATGGCCTTGCCCACCGAGGTGCAGTGCACCGGGTTGCTGGCGCCGATGCGCGTGATCATGCGCACCGAGCGCGCGGGCTCGATCTTGTCGATGTAGATGACGCGCGCCGCTTCCAGCAGAGCCAGGTGCGCGGTCTCCTCGGTTTCGGCCACCAGGCGGCGCAGGTGCGGCTGGGCGCGGTCGCGGAGGTCGTACTGCTCAATGGCGCGGTTGCCGAAGTCGAACAGGCGCAGGCCGAGGCGGAACTTGCCGTTCGCCGGTGCGCTCCACCATGCGGTGCCGCTCCAGAACCATCAGGAAGCGGTGCGCCGTGCTCTTGTGCAATTGCAGCGAAGCGGCCACTTGCGCCAGGCCCAGCGGCGTTTCGCTCTCACCCAGCAGATCCAGTACGGCAAAAGCGCGGTCGAGGGCTTGAACTTTGTAGGTGCCTTGAGGGGCTGCGTCTCGCATGTTGATCCTTGGTTCCGTCTTTTGAGTCCATCTCTAGCTTCTCAAATGATGGGACGCGCGTCAACAGGTGAAACCTGGAACTGCGACGTAGCGGGCGGGCAATGCGCGACGTCAAAGAAGTTTCTTGTGCGGACCTGAACCCTTCGGCTTCGCTCAGGGCAGGCTCTCGCACGACAGACGGTCAGGAGACCGGCGCTACGCGCCGCTGGCGCGACTACACTTCCCTGCTTTCGCCCACTTCTTCGTCGTCGATTTTGTCGCCTTCGCCGGGCGCGAGAAACAGGTTGGCTTCGAGGCCGTGCTGGCGGGTGTAGAGGTCGTAGTACCGGCCGCGCAGGGCAAAGAGTTGAGCGTGGTTGCCGCGCTCGACGATGCGGCCCTGCTCGACTACCAGAATCTGATCGGCGCGGCGGATGGTCGAGAGGCGGTGCGCGATGACGAAGGTGGTGCGCCCCTGCATGAGCTCGGCGAGCCCACTCTGAATCATGGCTTCGGATTCGGAGTCGAGCGAGCTGGTGGCCTCGTCGAGAATGAGAATGCGCGGCGCGGCCAGCAGTGCGCGCGCGATCGAGAGGCGCTGGCGCTGCCCGCCGGAGAGCTTGACGCCGCGCTCGCCCACCACGGTGTCGTAGCCCTCAGGAAAGCGCTCGGCAAACTCGTCCACACTCGCGGTGCGGCAGGCAAAGAGAAACTGCTCCTCGGTGGCGTCGGGGCGCGAGAACATGATGTTTTCGCGGATGGTGCCGTCGAAGAGAAACGATTCCTGCAGCACCACGCCGAGCTGCGAGCGGTAGGTGTTCAGGTCCACTGTCGCGAGATCGATATCGTCCACCAGCACCGCGCCTTTGGTCGGCGTGTGGAAGGCGCAAAGCAAGCTGATGATGGTGGATTTACCCGAGCCCGACGAGCCCACCAGCGCGGTGACCGTTCCGGGCTCGGCGTTGAAGCTGATGCCGTGCAGCACCGGCTTCTCCGGCGTGTAGGCGAACTCGACGTTCTCAAAGCGCACGCGGCCCTCAATGGGCGGCATCTTCACGGTGCGCCCGGGAGTTTGGTTTTCTTCGAGCTCGGCCATGATCTCGTTGGTGCGATCAAGCCCGGCAAAAGCCTCAGTCAATTGCGTGCCGATGTTCACGATCTGGAAGACGGGCGCGATCATGAAGGCGAGAAACATGTTGTAGGCGAAGTAATCGCCCACGGTCCACGTGCCATGAAGCACGTTATGGCCGCCCAGCCACATGACCAGCGCGGACACCAATCCGAGCACGGTGGTCGACGCCGACCCAAGCACGCTGGTCATGGTGAGCGATCTTCATCACGTTCTGCAAAAGCCGTTCGACGCCGCCGGAAAAAACTGTGGCTTCGCGCTCTTCGGCGTGATAGCCCTTGATGACGCGCACGCCGCCCAGCGATTCGGTCAGGCGGCCGGTGACTTCGGCGTTGATCTTGCCGCGTTCGCGAAAGATCGGCCGGATGGTCCTGAAACCGTACTGCAGAACGAAGACAAAGACGCCCAGCACGGCGAAGACCGTGAGCGTGACCGTGACGCTGCGATGCAGCAGGTAGATGAAGGCCAGAACCGCGGTGAGCATGCCGCCCACGAACTCCACCAGGCCGGTGCCGATGAGGTTGCGCACGCCTTCGACGTCGGTCATGATGCGCGCCACCAGCGCACCGGTGCGATTCTCGTCGTAGTAGGCCACGGAGAGCAGGCCCACGTGCCGTTGCACCTGGCGGCGCATTTCGGCAATCAGCCGCTGGCCGGCCTTGGAAAGGAATTGTGTGAGCGAATACGAGGTGATGGCCTGCACCACCATGGCGGCAAACACGATGACGATGATGCGCGGCAGCAGTTCAGGGTGCGGATGCAGCGTGGACAGCACCTTGTCGAGCAGCGGCTTCGAGATGAAAGGCAGCACCAGGCCCGCGAGGCGGTTGATGACCATCAACACGAGGCCGCCCAGGATGAGGCCCTTGCGCGGAGCCACGAGGGCCTTGACTTCAGGCCAGATTTTTCTCAGGTTAGGTTTGGGTTTGGGCAGGTCAGCCTGACCGACGCGCGCGCTTCGCCCGTGCGGCGAGCGCTCGGCGCGCATGCCCATCCCGAGTCCTCCGCCGCGAAATCCACCCATGCGCTATCCCTGCTCTCGTGATCTACGTGCTTGGATGAACGAGCGCACGCAAAGATTCACATAGATCAGCAGCAGAACGGCCATGGTCAGTTGCGCGATCAGCGCTTTGTAGTCGGGATCTATGCCGAGCGAGCGCGCGTGCCCGTAGCCGTGCAGAGGCCGAGGCAATGGCGCCGATGAAGCCCACGAGCCCAACGGTCACATTGATGTGCATGAAGAGCTTGCGACGGCCTTCGCTGGGACTGATGGCGAGAAACCCGCCGACGACCAGCGCCAGGCCAAACCACGTGGGAATCAGCGCCGTGGGATGGGCGCTGCCTGTACCGAAGTATCCCACCAGCCCCACAAGGATCAGCAAAACGCCGAAAACATACGTCACTTTTGCCATGCAGACCTCCAATCTCAGTGCATGGCAAGGATAGCAGTTGGAAGCGGACAGTTCGTAGTTGGTAATTCGCAGAGTACAAACAGTGAGGCCGCGGCGATCGCTCGCTGCGGCCCCATCACTGTGAATTATGAGCTGCTCTACCGCTGAATGCGCGCCGAGCCGCCTTTGGCGAACGCCTTCACCTGGTCGAGCGTGGCCATGGTGGTGTCGCCGATGAATGTGGTGAGCAACGCGCCGTGTGCCCAGCCCAGCTTCAGCGCCGTCTCGGGCTCTTCGCCTTTGAGCAGACCGTAGATGAATCCGGCCGCAAAGCCGTCACCGCCGCCTACGCGATCGATCACGTCCAGCTCCGCCGTGGGCGCGACGTGGGTCTTGCCGTCGATCCACGCCACCGCGCTCCAGCTGTGCCGATTGGTCGAGTGCACTTCGCGCAGCGTCGTCGCCACGATCTTCACGTGCGGATGCTTCTTGACCACGTTGTCGATCATGCCGAAAAACACCGTGGGATCGAGCTTCGACTTGGCCTGCACGTCGGGTCCGGGAATGCCGAGGCCCTTCTGCAGATCTTCTTCGTTGCCGATCAGCACATCCACATTCTCCACGATTGAGGCAATGGTCTCGACGGCCTTCTCGTCGCCGCCGGAGATCTTCCACAGCTTCTCGCGGAAGTTGAGATCGAACGACGTGATGGCGCCGGCCGCCTTGGCCTCCTTCATCATCTCCGCAACCAGCGGCGCCGTGGTGGGCGAGAGCGCCGCAAAGATTCCGCCGGAGTGCACCCAGCGCACGCCGCCCGCAAAGATCTTCTTCCAGTCGAAGTCGCCGGGCTTGAGCATGGCGCCCGGCTTCGTTGGCGCGGTTATAGAACACCACGGGAGGCCGCACGCCCGCGCCGCGATCGCTATAGACCGTGGCCATGTTCGGGCCCGTTGCGCCGTTGTGCTCAAAGTGCTTGTAGATCGGCTTGACGCCCATGGCGCGCACACGCTCGGCAATCAGGTCGCCGATGGGATAGTCCACCATGGCCGATGCCATCGCGGTCTTCATCCTGAAGCAGTCCGACAGGTTGGCGGCCACATTGAACTCGCCGCCGCTGACGTGAATCAAGCACTCTGTCGCCTTGCGAAAGGGAATGATGCCCGGATCAAGCCGGTGCACCAACGCTCCCAACGACAGAAAATCCAACTCGCCACTCTCGCGAATATTCAACCCGTATTTCATCGTTCTCTCCTTGCCTTCCTTCAAAGAATTGCATCAACCTGAATTTCAAACCGTCGCCCGTCTCCGCCCTGGGCCATTCGGCCCGCACCCAAACTCACACAAAAAGCTGGTAGCTAGAAGCTAGGAGCTAGCGGCTGTTTTCCTTACATCCGCAACCACCTGGTCGGGCGTCCACTCGTTGCCCGGATAAAACTGCGCCACCTTGCCGTGCGCATCGATCAGCGTGGTGGAAAGCGTGTGCGTAATGGTGTCATCGGCGCCGTGCGTAATGCCCACATCGAAAAACTTCGCCATCTCCAGCAGTTCGGGCTGCGACGGCACGGCAAAATCCCAATGCGCGAAGGCGCTCTTCGCGTCGCTGCCGATGTATTGCGCGCCGTAGGCACGCAGCCGCGCCGGCGTATCGTGCTCCGGATCGAAGCTGACGCAGAGCAGATGCGTTTTGGCGTAGAGCGCCGGGTTCGCCGCCAACTGCCGGTCGATCACCGCAAAGTTGTGCGTCACCAGCGGACAGAAGTTCGGCAACGGGCAACGCGTGTAGATGAAGGTGAGCAGCAGCGTCTTGCCGTGAAACTGATCAAGATGAATGGTGCGCCCATCCTGGTTGCGCAGCTTGAAATCCGGGACCGCGTCGCCGGGCGTGGGCACGTGATAGAACACCGCGGGCTTGTAATCCGGCTTGCCCTGCGCGATGACCACAATGTGATCGAGCAAAATGTCCGCATCGGGATTCTGCGAAACCAGCACGTCGGCGGTGATGGTGTCGCCGGGATGCAGTTCGCTCAGGATGCTCGGATCCTTGAGCTTGTAGGGCATGGTCATCGCGTCCATGAAGCCCGGAATGGCCTCATGATCCACGGTAACTTCGCCGGTTGCGGGATTGGTCGAGACCACCTTGCCGCGCAGTTTGTACACCTTGAAGGCCGGCGTGGCGGGACCCTGCGACTTCAGGCTTCGGGCTGGAATGACATCCGGCGACAACGGCAACAGCAAGCAGGGCGCTGGCGAGGAGAATTCGCATCATTATCTAGTGTACAACTGGTGGACTGACCACTGGAAATGCGTTGGTCAGTGGTCAGCGGTGAGTGGCCGGTGGTTGGCGCTTTGCGTGTCGTTGTGACGCCTCAGGAGGGGGGTGTCACCGGAGAGTTATTCTTGGACCTAGCCCTGCGAAGTGCGAACCGTGAACAAGGAACCTTCATCGCCGGTGGAGATCGATGCGTGGTTGCGCGGCGGCGGAATCGTGGTCACTGCCAGCGAACGCGCTGCGCGATCCCTCGCCGCGGCCTTTCATCGCGCCCGCCGTGCTGAAGGGCTGACCGCATGGCCCACTCCCAACATTCGGGATTGGCAAAGTTTCGTTCGTGGCGCGTGGGATGAGCACGTGGGCGAGAGTGATCGGACGGCCGCGTGGTGCTGAGTCCGCTCCAGGAGCAATCGCTGTGGGCTCGCATTGTGGCGCACGCCGCGCCCGAAGCCGTGCAGCTCGCCGGCGCGGGCGATCGCCTGGCCGCGCTCGCCATGGACGCGCACCATCTGCTCTGCGACTACGCCCCGCAGCTTCTCAAAGACAATGCGCGCACAGGCTGGGATCAGGACGCAGGAGCGTTCAGCGGCTGGCTCACTGCATTCAACGAACTTTGCCGCAATGGCAAGTTGCATCAGCGCCGCACGCCTTCCGCTCGAACTCAGTCGCCGAACTTGAAGCCGACACCTCAGAGCGTCCGCCGCTTCTGCTCGCCGGCTTCGACCGCATTCTGCCCACGCAGCAAGCACTGTTCGCTGCATGGGGCGCTGACGCTGGAGTGCGCGAAGCTCCGCTCGGGCGCTGACGGCGGCACAAGTCGAATTTCACTTTGCGGCCGATCCTGCCGCGGAACTCGCCGCGTGCGCGCTTTGGTCGAAGGCGCGGCTGGCGGCCGATCCCCACGCGCGCCTGCTCGTGATCACGCAGGACGCGCGCAAGCGTCGCGGCGAGATCGAGCGCGGGTTTCTTCGCTTTCTGGGCGCGAGCGAAAACTCGCGACGGACGCCGCGAGGCTGCTGGAGTTTTCGCTCGGCGTTCCGCTCGGCCAGATTGCACTGGCGCGCGGCGCACAGTTGCTGCTGCGCTGGCTGAGCGACTCCATCGCCGAAAACGAGCTCGACTGGCTTCTCTCGACGGATCAGATCGCTAGCTTCGCCCGACGAATCGCGCGCGCTCACGGCTTACATGCGCGCCCTGCGCCGCCGCGGCCTGCAACGGCCGCGCTGGACGCTCGAAGAATTCCTGCGCCAACGCCCCCGCGCCGAATTACCCGCCGAGTGGATCGCGCGCATGACGCAAGCGCCGACAGCGCGTGCAGGAATTCGCGCGCCGCCCGCAAACTCCACTGGCCTGGGCTGAGATTTTGCCGCAGTTGCTTGAGATGGCGGGCTGGCCCGGTGCAAAGCGAAACACTCGAACGAGCGCCGAAGAACAGGCGCTCCGCCGCTGGCAAGAGACTGTGGACGCCTGCGCTTCGCTGGGCTTCGATGGCCGTCGCATTACGTGGAGCGATTTTCTTGCTGCGCTCGATCGCGCCGTGGATGAAACGCTGTTTGCGCCCGAATCGCAGGACGCGCCCATCCTGATTGCAGGTCCAGCGGAGTCCGCAGGCCTGACCGCTGATGCCATCTGGTTCCTCGGCGCGAGCGAAGACGCATGGCCCGCGGCCGGCGCCACGCATCCACTCATTCCACTCGACGTGCAGCGCGAGGCAGGAATGCCGCACGCCACGGCAAAACTCGATTGGGATCTGGCCAACGCCATGACGCGCCGGGTGCTCGCCTCGGCGCCCGAGGTTCACTTCAGCTACGCGCGGCAGAGCGAAGGCGTGGAAGCGCGCCCGTCGCGGCTGGTGGCGCAAGTCGCCGGTTGGCCGCAACCGCTTGCCTGCCAATCTCACGCTCCCGCCATTCCCGATCCGCTCACAGTTGCGTACGACGATGCAACGCAACTTCCCTACCCTCTTCGCGATGTCTCCGGCGGAGCCAACGTCCTCACCACGCAATCGCAATGCCCGTTCAAGGCATTCGCCACCGCGCGTCTCGACGCGAAGAAGTGGGACGCAGCGGAAGCTGGACTCACCGCTTCGGAGCGCGGCCTTCTGCTGCACGAAGTGCTGCACTCGATTTGGGCTGGCCCTCCCAACGGCATCCGCACCCACGCGGAACTTGTGGCGCGCACCGATCTTGCCGCATTTGTCGAAGGCCACGTGCGCCGCGTGCTTGCAGGAAGAAAATGCCTGCCCGTGCGCGCGAGCAGCATGCCGCCAAGGTACCTCGAGCTCGAAGGCGCGCGTCTTACCGTGCTGATCACGGAGTGGCTGCGCTTCGAGCAAGCGCGCCAGCCGTTCACTGTGCTTGAAACCGAGAAGAAAACCAATGTCTCCATTGCCGGCCTCCCGCTCCATTTGCGTCTCGACCGCGTCGACCGCTTGAACGACGGTTCTCTGCTCGTCATCGACTACAAGACCGGCGACGCGAAGGCGAAATCCTGGGACCTGCCGCGCCCCGACGATGTGCAACTGCCTCTCTACGCCGGCTTCGCGCTTGCGAACATGAAGAAGGTGAGGTTGGCGGCCTGGTCTTCGCCAAACTCCGTGCGGGAGAAAACTGTTTCGAGGGCCGCGTGAAGGGCGGCGAAACAAACTCTGAAGGCAGGCTCTCAGCGGCAACTCGAACCTTGTGCGCAAGCCTCTTACGCAGCAAGACATGATCGCATGGCGCGGACGAGATCAATGCGCTCGCGACGGCATTTCTCGCCGGGCGCGCCGAAGTGAATCCCCGCGAGTATCCCAAGACTTGCAAGAATTGCGGGCTGCAGGCGCTCTGCCGCATTCAGGAGATTCAGGACGGCGCGGAAGCGAGCGATGACTCTGAGGGCGAGGAGGCTGCCGGTGAGTAAGAGCCAGGCAAAACTCCGCCACCCGATCAGGCGCAGCGCGACAAAGCGCTCGACCCGGCAGCGCTCCATTCTCGTCAAGGCTCCTGCCGGCTCAGGCAAAACCACGCTGCTCGCCGAGCGATTTCTGCGCTTGCTCGCCGAGGTAGACGAGCCGGGCCAGGTGGTGGCGATCACCTTTACCAATCCCGCCGCCGCCGAGATGCGCAATCGCATTCTCGATGAGCTGCGCAAGGACGACCCCAGCCCGCTGGCGCGAGCGCGCTCTCGAACACTCGCAGCGCCTCGGCTGGAATCTGCTCGATCTGCCCGCGCAGCTGCGCATCTCCACCATCGATTCCTTCTGCCGCGATCTCGCATTGCAGCAGCCGCTCGTCTCCGGCCTTGGCGGCAGCCTCGAAATCGCCGAGCAGCCTAACGAGCTCTATCGCCGCGCCGCACGCCGCACGCTTGAGGAGATCGGCAGTGCCGGTTCGCCCGTGAGCGCGGCAGCTGAAACGCTCCTCTTGTGGCGCGACAACAACTGGAAGGAGATGGAGGAGTTGCTGGTGAACATGCTCGGCGAGCGCGACCGCTGGATGCATGCCTTTGTTTTGACCGGCAGCCAGAACTGGGATGAGTTGCGCGAGCGCCTGGAAATGTCGCTCACGCGCGCTGCGCTGGACGCATCCGATTGCGCCTATACCGAAGCACGAATGGGAGATCGTGCGCGCCTGCTTCACGCTGCTTCGCCGGGCCGCCGCTTATCTGCGCATCGCCTTTGCCGAGGCAGGCGTCGTCGATTTCATCGAGGTTGCGCAGATTGCTCTCAGCGTGCTCAGAGGCGAAGATGAACAACCAACGGAAGCCGCCCTCGCCGTTGCCGACCGCATTCGTCATCTGCTGGTTGACGAATTTCAGGACACCAGCCGCCGGCAGCACGAGTTGCTCGGGCGCCTGATTGCCGCGTGGCCCCAGCCCGAAGGTCGCACCTGCTTTGTGGTCGGCGATCCGATGCAGTCCATTTACTTCTTTCGTGGTGCCGACGCCGAACTCTTTCCGCGCGTGGAAAACATCGGGCTAGACATCCCTAACGAACCCGTGCTGCGCTTCGATTCCGTGCATCTCGCGGCCAACTTTCGCACTGCGCCGCCGCTCGTACGGCGCTTGAATGAAGTTTTCGCGCGGATTTTCGCGATCGACGATGGCAGCGGCATCGAATTTTCAGAAGCGTTGCCGGCCCGTGAGGATTGCGCGCAACCCGACCCGCATCCGGTTGCGGATACGCTGCCGGGCATGTCGTTGCATCTCGAATTTATTCCGCAATGCATACGCACAAATTCGCGTAGCTACACCCGCGAACGGAAAGAGAAGACTCAGGCGCAGCGCAATGCGGCGGCTCAAAAGCAAACAGAAGAACTCGTGAGTCTGATCCGCGGCTATTTGCCGCGGATGGAAAGGGCTCGCGCGGCCAACGAAAAATACCGCATCGCCGTGCTGGGCCGCACGCGGAAAGCACTCGTGCTCGTCGCAAAGGCGCTGCGTGAAGCAGAAATTCCCTTCCGCGCCATCGAACTCGATCCACTGCAGGACCGGCCTGAGATCATCGATGCTCTAGCGCTGACCAGAGCGCTGCTCAATCCCCAGGACCGCGTGGCGTGGCTGGGCGTTTTGCGCGCGCCCTGGTGCGGCCTTTCGCTCGCCGATCTCCACATTCTTACGAGTGCCGATGACGAGCAGTTGAAGTCGCGTCCGATCCCGGAGCTGCTCGCCGAGCGCATGCGATTGCTCAGCGAGGAGGGCCGTCTCGCCGCTGCACGCCTCCTCGAAGCTGTTGCGTACTCGGATCGTCTGCGCAACACTCAACCCACGATTTCGCCCGGAACCTGGATCGAACAGGTCTGGCTGCGCCTAGGTGGAGCGCAGTGTGTGGATGCGGCGGCGCGTGCCAATCTCGATCTTCTTTGGAGTTGCCTCGACGGCTTGCCGCAAGGAGAGCCCGACCTGCTCGGCCCCACGCTCGATGCGGTCCTTACAAAACTGAGTGCGCTGCCTGATCCTTCTGCCAGCAGCGACTGCGGCGTCCAGTTGATGACGATCCACAAATCGAAGGGGCTTGAATTTGAGGTCGTGATCGTGCCTGACTTGCACGCCAATGCGGGCCGAGGAGGCAGGAAATTGCTTTCCTGGCTGGAGCGCGGTCTCGCGCTTGACGCTGACGCTGTGGATGAGAACAGCGCCGGGGCGATTACGGAGTTTCTTGTGGCGCCGCTCCAGCCAAAGGGTGCGGAAAGCGGTTCGGCAAAGTCTTTGGTCGATAAAGCCCGCCGCGAACGCGAAGCGCAGGAGACACGGCGGCTGCTCTACGTGGCCGCCACGCGCGCCCGCGAGGAACTGCATCTGTTTGCTCGGCCAGAATTCAAAACCGCGGACGATCAGTCCTTCGATCTGATTCAACCAACGGGCAGTTTGCTGGCCACTGCCTGGCCCGGATTGCGCAATGAAGTGCAACGCAGTTTCGAGGAATGGTGCGCCGATCAATCTGCTCAAGCCGCACAAACTGATGAGTCGCACATTATCGAATCTCTTGCAGCCTCGGCGGAGAACGTGCTTGTTTTGCCTGCGCCGCCTGATGCATTGGCGCCAACGCCAACACCGCTTCGCCGCTTGCCGTCGAGTTACCAACCCGTATTTGCAGAAATCCCGTCCGCAGACAATGAGCCGGCGGTCGGCATAGGCCGTCTTTATGAGCGCCACGAGGGCGGGCTGATTTCACGCGCGCTCGGCATAGCTGTTCACGAGCTGTTTCAACATTTCGCGCAGCTTCTCGCCACTGAAACTAATGAAGTCGCTGGTGATTCGCTCGTCCATCTGCAGCCACGCGTCGCCGCAAACGTCCGCGCCCTCGGGATCGACGCCGGCCAAGCCAATCGCATCGCCGCGCAGGCGCTCGAGATGGTTCTCCGCGCCGCCCGAGACCCACAAGCGCAATGGATTCTCGCTCGCGCACGCCGATGCCGCGAGCGAAGCGCGGTGGACGGGAGTCGTCGGCGGTAGCCTGCGCACCGTGCAGGTCGATCGCGTCTTCCGCGCCGGTCCCACGCCGCAATCGACGGACGACGACTCCACCTGGTGGATTATCGACTACAAGACCGCGCACGAGGATGGTCTCGACCCAGAATCCGCGCTGGCCGAATTGCGCAGCGAATTCGCGCCGCAGATTGAGGCCTATGCAGAAGTTCTACGCAACCTGCACGGCGCAGATGCGACGGTACGCGGCGGACTTTACTATCCACGCATGGCTCTGTTCGATTGGTGGGAGATGTAGAGGAAAACGAGCGGAGTTAGCGAGGTTAGCGGAGTTGGCGGCGTTAGTGGGATTGGACTGAATTGCGCGCAGACGGCGCGGCTACCCAGAATTCAAGGCTGGATGAAATCTCTAAGGGCCGGGAGGCACTTAGTGCAGCCGGTCAGGAGACAGGCGCTACATTTTTGGGTGGCTTGTGAGCCTACGCCTTGCAGAGTTCTTCGGCGAACACGTCGCGATTGGCGAGAATGAGCCGCTCGGCATTGCGCAACATGAGCGCATACGCAAAGACCGCGGCGGCGGCAAGCGGGCCGAAGATCCACGCGGCCAGCCACGGCGCCCTGAAATAAGTCGACGCGATGGCGACGGGAATCTGCAACAACATGCTTCCAAACAGCACCGCGAGAACCAGCAACGCGCTGGTGCGATTGGTGGGAGTGGCGCGCTGCTGCCTTCGCGCTGCCCGGCACGAAATGTCGTGGCGCCTGGATCGATCGCAGTGTTCCGATGGCCAGATTCAAGGCCACGACGAAGATCGTCCACAATGCCGGTGGAGACTTGCGTTGAAACCGGAATCGGCGCTCGCGCCAGCACGCAGATGATGGTCCAGGCGAGCCCTACCTGGGTCACGATCAGCGCCAGGCTCATCAGGTTCTTGGCCAATGACCACGTCGAGCATACGAACGGGCGCAAGCAGATACAACTGCACGCCGCGGCCGTCCGCGCCAAAGATGTTGTAGAGCGAACTGAGAGCGGCGATGAGAACGTAGGCGATCGCCGCAGGAAGAAAATACTTTGAAGAGAAGGCAGAAAATGCCCGGTTCATGCTGAAGATGACGACGAACATCAAGGGGCGTGAGCAATCCGATCAGACTGCGTTCCATTGCCGCGCAAAATGAGCCACTCTTTGCGCAGGCACGCGGCCACGATGGGCGAGAAAATGGCGCCGGACGCGGCGGGTGCAGACCGAGCGGCGGGTTGCGGCACCGGCGCTTTTACGCGCGGCGGCCGATGGCGTCTGCACGCGGCGGCTCACGCCCTCGCTCAGGTGTTCGCCGAGAAACTGTTTGTGCAGCCGGATGGCAAAGACCGCCGCGAACAGCGCGGTGCTGGCCAGCAATCCCGCAAACTGGGCGAGCGCGGCTAGAGGATGCTTCACGAGCAGAATCGCCTGCGCCGCAAAACCCGACGGCAGCCAATAAAGATACGATCCGGAGCAATGCAGAACGGCGAGTAGCCAACTGCTTCGGACGCCGGGCGCACGCATCGAGGTCCGCTGCAGATTCAGGAACTGGATGCTGACGGCAAACAGCGCCATCAACATGCTGAAAATCTCACGGAAGCGGCGATTCGCCAGCCAGCGCTCCATCCATGCGCCGATCATGCGCGTGAGATAAATGTTCATCAAGGCGTAGACCGCCATCACCGCCAGCGCGGGCAGCGCCAGCGACTGCATCGGCCACACCGATTCCCACCGCGGCGGCCAGCAACGGCCAGACAACCCACGATAGTGCTGGGCGTCATGAGTCCCAGGAGCGAACGCAACAGAAAATAGCGGCCGAAGCGCAGAGGAAAGCGCACCAGCGACGCGGGATCGAAGCTCGGAATCGTGGCGGCGATGCTGAGGCCGTTGATGCTGACGAACTGCCAGAGCAATGCGATGCCCGAGCAGCAGCGACGCGAGGCTTTGAGGATGGCCCTGGGAGATCGCCATCCACGCAAGAAATCCGCTGCCCGCAACCGGACCGACCACGATCAGCGCGAGCATGGGCCAGACGATCAGGCGCAGGAGAATGGCAAATACCAGTCCGACCACCTGGCGCTTGCCCTTGGGCCGCTTGCGAAACATGCCGTTGACAAAGATGCGCCAGCGCAGCCACGCGACGGCCAGCAACTGCGCGCTCGCAGGAATGGGCGGCACGGAACCAGGAGCGCTCTCCCGGCCCGTCAGCTCAGCCATGAGAGCTCCTGCTCGGACGCGGTCGCGGCGGGATTGCCTTCGCGATCCGTGCCCACAATCTCAAGGAAGATCTGCTCCAGACTGCGTTTTTCCAGGCTGCGCTTTTCCTCGTCGAGGGACGCAACGCCTTCCTGGGTTCCGGCCTTTCCGATGCGCCAGGTTCCGGCGCGCAGCTCATCGAGCGAACCCTGCGCCACCAGGCGCCCGCGATGAATGATGGCGATGTGCGTGCACAGCCGCTCCACGATCTCCAGTACGTGCGAGGTGAGGAAGATGGTCACGCCGCGCGCAATCATTCTCAGCAGCATGGACTTCAGTGTGCCCGCGGCCACCGCGTCCACGCCCTCAAAGGGCTCGTCGAGGAACAGCACCTTCGGCCCATGAATAACCGCAGCCGCGAGGGCCAGCTTCTTCTGCATGCCATGCGAAAAGTCGGCGATCAGCTTCTTCTGCTCGCCGGCCAGCTGCATGAACTCCAGCAGCTCCCGCGTGCGGTTGAGCGTGGTGGCGCGGTCCAGTCCATACATGCGCCCTACAAACCGCAGGTATTCGTCGGCAGTCAGGCGGCCGAAGAGCGCCATGCCCTCCGGCACCACGCCGATCTGCCGCTTGATGTCCGCGGAGTTGGCCTGCAAGTCCTGACCGAGGATGCGGATGCTGCCTGAGGTGGGCGCGAGCAAGCCGGTCAGCATCTTGATGGTGGTGGATTTACCCGCTCCGTTGGGGCCGAGAAATCCGAAGAACTGCCCGGCGTCGACACGCAGGTTCACATTGTCGACGGCGGTGAAGTCGCCAAAGCGACGAGTGAGCGCAGTGGTATCGATGGCGGGGGTGGTCATGGTCTTTCCAGCTTTCAATCACGATACACGCTGCCGCTGCGGCTTCTTATAAAAAATTGCGGCGTAAAGCGTTCTTCTGTTTGGGCTTCGCCTGGCGCGGGTTTACGCCCATGGTTCTTCGCAGCCAATCCGCTAGAAAAGCGAAATCGATGTTGTTATTCTATTCATAGATAGCCGATTTTTATCCTTCATCCTCCAGGAGGAATAACCTATGGCGAAGTCCACGAAGAAACCAAGCACCGAACCGAAGGCTGCCGCAAAACCCCGTAAACCCGCAGCAGTGAAGACGAACGTTCTGCAAATGGAAAAGCCTGCGAAGGCGGAAGTTCTGCAAATGGAAACTTCTGTCTTTATTTCCCACGATCAGATTGCCGAACTTGCGCATCGCTTCTGGAACGAGCGCGGGCGCGTGCATGGTCATGACGAAGAAGATTGGTTCCGTGCCGAGCAGTTGTTGCGTGGCAATGCCGGAAAGTTACTACGCGGCAAGGCATCCTAGAGAAGCCCTAATCCTTATCTGCCCAGCGAGTGCTTCGATAGCCCGCACAGCGATGCAGATTCATGCCTGTTTTGGCATAGGTAAGTTCGAGTCTTTGCAAAGCTGGACACTCGCTTCTGGCAACTAACTGGGCGAGAAACGCAGGTCGCTACAAAAAGGGATTGTGCTATCCCACGTCCCAAAGTCGGGATGTGGGGCGGCCATTTTTGTGCTGAAAAAGAGCGCCTGCCCGCGATAGGCAAGCGCTCTTTTTGCAAGATTCAACAAACTCCCTATTGCAGATTCGCCATCAGGGCTTCGAGCGCCGACTTGGGCGGGCGCGTCACGGACTCAGGCAGCGTGGCCAGCGGTTCGTCGACCATGTTCAGCTGATCGATGAAGGTCGGCTTCTGCGTATTGATGTAGAAGACGCCGGTGAGGACTTCGTCCTTTTCCTGCGCTTCCATCAGCGTGCGCACCGCGTTGGCTTTGTCGGTGGGGTCGTAGTCTTCGAGCAGCTTGCGCAGGCGGAGCTGCGAGCCGTCGTGCATTTCCACGTCGTAGACCTCGCCCGAATCGTAATCCACCTCGATATCGTCGAAGCTGGCCACAAATCCGATCTCGTTGATCGGTTCGTCGTGGTCCTGCAGGAACTTGTAACTCTTGGTCGAGCCCTCGTGGTCGTTAAACGTGACGCAGGGGCTGATCACATCGAGCATCACCGTTCCCTGGTGCGCAATGGCCGCCTTGAGCATGGAAAGCAGCTGCTTCTTGTCGCCGGAGAACGAGCGGCCCACGAAGGTCGCGCCCAGTTGAATGGCGAGAGCGCAGGTATCGATGGGCGGAAGATCGTTGATCACGCCGGTCTTCAGCTTGGAGCCGATGTCGGCCGTGGCCGAGAACTGGCCCTTCGTCAATCCGTAGACGCCGTTGTCTTCGATGATGTAGATCATCGGCAGGTTGCGCCGCATCAGGTGCACAAACTGTCCCATGCCGATCGACGCCGTGTCGCCGTCGCCGGAGACGCCCAGCGCCGTCATGGTGCGGTTGGCCAGCACGGCGCCGGTGGTCACGCTCGGCATGCGCCCGTGCACGCTGTTGAAGCTGAACGAGCGGCTCATGAAGTAGGCGGGGCTCTTCGAGGAGCAGCCGATGCCGCTCATCTTCATCACGCGCTCCGGCTCGACGCCCATTTCGAACATGGCGTCGATGATGCGCTCGGAGATAGCGTTGTGTCCGCATCCGGCGCACAGCGTGGACTTGCCGCCGCGATACTCCACGATCGGCAACCCAATGTGATTCAGTTTCGGGCCCGTGGCCCCATTCGCAGTTGCGGTGGCCATTACAAGCCCTCCTTGGTTGCAAACTCTTCGCTGATGCTGCGCGCGTCGACAGGCAACCCGTTGTAGTGCAGAATGCTGCGCAGCTTCACCACCTGCTCGGCGGGAAGATCGAGCTTCAGCAGGCTGGCCATCTGCGCATCGCGGTTCTGTTCCACCACGTACACGCGCTCATGGCTGGCCACAAAGTCGTGAATTTCGTGCGCGAACGGATAAGCGCGAATGCGCATGTAGTCCACGGCGAGGCCGTGCTCTTTCTCGATCTGGTCAAGACTTTCGCGCAGCGCGAAATCGGTGGAACCAAAAGCCAGAAAGCCAATCTTCGATTTGCCGTTGCGGTACGCGACGGGCGCGGGAACCAGGGTGCGCGCGTTTTCGAACTTGCGCGCCAGCCGCTCCATCACGGCCTGGTATTCCTCGGGCCGCTCGGTGTAGGCTGCACCGTCGTTGTGTCCAGAGCCGCGCGTAAAGTATGCCGCCTTGGGATGCACGGTGCCGGGAATCGTGCGCCACCCGATGGCGTCACCATCAACGTCGCGATAGCGCGCGAAGCTGCCGAGCTTTTCGAGTTCCTGGGCGGACAACACCTTGCCGCGATCAAGCGGCTTCTCAGGATACGCAAACTGCTCCGACATCCAGTTGTTCATGCCCAGATCGAGATCGGTGAGTACGAACACCGGCGTCTGCATTCGCTCTGCCACGTCGAATGCCGCGTAGCCAAACTCGTAAGCACTCCTTCACGTTGCCCGGCAACAGCACGGGATGCCTAGAGTCGCCGTGGGAAAGAAACGCAGTCGAAAGCAGATCGGATTGTTGGGTGCGTGTCGGCATGCCCGTCGATGGCCCGGTGCGTTGCACATCGAAGATCACGCCGGGAATCTCGGCGTAGTAACCGAGTCCGGAAAACTCCGCCATCAGTGAGATGCCGGGGCCCGAAGTGGAGGTCATGGAGCGTGCGCCAGCCCAGCCCGCGCCCAGCACCATGCCGATGGCCGCCAATTCGTCCTCGGCTTGCACTACGGCAAACGTGGCCTTGCCTTCCGGCGTCACGCGGAACTTCTTGAGCAGATCCGTAGTGGCCTCAATCAGCGAGGTCGACGGCGTGATCGGATACCACGCGACCACCGTTACGCCCGCGAATACCGCGCCCATGCCGCACGCCGCGTTGCCATCGATGATGATTTTGCCCTGGGTCTGGTTCATGGGCTCGATGAAGTAGGGGTCGTGCTTGGTGAAGTTGGTCCGGGCATACTCGAAACCGGTTTCAACCGCACCGAAGTTCAGATCAAAGACCTTCTGCTTTTTGGCAAACTGCTTCTGGACGCACTTTTCCACCACCTTGAGGTCGATGGAAAGCAGTTGCGCCACGACGCCCACGTACACCATGTTCTTGACGAGCTTGCGCAGTTTGGCCTCGGGACACAACGCTGCGGTGAGCTTATCGAACGGGACCGGGTAGAAGATCACGTCGTCGCGGTATTGCTTCAGGTCCAGAAATTCTTCATAGATGGCCACGCCGCCGGCCGGAAGCGCAAGAACGTCCTCGCGCGCCGTTCCGGGGTTCAATGCCACCAGCACCTCAGACTCGCGCTTGCGCGCGACATAGCCGTCTTTGCTGGCGCGGATGGTAAACCACGTGGGCAGTCCGGCAATGTTCGATGGGAAAAGATTCTTCCCACTCACGGGAACGCCCATCCCGAAAATGCTCTTGAGCAGCACGCTGTTGGCGGACTGCGAGCCCGAGCCGTTCACCGTGGCTACGTTGATGGTGAAGTCGTTGACGATGCGCGGACGCGCACTGCTTTCGCCCTGCTCTTGACCGAGGGCCAGGTTTCCAGTCGCCATGTGGCGGGATTCCCTTCCGAAAATTCTTAAGCGATATGAAGCGCCTCAACAGCGCCGGACCACTCTATATAGAGAATGCCGCGCGCATTCGCCTCAATATGTGATTATAGTCACTTCTCAGCGTGGCTGTATCACACTGCGCCCCAAGAGTAACCCCTTTTTATGGGGATGGTCCAGAGTCGCCGATTTGGGCGCCCATTGTGATCAACACGCTTTATTTAAAGGAGTTACGAACCAAGAAGAGCCAATGGCTCGACAGGCTGGGGGTCCCGCTTGTTTTGCTAGGACCTCGCGGCGAGCAGATGCCTCTGCGCGTCGCGCCGCCAGCGCATGAGCAGGGCGAGGGCAATCACGACCAACGCCAACGTGAGCCCGATCCAAAGTCCGTAGATCCCCCACTTCAATCCAAAGCACAGAAAAAAACCGAGAGGCAAACCAAGCACCCAGTAGCCCACCAGATTGGCCCACATCGGCGCCTGAGTTTCGCCCAGTCCGCGCAATGCGCCCGTGGATACGGTCTGGATGCCGTCGAAGATTTCAAAGGCCGCGACAATGCCGAGCAGCGCAGGGCCAACTGCCAGCACACGCGGATCGCGAGAAAATAATTCGATGAGCGGTCGCGGCCACAGCAGAAACACCAGCGCCGCCAGCAGCATGAAGCTGGTGCCCAGCCCCAGCGCCATCCATCCCGCGCGCCGCGCTCGCGCGGCGTCGCCCGCGCCCACCGCGTGGCCCACGCTGACCGCGGCCGCGGCGGAAATTCCCAGCGGAACCATGTAGGTGACGCTCGCGTAGTTCAGCACAATCTGGTGCGTGGCCAGCGCCACCGGCGTCAGATATCCGGCCGAAAGCGTGGCCAGATTCCACGCGCCCACCTCGAGCAGAATCTGCCCTGCCGCCGGCGCGCCGAGTTGCAGCAGTCGCTTGAGCCGCGCAGCCTGCGGTGCGGCCCAATGCTGGAAGAGCGGATGCCCGCGTCCGCGCTCGTAGCGCCAGGCAAAGCCCAGCAGCGCCGTGGCCATAATCACTCGCGCGAATCGCCGTCGAGATTGCCGATCCGTTCACGCCCAGCGCCGGAAATCCCAGCTTGCCGTAGATCAGCACCCAGTTGCCGAACCAGTTGACCAGGTTTGCCAGCACATAAGTCACGGTAATGACGCGCACCTGGCCCACGCCTTGCAGGTAGCGTCGCGTGGCCCCGTAGAGCAGCAGCGGCAACGTGCCCCAGTTGAGCAGCCGCAGATATCCGCTCGCCGGCCCGGCTACTTCCGCCGCAATGCCGAAGTGCGTGAATCCAAGAGCTCGCCAGCCAAATCCCCAGCATGATGGGCACGGCGGCAATGCACGCCAGATACACGCCCTGCGCCAGCCAGCGATGGCACTCGTCGTGATCCTTGCGCCCGTAGGCCTGCGACACCAGCGTATCCAGCCCCAGCATCAGCCCCACGCCAAAGATGGAAGGCGTATAGCAGATGGCGTTGCCCAGAGCCACGGCGCCGATCGCCGCCGGCCCCAGGCGCCCCACCATAATGGTGTCCACGACGCCCATGGCCATCCAGCCCAGTTCGCTCAGCACCACCGGCACGGCCAGCGTCACCATGGCGCGCAGTTCCCGGCTCAAATTCGCCCGTTCCTGTTCCACTTCTTCACTCTACCTGCGACGCCCCGGCGCTTCGCCTCGCCCTATTCTCCGACTTCCCGATTGACACCCGCGCCCCGCGCCCGATACCATCCGTTTGCGAGACCGGTCTCTCAGAGCTGCGAGCGAAGGGTCTCGCCCAGAAATAGGAAAACACTGCAGCCCGGATTCATTGTATGTGAATTGCCTTGGCTAGCCGCGGCCTTCCTGGCGCGGCAGTCCTTTCACGAAAAGCTCGAAGAATCGAGGAGCCTCATGGACCGGAGAACGTTCAACAAGCTGGCCGGACTGACCGCGCTGGCCGCAATGACTGAAAATATGGAATTGAGCGCCGAACAGGCCGCCGCCATCACCGGAGACGTGGTCCTGCAGGATAAAGACCTCCTCGTGGCCTTCGACCCCGCCATCCGGCGCGCTCACTCGCATGGAGCACAAGCCCACCAAGTGGGTGATCGAGCGCCGCCCCGCGCTGGGCGTTTCTTTCCGCATGCATGCGCCTCTGCCCACGCAGCGCACCAACTTCATCTTCGGCCAGAAGCAGCGCGCCAAGAGCGTGGAAAAGATTGCCGACAACCAGGTGCGGATCCAGTGGTCGAATCTGGAGAGCCAGCACGGCGGCGTTCTGCCTATTACCTTCACGGCCACGGTCACGCTCAAAGAACGGCGCGCTCACTTTCGACGGCGTTCTCGACAACCAGTCGGACGCTCCATGTCGAGTCCGTCGACTATCCCTACTTCGGCGATCTGAACCCGCCCACGCCCGATACGCGCATGGCGGCCGAACATATGTTTGTCGGCGCCCTCTCCGACGAGGAGATCTACCCCCACTTCGGCAACAATCTCGGCTACTGGGGAGTCCGGTATCCCACCAAGTCCTTCAACTCCAACCAGAGCCAGTTCTGCTTCATCCAGTCGCCCGAGCAGGGCATTTACGTGGCGCATCACGATCCGACCATCCGCTACCTGCTGCAGTTCACCTTCGAGCAGCATCCCGGAGTCATCGACTGGAACGGCAACGCGGTTCCGCGCACCGACGAAATCTCCGGCCTGCCGGTGCATCTGCGACTTCCGCACCTGCCACTTCATCTTTGCGCATCCCCACTCTTCGGTGAATCTCTCGCCCGTCGTGATGCGCCCCTACGCGGGCGATTGGCACGTGGGCCTGGACATCTATAAGGAGTGGCGCGCCACGTGGTTCGGCAATCCGCACATCCCCGATTGGGTGAAGGACGTGAATTCCTGGCAGCAGCTGCAGATCGACGGCTCCGAGCAGGACTGGTCGATTCCCTATCGCGAGCTCATCAAGTACGGCACCGAGTGCGCGGAGAACGGCGTCAGGCGCCATTCAGCTCGTGGGCTGGCATCGCGGCGGGCAGGATGGCGGCGAACCGAGCATGAACACCGATCCCGGCCTCGGCACATGGCAGGAACTGCACGACGCCATCGCGCAAATCCAGGCCAAGGGCGTGAAGATGATTCTCTTTCACAAGCCCGTTTTTGCCGACATGTCCACCGACTGGTACAAGGAAGTGCTCTATAAGTACGAGTGCGACCGATCCCTACGGCAACAAATACGAGTCAGGCAGCTTCAGCTACGAAACGCCCACTTCACTGGCCGGCATCAACAATCGCCGGCGCGCCATCATGGACGTTTGCTGCCAGGAGTATCGCGACATCGCCACGCACGAGTTCGAGAAGATTCTTGCTCTCGGCGCCGAGGGCTGGCTCTTCGACGAAGTGATGCAGCACAACGGCGTGATCTACAACTTCAGCAACGATCATGGCTACCAGGCGCCGGGCTACATCTTCAGCGGCGACATTCCGCTGGTGAAGCAGTTCCGCGCCGCGGCCGACAAGGTGAATCCGGACTTCCTTTTTTCCGGCGAAGGCCCGGGCGACTGGCTCATGCCCTACTACGTGCTCGGCTACTACCGCATCGGCTGGGGCACGCGCCACGCGCTGCGCTACATCGATCCTCAGGCGCCGCTGATGGCCGCCGTACGCGGTTGGGATGCGCGCGATGAGGTCAACGTGGCGATGCTTTATCGCTACATCCTCGAGTACGAGCCTTACAACTTCAAAGGCAGCATCACCGCCTTCCCGCTCACGCTCGAATACGGCAAGAAGGTGGACGCGCTGCGCCGCAAATACAAGGCGTGGATCTGGGACGCCGAATTCCGCGACAGTCTCGGCGCCGATGTGACCGCCGACGGTTCGGTGCGCTACACCGTCTATCGCAAGGCCGATGGGAAACGCGCGGTGATGATCGCCAACCTGGAGCAGGACAAGCCGATCGTGGCTAAGCTTGAATTGCCCAACGCGGGCGAGCTTGTCGCGGCAACGCCCGAAGAGCCTGACGCGAAGCCGGCATCGGCAGGCTCACTGCGCATCCCTGCACGTTCCGTGGTTGTGGTGATGGAGCAGTAGAAGTCGGTCTGTGTTCACAGGTTGCGGAAAGAAGCGACTTCGTGAAGGAAAGTTTACGCAGGGGCTGAAGCCCCGGGCTCTTTTTTGCGCAGCTTGCGGCGCGAGTAAACTCGCGCCCTGATACAAAACTCCTTGCCCAGCGAGCTTCTTCTCAGCCTGTTCACGCCGAAGGCCGCAGCGGCACCTGTTTCGTCGTGATCGTGATCTTCGCCGGCGCAATGTTCACGTGCCGCACATTCACTTCGGCAACAATCTCAATCGTCCCGGCGGTCTTGGTCGATTGCACGATGATCTGCGCCGAGCCGCTGAAGAGCGAGCGCCGCGGCTCCTTGTCGCTTTCCTGGCAGTTAGGATCGCCGTTGCCCACGCCGATTAGCGCGCCCTCTCCCGTGACCTTGAAATCGGCGAGCACGTCGGCTGTGGGCACGGCGCGGCCCTGGCTGTCCACCGCCGACACCGTGAGAACGCTCAGGTCTTCGCCATCGGCATCGATCTCGGTGCGATCTGCCGTGAGCTTTAATGCCACAGCGGGTCCGGTCGTGGTGCGCTCTTCCGTCAGCGCGAGCTTTCCGTCCTTCCAGCCATGCGCGGTGATCGTTCCCGGCTCGTAACGCACCTTCCACTCCACGTGACCGAGGCGCGGAACTTTCTGCCGTCCCAGGCTCTTGCCGTTCAGCAATAATTCAATTTCGTCGAGGTTCGAGTGCACCCACACTGGGATCTCGTCGCCTTCCCTGCCCTCCCAGTTCCAGTGCGGAAACAGGTGGAGCACGGGCTGCTTCGTCCACCACGCTTTGTAATAGAAAAAGTTGTCCTTAGGAAATCCGCAGGTGTCCACGATGCCGAAATTCGAGTTGATCGACGGCCATCCATAGGGCGTGGGCTCGCCGCGATAGTCGAAGCCGGTCCACGCAAATCCGCCGGCCAGCCACTCGCGCGTCCCGTAAAACTTCCACCACTCCTCGGCGAGTTCGCTCCAGTCGGTGTGGTTCACATCGTAGGCGCTCAAAGTATTGCGCAGGGGATCGGTCTGATACACGCCGCGCGTCGAAATCGTGCTCGCGGTCTCCGATCCAAAGATCGGCCGCGTGGGATGCTCCTTGTGATACGCATCGGGATACTTGAGGTTGTAGTTGAAGCCGATGATGTCGAGCGCTTCCGAAACACCTTTCTCGTTGTCGCCGTTCACCGCAGCCGAAACCACGCGCGTGGGGTCGAGCTCGTGGCAGCGCCGCACCATGGTCGCGGCAATCTTCGCGCCCTGCTCGGCCATGTCGTTCTGCAGATGCCACTCCTCGTTGCCGATTGACCACAAAATGATCGACGGCGAATTGCGGTAGCGCTTGATCATGGTCTCGAGCTGGGCCAGTCCTTCGGGGCTGGAGCTCATCTGCCGCGTCTCGCACATCATCATCATGCCCATGCGGTCGCAGGCCGCGACCAGCTCGGGCGTGGGCATGTTGTGCGAGGTGCGCACGGCGTTACAGCCCATCTGCTGCAGCACGCCGATGCGGAAGACCTGCAGACGATCCGGCAGCGCCGCGCCCACGCCGGCATGATCCTGGTGGTTGCAGGTGCCTTGAATCTTAAGCGACTTCCCGTTGAGGAAGAATCCATGATCAGCCTCGAAGCGAAGGAAGCGCACGCCAAAGCTCACCCGCTCGGCATCGCGCGGCTTGCCATTCGCTTCCACTGTCACGATGGCTGAATAGAGATTGGGTTTATCCACCGACCAAAGCGCCGGATCGCTCAGTTGCGCCGAAGCTGCAAAACCTGCCTGCTCATCCACGTTAACTGTCTGTGCAGAGGCCCGGGCCGTGGCTACCGTTTCGCCAGCCGCATCCAGGATCTGCCAGCTCACCGCGGCCGTTTCAAAATTCTTGCCTTCGTTCACCACCACCGTGGCGAGTTGCAGGTTCACCACCTTGCCGTCGGTGGCCATCGGGCGCACCGTGCTCTCCCACCGCGCCAGGTGCAGCGCATCGGTCTTGGTCAGCCACACGTGCCGGTAGATTCCCGCGCCCTCGTAGAACCAGCCGTCGCCAAAGCTTGCGTCCACGCGCGCCACGATGCAGTTCTTCGCGCCGACGGCGAGAAAATCCGTGATGTCGAAGCGGAAGGGCGCGTAGCCGTTGTCGTTGCGGCCGACGAAGCAGCCGTTCACGAAGAGCAGCACATCGCGAAAGGCCCCGTCGAACTCAAGATTGACGCGGCGGCCCGCGTCGCTGGCCGGAATCTCGAACTCCTTGCGGTACCATCCGACGCTGGTCTCTGGATAGCGCCTGCCCAGCGGCTTGTACCCATGCGATTGCAGCGCCTCATCGCGTACGAACGGCAATTCCACCGCCCAGTCGTGCGGCAGGTTGAGCGTGCGCCATTTCGAGTCGTCGTAACCGACCTTGGCAAACTTGAAATCGCCGGTCTTGGCAAAGTCATCCTGACTCTTGCCGAATCCGAGATCGCGGGCGGGGTCTGTGCCGTGCCCAAACATAAACTTCCATCCAAAATCGAGGAGGAATTGCTCGCGCGGAGCGATGGCGGCCGGCGCGGAGTCTTGCCCGGCGGCTTGCGAGCCGGAAAATAACGCCGCCGTGCGCGCCCACGCGGTGCGCGCTATCAGGCTGGAAGTGGAAAGCGCCAATCCCGAACCAAGCAGATCGCGGCGGGAGATGTGGGACATGAAAAACCTCTTTCGAAGAAAGATTGCCTGCGGCGTGTCCGATGTTGGCTGAACGCCGGTTTGGTGCAGGCCTGAATGCCCGAGCGCCGGACAATCTCGCACTATAAATCAGTCCGCGGCGCCTAGTAAACGCTTTCAATCACGCTCTTGGTCCTGCGGCCTGCAGGTATACTAATGAAGAACCGCAGCGTTCTCGCAGTTTCTATCGCGGAGAGATGGCCGAGTGGCTGAAGGCGCACGCTTGGAAAGCGTGTTTAGGGGAAACTCTAACCAGGGTTCGAATCCCTGTCTCTCCGCCAGCATTGCATGCAGCAGACGCTCGCTGATCGCTCGCAGGAGTTCCCAGCCAAAGCACAAGACATTACATGCAGGCGCCTACGGTGCGGCAGCCGCTCGCTTGTCGCTCGCACTGGCCTGGTTGCAAATCCTGAGAGCGATTTTTTAAGACTCAATCCCCGCCGGCATTGCATGCAGCTATGTTCGATCATTGCTCGCAAGACCTCCCAGTAAAAGCACAAAGAGAATGGTTCGCACCGGAATGCGCTCACAGTCGGCATTGCATATGCCAGACGCTCGCTAATGCGGATGGGGTGAATCCGATAAGCCACAAGCGTGGTCCTGAGCGGGGGCTGAGGATGACCGCGGTATATTGCGAACTTCAGGGACGGGGGAGCACTAGTGAACGTCCACAGTACGGGTGCCCTCGTAGTGCTGAATGTAATAGTAGGCTTCCCAGTTATTCCACTCGATAGGCGGGGGAATGGGTGCGTCGGGGTTCTTGAGATAGTTGGCAAAGTCCTCGAGAAGCTCGCGGGTGCGGTCGACCCCTGTGAGCCAGTCCCCGTGATACCAGTTCTTCCACTTACCGTACTCGGCTTTGGCTTCGGATTGCTTCAGCTCGTCAATGTCCTGAATAGCTTCGTTGGTCCTGGCTACCGCAGTGGCATGGTCGCCGCTGTGCAGGGCTATGACGGCCTGGGAGAGCGCAAGCAACATCCGGTTGCTGTCGCGGTTGATGGCGATCATAGTGAGCACGCCGGCTTGGTAAAAGTCTCTGCGATCGCTGGCTACAAGCGGCTCCGCGGCCAAAGCCTGTCTCCAGACGGCGTCCCAGCGGGGCTCGGCGTCACCGCAGGCCTTGATCTCCGTTTGGGCCTGTTGAAAAGACCAATCGGGGGCATACGAATTCGGCCGGATCGGCGGCTCGGTCCAGAAAGGAGCCTGGCCAGGCAGCCAGTAAGTAGGCCACTGGACCATGACATTGCGCACGAGCGATCGAGCAATGGAGTGGTAGTAGTTATCGCCATACGGGAGCGGCGGCGTGCCTGGCCGGTTGGCCGGCGCATCGAAGTAGGCCTTATAGACAGCCGCCACGGCCGACGCGGCTTTGGCGCCGAATTGCTCCGTAGCCCAGTTCGTGTAGAACAGATCGCTCGAACCGATGGATGCGCCCTCCCAGCCGAAGTCAAGAACCGCGCTCGCACCCATGGTCACCGGGCGAATATCGCTGGTGTTCACCAGCAAGAACGATGTTGCGCCGGCTTTCTGGAAGCGGCCGAGCGAATCGAAGATGCGGCTGACGGGAGTTAGCTCGGAGAGTTGATTGGCCACGAAGTTATACATAGCCACGTGAATGTACGCGCCCTCACCGGCCTTTACCTGGCCGTTATCCTGCATGTAGCCATAGCCGGTATCGGGCCAGACGGTAATGACGTGAGGCGGAATTACGAGATCGCCCGAGCGCATGAGCTTTGCGCCTTCCATCCATAGATCGGTAATGAACACGGCATCTGGGTACTTAGCGCGAACGATGCTAACTTGCTCGGCCAAAGCCTTGCTGATGAGTTGGCCCTGGGCTTTGTCGTTGTTGCGCACCGCTGGGTCGAGCGCTGAGTAGGGTTCATCGGAGAGGCCCCTCAGGCCAATCTCCCAGAGAATCTGCTGATCCCCGGGATAAGCGGCGACGGCATTTTTCCAGGCATTCTCAATGAATTGAGGATCGGCGGTGAAGTTATAGGGAACATCGTGCGGCCAGCGGGAGAAGTTTACGCCGAGCGGCTCAGCATGGTGCTGGTTGAGGAGCAGGCCGCGTTCGGCGACGAGCCGGTCCTGCGGCTCATCGGCAAAGGGCCAGGTGCCGGCCACAATCATGTTGCCCTTGAGACGAAGAACGGTTTCGCAGATCTTATCCCACACAGCAAGCGAAATGCCGGTGTGGTCCTTGGCCTCGCCGGGGGCCCATCCGGTGAGCAAATCTTCGTCGTTGATGAAGAAGCCTCGATAGCGAAAGACAGGAGCAGGAAACTTCTGATCGAGTGAGGCGGGTATCTGAATGGAAGTGCGCTTCACGGGCTCGTGGTCCGTCCAATAGTACATGGGGTCCACGCCGAGATATTGCTGCGAAAACTGGTAGATGGCGTAGATCGTGCCGCGCATATCCGTGCCGGTGAGGCAAACCACGCGCTTCGATTTTCCCGCTGCTTGTGCGCCGGCGGTCGATAATGCGAAGGCTTCTGTATCGGTGGTCCTGGCGCAGTCGACCGCTGCCGGCAGGTTCGAATCTTGCGCGATCAGAATCGCGGTCGGCCCCGCGTCTTCCAACCGCGCAGCCAACCGCGGAGTCTGTCCAAAAACCTTGGCGAAATCGCTGCGCAAGTCTTCCGTTGCACGATGCAGCGCAACCGGTTCTTGCGGGCTCTCCACAATCGTGACCGTCCTATCGATTGTCACCGGTGGCGTTTGTGCCGTGATTCTGGCGGCAAACGGCGCCAAACCAAGCGCTACTAGAGCCAGTGCGCGCTCTTTGAAGCGTGGCATAAGGCGAAGTCGCAACATAAGATCTCCTTTTGAGGCGTGCTATCGAAATCGGTGTTCTTGGCCACGGGCAAAAAAGTTTCACCTCACTGCCTCTTCGCCCTTGAGTTGCGCGATGGCTTGCTCCACCTCCAGCTCCGGCCGCAAACGGTCGGCTTCTTCGAGATGACGAATCGCGTCCGGTAGGCGCCCCGGGATACCGGAGAGCGCTATGCCGAGGTTCAACTGGGCGTCGGCAAAATCCGGTCTCAAACGAACGGCGGCCTCGAAGTGAGCGATGGCCTCGCGCTGGCGCCCGGGGAAGTGAGAGAGAGCGACGCCCAGGTTGCTTTCGGCATCGGCATCGTTGGGGTCGGCGCGCAAAGCAGCCTCCAATTCGGCAATGGCGCCGGAAGCGTCGCCAGCCTTGAGCAACGCGAGGCCGCGGCTCGAGTCGGTTTCAGCAGAGCCCTCGGCTTGGGCCGCGGCCAGATTGCGGCGAGCTTCGTCGAAGTCAGGATCGAGCCGCAGTGCAGTCTGGAATTCGGCAATGGCTTCGGGCAGGCGGCCGGCCTCGGTCAGAGCGCTGCCCAGATCGTTGTGCGGGATGGGCGCGTCCGGAGCCAGAAGGATGGCGGTCTCAAATTGCGCGATGGCTTCGGGCAGGTGGCCGGTCCTGGCCAGAGCGCTGCCGAGGTCGGTGCGCGCGGGCGCAGAAGCTGGATCGATGTCAACCGCGGCTTCGAGATATACAAGAGCTTCCGACAGATGGTCTGGCGAGGCCATGAGGTAACTGCCCAGGTTGTGAAAGGCTACGGAATTGTTGACTGTGACTGCGAGGGCGTGCCGGAACAGGGTCTCGGTGTTGCGCCAGTACCCAAGCTGAATCCAGGTGAGCACGGCACAAGCCAGGCAAGCCGCTGCGGCCAACGGGATCGCCAGCACTTTAGCTTGCCACCTTTCTAAAATCTCGGCTGCACCCCACACGAGCATGATGAGAAGACCTACCATGGGAATGTACATGTAGCGGTCGGCGCGGGCCTGGCCCCCTACCTGCACCAGCCCGATGACGGGAAGAAGCGTAATCGCAAACCAGCCCCAGCCCGTCAACAGATACGGCGCGCGACGGCGCAGCAGGATCGCGCCGGCGGTGACGGCGGCTAAAAGAAGTCCTGCAGCGGCGAGCGGCAAGAAGTGGAAGCTTTGTGGGTAAGGATAGAAAACCGCCAGCCGCGCCGGCCAGAATGTTTTGACAAGATAGAGTGCGCTGGAAAGCATCGCATTTTCCAGACGAGTTTGAAGCGGCAGCGACTTTACTGCGCCGGCGTGTTGCTGCACCAGCAAGGTGATGGCGGCGGCAGCGCCTGAAAGCCCCAGCAGCGGAAGTTTTTCCCAAATGGCCTTGCGACCCCGCTGCCACAAACGCGCGAGCGGCCAGTAATCCACCAGCAACAGGACGAATGGCAGTGTGACCACCATGGGCTTGGCCATCAACCCCAGGCACAAGCCCAAAACTAAAGTCAGATATCGGCCCCAGCCCGGGTGTTCGGTATACCAGACATAGGCCCATAAGGTGAGAAACCAAAAGCAGGCGCTGAGTACGTCTTTGCGTTCCGCCACCCACGCCACAGACTCCACATGCAGTGGATGCAACGCGAAGATAAACGCTACCAACGCGCTGCGCCAGCGTGCGCCCGTCGCCCGTTCAAGAAACATGAACAACAGGATGGCCGCGAGCGCGTGCAGCAGTACGTTGTGCAGGTGGCTCCAGCCGCTATCCGAGCCAAAGAACTGGGCGTCGAGCATGTGAGAAACCCAGGTCACCGGAAACCAGTTGGCAGCGTCGCGCGAAGTCAGCGCCCATTCCAGCCCCTGCGCCGTGAGCCCCTGCCGAACGTGCGCGTTGCCGGTGGTGTAATCGGGATCGTCGTAGTTGACGAAGTCGAAGTGGCGGACCTGCGCGTAGACCGCGAAAGTGACCAGAAACAGCGCCAGATAAATCAGCAGATCGAGACGCCAGCCGGAGAAGGCGGGCAACTTTGGCGGTTGCAAGGGCGGCTTGGCTCGGGGCTTGGGCACAGAAGTCTCATTCTATCTATGCACGAAGGCAGACGACCGGAATCAGTGTTGACTCGCCTGCGTACCTGCCCTGTCCGCGACTCTTCGGCGAAAGTTGCGGCCGGCATGAAAAGGCCAGCCATCGCGGGTCGCGATGGCCGGCCCATGAATGAAACGCCGATCACGAAACTGTTGCATGGCGACCCTGCGATGAGGGTCGCGGATGCAAGCTTCCTCAGAAGCGCAACGTGCCGGACAGTTGCAGGGCGCGGCCGCCCCCGATCCCGTTGATCCCGGTACCGCTGCCCACCGTGCCTGTAACTTGTCCAAAGGTTCCACTGGTGATGGAAGTGGCCGGGCTGGCGAACTGCGGTGAGTTGGTGAGTTGGAATGCATCGCAGCGGAAAACGAACGTCCAGTTTTCGTGCAACACAAAATCCTTGAACAGGGATGCATTGTTCTGAATGTATCCCGGCCCGCGGTACGCGTTCCTGCTGACGTTGCCGATGCTGGTCCCGTAGACCAGGGGACACGCGGTCCCCACGGCGCCGGTGCAACCCGTTGGCTGGGAAAAGACACTTGGGTTGAACCAGTTGTGTCCGGCTCCGATGCCATGCTGAACCTGGAATGCTCCAGTCTGGTTCGCCATCTGTTGTTCGCCAGAGGTGTTGATGCTGGTGCCACTGGCCTCGATGTTTAACGTGCGAGCCGGAATAGCCGGAAACGACTCCGGAGAGTTCCCAGCCGCCGAGGATAGACGCAGCGGGACCGGAATTCAACCACTTCTGGTGCGGCCCGAAGGGCAGAATCCAGGTGACGCTTTCCTCCAAGTTGAAGCGGTGGTCAAAGTCGGTCGGCGCATAGCTGTGGCGCTGATCGAGCCAGAAGAGAAGGGCACCGTCGTCGTCGCCGCCCGTGCGCGTAGTTCAGGCCTTTGCCCCAGGTGAACGAGGTGGTTACGCCCAGATCTCCGGTGAAGTGACGGTTCAATTGCGCTTGCAGCGATTGATAGTTCGTCGAATAGCCTAAAAAGTCCTCGGTCACCGACGCGGTTTTCCCAAATGCGATATTCAGCGGATAGCCGGCCGAGCCCTCGTTCAGCGCAGAGGCCAGGTTGATGTTCTGGCCAACGCCAAGATGCGTGCCGTGATTGGCCACGTAGCTCAACTGCGCGTTGAACTGCATCGGCAGGTCCTGCTGGATCGCGACGTTCCACGAATCGACGTACGGATTGTGGTAATTGGCGGAATGTAGAATTCCGACTGAGGCGAGGAGAGCGCCGCTGGCGGTAATGATGCCGTTCGTGGGAATGGTTACGGCGAACCGGCGCCGGAATGCCGCACTCAAAGGTGAAATTGGTTGGCACGGTGGGGCATACGCTTGTGGTGGTGGTAAGCACCGCCGGCTGGTACGAGTTGGGCGCGGTGTAGCCATTGTTGGCGCGGACGGGATAGTTGTACGCGTACGTATTATCCTCGTACGGCGTATAGCTGATGCCGAAGCCGCCGCGAATGACAGTTTTCTCGCTCAAGCGGTAGGCAAAGCCCACGCGTGGCGCGAAGTAGGTGTAATGGGTCTGCATGCCCAGATTGGTGGGGTTGCCGCCCACGCCGGCGATCACCAGCGTGTTGTTGGTCGGGTTGTAGTTGGAGAATCCCTGCGCGGTTCCGGGCGTGGCCGGGGGATACAGCTCCCAGCGCAAGGCCCAGGTCCAGGGTCAGTTTGGGCGAAACCTGCCACTTGTCGCCGCCAAAGGCGAAGATCCACCACTGGTCGTAGCGCGGGAAGTAGGTGTTGACGTCGCGGCCGACCGGCTAGGGCTGATCGAGCAGGAAGCTGGCCATCTCGTTGCCGATATTGGTGGGGGTGCTGGCGGTGGATACGCCGCCGCTTGCTAAGGGGTCCGTGCAGGCGTGGTCGTGTCCCGTCGCAGGCCGTGTTTCCCTCGTGAAATCGATCGCGCCGCTGGCGCCGTAGGTCTGGTCCTGCAAAAGGTTGTCGTGAATGCGCCGCACGTCCGCGCCGAACTTGATGGTGTGGTTGCGGATGATCTTGGTCCAGTGGTTCACCGCATCGACGTTGGTCTCGTCACGTACCCAGGGCAGCGACACGGAGTAGCCGATGAGCGGGTTGCCGCTGAAGTCGCCCAGGTTGATGCGGACCTGTCCGCTGGTGAACGGGCTGATGTTGATGCCGGGGATGCCGATGGTCGTGGCATCGTTGACGCCGTAGTCGCTCTGGTGCGCGGCTATTGCTGTAGTGGGCCACGCCGAAGCGCGCTTCGGTGAGCAGGGTGCTGGAAAACGCCCGGTCGTAATTCAGGCCGGTGCTGTACACATGCTGCATTCCCGTTCCCTGGAATGCGCTCTGCGCGGGACCGCCTCCCTCGGCCCCCCATACCGGCGCCTGGTACGTGGTCACGCCCTCGCGTTCGTAGCGGTAGCTCACGTGATCCTTGGAAGTGATCTGATAGTCGATCTTGGCGTCGTAGTGGTTGGTGGTTTTCTGGAAGGGAAGGTTGGCAGAGTAGTCGTTCGAGACAGCGCTGGTGGTATCGGTGGAGGTGTTCTGATTGGGCTTCTGTATGAGCCCCATCAGCTTGAGTGCGATGGAGTCCACGGTAGTGGAAATGGGGGCGCCGGCGACGACGGCCTCAGCTGACGCGGCGGCTGCGTTGCACGGAATCTGATTGTCGGGGTAAGGCGTGCGGCCCTGGCCGGAGGAGTTACCCGTGCCGGGATCGTAGACTTGTCCCTTGCTGCCGCTGATTGCACCGCTCAGGTCGATAAAGTTTGGGCCGGCGCCTGCTAATGGCGCGTAGGGCGAGGTCGCGCATGTATACCAGGTAGACGCGGGAATGGTGAGAACGTTGTTGTTCAATTCGTGATCGGGAGTGCGGAAGAAGTCGCCGTAGAAGAACAGCTTGTCCTTCATGATGGGGCCACCGACGGCGCCGCCGAAGTAGTTATAGGTAATGTGGCCCACACTGCTGTTGAAGTAGGCGCGCGCATCAAAGTCGTTGTTTTGCACGTACTCGGTAGCCAGGCCGTGGAACTGGTTGGTGCCGGACTTGAGGATCACGTTGGCGACCGTGCCGACGGCGCGGCCCAGTTCGGCCTCGTAATTGGAGGTTGACACGTCGACGGTCTCGATCGACTGCTCGGGCGGAATCATGATCTGCAGCAGGCCCGTGCGCTCGTCGTCGTCGATGCCCTCGATCTGATAGCTGTTGCCCACGCGGGGCTGGCCGTTGACCTCAGTCTGGATCGAGCTGGCGGCGTTAAAGAACTGCGAGTGCTCGAAGATCGGCGGACCCACGCCGGGGACCAGGGAAAGAACCGTCTGGAAGTTCTGGTTGACCGCGACCGGCATGGAGTTGAGAGACTCCGCCTCGATGTTGGCGCTCACGTCGGCGCGGTCGGTCTCCATGATGGGAGGCGCACCGGTGACGGTCACCGTCTCCGTAACGGCGCCCGGCTGCAGCGCAATGTCAACGCGGGTGGTAGTGTTAACGGCCACATCGACACCGGCCCGGACTTCCTTTTTGAATCCCTTCGATGTAACCGTCACCGAGTAGGTTCCGGGGGTGAGATCGGGAAACGTATAGTTGCCGCTTCCGTTTGTGACGTCGGTATGAACAATTCCGGTCGCGCTCTCAACAATCGCCACCATCGCCTTGGGAACAATGGCGCCGGTGTTATCGGTCACCGTTCCCACGAGTGTGGCGGAGACTGCCTGCCCCCGAAGCGCCTGTGAAAATCCAAGCACGAATAGGGCGATCATGAACGCAAAGATGGGCCTTACTACTCCGCTAAATGTCATTTTCAGCCTCCAAGTTCTTGGTTATTCATTTGGATCCAATTTGATCCGGGCCTAATCTCATCTGGGCCAAATTCGATTTGGGCCCAATCTGAATTGGACCCAACTCTGCTTTGGACCCAATACGAAGCTCGTTGCGATTGGAAAAGCGAACCAACACTATGCTTGAACGCTTCTCTGTGTCAACGAAAAGGTCAGTTCTGTTTTGGAAAAGTCCCTTCTTTGAGCAACTCCCTTCACAGTTCCCTTTTAGGGCCGACACCGCTTTCACGGCGTCGATCCAGCCGTGATACTTAATGCCTATCCGCCGCGCCGGCGCAGCTCCGATACTCTGCGCCTTTCTTCGCGCGCACCGTAGGCCACCAGAAGGTCGTACTTTCCAGTGCGGGCGCAATTCTAGCGCTGCCTGCAGCGAAGACAAGAATGCTACGGTGTGCTGCATGCGATTTTGCATGGGGCGCTTGGGGGTAAGTAGTTTGATTTAAATGGGTTAACAGTTCGTAAAGAAAATCCTATTGCGCAGTGGTATGCTACGGTTGCTTTACTTGTTAAAAATGGGCCAGAAATCTGAAAACGGGAATGTCGCGACACCTTGGAAGCCAGCTTCCATGGACGAGCGCGCACTTGTTCTGAGAGAGCTGGAAGCGATCCTGTCGAGCCACCATTTTCGGGGTAGCAAGCGTTATCCAGCCATGTTGAAATACGTTGTAGAAGCCGCTTTGAAGGAGCGGTTGTCCGACCTGAAGGAACGGACCTTGGGGATCGAGGTCTTCGGACGCGAACCAAACTACGACACAAGTGCCGATCCCGTGGTCCGCCTCAGCGCCGGTGAGGTGCGCAAGCGGATCGCGCAGTACTATCACGAAAACGGACATGACGCACGTGTTCAGATCGAGCTTCCAGTCGGATCTTACCTGCCCGAGTTCCTGCTTCGTGCGCCGGGCTCCTCCGAAATTCAGGAACAGCCTGAACCCAAGGGGCGGGCTGTAGCACAAGCAAGTGCGCGCCCCCGATGGCGCCGCATTTTGCCAATGCTTCTCGCGGTGATTGCCCTGGCCGTGGCGGGCACATTCATAGCCAGGCACTATTTGAGGCCTGCGCCCAGACAAAATGCTCAGGCGCTCGACGACTTATGGGATCCAATGCTTCAAACCACGAGGCCGGTGATTATCGTGTTGGGAACGACTCACCCGGACAAGATGCCGCGGGAATCGGAACAAACCACTTTCAACGATAACGTCAAGCGTCCCTATCACCACGTCTCGGTATCGATTGCGCTCGCGTTGGGTAATCTTGCAGGCGTTCTCCACCAACAGGGCAAGGGCTATGAGGTGAAGGAAGCGACGGACACCAGCCTGACGGATCTTCGTTCCCGATCGGTGATCCTGGTGGGCGCGAGCAACAACGATTGGACTCTGCGTCTGACACGGCCGCTGAGGATCCATTTTTTCTTTGGGCCGAACGGCGTGGGGCGGGTTGAGGATGCAGCGAATCCGTTGCAAGTTGACTGGGAACTCGACAATACCAAACCCTATTCCTCAGTGACCGCGGACTACGCGATTGTTGCGCGTTTTCGCGATCCCACCGTAGAGGGTACGGTTATGGTGATTGCCGGCATAGGACCTTACGGAACGGAAGCAGCGGGTGAGTTTGTGCAATCGCCTCAGGCCCTGGAACAGCTCGCGAAGATGATGCCGAGCGGCTGGGAGAATAAAAATATCGAAGTGGTGCTGAAGTCGAATGTGATAGGCGGCCAGCCCGGACCGCCTATCATATTGTCCGCGATTTCCTGGTAATCAGTTCCGCCAGTTGACCTTCCACGAGGAGTGAATCCCGCGCACAATCTGCTTCCGCATTCTGATCCGGGGGCAAAGAGCCCATCTCCGTTGCGATGGGCCGGAATGCATCTCCCGCAAAAGCCGAAGAATCAGGCAGCGCGAACCTCCATGTCTTCCACGTCGATTTGCGCGTCAATCTTGGCCGGCGCAATCCGCCACAAATAATGGTGCTATCTTGCGACAACTCACGACAATGATTTGGTTTCGTGTTCCTAGCCGCTCGCCGCACGATAATCCGATCGAATACCTCTCATCCCTGGAGATTTAGTTCCGTGACGTGGTTCCATTTCATTTTCGGTGAGGTAAAGTGAGGGAATAAAATCAAATGGGCACGTAAATTGTTATCCCGAGTATGGCCCCGTAGCTCAGGTGGATAGAGCAGCAGTTTCCTAAACTGCGTGTCGGAAGTTCGAGTCTTCCCGGGGTCACCATTCCGTTTTGCGATTGAGCGTCGGCTGCTGCCCAATTCTCCTTTTCGCATCGTGATGTTCTGCTTTTGACTTCGCGTCCATTTACGGCTATAAATGTTCATGTCATGGAAGTGATTTCCATGGCATCACTGCTGCAGCCCGATGCTGCCGCCCATTCACCACAGCAATCGCCGGGATGTTCGGGAAGACGGTGAAATTCCGTCACTGCCCCGCAACTGTGAGCGCACCTGCTTCGTTTCCCGTCGTTTTGTGACAGGGGACGAAAGAGGATTTCAGCCAGGGTCTTCCGCCCATTGCGGAATTGCCCTTTCAGCCACTGGAGCTGGACCGGTAGGGTTCGGCTTTGGGAAGGCGGCTGAACGCGATTCCAGAATTCTGTGTGCCGGAGTCTCTGAACTTAGGTCGCCGCGACCATCCGCGTCCCCAACGACAGGTCTTCGTCGTTGGGGAGCATCAAGGAGTTGGCGACCTAGAGAGTTCCTCCGAGTCGCACTTTTCTGGAATCGCCGGAAATGCGCAAGTCAGGAGACCGGTCCTAAGGCGTTCGCACTCGCTTTCACGTTCCGAGGGGAACGAAGGAGCCATCATGCAGAGCCTCGATTTCCTGCCAGCAATTTCCTGCCGTGCGATGCGACATACCGTCGCGGTCATTCTCTTCATCCTTTTTGCCAGCGTGAGTCATGCCGCCTCTGTTCGCGGCGTGGTAACCGATGCGACAGGCGCCAAGGTAACGGGCGCCAGCGTTTCTCTGGTCAGCAATGGAACGGTCGTGGCTTCGGCGGTCTCCTCGTCCGACGGCAGTTTCCAGCTCACGACGGGAAGCGCGGGGCGTTTTTTTCTCGTGGTTACGGCCAAGAGTTTTCGCCAGTTGCAGACGCCGGATTTCTACGCCGGCCAGTTGGATTCAGTCGAGCGCAACCTGGTGCTTGAACCCGCATGGGTGCGCGAGTCCATCGTGGTGGCTGCAACCGGCGTGCCGACGCCGCAGCCTCAAACCAGTGGAGCGACGACAGTGTTGTCCGCGGTCGATCTCGCGCTGCGCACCGACTTCAGCAGCGTTTTGCGCATGATGCCGGGAAGCGAAGTTGCGCAAACGGGACAAATGGGCGCGCAGACTTCGTTGTTCGTGCGCGGCGGCGATTCCGATGACAACAAGATTCTTCTCGATGGAGTGGACGCGGGGGATCTTGGCAATCAATTTGACTTCGGCCCGCTTTCCACCACGGCGGTCGAGAGTGCTGAAGTCTATCGCGGACCCGACGCGAACCTGTTTGGCGCCGGTGCTGAAACCAGCGTGGTCAGCCTGACCACGCCTCACGGCACCACCAGCTTCCCTTCCCTGCTCTTTGAGGGCGACGCCGGAAATCTCAATACTTCGCGCGAGCAACTGCAGGTAGCGGGCGCGCACAAGAAGCTCGATTACCTGGACGCCTTCAGTTGGCTGCAAACCGCCAACGATCTTCCCAACGACGAATACCATGTGGCCACGACGGCTGCGAATTTGGGCTGGGCGCTCAACAGCACAACGCAAATACGCGCCACGCTGCACTACGGAGTCGATGGCGTCGGCGATCCCAACGCGTGGGATTTCTACCACGTCGCCGATGACGCTTCTCAAAAGGATCAGGACATCTTTCTGAGTGCGTCGATCGACAATCAAACCACCGCGAGCTTCCACAATGCCGTCCGCTACGGTCTTACGCGCAAGCGCGAGCAGGACACTCTCTGGACCTTGTCAGGCAATAATGAGAGCTACGTCGACTACTGCTTCGGCCCGGGCAGTCTGGGCAACACCGTTACCATCACAGGCGCTAACGGTTACTCTGCCACGGGTCAGGCTGCACTGGATTGCGCATCCACCAATACGGGGTACGTCTCGAAGAGTCAGCTCGTCAACAACCGCGATCATGCCGGCTATCAGGGCGACATCACGATAACGCCGCACTTGTCCGGTCTCGCGGGCTTTCAATATGAGGACGAGCGCGGCGCGGAACCGGGCAGCAGCTACTACACGCCCGTCGCGCGCACCAATTACTACGTTCCTCTTGCGGTGCACGGCGACTTCAAGCAGCGCTTCTTCTACACGCTCGGCGGCAGCGTGGAGCACTACTCCCTCTTCGGTTTCCAGACCTCGCCACGCGCCGGTGTCAGCTATTATTTGCTGCGCCCGCGCAGCGGCGTTTTCAGCGGCACGCGCATTCTCTTCAACTTCGGCAAGGCGATCCGCGAACCCAAGCTCACCGATCAGGACGAATCGCTCTACGCATTCCTCGCAACGTACAACCCGTCGGCCATCCAGACGCTGCACATCGGTCAGCTAGCCGCGCCCACCATGCGTACGTACGAGGGCGGCTTGGAGCAGTCGTTCCTGAGCCAGCACATCGTCTTCAAGGCCAGCTACTTTCACAACGAATTTGGCAAGGAGCTTGAATACGTCGGGCTGGATTTGATTCCCGAACTGGTGCCCAATCTCACCAACGCCGAGCAAGCAGCTCTTGAACAGATTTTGCAAAATAATTTTGCATATGAACTGACAATCAACTCGGAGGCCTTTCGCGCGCAGGGCGTGGAGACTTCAGTCGAAAGCGGAATCGGGCGCAATCTCTTTCTGCGCGGTGGCTACACCTACCTCGACGCTGTGATTCAGCGCTCGTTCACCAACGACGACGAGGCTCTGCTCGGCCCGATTCCAACCTTCGATGGCATTCCGGTTGGGCCTTACGCGCCGCTCGAGGGAGCGCGCCCGTTTCGCCGCGCACCCAATACCGGCTACTTCACAGCCACGTACGCCGCCAAGCGTTTTACCGGTGTCTTCACTTCCGCCTTTTCGAGCCGTTCGGATGACTCAACCTATCTTGAGGGCGAGGATGCTTTCGGCGGCAATAGTTTGCTCTTGCCCAACCGCAATTTGGATTACGGCTACGCCAAGTTGGATCTGGGCGGCAGTTTCCAGGTGCTGTCCTGGATGGATATTTACGCTCAGGCAGAAAACTTGCTGAACGATCAGCACATCGCGCCCATCGGCTACTCCAGCCTGCCTTTTACGATCCGCACCGGCCTCCGTCTGCGCTGGGGACCGGGAAGCAGCCATTAAACTGACCGTCCCAGCAGCGATTCTTAGCACTTAAGTACTGCTCTCCCGCCCCTTCATGCTCCGTGGGCGGGAGAGCAGTTCCGGGCACCGAGAGACGCGTATCTTCCTGTTTTCCTGCCTATCTCGTCGGTTATTGCGGGGTTTCGGACCGCTTTTTCCACAAAACCCTTGCGCGGCCGTCTTATTTTCACGTGGAATTCGAAGTATATTCTGCATTTCCCTCTTGGAATACCGGGTTCCCTTGTCCTACAATGACTTCTCCTGAGATAGATGCACCCCCGGGACTTTTCATCGAGGGGTTCTTCAGTTTGCGCGGTTGGCGCGGCTGAAGCACAAGAAACGGATGCAGTCGGGCGCAGCAATCACAAGATGAGCGATTGCTATAGGCATTTTCAAAGCCAGCGCGCTGGATTGCACCCAAGCATTTGTGTTTCCGAAAGAAATTTTGGATTCGCGTGAGGGCATGACAGCAGAGCTTCAATATTGGCCATCATTAAATCGATATCTTCCACCGCATCATCGGGCGAAACTGCGGACAGATCGCGGCGCAAAGAGGCAATTTTGCGTTCACTCGGTGTTCGTCCGTTCTTTACATCGTCTTCATCAAAAATATGTACATTTGCAAGATGGGAACATCACAGCACTTTTGCTGGTTGAGTTGCCTCCGGTGTCTCTAGTGAGCGTGACTTCAAACGATCGTTTCCCGGCGGCTGGCGCGCTAGCTACCGTGCTGCAACACCGCACCGGCAGCGCAGCTTTTTGTCTATGTAGTTTTCTGTTGAACGCAAACCACTACTTTGGAGGGCAGTTATGAGATTCAATCGAATTCGCCTGGGCCTGTTCGCCTCGGCGCTGTTCATCCTCGCGTTGTGTTTGAGCTCGGTCTTCCTGAATGCTCAAACGTACACCGAGGGCGCTATCGCCGGCACGGTATTCGACTCAACTGGCGCTGTGGTACCCGGCGCGGCCGTCAGCATCGTCAATAATGGCACAAATGCCGAGACCACCCTGAAATCCGATGCCAGCGGCTACTTCAAGGCGCCAGAAGTGCCGCCAGGAAACTACACCGTGACTGTGACGGCTCCCGGTTTTGAGACCTTCAAGGAAGTCAACGTGATCGTCGTGGTCAACGAGGTGTCGGATGTCACGCCGCACATGGTGACGGGCAGCGCGACCACCAACGTCGAGGTCACTGGCGAAGCTCCGATTCTGAACTTCGAATCGCCGGAAATCAGTTCCACACTGAGCACTCACAACATTCAGGACCTGCCGCTGAACGGCGGGCGTTGGTCCGATATGACCCTGCTGACTCCGGGCGCTGTGGGCGATTCCAACGGGTTCGGCCTTATCTCCTTCCGCGGCATCAGCCCCACCCTCAACAACGTGGAGGTGGACGGCGCCGACGACAACCAGGCGTACTACTCTGAGGAGCGCGGCCGTACTCGTGAAGGCTACTCGACCTCCAAATACGCCATCGACGAGTTCACCGTCAACACCGGCGTGTATTCGTCAGAATATGGACGCGCCGCAGGCGGCGTCATCAACGCCGTCACCAAGAGCGGCACCAACACCCTGCACGGCGTTGCGTACTTCTCTGACCGCGATAACGACTGGGGCACGGTGAATCCCTTCACCACCAACACCGTGAATACCGGCACGGCCACGGCGCCGACCTTCGTAACCTCGTTCTACAAGCCGGTGGACTGGCGCAAGGAGTGGGGTTTCGATGCGGGCGGCACGCTCAAGAAAGACAAGCTTTTCTGGTTCTATGGGTTCAACCAATATGACCGCAACTTCCCCGGAACCGCAAAAGCTTCCAACCCGTCGACATTCTTCACTCTGCCGGATGCGAACATTGGCAGCACGTACACATGCAACATAACCGGAGCCCACGCCGGTTACATCACACCTCCATCTGGCGGCACAGCAGCCAGCACCATCGACCAGTCGGCCTGCATGCTGGCAGCGCGCCTCGCCACCAACGGCATCAACGTGCCGGGAGTCGGCGTGCCCTCTACTTATGCCGGTGGTGCAACAGCCTATGACGCAATGCTGGTCAACGTGCTCGGCGATCTGGGCACTGTGCCGCGCCGTGGCTATGAGGAGTTGAACACACCAAAGCTTGACTGGCAGATCAACGACAAGAATCACGTGAGCTTTCTTTATCATCGTCTGCGCTGGGATTCGCCCGGCGGCGTCCAGACCCAGGCAACCAACGACTACGCCATTGACACCTTCGGCATGGACTTCGTGAAGGTGGACTACGGCCTCGCCAAGCTCGACAGCCAAATCACCACCAACATCTCCAACGAAGTCCGCTATCAGTTCGGCCGCGAGTTGGACGACGAAAGCCAGCAGCCGCTGAGCAGCTTCAGCCAGCAATATCTGGAAGGCAATAACGGCATCACTGCGGCAGGCGGCGGCCTTTCGCCGAACATTCCGGAAGTCTCGCTGGACAGCCCCGGCTCGAACGGCTTCTATCTCGGCTCGCCGTACTACTCCTACCGCAAAGCGCTGCCTGACGAGCACAAGTGGCAGGTGGGCGATACCGCAGCCTGGATCCATGGCAACCACGACTTCAAATTCGGTGTTGACCTGATCCACAACTACGACATCCTCAACAACACCTACGAGGGCAACGGCGTTTACACCTACAGCTATATCACCGACTTCTTCGCCGACGTCTACAACGAGTCCTACGCGAAGGCCAACGGCAAGGGCATTTGCAACAGCGCCAGCTCAGTGACCGCGCCGGGAAGCACGACTGTGAATTACACCGGAACCGCTCCTTGCGGAACCTTCGTACAGGGCTTTGGTCCGCCGGTCTTCACGATCAACACTATGGATTACGGCGTCTTTGGCGAGGATCACTGGAAGCTCACTCCTCGGCTGACCTTCGATCTCGGCCTGCGCTGGGACTATGAGGCTTTGCCGCCTGTATACTCTTCGCTTGCCACTCCAAGCGGCGCCTTCGCTCCGCTGCTCGGTACAACCTCCGGTAACGAAGGCTTGTGCGAAAACACGAACGGAAGCGGTGTCACCTATACGTACACCGGACCCGGCACCTGCCCCGCGCTGGCAGCAAACGCCAACTTTACCAACGATCCAAGCGACAAGCTTAACTTCGGTCCCCGCATCGGCCTGGCCTACGATCCGTTCGGATCGGGCAAGACCACCGTCCGCGTCGGATACGGCATGTATTTTGGCCGCATCCAAAACGGCGTGCTGCTGAATGTCCTTGATGACACGGGCAGCCCAGCTAGCCAGTATACGTCGACCTCTTTCAAGCCGAATACGGCAGGGTCGCCGCTGTTTCCGAACCTTGTGTCCACGGCCACGTTCTCCGGTCCTTCGGCGTACTTCTTCTCGAAGGGCTTCCGCAATCCGGAGATTCACGAGTTCGACGCGTCCGTCCAGCAGGAAGTGGGCCGTGGCACCATCTTCCAACTCAGCTACATGGGCGCTCTAAGCCGTGAACTAGCCAATGCGCTGAACATCAACCTCAACCCCAACGCCTGCGATAGCGCTCATTGCGGTCCCGGGATCACGGGAACACCGAATGGCGTCAACAACAGCGTGCTGCTCTTTTATGACCCGACCGGCCAGGGCCCCATTCCCAGCGGCACCACTTACACCACGCCAACCTATAACGGCTACATCGACCCGAATTATGGCGCGGTCAACGAGTTGTTCTCGAACACTAACGCCAGTTACCAGGCCATGGTGGCCGAGATCCAGAACCGGACCTCGAAGCTGATCCAGTTCGACGTCAACTACACATGGTCGCACGCTCTCGACTGGGACCAGGGAGAGTACACAACTACCATCAGCAGCGGCTGGATGGACCCCTACAACATCGACGGCTTCTACAAGGGCGCCAATTACGGCATTTCAGAATTCAACGTGGGCAACCGCTTGGTGGCCTATGCGCTCATGAATTCGCCCACGGTGAATACCAGCAACTGGTTCACGAAGCTGGTTGCCAACGACTGGAGCTTCAATCCTGTATTCCAGGGACAGAATGGCCTGCCCTATTCGGCGGAATCCAGCACCGGATATGCTTCAGACAACGCGGAGGGCGAGTATAGCGTGAACGGCGCTACCGGCGCCGCCGGCGACTGGTTCCCCTGGATCGGGCGCAATACCTACGACCAGCCCCGCACGCTGGTGCTCGATATGCGTCTGGAAAAGCAGCTCACCTTTGACGCAAAAGACAAGCCCTACCACGTCCAGTTGATGGGTGAACTGTTCAACGTGGCCAATCACCCCAACATCACCGGCGTCAACGATGATGCATACAGCTTGGCGTCCAACTCCAGCACCACCACCGCATGCACTAACCCTGCTGGCGGTACGTTTGGTGCCATCGCCGGCCAGGGACAGATCGAGTGCTCTGTGGCGACCTATCTTCCCAGGACCGCGAATGCTGGGACCATTGGCAACTTTAACAACCAAGGCGGCTTTGGCGCCGCAACCAGCGCCAACAGCAACTTTGCTTACAGCGTCCGCGAGCTGATGTTGACGATGCGGCTCGAGTGGTAAACACAATGTGGGGCTGATAGTCTCGAACCAAAAGCGCGGCGGCCTCGCCCGCCGCGCTTTTGTTTGCCTCCGGATCCCCGACAGATGCTTTCCCCGGGGACATTCTGCCCGTATGCATTTGAAAATACGCAAATTCTAATGACTGAAATGTAATTTGATTACATGAAAGTGGTATTACCTTCGGTTGAAAATTGGCCCTCATCCTGTTGAAATCTTGGTCGATTTCTCGTTACAGTTAGGAACTCCCTCAAATGTTTTATTTGGGGATTCCGCGTTTATTGGGGTCCCCGAGGTGCCTCTATGGTGTGTCCAAAGTGCCAATCTGCCGCTCTTTCCTTGGTTCCGGCAGAAATCCGGCTCTACCGTAATAGCCCCCGCACGTTAAGTCACCCTCCCATGTCACCTTCCCCTGACATCTCTGTCTGCCTGGATTGTGGCTGGTCGGAATTCGTCATTCCTCGCGCCTGGCTCTCCGCGGGCTGGTTACGTTCGCTGCGTCCGCAGCCGGCGGTCACTGAAACGGAATTGGCGACACAGGGTGTGCCCAGCGTGGTGATGTAGAGCGGCGAAACTTGCTCGCGCGGCCCTGCTCAGGCCAGGTGTTCGCCGCGTGCGGGTATCACTGGAGTGCTTAAATTCTTCGCGCGCAAAAAGGCCTCCAGCCGAAGCTGGAGGCCTTTTGTAATTGCGCCGAAGGCGCCATTGCCTGGACGGCCAGTCCCTTAGTACATGCCGTCCATGCCGCCGCCGTGGCCGCCGCCCGCTGGAGCAGCCTTGGGCTCGGGAATCTCCACAACCAGTGCTTCAGTGGTCAGCAGCAGGGCCGCGATCGAAGCTGCGTTCTGCAGCGCCGTGCGCGTCACCTTGGTGGGATCGATGACGCCGGCTTTCACCAGGTCCTCGAACTTGCTGGTCAGCGCGTTGTAGCCGAAATGCGCTTCCTTCGACTCCAGCACCTTGGCCACAACCACCGCACCCTCTTCGCCGGCATTGGCGACGATCTGGCGCAGCGGCTCTTCGAGCGAACGAAGCACAATCTGTGCACCGGTCCTCTCGTCGCCTTCGAGTGTAGCGATTAGCTTCTCCACCGCTGGTGCGCAGCGAACCAGCGCTACGCCGCCACCGGGGACGATGCCCTCTTCGACAGCCGCACGGGTTGCGTGCAGCGCGTCTTCAACGCGAGCCTTCTTCTCCTTCAGCTCGGTCTCAGTGGCCGCGCCCACCTTGATGATGGCCACGCCGCCGACCAACTTGGCCAGCCGTTCCTGCAACTTCTCCTTGTCGTAGTCGGAGGTGGTCTTTTCGATCTGCGACCTGATCTCCTTCACACGGCCCTCGATGTCGCTGGCCTTGCCTGCGCCGTCGACGATCGTGGTGTTGTCCTTGTCGATGGTGATGCGCTTGGCCTTGCCCAGATCCTCGAGCTTCACGCCTTCCAGCTTGATGCCGAGATCCTCGGTGATGGCCTTGCCACCGGTCAGGATGGCGATGTCGCCCAGGATGGCCTTGCGGCGATCGCCGAAGCCGGGAGCCTTGACAGCCGCGACGTTCAACGTGCCGCGCAGCTTGTTCACCACCAGGGTCGCGAGCGCTTCGCCCTCAACGTCCTCGGCAATGATCAGGAGCGGCTTGCCGCCACGCGCAACCTGCTCGAGCAAGGGTAGAAGATCCTTCATGGCGCTGATCTTCTTTTCGTAGATCAGGACGTATGGATCTTCGAGAATGACTTCCAGACGCTCTGCATCCGTGACGAAATACGGGCTCAGATAGCCGCGGTCGAACTGCATTCCGTCCACGGTCTCGAGTCCGGTGTGCATGGTCTTGGACTCTTCGATGGTGATGACGCCGTCTTTGCCGACGACCTTGACCGCCTCAGCGATGATGCCGCCGATCTCTTCGTCGCCGTTGGCCGAGATGGTGCCCACCTGGGCCACCGATCCCTCGTTCACCGGCTTTGAAAGCTTGCTCAGCGCGCCATCCTGATTCCACTTGCCGTCCTTGTCGCGCGTGCCGTTGATCACGTTCACGGCCTTCTCGATGCCGCGCTTGAGGGCGGTCGGGTTGGCGCCCGCAGCCACGGTCTTCACGCCTTCGCGGAAGATGGACTGCGCCAATACGGTAGCAGTGGTCGTGCCGTCGCCGGCTACGTCCGAGGTCTTCGAAGCCACCTCACGGACGAGCTGGGCGCCCACGTTCTCCATCGGGTCCTTCAACTCGATTTCCTTGGCCACCGTCACGCCGTCCTTGGTGATGGTGGGCGAACCGAACTTCTTCTCGATTACAACGTTCCGGCCCTTGGGCCCGAGCGTCGCCTTCACAGCGTCTGCCAGCGTGTTCACGCCGCGCAGAATCGCCTGACGGGAATCCTCACCGTGCAGAATTTGCTTTGCCATTGCCTAAACTCTCCTAATCAGGTTTCAAAATCTCAAATCGTATGTCAGACCGGCCTCGCTGCATTCACGCCCGCATCAGCTATTTTCTGCTGGCGCGCGCAAGCGCGGTACGCCCGTCCGGCCAGGACTACTTCTTCAGAATGCCGAGAACTTCTTCCTCGCGCATGATCAGAAAATCTTCGCCATCGATCTTGATCTCGGTGCCGGAGTATTTGCCGAAAAGCACCCGGTCCCCCGCCTTCACGTCCAGCGGAAATACCTTGCCTTCGTCGTTCGATTTGCCCTTGCCCACGGAGATCACTTGACCTTCCTGGGGTTTTTCCTTGGCGCTGTCGGGGATAATGATGCCCCCGCGGACGGTTTCGCCCTCTTCCACCCGGCGCACCAATATACGATCATGGAGCGGGGTGAACGTTGTCGATACAGATGTTGCTGCCATTGCTTCGCTTCTCCTTCCCGCACAGCTGGACGTTGCCTGCCACACGGGCTTTGTTATTGACAAACAAGACTTTGTGAGATCGCGGAATGCGTGCTGCGCAGACAATGCCAGCACTTCCGCCGACATGCTGCTAGCACTCCAACCTTCCAATTGCTAACGATAGGCAAGGAATTACCGTTTGTCAAGGAGGAAATCATGAAAATATGAGCCGCATTGACTCATATAAAATGCCACCGTCATCGGCAGGGCGGGTTAGCGACACCGAAGCCATTCCACGAGCACAATCGTCTCATTCACCAGGAAAAGCGCCGTGAAAATGGTCTTGTTGTGCCGGGCCAGCCAGTTCGGCATGTAGATGTCGAAGCTCGGTGACCGGTCGGCGGTGTATTTCGCTGCCAGATCGGTCATCGGGCATCGCCACCCGTTTGCCAGGAGCACGACGCCTTCGAAGAAAATCACGACCGAAAAAATCGCCGCCCAACGAAAGGCGCCTTTTCCGGCGAGAAATGGCAGCGCCACGATCGCTCCCGCCAGCACAGCCCAAACCACGGTGTGCAGTACCTTGATTGCGGTCAGCATCCCGGCTTTGTCCTCACCACTCCCCATGGCGTTGTGCGCCGCTGGCCTGCACCGATCATTCGCACAGCTCCCGCGGGACCTGCCCTGCGAAAGTGTAACCGATTCGAGACTTCCCGCTTCGCCTCACACGTTGGAACGCGATAAAATGTCTGCATGTCCCGTCGCCCCCATCTTTGGATTTGCGCTCTCTTGGCTGGTATTGGCCTTTCTGCTTGTTCACTCGCGCTCCTCGCCCAGGACGACAACACGCACGGCCGCAAATACAAGGCGCCGCCGCCCTCTGCGCACATTGAAGTCACGGTGCTGAAGGACTTCAATGGCAAGCCTGTCAACGATGCTCACGTCATCTTCCATCCCACTGAAGGTGACAGGGACAAGGGATCTCTTGAGTTGAAGACGAACGAAGATGGCAAGGCCGTTATCGACGTGATTCCGATCGGCGACACGGTAACGCTGCAGGTGATTGCCGATGGCTACCAGACGTACGGCCAGAGCTACAAGATCGACAAGCCGGAGATGACGATGGAGATACGCATGAAGCGGCCAGGAGGCCAGTACACCATCTACAAGACCCCGAGCCCGAATTCGGGAAGCGGTTCCGGCGGTTCTTCGAACTCTTCGCCCAAGGCGCCTCCGCCTGCCTCCGGAGACAAGTCCTCCGGCTCCGGCGGCCAGTCGAACGCGAACCCGCCACCACCGCCGCCCAAGTAATGCGTAAAGTGCCCTTTTTAACCCAACACGAACTTGGGTGCCCCATGTCCCGTTTTTGGGACGTGGGAAAGCAGGAGCGTCAACTCGCCAAGATCGCGCGCCCGTTGCGCCGCTATTCCGCTCGACGTGCGCGTCTGTTGTCCTCCTCTCCGACTCGCTAAACTGGACTTGTGCCGAACACTGAACCTCTCGCTGGCAAAACCGCTTTCGTGACCGGAGGCGCGCGACGCATCGGCCGCGCCATTGCCCTGAAGCTGGCGGAGGCGGGGGCCGATGTCGCCATCTCCTACCGCACCTCACATGCTGAAGCTGCGCAAACTGCGGCCGAGATTCGAGCGTTTGGCCGCCGCGCCGTTATCTTCGAGTGCGACGTCCGATCCGAACCCTCGGTCCGCACAGCCGTTGCTGCCATCATTGCGGAATTCGGCGCTCTCGATTTGCTGGTGAATAACGCCGCCGTTTTCGCCTCAGCAGCCCTGGAGAGCCTCACGCTCGAGCAGTGGGACGCGGTCTTCGAGACCAACGCGCGCGGCCCGTTTCTGGTTGCCCGCGAGGCGCTGCCGCATCTGCGCGCCGCGCACGGCCGCATCGTCAACATTGGTTCGCTAGGCGCCCTTCATCCCTGGGCCGGCCACGCTCACTATTGTGCTTCCAAAGCCGCGCTACACATGCTCACGCAAACCATGGCCAAAGCCTTCGCGCCCGAGGTCAGCGTGAATTGCGTCGCTCCCGGATGGATTGCGTTTCCCCAAGCAGGCGCTGATTCCGATGCGCCCGAGGCGCAGTTCGCACAGGCTGCCGATCGCGGCCAATCCGCGCGTTTCGCCGCCAAGACGCCCATGGGCCATAACGGTTCAGCCGCCGATGTCGCCGAGGCCGTGCTTTTTTTCGCAACGGGTCCGCACTTTATCACCGGCCAGACGCTTGCTGTGGACGGCGGTTTGGGGTTGTCCTGAAAGAATCGAGCGGGATTAGCGGAGTTAGCTCTGCTGCCTTCCGAACAACCGGCTCCAGAATCCCCGCGGGCGCGTCTCCGCGACCTCCGCTCTTTCTGCAGCGTTTTTCGGTACGCGTCCGCGCCGCGGCCGCTCCATCTGCGGCGCACCGGCAAACCGCAATGGCTCAAGCTCCCATAGCCCTTTGGGCACCGGTTGCTCAGGCCACGCCACACCCTCCACGGCTGCCTGCGGATTGGTCACGAACAACCGGCGCGCGGTTTCCTCGCCGCTACGCTTCGCCACGTACTCATATGCTTGTCTCAAATGCGGCGGTCGCTTGAAGGGATGGTGCGCATCGGAGGCTACAAAATGAATCCAGTTCCGCTCCAGCAACTCGTTGGCTAATTTCTCTTCCTGTTTGCCGAATCGTCCGTAGAGCGATCCTGCGGTTACCTGGATCAGGCAGCGGGCGCGCATCCACTCGGCCACGAGTGCCGGCTCGTGCATCACCGCTGGATATCGCTCGGGATGCGTGACGATCAGCGTGTAACCGGCCGACTGCAGCCGGAATAGCGCCCCCGACATGTTGAGCGGATTCACAAAGTTGGGGAACTCAATAAGCAGGTACCCTTTTCCGTCGATTGAGTAGCGGAACGGATGCATCGCCGCATCCAGAATGTTGTCTGCCATCAGGCTGAAGTCGCAAGCCAGGCTCAACTCCACGACGCCTTTCAGACGCTCGCGCAACTCGGCAAACCGCTCCTCAATGAGCGAAGCATTGTAGGGAAACATGTCGCTGGCGTGCGGCGTGCAAACGATCCGAGTCACTCCCTCGTCGGCTGCTTCCTGCGCCATTTGCAGCGAACTCTCCAGGTTCGGCGACCCGTCGTCCACTCCATAAATCAGGTGATGATGAATGTCGATCATGAATACAGCTTCCAGCCACCAGCCTCTAGCTTCTAGCGCCTTCTTGCGAAATCCGATACTGATTGCTCATCCCCGCAACAGCTAGGAGCCAGAAGCTAGCGGCTGTCTTCCCATCATTGAAGCAAAGATTCCCCAACCATCCGCCGAACCCAGCAGCGCTTCGCTCGATCGATCGGGATGGGGCATCATCCCCAGCACATTGCGGCCTTCGTTCAGGATGCCCGCAATGTTCGAGAGCGAGCCATTGGGATTTGCCTCCGCTGTGATCTCGCCCTTCGGCGTTGCGTAGCGGAACGCAATGCGGTCCTCGCGCTCCAACCGCTTGAGCTCCTCCGGCTCGCAAAAGTAATTCCCTTCCATGTGACCGATGGGAATCTGGAGCACGTCGTCCTTCTTGAGTTGATTGGTAAATGGGCTGTTCGTAGTTTCGACGCGCAGGTGCACGGGTTTGCAGATGTACTTGAGCCCCGCGTTGCGCATCAATGCGCCCGGCAGCAAACCCGACTCGGTCAAAATCTGGAAGCCGTTGCAGATTCCCAGCACCGGCCCGCCACCCGCGGCAAACCGCTTCACCGCCTGCATCACCGGCGAAAAATGCGCAATGGCGCCGGTGCGCAGGTAATCGCCATAGGCAAACCCGCCTGGGACCAGCACGGCGTCTACGCCTTGCAGATCTTCGCTGTCGTGCCAAAGAAACGTAACTGGCTGGTGAGCGATTTCGGCGATCACGTTGTAGGTGTCGTGGTCGCAGTTCGATCCAGGGAAAACCAGCACTCCGAATTTCATGCTCTTAGGGTATCAGTTGGGCGCAGCCCTCTGGGCACCGCCATGGCCCGGCAGATCATCCCACCAAACGCCGGACTCTCCACGACACTCGATTGCCCAAGCATTTCCGGTGCCGCCATTCATTGCGGAGCAGACGAACCTTCTGGCGCTCAATGCCGCCATCGAAGCCGCGCGCGCCGGGGAGCAAGGCAAGGGATTCTCAGTGGTGGCAGGTGAAGTGCGCCGCCTCGCGGAACGAACGGCGATTGCCATACGTGAGATCGACCAGATGGTGACGGAGGTGGCGCAGCAAACTGAAGTCACGTTGCGCAAAACTCGCGCTGCGCAGCTGCGGGTGAGTGAAGGCGTGACCCTGGCATTGGATACCCGCGAATCGCTCGCTCGTGTGCAGCAGGCGATTGACGAGGTCGAGCAGATGACCGCGCAGATCGCCGCGGCAACCAGCCAGCAAGCTGCTTCGACACGAGAACTGCAGCAAAGCCTCGACAAGATTGTGGTGACGATGACCGCGTCTGCAGCGGCTGCGGAGCACTCCTCAGAGGCTTCGCGCGGGTTAAGCGAACTCTCCGAAAAGATGAGCTCGCAATTCTCTGAGTTTGTGCTCCCCGCCGCTTGAGGCGACGGGAGGAACTCGCAATCATCACTGCAGTGGGAGCCTGCGCATGAATGATGCCAGGTTGATACGGTTGTCGGTTCCAGTCTTGCGCATCAACCGGCCTACATGGGCCGTTACTGCCTGTGTGCTGATGCCCATGTCGCGGGCGATTTCGCGATTGGGTCGGGCCAGCAAGATCAGTTCGATCACCTGCTTCTCACGCGGGGTAAGTTGTAGGGGAGCGTTCGTGAGGCTGGAATCGCTGACCTTCAGGAGCCGGTCGATGAGTTTGCTGAGCACCCTGCGGGGAGCGCAGATGTGGCCGCTGCTTACTACATCGATGGCGTGCCGCACCCCATCGATTTCAGAGGTCAGATCAAGATAGGCTCTGGCCCCGGCAGTGATCACCTCCAAGGCCAGATCGTCGTTTCCTGGCGGCCCGATGATTATCAGCCGAATACCCGGATGCACACGGAGAATGTCACAAATGTAACGCGGACCACTGTCAGACTCATTCAGATCCAGAATCAGATAGTCCAACGATAGCCCGCTGAGTAACTCCTGGACGCTGCAGATAACTGGAGTCAAGGGGATCTTGCCACTTAGGACAGGTTGGTCGACAACGCTGACAAGTCCAGCAATCCGCATCGGACAATCTGAGACCAAGCCGATTTGTTTCTGGGGCGCGATGCGGAAACCTCGCAGTTCAACCTTCGACTTACGCGCATTGTGATTTTTCCTGGTTTGGGTGCGCGGTGCAATTGTACACAAAACATACATGCAATGTTTTGCGTATTGGAATCGTGAAATGCACCTCAGAATCCTGCTTTCAATCAAGGTATGCACGCTGCCCGCGGCTGCCGCTGCGTGGACGGTGCAAACTGCCCGCCTCGACCTTATGGAAATCTTTAGAATTGGAGCGCCGGGCGGGAATTGAACCCGCGAATACGGGTTTTGCAGACCCGCGCGTTAGCCGCTTCGCCACCGGCGCTTTTCTGGCTATCGCCGGCAAATCAGAACCGGCGAGCAGACACGTTAACGAAAGAATTGTGAAACGAGTGCTAAGCCTTGAGTCGACAAGCGCCTTGTAAGGCCTGAGCATTTTCGGCGCTGTTAGCTTCATGCCGTTCGCGCACGGCCCATCCCGCGATGAGGATGCTGGGGGCGGCGGCGGCGATGGAGGCGAGTTCGCCGAGCGTGGTGTGCACCACCTGCTGATCGGACTGCGCGGCGCGAGAGACTACAGCGCAAGGCAGATCGGCGGGGAGCCCTTCGGCCAGCCACTCGGCGACCAGCAAGTTGAGATCGCGGCCGGGCATGTAGACCACGCGCGTGCCGGCTTCGAGCGCGGGCAATGCCTCGCGGTTGTGCGACTGGGCATGATGGCCGGTGGAGAAGACGACATGCGAGGCCCACTGGCGATCGGTGAGCGAACGGCCCAGAGCCGCGGCCGCAGCAAAAGCAGCCGAGATACCGGGAACGATCTCGTAAGGAATGTCGGCTTCGTCGAGTGCGGCCAACTCCTCGGCGGCGCGGCCAAACAACAGGGGATCGCCGCTCTTGAGGCGCAACACACTGCGGCCCACGCGAGCGTGCTCGACCATGAGTTCGTTGATCTCTTCCTGCGTAATGCTTTTCGTGCCGCAACGCTTGCCGACATTCACAACCACTGCGTGGGGCGAGGCCAAGTCGAGTATTGCCTGAGGGACAAGATCGTCGTGCAGGAGAACATCGGCGGTTTCGATGAGACGAACGGCCTTCACGGTGAGCAGTTCGGGATCGCCCGGACCGGCTCCAACGAGAGCCACATGGCCGGCAATGGCGCGCATGGCTTCACTTCCCGTGCGCGCCAACTGGCGCGTGGAGCAGAGAGCGGAGTCGCAGATCTGCCGCTGCGCGAGCTCATGAAGAAGCAGGCGGCGTTCTTCCCCTCGGGGATGCGAGGAAAGAACTTCCCTGCGCAATTCACCGAGCGCGGCTAGCCAAGGCCCGAGATCTTCAGGAAGCTGCTCGTCGATTTCGTGACGCAGGCGCTGCGCGAGGGCGGGGCTTTTACCAGCCGTGGAGATCGCGATTTGCAATTCGCCACGGCTGACCACCGAGCCGAAGAAGAAGTCGCAGTTGGGAATGTCGTCGACGCTATTGCAGGCGATGCCGCGCGCGACTGCCTCGCGATAGACCGTGGCATTCACCTCAGGCACATCGGTTGCGGCAATGACGATGAAGTTGCCGTCGAGGTCTGAGGGTTGGAATTCACGCTCGAGCCACTCGAGTTTGCCCTCGGCGGCAAGTTGGCGAACTTCAGGCCGCGCCTTAGGCGCAATCACGCGTAGCTTCACGCCGGTCTTGAGCAGACTGCCGATTTTTTCGAGCGCCACCGTTCCCGCGCCTACCAGCAGGCCGGGGCGGTTGTCGAGTTTCAGAAAGATCGGCAGTAAGGTCATGTCAGTTCGTAGTTCGTGGCTCGTGATTCGTTTGGTTTCGTGCTAGCTTTCCGTTATGTGCGGGCGTGGACGCCCGCACGACAGCCGGTCCGGAGACCGGCGCTATAACTCTACTCCGCGACGGCGTGGGGTACACGGCCGGTGGGTAGGTCGCGCTCCACCGGCTCGAGAATTTCGCCGGCGAGTTGCGCGCGCAGTTCGTCGTTGGAGTGGCGCGCAAACCAGGAGCGCAGGCTCTCTTGCGACCCGCGGCCGTCGAGGTAATTGCGCAGCAGGCGTTCGACGGCTTCGGGTACGAGCGTCGCGGGGCAGCGGTAGCCCACCGGCCGCGCAATGCCCGCGTGTTCTCCCACGGCTCCGCCCAGGCAAAAGTAGTAAGCGTCGGCCAGTTTGCCCTCGTGCTTGATCTTCTTGCCCTCGAGGCCGATGTCGGCGATCCAATGCTGACCGCAGCCGTTGGGGCATCCGGTCACGTGGAGCTTGAGCTGCTGATCGAATTGCGGCAGCCGCTCCTCGAGCTCGTCGACTAACCAGCGCGTGAAGCCCTTGGTCTCGGTAATCGCCAACTTGCAAAACTCGGTGCCGGTGCAGGCGACGGCGCCGCGCCAGAAGGCCGACGCTTCAACATGCAGACCGATCTGGCCCAGCTCACGCGCCAGCTCGCTGGTTTTGGCGTGGGGCACGTCGACGATGACGAGATTTTGTGAGACGGTGGCGCGCAGCGAGCCCGAGCCGAAGCGTTCGGCCAGTTCAGCCGCGGCCTCGAGCTGCTCGCCGGTCATGCGGCCACGCAAAACAGATGCGCCCACGTAGGCCAGGCCCGGCTGGCGCTGCGGATGGATACCGACGTGGTCGCGCAAGCTTTCATCCGGAATGTTTTCGGGCACAGCAGGATCGAGCCTGAAGCCGATGCGCCGGTTTAACTCGTCGAGAAAGCTCTCCGGCGTCCAGCCTTCGCGCATGAAGAGATATTTGAGGCGGGCGCGATCGCGGCTCTCGCGCAGTACCATTTGATCGCGAAAGATTTCGGCAACGCCGCGCGCCACGCGCACTGCCTGATCGGGGCGAACGAAGGCATCGAGGCGCAGGGCGATATGCGGTTCGTTTGACAAGCCTCCGCCCACGCGCAGCGAGTAACCGACTTCGCCGTCGCGAACCACGGGCGTGAAACCAATGTCGTTAATCTCGGGATAGGTGCACCACGATGGGCAGCCGGTAGCCGAGATTTTGAACTTGCGCGGCAGGTTGTAGAACTCGGAATTTGCAGTCAGGTGATGCGCAATCTCGCGCGCCACAGGCGAGGCATCGATGAGCTCGTCGGCGGCAACGCCAGCCAGAGGGCAGCCGGTCACGTTGCGCACCACGTCACCGCAGGCGCCTTTGGGCGAAAACCCTATGGCATCGAGCGCATCGACAACCTCAGGTAGCGACTCAATAGTGAGCCAGTGCAATTGAATATTCTGACGGACGGTAATGTCGGCCAGATCGCGGGCGTGTTTGCGCGTGATCCCGCCGATGGCGCGGAGCTGGCTGGCCGAAACAATGCCGTTGGGAATGCCGATGCGCATCATGAACCAGTCCGTGGCCAGCCCTTCACCACCCTTGCCGCCTGTGGCGCCAACGCCATCGCCCTGGGTGTAGACGCCCCACCACTTGAAATAAGCCGACGCCCACTCGGGCACCACGCTGGACCGTCCCTCGCGCGCAAACTTGCGAACCTCGTCAAAGGCCTCCCAGGGGTTTTTCTCGCGCTTCAGGCGCTCCATGCGCTGGGCTTTGGTTTCTTTTTGCGGAATCTCGCTCATTGCTTTCCTCTGCTGGTTTTTCGATCGAGTGACAATCGGCGGCAAAACAAAATGCCCGCGTCAGCTTTGGCTGTATCGCGGGCAATTGGGAAGCCGGACTATGTTTCTGGACTTCGACCGAGGCTACCTATGCCACGCGAGCAGCGTGCATCGAGCAGCGACAACAGGCCATAACGTCCATGAAATGAATATAGACCGAAATTGTCCGATTTGCAAGGCTTGCTTCTTGATCCCCGAGTGAGTCTGGCGTCGCTGCTGCCTCTTCCCGCAATAAAGCCGCGCAAAAGATGCGACAACGGGTCAGGTAAGTTGCTCTGTGCCTAGAAGTTCGGCAAGGATGCGCTGCTCGGCTTCCCGGGCGGCTTTGGCAGTGACGGGCGAGAGTTCCATGGAAATGGGCTGTTGGGGATCAATGGCGATCGCATAAAGCACTACTTCACGCGATCCGCCCCGCATGTAGAACGCATCGAGCAAATCTTTGACGCCAATGTCGTGCGCGGTGAGCGTGGGGGGATAGTCCTTCGAGAAGCGCGGCGTAGTTCGGGTCACGGTGCCGGGAGGGTTTCCGTCGGCCGCGGCGTCGATGAGAATGATGCGGCCGGCGTTTTCGAGCGGCTCCAGGAGGATGAAGCCGCCCGTCCCGCCGTCAAGGCACTCCACCCCTGCAGGAAGTGTGTGCTTTTCGAGCGCTCGCACCACGTGTACTCCAACGCCTTCATCGCCCATGATGACGTTGCCGAGACCGAGTACGAGCGTTGACTTTGTATCCATCAAATCCCGAGTCTAATTCATGGAGTCTGTCCGGCGGGGGTCGGGAGACCCCCGCTGCAGCCGGTCAGGAGACCGGCGCTACACTTTTTGTTGCCTGGCGCTGCGGGTTCTTACCGCGCGAGGTGGATGCGGGCGGATCGCGCTAAATTACTTCTGCTTGTCTGCGTCTTTCGGGTCCAACAGCTCGCACGCAGCGGCCATCTGCTCCGGACTCTGACGGTCGAATTTCCATCCACCTACGATCGAGGAAATCGTGCCGCGGCCTTCGATGTAGTCGTGATAGAAGCTTAGATAAATATGAACGATGACGAACGTGACGAAGAACCACAGGAATAGGTGATGCCAGAAGCGAACGGCGAATTCGCCGCCCATCAAAGGCACAATCCACTTGAACATGCGCGGCAGCCACGCATTGCTCATGCTGGAGTAAAGTGCGAAGCCGGTGATCGTCTGAAAGCAAAATGCCAGGAAGGTCAAAAAGTAGATGAAGGCGGCCAGGGAGTTGTGCCCCGTGGAGATCTCGCCGTGCATCTTGACCTGCAAGACGTCGGTCTCGAGGACATCGACAATCTCCTTTTGCTGCTTCTTGGTGACCGGGAAGAAGTTGCTCCATTTAGCGTACTTGTTGCCGACGAATCCCCAGTAAATACGCGCGGCAAAATTGAAGACGTACACGTAGGCGGCGGCAAAGTGAATGAAGCGCACCCAGCCGAACCAATATTGCTGATACGCCTCGGACGCGTACGCAATGCGCACCGGATGTCCGATGAGGAACCCGGTCACGCAAAGCAAGGTCAGCGCTATGGCGTTGATCCAGTGATAGGCGCGGACCGGCATTTCCCACACGTACACGCGCCGGTATTCCACCGGCGCGTTGCCGTTTAGCGTAAAGACGTCTTTGACACCAGTGCTCTGTGTGCTCATGGTCTACTCGAAGGAAATCTGGTGAAGGTGCCGTCCCTGCGGATCGTACAGATGCACGGCGCAGGCCAGACACGGGTCAAAGGAATGGATGGTACGGATGATCTCGAGGGGCTGCTCGAGATTCGCAACCGGGGTGCCGATCAACGCCGACTCAAACGACGAGCGCTGCTGTTTCACATCGCGCGGTGAGCCGTTCCACGTGGTCGGCACGACGAGCTGGTAGTTGTCGATGGCGCCGTTGTGAATCTTGATCCAGTGCGCCAGCGCGCCGCGAGGCGCTTCGACCATGCCCACGCCTTCCGCATCGGCTGGCCAGGTCTTCGGATCCCACTTCTCGCCGTTGAATGTGGATACCTCGTTGATCTTCACGCGGTCCATTAAATCGCCGTAGAACTCCTTGAGCCAGATCATGGCCAGCGCCGCATCGATGCCGCGCGCCGCGGTGCGTCCAAGGGTGCTGAAAAGAGCATCGACGGGCACGTTGAGCTTGCCCAGCACCATGCCCACGGTCTCTTTCACATCCGCGTGGCCGGCTGCATAAGAAACCAGCAGGCGAGCCAGCGGTCCCACTTCCATCGCGTTGTCCTTCCAGCGCGGCGTCTTGAGGAACGAATACTTGTCGAAACCCTCGAGGCTCTCGAACGGAGGCGTGGGGCCGGCGTACTTGATGTTGGTCTCGCCCGCCCAGGGATGCAGACCGACGTCGTTTCCGCCGTCGTAGGTGTACCAGGAGTGAGCAATGTACTCCTTGATTTCCTGCGAGTCGCGCGTATTGACGGGAAGCACGGTTGAGAGGTCGCGGTTGAGCACTGCACCGCGCGCGTACTTGAAGCTCTCAGGATGGTTGTAGCCGGCGGTCGGAAATTCGCCGTAGCAAAGATAGTTGTGCAGTCCGCCGCCGTACTTTGACCAGTCCTTGTAGAAGGAGGCGACGGCCAGCAGGTCGGGAATATAAACCTCGTTGATGAACTCGTCGGCCTGGCTGATGAGCCGCGACACAAGGTCGAGCCGCTCCATGTTGATGGCCGCCACCTCGTTGACGTTGATGGAGCACGGCACGCCGCCGACAAGGTAATTCGGGTGCGGGTTCTTTCCGCCGAAAACCGCATGGATCTTAACGATTTCCTTCTGCCACTGCAGCGCGTCGAGATAATGCGCTACGCCGATCAGGTTCACTTCGGGCGGCAGCTTGTAGGCCGGATGGCCCCAATAACCGTTGGCGAAGATGCCCAGACCGCTGGCGGCAAAGGCCTTGATCTTGTCCTGCACTTCGGTGAAGTAGGCAGGCGTGTTCTTGTCCCACTTCGAAAACGACTGCGCCAGCTGCGCGGCCTTCGTGGGATCGGCCTTGAGCGCGTTGACGATGTCCACCCAGTCGAGCGCGTGCAGGTGATAGAAGTGGATCACGTGATCCTGCACGTACTGCGTGGTGAGCATGATGTTGCGGATGATTTCCGCGGTGGGCGGCACCGAAATGCCCAGGGCATCCTCAACCGAGCGGACGCTGGCCAGCGCGTGCACCGTGGTGCAAACGCCGCAGACGCGTTCGGTGATGGCCCAGGCATCGCGCGGGTCGCGGCCCTGCAGGATCTTCTCCAGGCCGCGCACCATGGTGCCTGCGCTGAATGCGTCGGTGATGACGCCATTTTCCACCACTGCCTCAATGCGCAGGTGGCCTTCAATACGAGTTACGGGATCGACGACTACACGCGTTGCCATGACTGATTAGGACTCCTTTTCGTCTTCAGCGTGCACTTCCGCGATCACGCTGCGCTTGCGGATGTTGGTCACCACGGCATGAGCCGCGACGCCGGCCAGAGTGGCCACGCCAACCGCGGTGCCGATGGTGTCGGCCGTGCTCTCAACGCCGAAGCCGGGGAACGAAGTCAGGTGTTGATAGAGTGGACCGTTGTCCCAGAAACCGGCTTCACTACAGCCGATGCAATTGTGGCCCGACTGAATGGGATAGCTGGTGCCCTCGTTCCACTTCACCACCGAGCAGGCGTTGTAGGTCACCGGACCCTTGCAGCCCATCTTGTATAGGCAATATCCCTTGCGCGCGCCCTCGTCGTCCCAGGACTCCACGAACAACCCGGCGTCGTAGTTGGCCCGGCGATAGCAGGTGTCGTGCACGCGGCGGCCGTAGAACTCCTTGGGCCGGCCCTGATCGTCGAGTGCCGGAACTTGTCCCAGCACCAGCAAGTGCGTCACCACGGCCATCATCACGTCGGCGATAGGCGGGCAGCCGGGCACGTTGATCACGGGCTTGCCAACCAGTTTCGAGATGGGCGTAGCGCCGGTGGGATTCGGCTTGGCCGCCTGCACGCAGCCGTTTGAGGCGCAACTGCCCCAGGCCACGATGGCTGCCGCATCCGCGGCAACCGTCTGCAGAATCTGCTCTGCCGTCTTGCCGCCTACCATGCAGTACACGCCGCCGTCCTTGGTCGGCACCGCGCCTTCTATCAGCACGATGTACTTGCCCTTGTTGTTCGCGATGGTATCGCTCAGGCTCTTTTCCGCCTGGAAGCCCGATGCCGCCATCAAGGTTTCGGTGTAGTTGAGCGACAGAACATCGAGCAACGCGTCCGCCACGATGGGGTGCGACGCCCGGATGAATGACTCGCTGCAGCAGGTGCACTCCTGAAAGTGCATCCATACCACGGCCGGTTTTTCCTTTTTCTCAAAGGCTGAAGCAACCTGTGCCGCACCGGACTTTCCCAGACCTGCGACTACCGCGGCTGCGCTGCAGAACTGCAGAAAATCTCTGCGGCTGTAGCCCTTCTTCTGCATTGACTGCCAAATCGAATCACCCATGCTTCCCTCGCTCACGGTACTTCACCGGCAAATCCCAGGATTGCGTGGAGGCTACGAAGAATCCTGAGATGTGCCAGTTAATGTGACCGAAGTTACGCAGCGGAAAGCACGAGTGGCTGTGAGCGTCATCACAAGTGTTACAAATCACACCATTGTCGTGCGCTAGAGCGAAGTTGTGATTTGAGTCACATCGCTTCAGACACCCGTCGGGGTGCCATCACGCCGCCGGAGCGCGGCAAGCTAAGGAAAAATCTTTGATTCTGGAAGTGAAGACGCCTAGAGTGATCGGGCTGGAAAGGCAGATTTCTCAGGCTGTCTTCTCGACTGGCACCCGCGCGTTTCGCGGCGCAAAAGCAGGCCGCCCGGCTGCCCACGCGGTGAGCGCGATCCCTACAACTACGGCTCCTGCGGCGGCCAGTTGCGCATTCGATAATCCCCATATAACCTTAGGGTTACGCCGGATAAATTCAACCAGAAAACGAACTATGCCGCTCAGCATCAGGTACTGGCCCAGGATGGTGCCCGTAGCATGCGTTTTGCCCAGTCGCCACCACAAAAACCATCCGATCAGCAGACCCGCGCCAAGCTCATAAAGCGGGGTCGGGTAGACAGGCACCGAAATCGGGTCGATCCCGTGCGGAAAGGCCATGCCCCAGGGATGAAAGGTGATGCCAAACAGGTGGACGGGCGTGATTTCGATACCGTAGCAGCCGTCGCCGGACAGGAAGCAACCGATGCGTCCTATGCCGTACCCAATGGCAGCGGCCGGTGCGCACAGATCGAGCGTCCGAAGCGCCCCGATCTTAGCGCGTAAACCCTGCAGAACCAGCGCCAGAATCCCAAAGACCATCCCTCCGTACCAGGCAAATCCGGCCGTATCCCACAAAACGCCCCAGCCCACTGTTCTGAACTCGCTCGGCGAATCGAGGACATGCCACAGCTTGGCACCCACGATGCCCGCGACCAAGGCAATAGCCACCATTCCGACGGCATCGGCGTTGATGTTTTCACGTTTGAAGGCGCGGTCCACGACCAGGGCGCCCGCCACGGCGGCGCACCACAACATGAGCCCGAATGTGGGCAGGTTGAAAAATCCAAGATGTAAATAAGGAAGCATGTCTCTCTAAGAAGTATAGACGCAGGCGCGACCTGCACAGTTTGCGATGCGAACCAGGCTGGATGACTCCATCGGTTGACGTGAGCGACCGGAAAAACTCCGCCTCGTGGGCTTTTAGGCCGGCTTGGCGACGCGCGCAGATACCTTCCGCGACTCAGGCGCCGGCCGCCGGGATACCCACCAAAGGAGCGCCACGCCCAGCACAATGGCCACGGCACAGGTGAGTTGCTCATTTGATAAGCCCCATATCACCTTGGGATTGCGCCGGATAAATTCAACCAAAAAACGAGCTGTTCCGGCGAGGATCAGGTACCGACCCATGATCGCGCCCGCAGGGTGCGGCTTGCCGAGACGCCACCAGAGCCAACCGCCGATGGCGACGCCTAGAACGAATTCATAGAGCGGCGTCGGGTAGACGGGAACGAAGACCGGCACAATCCCGTTCGGGAACGCCATTCCCCACGGGTGAAAAGTAAAGCCAAGCAGATGGACCGGCTGAATCGCAATGCCGTAGCAGCCATCGCCGGAAAGAAAACACCCGATGCGCCCGATAGCCCTGGCCGATGGCGCAGGCGGGAGCAGCCAAGTCCAGCGTGCGTAGTCCGCCGATTTTTTCTCTCCTGCCTTGCAGCACCAGCGCCAGGACTCCGAAGAGCAATGCGCCAAACCACGAAAACCCGATGCTCTCGTACAGCGCGTGCCAACCCAAAGCGTGGAAGTCCCCTGGCGAATCGAGGAGGAGATACCAGATTTTGGAGCCCACAATGCCCGCCAGACCGGCGGTCGCTACCATCCCCACCGCGTCCGCGTCAAGGTGCGCCCGTTTGATGGCGCGGTCCATCACGAACATGGCGGTCATGATGCCCAGTGAGAGCATGAGCCCGTAGGTGGGCAGGGTGAATGACCCGATGTGCAGAAACGGATGCATCGCAGATCAAGTATACGAGTACCGTCGCCCACCTCCGCCGCTTCCCTGCCCGGCCGCCAGTCGATTTTCGATTTAAGAGGCCTCGATTTACACAGGCGGGAATTCGACAAATCGCGCGATACTGTGAGCATGGAAACCGTGACCTCCAAAGGCCTTGAGGTTCTCTACTCCCGCCAGCAGATTGCCGACCGCGTGGCCGAGATGGGCGCGCAGATCAGCCGTGATCTGAATGGCGAAAAACTGGTGATGATCGGCGTGCTCAAGGGCGCGGCGTTTTTCCTGGTCGACCTTTCGCGCGCCATCCAGGCCGATGCGACCTTCGACTTCGTGGCCGTCACGAGCTACGGCAAGGGTCAGCGCTCGTCGGGCGCGGTCAAGCTGATCAAGGATCTGGACCAGTCCATCGAGGGCAAGAACGTGCTGGTGGTTGAAGATATTCTCGACACCGGACTCACGCTGGCCTATCTTGCGCAAGCTGTTTCTGCAGCAGCATCCCAAGTCGCTGCGCATCGCCACGCTGCTCGACAAGCCGTCGCGGCGCATCGAGAAGATCGAGGCCGATTACGTCGGATTCTCCATCCCCAACCTGTTTGTCATCGGTTACGGTATGGACTTCGCCGAGCGCTATCGCAATCTGCCCGATATCTGCCTGATGCCGCCGGAGAATCTGGAATAATTCCATCCCGGCTGGCATTGCTTTCGAGACAACCGCCGCATGCCTCTTTACCATCGATTCATTTGGCCCCGGGCGAGCCCGCAACGTATACTCTGTTTCCGGAGCTGCTGGATGTGTCTTCTGTCGACTGCCATCCTGCGTATGCAAGGAGCGCGCCTCCATGAAGCCAACCCCCGTCCAGGATACCGACCTGGATTTTGACTACGGTACCTTCGACTCGGCAGGTTTTACTGCCAATACCCTCTCCAGTTGGCACTCTCTGGCGGCAGTAATCGACCATACCTTGGTCAAGCCCGGCGCCACGCGCAAGCAGGTGGAGACGCTCTGCGCCGAGGCTGTCCGCTACCGCTTCGCCTGCGTTGTGGTCAACCCGGTATGGACTTCAATCGCAGTGGGCGCACTTGCCGGAACAGACATCCCGACCGGCGCAGTGATCGGCTCGCCGCTCGGCGGATCGCTGGTCTCCACGCTCCGCCAGGAAACTGCCGCGCTTATCCGCCTCGGCGTGCGCGAACTCGACATGGTGCTGCCCATCGGCCAGCTCAAGAGTGGCAACCACGCCGCGGTGCAGCACACCATTCGCTCGGTGGTCAACATGGCACATCATCACGGGGCTGTGCTTAAGGTTACGCTCGAAACTGCGCTGCTCACTATGGAAGAGAAACTGCGCGCCTCTGAAATTGCCATCCAGGCCGGCGCGGATTTCATCAAGACCTCGACCGGATCTGCAGCGGGCGGCGCCGTCCCGTCCGATGTGGCACTGATGCGTGGCGTGGCTGGAGCACGATGCGGGATCAAGGCTTCGGGCGGCATCCGCACCCTTGCACAACTCCGCACGCTGCTGGAAGCCGGCGCCAACCGCATTGGCTGCTCGGCTTCCGTGGCGATTTTGCGGGAGCACGGCGCAGAATAAAGACAGTTGTGAGTGGCCAGTGTGAGTGTGGAGTATCACCCGGCGTACCGACACTCGCACTCCACACTCTTCCCTTGCCTTCCTGCTGTATCATTCCCTTCGACCCTTTATGAGCGACACGCCTCCATCCCCGCCGGAAAGGCACGAATTCGAGGGCGATTACCGCCCTGCCGAGTCTGCGCATCTTGATCCCGTGAATGCCCGCATCGAGCCGGCCGATGTGGCGTATCTGATGCGCCTAACGGACGCGCTCAATACCACGCTCGACCTGCAAACCCTGCTCAGCCGCACCTCGGAGCTGGTGCGCGCCCTCATTCCTTACCGCATCTTCGCCATTTTTCTTCTCAATGAGCGCACGCACGAGCTGCGCATGAGGTTCCAGATCGGCCACACGCCGCAGGTAGAGCGCACGCGCATTCCCGTGGGCAAGGGAGTGGCGGGACAAGTTGCGCTCACGCGGCAGCCGATCCTGCTGAATGACGTCTCGAAGGCGGATTACTACATCAGCGCCAATCCCGAGGTGCGTTCGGAGCTGGCCGTTCCGCTGATCGCCAAAAACCGGCTCATCGGCGTAATGGACATCGAAAGCGAGCAGCCGGATTTCTTCCGCGAAGAGCACTTGAACCTGCTGACCATGACCGCTTCGCGCATTGCGCAGTCGATTGAGAACGCGCGCTTGTACGCGCGGGTTTCGCGCCAGGCACAGACCCTGGAAGTGCTGAACGAGATTGCCGTGGAACTGGCGTCGATTCTCGATCTGAATCCGCTGCTGGAGAAGGTCGGGCAGTTGCTGCGGCGGCTCATCGACTACCAGATGTTCACCATCATGCTGCTCGACGAGAGAGGCGACACGCTGATCACGCGCTACGCGTGGCGATTCGGCTACGCGCATGCTCCCACGCGGCGCATTCCCATCAGCAGCGGACTGGTGGGCGCAGCGGTACGCGAGTGGCGGGTGGTCAACGTGCCCGACGTGAGCAAGGATCCGCGCTACATGCCCATGAATCCCGAGACGCGCTCGGAGCTGGTTGTGCCCCTGTTCTACAAGGGCCGCGTGATCGGCGTGCTCGACCTCGAGCACACGCAAGACGGCGTTCTTCAACGAAGAGCACGAGCGCATGCTGACCACGCTGGCCTCGCAGATTGCCATTGCCATCGAGAACGCGCGGCTCTACCAGGCGGTTCGCCGCCAGGAGCGGCAACTGGAACGCGACATCGCCATGGCGCGCGAGGTGCAGCTGCGCTTGCTGCCGACGGACGCGCCCTCGCATCCTCATGCCGAGATGGCGGTGCGCTTTTTGCCGGCGCGCACCATCGGCGGCGACCTTTACGACTTTCTCGACTACGGGCCGAACCGCACCGCAATCGTGCTGGGCGATGTAAGCGGCAAGGCCGCGCCGGCGGCGCTGTTTGCGGCCCTGGTCAGCGGCATCATGCGCGCCGCGGCCGCGCAGCAGCCAGGCCCCGCGCAGATGCTGACCCTTCTCAACGACGCTCTGCAGGAACGCAAGCTGGAATCGCAGTACGTGACCATGCTCTTCGCACTTTGGAACGATGAAAACCAGACCCTGCAGGTGGCGAATTCCGGAGCGGTGCAACCAGTTTTCTGCCGCGCCGGCCAATCCGTCACGGTCAAAGCCGAGGGTTTCCCGCTGGGAATGTTTCCCAATGTGACCTACGAAGAACTCAGCGTCGCCACGCAGCCCGGTGACGCCATCGTCTTCGTGTCTGACGGGATTCTTGATGCAGAAAACGAGCAGGAAGAGATGTATGGGCAGGACCGCCTTGCCGGTCTGCTCTGCGCCAGCCGTGACCTTCCCGCACTCGATATCGCCGACGCCATCCTGGCGGACGTAGCGCGCTTCCAGGGCAGCAAAGACCGCTTCGACGACGAAACCATCATCGTGCTTCGTGTGCGGTAACAGGACCTCCTTCAGAACGATAACGCTACGTCCGTGACAGATTCTCTCGGAAAATCAGGTTACATTTTAGGCTTCCAGGACATCCAATATTGTGTTGCCTCGTAGTTTGCAACGGCTTCTACGCAATGAGTCAGCCGTAAAGTCGTTTGCAGTAGAGCCGGCCTCGGCGGATTTACACGAGAGGATTTCTTGCCATGATGCAGGAGACCCCGCAGTCGGGATGTGAAGAGGGATTTGTTGAAGCGGTTGGCGCTCGCATCCATTATCTTCATTCGGGAAGCGGCAGGCCGATGCTGCTCATCCATGGACTGGTCGGTTCCAGTCGAAACTGGCGGAGCAACCTGGACGCCCTTGCCCGGCACGCCAACGTTTATGCCATCGACCTGGTGAACATGGGCCAATCGCAGCGCGTCAGGGCGGTGGATCCGGGACTTCGCGCCGCTGCCAATCGTATCGTCGCCGTCATGGACGCGCTCGGACTTGCCGAGACCGACATCGTCGCTCACTCCCACGGCGGAGCCATCGCGCTCATGCTTGCCGCGCTGCATCCCGCGCGCGTGCGCAGGCTCATCCTCTTCGCGCCCGCCAACCCCTACTCCCGTTCAGGCGATCTCATTGTGCGCACATACAGCACTCCCTGGGGCGGCCTTCTCGCCAGGATGCTGCCCTATTTTCCGGTCCCGATTCAGCGCCGCGCTCTCGGAGAGATTTATGGAGGCCCCGAGTGCGTCGTCGATCGCTGTCTGCACGAGATTGTCAGTGGACTGCGCGACCCGGTTACATTGCGCCACGTCCTCTATACTGTTCGCTGCTGGTTCTCTGAGAGGGCTAAGCTCAAAGCCGTGCTTAGCCGTGTGAAGAGTCCAACGCTGCTGGTGTGGGGTGATCGTGATTACACGGTTACTCTGACTTCGGCCGCCAAGCTGAAGCGCAAACTGCGCGGTTCAGAACTCATCGTGTTGCCGGGTGTTGGCCACGCCAGTTTCGAGGAGGCACCGGAGCAGGCGGACCGCATCGTGCTGGATTGGCTTAACCGGCATCCATGGTCCACCTCGCGGAATCGCGATACTCTCCCAGCCATCCCCATCGCAAACAGAAACCGAAGTACCGCCAACCTGAGAAGTTTTTCGCCCGGAGCTTAAGGCGAGTGCACGTCAGGAATCATTGGCCGGAATCGATGGGGAGCTGCTTCTTCGCCCAATTGAGCAGATCCGGCAAGTCGGCGACGTAACTACGCGCAGTACCGTCCCAACTGACGGCGACGATGTGTGTTCCATCGGGCGAAAACGCCGCCGTGAAGATCCAGTTGGTGGAGCCGGTCAGGATGCCGAGTGGTTCGCCGGTTACGGCGTCCCACAAGCGCACAGTGTGGTCATCGCTTCCGGTCACGATGCGCGTCCCATCGGGCGAGAACGCCGCATCCATCACGTCATCGGTATGGCCTTTCAGGTTCAGTACTTGCTTGCCGGTTGCGGCGTCCCACACGCGCACTGAATCGTCTGAACCTGCAGCCACAACGCGCTTTCCATCGGGCGAAAACCTTGCCTGGTAGACGATCCATGTATTTCCAGTCAAAGTTGCCAATGGCTTGCCGGAGCTGGCATCCCAAACTTGCACGGTATGGTCCTGGCTGGCGGTCGCAATGCGTGTTCCGTCGGGCGAGAATACGGCGCTCAGGACCATGCCTTTGTGACCGCGAAGAGTTTGCAGTTGCTGGCCTGAATTGGCGTCCCACACGATTGCTAGATTGTCGGCGCCGGCGGTGACGATGCGCTTGCCGTCGGGCGAGAACGATGCGTCCCACACGATTCCCTTATGGCCGGCGAGGGTGAGCGGCGGCTGGCCCGAATCGGCGTCCCAGATTCGCGCGGTGCCGTCAAAGCTGGCAGTGACGACGCGCTTTCCGTCGGGCGAGAAAGTCGCCCTGCCGACGAGGCCTGAATGACCCTTTAAGGTTGCCCCGGGTTGGCCGGTTTGGATATTCCATACATGAGCGAAGTACGCGCCGGCGGCGATTTGGTTTTGATCCGGAGAGAAGACAGTCACCGCGGTATTTGTGTGGCCGGCTGTGGGCGCCATCATGGCGGCCATTTCGGCCTTCTTCACTTGTAAAGTATCGTCGGCACTCGCAATCACGACACGACTCAGATCGGGCGAGAGATCTGCATGAAAGACGAAGCTGCTATCGGCGCTCAAAGTCGACAACGCATCGCCGGCTGCCGCGTCCCACACACGCGCTGTTTTATCTTGACCGGAGGTAAGGATGTGCTTGCCATCTGGCGAGAATACTGCGCTGTTGAGCTTGCTGCCGTGCCCCATCAGGGTTGACAGCAATTCGCCGGTCTTGGCGTTCCATATGCGCGCGGTGCGGTCCCAGCTCGAGGTGACGATGAACTTGCCGTCGGGAGAATAGGCTGCCTGATCCACATAGTCGGTATGCCCGGGAAGAATGAGAAGCAAAAAGCCCGATTGGGAATCCCACACGCGCGCGGTATGGTCATTGCTGGCGGTCAGAATACGCGTTCCATCGGGTGAGAAGACTGCGGTGTTGACCTGATCGAGATGTCCCTTCAGGGTCACAAGCGGATGCCCGGAATGAGCGTCCCAGACCATCGCGGTCATGTCCTTGCTAGCGGTGAGGATGCGGGTCCCATCGGTCGAGAACTCAGCGTCGCGTACCTCGTCAGCATGGCCTTTAAGAGTTGCCAACGGTTTTCCGGTTGCGGCATCCCACACCATCGCAAGATGGTCTAGGCTGGCGGTGACGATGCGCGTTCCATCGGGCGAAAACGAGGCTTTGACGAGCCCGCCGGTGTGGCCTTTCAACGTCGCCACCCTTTGGCCGGTCGCGGTATCCCATACGATCGCAGTTGTGTCGTCACTGGCGGTCACGATGCGCGTTCCGTCGGGTGAGAACGCGGCAGTCTCAATCGTAGCGCTGTGGCCTTTCAGGATCGCGCTCTTCTCGCCGGTTTCGGCATCCCATACGATCGCGCTCTTGTCGGAACTGGCGGTGACGATGAGTTTTCCGTCGGGGGAAAAAGCTGCGTCCCACAGCGCGCCCTGATGGCCGGACAAGGTGACCAGCAATTTGCCGGAAACCGAATCCCATACGCGCGCCGTTTTGTCGTCACTGGCGGTGACGAGATGCGTTCCATCGGGCGAGAACGCCGCAGTCCGCAATTCGTCATGGTGGTGCAGGATGAAGCGCTCGAGAGGTGGCTCAAGGGCGGTGCGCAATGCGAGCTCAGTTTGATTTGTCTGCCGCAGCTCTACGGCAGCGATTGCGATCCGGAGCGCGGACGCGTTATCGCCGCCAACGCCGGTTTCGCGCTCCGCTTCACCGGCTTTGTTACCCGATTGTGCCGTAATCTTCTGAGCCTGGGCGTTGTACCATTCCCAGATTGCACCGGCGGCGACGATCAACAGAACCAGGCTGGCGGCCATGCTGGCTTGCAAGACGCGCAGACGGGAGCGCTCGCGGTGTGCGATTTCCGCATCCTGGCGCGCGATGCTGGCCTGGATAAAATTGCGTTCGTCTTCGCTAAGCTGCAAGGGCTTCGAGATCAGCCAGGCTCGCGCGCGCGATAGTTGCAGGCCGGCGAGCAAGGCGTCGTTTTTTTCGGCGGCGGGCGCTCTTTGCCAGTCATGCAGATAATGTTCGAGTTGATCGATGCCGATGAGGAATTCGCGCTCCTGATCGAGCCAACCACGCAGCAGCGGCCATTTGCGCAGCAGGGCTTCGTGCGTAACCTCCACGGTGGAGGTGCCGCCGTCGTCTTCGATGGTGAGCAGGCGTGCGCGGGCCAGACTTTCCAGCAGCGGACGGGCCTTCGGCGGCAAGGCCTCCAGCTTCGCCGGACGGCGGACATATTCGCCCTCAGGATTGACGCGCACCATCGCGGGCACAAAGGCTTCGCGCAGAGCATCCAAATCCTCGGGAGAAGCCTTGGCTGCGGCCAGCACTTCATCGGCTTTCGAGCGCACGGCATTTTCGAGCGGCGACAGTTGCGCTGCCGGGTCGCCGAGAGCGCGATAGGCTTCGAGCGTAAGTTTCTTGGTTTGGCCGAAGCGGTCGTAGAGTTCGCGCAGAGCGAAGGCCAGCAAGGGCAACGCATCGTCGGTGGCCGCATCGTTCATGGCGGCGACCACGAGGTCTTCATCTACAGTAAGGCCAGCCACGCGCGCAGGGCCTTCGATGATGTCGCGCACGCGATCGAGAGGCATGGGTTTCAGCGAGAACTCCTCGAAGGCGGCGGTGAGGCCGGGAGCCTTCTGCAGCTCACCCAGATAATCGGAACGCATGGCCAGCACCACGAGGAACGGCAGGCTCGAATCTTGCAGCGCGTTCAGAACTTCGAAAAACGCTTTGGCCTCGGTTTTGTCGGCGGTGCCGAACAATTCTTCGGCCTGATCGATCGAGATCAGGATTTGCGCTTCGTTCTGGCCGCCTGCGGCGCGCAGGTCGCCTGCCAGACCTGAAAGCGTGTGCACCAGATCCGGCGCCGCAAAAGCGTCGCGCCAGTGGCGCCAATCGGCGCCTGGGCCCAGCGCGATAGCCACGGATTGCGCCAACTCGTCGAGGGGATGAACCTGCGGACGGAATGGCGGAAGCGCGATCCAATTGGACTTATCGCGCTTGAGGCGCGGCAGCAAGCCGGCGCGCATCAACGACGATTTTCCGGAACCGGAGGCGCCCAGTACGGCAACCAGTTTGGCGCCGCCTTGCACGCGCCGCGCGCTCAGGCGTTCGATCAACCGCCTGATATCGTTGTCGCGCCCGAAGTAAATTGCCGCATCCGGCTGATCGAGGGCCAGCAGTCCCGGATAGGGCGGGCGCGTCTGGTCCCAATCAAATCCACCGCGGGAATTGAGCACGATCTCGTTCAGTGCCTTCAACAGTCGCGAGAGCGCGTCTTCGCGATTTTTCACCAGATCGAGAGTCTGAATGTCGGCCGACACCACGGTCTCGCCGACGGGCGCTTCGATCAGCGGGAAAATCGCCTTGCCCAGTGCGCGCGCCTGGGTAAATTCGGCGAAGCACCATTTGCTCTCGAACCAGTTGCTGGTCAGAACCAGGATGACAACTTCGGCTTCGGCCACTTCGCGATAAAGCGAGCGCTCCCAATCGGAGCCCGCGGCGAGGCCGGCGTGCTTGTCGAAATCGAGAAAGGTTTCATTGAAGCCGTTGGCGTGCAGCCAATCCAGCAGCCGCGAGGCTTGATCGGGGTCCAGGCTGGAGTGGCTGATAAAGATCTGCGCCACGCGAACGCTCCTCTAAAGAATTCCCTCTTAGGCTATGGAACTGCAAATGTCCGGAATCGCTCTTTGGCTCGGGTCAAGAGCCAACAGTTTACACTGCCTAGCCCGGAGTCTTTGGGGTGAAACAAGGATTTCATGCCGAGGGTATTAGCGTGGATACCTATGCCAGGAGATCGTATCGGCGTGTTGAGGAATTGGCGAGACGGCCCGCAGGCCGGCTCATTCACTTCCCTTCACTTCGAAGGGTACGGCTAATTGCGAGCGATTGCCGCTGATCGTGGTAGCCGTAATTGTCAACTTGTAGCGGCCGGCTGGCGCAACCACTTGACCCTTCTCTGTAAAGAGATTTGTGGAGATGGTCAGGCTGTCGTCTTGCGAAAGGGTGCTGGAAAAATCGACGACGGAAGTGGCCAACGTACAGGCAGCGGTGGCCGGCTCAACCGAGCATGAAAGGTGCACGCGGCCCGAGTAGTCCTGCGCGTGCAGGGTGATAACGCTGGGCACGGAGGAACCGGCGTTCACTTCCACGGGCTGCCACTGAATGGCAGGCGCGGGAACTGTAGGGATCTTATAGACCCGGATGTAGTCGACAACAAAGTCAGCGGGACTCGGGGTCGTGGCGTCAGGGTTGCCGGGCCAGTCGCCGCCGACGGCGAGATTGATCACCAGAAAAAACGGATGGTCGAAGACCCACTGGCCGCCCTCGGGCAGATCGTTGGCGTCGCGCACAAAGAAAATATTGGCGGGATCGTCCACGTAGAACTGGATCATGCTCGGCGACCAGATGATGCCGTAGGTGTGAAAATTGCCATCGTCGACCCGGCCGCCATCGGGCAGCTTAAAGTCGTGCCACAGGCCGTTGGCCCCGAAGTAGCGGGGACCGTGCAGGGTGGAACGAACGATGGTCGGGCCCAGGCCGTTACTGCGCTGGGTGAGCGAAACATTTTCAACGACGGTGACGGAGCCCGAGGCCGGCCATCCGGATGTGAGATAGTCTGAACCCAGCATCCAGAATGCAGGCCACAAGCCAGTCCCGACCGGCAGTTTCATGCGCGCTTCAATGCGCCCGTATTGAAATTCCTTAAGTCCGCGGGTTGTGATGCGAGCCGACGTCCAGGTGCCGTCGGGTTTGCGCTCGGCTCGCAACACCAGGTGGCCGCTGCCATCGAGAAATGCGTTGGGACGGTGCGGATCGCAGCCGGATGGATTGGTGCCACGCGGTGAACAATAGGTTTCCGTCTCGCCATTGCCCCAACCCTGATTTCCCAACTCATCACGGCTGCCCGTGTCGTAAGTCCACTTTGCCGGATCAGGAAGTTGCTGCGCGGCTCCATTGAATTCGTCGCTCCACACCGGTTCGCCCCATTGGAAGCCTTGCGTGGCGGGCTGCGAGGGGCGCATGGTGTGCGTACCCAGAAAGTAGCCGGCAACAAAGACACCGCCCGCTGCGACAAAACCGAGTGCAAACTTCAGGAGCGAGCTGCGCCTGACACCCGGAATACCCCGGTGCGCGGCGGTTGACTCCGGCGCCGTGTCCGCGGAATTCTGTGCCGCGTGATGTGAGTTCTCGTTCTCTGCTGAGTCAAGCGAGGTATCCTCCGCCATTTGCGCAGCTACGTCGCGTTGCATGAACTGCGGAATGTAGTGTCCCAGCGGAAGCACAATTTGCAGAGGATGGTCGCGCCAATCGGTCTTGTAAAGTTCCCGGAGTTTCTTGCGCAGAGAGCGGGCGGTGACGCGAACGATGGGATCGACATGAGAATCGAAATTGGATTCACGGCGGCCGAGGGCTTCGACGGCAATCGAATATTCACGAATGTCGTCAGTCTGGCCTTCAAAATATTTGTTGCAAATGTAGGAAAGAAATCGAACCAGGTTGGCGGAGCGGCTGAACTCAGGATGGCTCAGGACACGCTTGAGTTCCTCGCGCTCTTCGTGAAAGTTTTCAGGAGCGGGTGGGGTCGCATTCGGTTCAAGAGGCACGGATACATCAGGGTTATCAAGTCCTTCCCACGATGCGCCAAGTTGCATTTTCACCTACCGCACCATCCCCGCACACAACACGATCTCACGCCCGGCCTCGCCACCAACAATGCCTGCTTATGCTGAGGGCGCGGCGGTCCGCCTGGGTTTTTTCAAGCAGGAATCATAGCATTTTGGGAGGCGCGAAGATAGGCTGGTGCGACCGCAGGGCGCAAGGGCGCGCCGGCCGGCGGCAAAAGAGCGCCCGCCGGCCGCGAAAGCGGTATTAGAGTCAGCTATTTGCAGCAAACCATGGGATCAGGGTTTAGCGTTGCCGGCGCGCTCATCGCCGAGCCGGTAGACGCGGACGTAATCCACCAGCATGCTCCCAGGAAATTTCGTCGTGGCGTCGGGATTGCCGGGCCAGTATCCTCCGACAGCAACGTTCAGAACCAGATAAAAGGGATGGTCGAAGACCCAGCGATGGCCGGCAGGGACATTGTCCGGGGTTTGCGTCTCATACAGAATGCCGTCCACGTAAAAGCGGATGGCGCGCGGTTCCCACTCGATGGCGAAGACGTGGTAGTCGTCGCCGAAGTGAGCCTGGTTGGGTAATGTGAATACCCCGCTCAGAGGCTGGCCGCCGGAGTAGCCCGGCCCGTGAAGGCTGCCGTGGACCTTCGACGGCTCGGAGCCGATGTTCTCCATGATGTCGATTTCGCCGCAAGCCGGCCAGCCCAGGTGGGTGAAGTCGGTGCCCAGCATCCAGAACGCGGGCCAGAGTCCCTGCCCTTTGGGCAGCTTGATGCGGGCCTCGATGCGTCCATACTTCAGCGCGAAGTGGCCGCGCGATTCGATACGCCCTGAAGTGTATTCCCGTGACTGCCCATCCTTTCCCACGTAGGATTCGCGCCGCGCGGTAATCACCAATGAGCCATCTTGCTCGTGAATATTGGAGGTACGATCCGTATAGTACTCGAGTTCGTTGTTGCCGTACCCCGAGTCGTTCGTCACGATCGCCCATTTAGCCGGGTCGGGACGGTTCCCATCTGGACCGTTAAATTCATCGCTCCAGATGAGCGTGCGGCCGTTGGAGGAAGTGTCGCCACTCGGCGGCTGTTGGGCAGCCACACTTTGCGCAGCCACAGCCGCGACCAGGTTCATCAGGCCAATTGCGCATAACAGGCAGCGCATCAATCGCGACATTATTCCTATTCCTTCTGTTCCGAGCCGGCAATAGGCGCCATTACGGCCCTCGGGGCGGCTCACTGAAAAAACTTTGCACTGCATGGACCCATGCTCATCAAGCGGGAGCCCGATAAAGGCGAAAAACTCAGTTGGTATAAATCCGTACGTAGTCCACCAGCATCTCTGCGGGAAACGGCGTGCTGTTGTTGGGTGACCCCGGCCAGGAACCACCCACAGCCAGGTTCAGAATGATGAAGTTGGCCTGGCCGGAATCGAACGGCCACACTGCGCCGCTCAGGCCGTTCAAGCTCGAAGGTGTGTACGTCACATAGGGCGCAGCGGGATTGTCGACGTAATACGAAACACTGCCCTTGCTCCAGATCATGCCGTAGGTATGCCATCCGGATGCGGTCTGCCCAGAGGAAAAGTCGAATACCGTGCCGAGATTGCCGCCGGTGAAACCGGTGCCGTGAATCGAACCTTCATTCCAGTCGGGCGTTTCGGCCGCATTCACGCGCTCCAGCACGTCCATCTCGCCGCATGCCGGCCAGTTGACGGTGGCAATGTTGTTGCCCATCAGCCACGCCGCCGGCCAGAAACCCTGCGCCTCCGGCACCTGAGCGCTGAATTCGATGCGGCCGTACTGAAAGCTGAACAGGCCCTCGGTTTTGATCCGCGCCGAGGTGTAGACACCAGCCGACGGTTGTTCGGCCACGATGTGCAGATAACCGTCGGTGCCCACATAGACGTTGGGAGCCGAAGTCATGCACGGCGAAGCCGACGAATTCCAACCGCAGTAGTCTTCCAGCTCATCGTTGCCCCAGCCGCCCGCGCCGGTGTCGTAAGTCCACACTGAGGGATTGGGCTCGGCGTTCGCGCTGGTCGAATTTGAGAACTCGTCGCTCCACACCAACGTGCCCGAAGGGATGTTGGGAGAAAACGCCTGGCTTGTGACCGAACTGTTCGAATCGCCGGTTGCCGCGGCAATCGCGTTGACCGTCAGATTTGAAGCCACCAGAAACGGCGCCTCGTAGATTTGTGAGGACGTGGTCGGCATGGAGCCGTCCACGGTGTAATAAATCGTGGCTCCCGATGTTGTAGATGCCAGTGTGACCACCACCGCGCCGTTCTGCGCCGCGGCGGTGCTGAACGTAGGTGCGGCTGCGGCCTGCGAACCCGATCCTGAAATCGGAGTCGACCCTCCTCCGCTCCCGCAGCCGGCCATGAGTAGAATGCCTGCGGTCAGCGCACACCGGAGCTGAAACCTCACGACATTCGGCATGATATCGATCTCCTCGAACTTGGGATCTGTTGCGGCGGGCAAAGTACGAGCCGCCAGGTGCCACTCCGGGCAGAAGCAGGGCCTCTGCCCGGAGTCGGGTCTCCGATCAGAAGGTGAACCGTGCGCCGAACTGGCCCACGCGTCCGCCGACTCCGCCGTAGCTGATGATTTGGCCAAACGTGCCGTCGGCCATGTTGGTGTCAGGCCCGCCGAGCGCGTCGCGATTGAATACGTTGAAGAATTCCAGCCGCAGCGTCAAGTTGTAGCGCCCTTCCGGACCGATCCCCACGCTCTTGTGCAGCCCCAGGTCCTCCGTGGCGAGGCCCGGATTCCGCACTTGCGACTGATAGTTGCCGCCATTGCCGAGTTGCGGGGCTGGTCCTCCATATGCACCTGGGTTTGGATTCTGGAAGCAGCTCGTGTTCAGGAACGGCTGGAAGAGTTTGCGTGTACCGGTCGTGAGCTTGCAGCCGGAAACAATGTTGGCGTAGACCGAGTTAAAGCCCTCGTAATAATTGGTCGAGTGCACGGAGATTGGCGTGCCGGTGTTGTAGTGAAAGTCGCCATCCAGACTCCAGCCGCCCACGAATGCATCGGCCAGCGCGCTGTCGTTGGCCATCATCCACTTGCCCCGCCCAAAGGGAAGGTTGTAGATGATGTAGCCCTTCACGATGTGGGTTTCGTCGAAGTCGGAAATATCCTTGGCTTCATCCTTGAGGTCGTAGATATTCTGCAGCGATCCGGTTCCCCACAGTTCCTGGAAATCGCTGTCGATGTCGCCATGCGTGCGCGACCAGTTGTAGCTGCCCATCAGCGAGAGCCCATGCGCAGCCCGGCGCGTCACGCTGAATTGCAGGCTTTTGTAATCGGAGTTACCCAGCGGCACGCCCACCGAAAGCATTGGGCCGTATCCAGCTTCGGCCTGGGGATAAGGAGTAAGGCCTTCCCAGCCCGGACCTGCGCCGCCCCAGTAGCCGTTGTACGACGCGGGGAAGTTCCCGGTGACCACGTAGTTCTGGTAGTTGGCGAAGGTCGGTTGGTTGGTCTGGAAGATGCCGCTCTGCAGGTGATAGCTGTGGCTCTGGATCCAGTTCACGTCCAGCTTTGTCACCTGGTCAAGTTCGCGTTGCACGCCGACGCTGTACTGCTGCACGTTGCCCGGCGTGAGCGCGCGTGGATCGACGCTGATCACGTCGGACTGCGTGTACTGCGGCGTCTTCACCTGCGTTGAGGTCGGGGTATATCCGTTATCCCACTCGAAGTTCCCTTCCTGGGTAGTCGGGTGGAAGCCGACGTCGCCGGCTTGCTGATAGGGAACGCCGCCCCACTGATTCATGTTGAGCGGAGTAAAGAACACGCCGAAGTTGGCGCGCGCCACGGTCTTCTTGGTGATCTGGTAGGCAACGCCGACGTGCGGTGAGTAGTTGTAGTAATCCTGGCGGGTTTCGAACGATTGGCTGCCGCTGGTCAGGTACTGGTATTCGCCATATTCACCGGTGACCGGATTGAGCGCGTTGAGCACAAAGTTCGACCAGTGGCCGTACTTCTCGTGGTAGGGATGGTTGAAGTCCCAGCGCAGGCTCAGGTTGAGCGTGAGCTTCGAGTTCACGCGCAGGGTGTCGCTGCCGTACCAGGAGAAGGCCTTGCGCCGTCCATATTCGTTGTCGGGATTGTTGGTTTCGGCGTTGTATACGTCGCCCAGCAGGAAGCTGCCGAAGGCGTTGCCGACCAGGTCGTAGGCATTGATGTCGTACCATGCGGGCGCGGTGTTCGTGGGATCGAAGATGATGGGATAGCCGCCCGTGAACGTGCCATCGTCCGTGGTGTAGTTGAACTGCATGGCGCGAAATTCGACGCCGGCCTTCACATTGTTGCGGCCGTGGTTCCACACCAGCTCGTCGTTGTAGATGAACGTATTGCCGGCGTAGTAGTCGTTGTACTGGCTGCCAATCGGCGAGAAGCTCCAACCGTTCTGATAGTTCGCGCCGCCAAAGTACATGCCCGAATCGAAGTACATGAGCGGGAAATTTCCGGCGCCGTTGTAGCCCAGCAACTTGCTGTCCCATTTGCCGGTTTGCGATACCGCGATGCTGGGATTGCGGAAGCGGTTGAAGGTGGCGTAGACGGTGTTGAGCAGGTTGGGCGTGATCGTAATGGCATCGCTCAGGCGCGCGCCCGGCGCGGTCGTGTTGTGCCAGTAAGAGTTGGCCAGGGGTCCGCCGTATTGTGCAGTCGCCGACCACGCGCCGCCCTGATCGGCGTTAATGCGCGGATAATCGTCCCAGTAGAACGATCCGGCGAGATGCTGCCGGGCGCTCAGGTTGTAGTCCATCTTGAAGCTGGTCTGGGTATTGTGGAACCACGGATCGGGCTGATAGGCAGGACCTGCGTCATTGGAAGTCAAGCTTGATTCCGGCTGGTAGTACTGGTGATACAACTGCAGAATTTGCGAAGTGACCTTGCTGATGCGGTTGGTGGGAATGTGATTGTTGACGAAGACGCAGCCAAACCCCGCTGGCGTGTTCGACGTGCCGACAGGTGTAACGCCCGTTGTCGCGGGATCGAAGATGGCTCCCTTGTAAACCGGGTTGCCGCAGTTATCGATGGCCGGTGCGCCGCCGTAGGTGTCTACCGCAACGCCGGGCGAGAGCATGGGGCTCAGGTCGGCGTAGGCTGCCACAGAGCCATTCGAATTCAAACCCATCATCGCGTCCGTGGGCACCGTGCGACTGTTGGGGCCGGTGCTCCACATGGACTGCATGTAGCGCTCGAAGGCGACAAAGTAAAACAGCTTGTCCTTCTTGATCGCTCCGCCCTCGCTGCCGCCCCAGTCGGAGAGCGAGTCGCTGATCTTCAAATATGCGCTGGCGTTCGCGGGGTCGGTGATGGCCGCGAGCTTGTTACTGGCGCTCAGCGCATCCAGATCGGTAGAGTGCACAAAGCCGAAAAGGGAGCCGTGAATCCGGTTGGTTCCCGACTTCATCTCGTAGCGGAAGACGCCGCCGCCGCTGCGGCCCGCGTCGGCGCTGATGCCGGCAGTGTCGGCTTCAAACTCCTGAATGGCTTCCATGGGAGGCTGCGACTCGCTGATGTAGCCACCCAGTTGCGAAACCGCCGAGGTACCGTCAATGAGCACCTCTTTGGTGAGTGCCATGCCGCCATCAATATGGGAGCTGTAGTCGGTGCCCTCTGCGCCCGGCACATAAGCAAAGATGAAGTTCGAAAGATTGCGGCTGCCTTGCACATTCAATGGCAACTCGCTCACCGCTTCGCTGTTCAGGTTGTTCGAGACGACGGTGTCCTCGGTTTGCAGGATGGGTGGAGCGCTCGTCACTTCGATGGTTTGCGTTGTCGAGCCGATTGCAAGGGACACATCGATCTCCGCCACCTGGCTGATCAACAATGTGATGCCTTTACGCTCCAGCGTCTTGAAACCGGTCTGGGAAAAGCTGATCGTATAAGTGCCCACGGGCAGGTTTTCGACACGATAAAAGCCTTGCGCATCGGTCGCCGTGGTTTCCATCGCGTCCGTGCCTGTGTTGATCACCTCCACGCGCACCCCAGGCAGCACGGCCGACGATGGATCCTTGACCGTACCCGTGATCGTTGCCCGATCCGACTGGGCAAACAGCGGTAGGACCACACCGCATGCCACGAGTGCCGCAAGCGCTAGGATCTTTTTCATTGCCATGGTAGTTCCTCCGTAAATTGGCACATTCGGTGTGCCGGTGCGTTTTGTCCTCCGCTGCTCGTCTTGGTCGTTCGTGCTGGCCGATCAGTGAAAGAGTTCCGCACAGGCTCCCCAAAAAACAACCCCATTCAACTCCAAGCTCACGGGAATTGAATAGGTAAGCCATCGATACATTTACAGGTGCATTTCATTTCGCCACAGTAAAGCGCGGGCGTCAACCAGTGATCGGAAGTCATTTGCGGCGGATAAGCGTCATAGGCCAACAAGGCCGCACAAGCACAAATGGTTCACGCATGGCCGATTCATGCAGCTTAAAAAGGCCAAAGTCAAAAAGCCCTCCACAATTTACGGGTAAATAGGAGGAGACTCCGGCCTTGTTTACTGTAAATTGACTCGCGATAAGGCGCGATGAACAGGACTCCTCCAACATTCGGCCGGAAGCGCGAGGTCGGGCGCGTGTCGGTCGGGAAGGCAGAACCCAGTTCCGGCACGGCCCGGACCGTGCAACCTTTAATGGCAGCAACCGAATCCCAAAAGAATGTTGAGATACTTGCCCAAGAGCCCGGCATATTCGCGTTCATGCGAACTTTTTTTCTCGCTGATCCTGCTGATATCACCAGTTGCGCCCGGCCTCTGTCAGGCGCAACAGCCTGGGACTTTGACAGCTGACAACGCGATCACTGTGGATGGTGACTTGCCGGACGCACCCAGCCCAGCTTCGGACAATGCGAGTGTCGCACCTGGCCCAGCCCTAGACAAATCGAATTCCAATGCGATACTCGGAGTTGCGCCGCGAGCGGAAACAGGTACTCCGGCGAGGAAGTTCCATCGCATCATTCAACCGAACGAGTCTGGTCAGCCGCTAGACAGCTTCGACAAGCTCAAACTTTCGATTATGAGCCGGCTCACAGTTTCGGACATAACGGCGACAGCCTTTTCGGCCGGTTGGAGCCAGATGCTCAACACCTCGCCGAACTTTGGAACCGATAGAGGCGCCTTTGGGGAGCGCCTGGGAGCCTTGGCGCTCAAGCAAACGACGCAGTCAATCTTCAATTATGGAATCTATGACAGCCTGTTCCACGACGACCCGCGCTATTACGTGTTGGGTCCGCAGAGGAGCGCAGGCGTAAGAGCGCTCTATTCCGCATCGCGCCTTGTCATAACGCAGACGGATGACGGAAGAGCGGTAATCAATTGGCCGAAATTTGCAGGCATTGCCAGCGCAATAGCCCTGACCAATGCGTACTACCCAGCACAAGATCACGGGCTTGCGCACGGCGCCACCGCCTTCGGTGTGTCCCTGGGCAGCTCGATTCTCAATAATGAATTCCACGAATTCGTCGGTGACGGTCTTCGCCTGTTGCGGCACGAACAAGATTGATCGGCACTCCGCTCTGGCGGCCGCGCGTTGACTCTATTTGGCGCTGTTCGTCCCCTGCCGGTCCAACTCGCCGGAGTCGATCGTCGTCCCAGTACGAGAAATGGTCTGAAAATATAGCTGGTCGCCGGTAATCTCCACCATCATGAAGTCGCGATCGGTATCGAAACTCACCTGGTCGACGTCATTGTTGGGTCGAATGTTGTGGTATCGCAATTCGCCGGAATTCCCCAATACAAAAAAATACACGCCCTCTTGAGGCTTGAGGCGCTCGTACACGTGCTCATGACCGCTGAGAACAAGGTTGACGCCATCCTGCGTGAACAGCGGCATGAGCTGTTGGCGCAGGTCCAGATCGGGCCCATGAAACTTAGCAGCCGTAAACATTGGATGATGGAAGAAGCAGATCTTCCACTTTGCGGTTGAGCTTTTCAATTGGCTATCGATCCATGCGAGCTGCTGCGGATCCATATAATTGCTGTCGAGCGCAAAAAACTCCACGTCGCCTTTTGTGAAGCTGTAATAGCGTTTGCCGCCCATGTTATAGAGTTTGTAATTGATCTCGACGTCCGGATCATCATGATTTCCCAGCGACGCATAGAACTTAACCCCCGCGTCAAGCAGTGGTTTATACGGCTGCTCGAACTTCCGCTGGAAATCGCTGGCCTTATGCCCGCCGTAGATGTTATCCCCATCCATCACGACAAAGTCGTATTTAACGATCTCGCGATACCGCTCCATTTGTCCGGCCACGTCGAGCTCCGGCTGTTCGCCGGTTCCATTGTCACCGATCACGGCGAATCGAACCGAGCCATCTTTCAATGGCAGCTTGACGGCGGGAGCAGTGTCCGCCGATGGGACTGCAGGCGATTGATCCCCTTTGAAAGGCGCCGAAAGCACGAGCGCAGCGGCGAATACGGCAGCGGAAAGTGAGTTCATACGGGACGTGCTCCAATCTTACTGGTCAGCGTTTGGCAGGTAGTCGACGACGAGATTGGCCTGTGCATCCCGAAGCACCAGGATATTTCCAACTTTTCGATATTCCAGGCCCTTCGGCAAAACCGGCAGATACCGCAGCAGCGTTCCAGGCGACGATTGCAGCGGCTGGCCTTTCTGATTGGGATAGTCGTGGTTGACTGCGATTTGGGGCGCACTTTCTGCCGCGACGGGCTCTGCATTCTGAAGACTACGGCGAATCTCATTCCCGTCGGGGCCGTTCATCGCCTGCGCTATCAGCTTGCGAAAGAGATCGGAGACGGGCGGCGTAAACAGGTCCCCTTGCTTCGCGTTCGGCCGCGCAGCGACCATAAACTCACGAAGCGCGCGGCGTCTCTTATTGAGTTCCGCAACGTCTGTTGTGGGTTTGAGTTTCGCTTGCGATGGCGCACCGTTTTCGATCGCGATATAAGCTTTTGCAGCATCCAGGAAGGAATCCATGGTCTTTTGATCTGCGGCAGAAAGCGAAGCGTTGGCCGTCGAGTCCGCGATCTGGCCTCGCGCCAGAATCGCAGCCGCGAGAATGAGCGCAGCCAAACCCGATGCAAACACAACACGTGCAAAGCTCATGAATGCACCCCACTTTCCGCCCGCTTGGGCTACGCCTTCGCTTCGCGCTCGACGATTTGCGAAGCCTTGCTGGAATTTGCCACCTCGGTGACCAACTCCTGCACAGCCTGCACAACCGCGTCGCGTACCTCTTCCCGGACCGCCACGCGCACCGTTTCCACAACCTCCTCGGGCTCGAACGTTAATTCTTTTCCGGCGCCGATCGCCTGGTCCAGCACTTTCTCGATCTTGGCATCCACGTCGAGCCGTTTGGCCACGACTTTGGCGACTTTCTTTGCCGGCACCTCCAGCATCGAGATCGCTGAGTCTGCAACCACAGCCGGCGCCGAATTTCGCCAGTCGGCATCGAAGATCGACACCATTTTCTTCACCGCTAGTTTGTCGTGGAAGACGATTCCAATCTCGCGACGCGCTTCGAGTTCCAATTTTCTAAGGCTTTGGCTGCCTAGAAAAGCCGATGTTCCATCGCGCAGGATGGCGCGGGCGTGCAAGCGCGTGGGCATGATGCGGATGGGCAGCGATCGCCCGCGGACCGACCCCTGCCCGATGACTCTTACGTCCAGCCCCTGAGAAATCTTCTCGTTCAGTAGCTCTACGAACTCAGGATCGCTGATCTTCATTTCATACATCAGAAGTTGTTTTTTCGCTCCGTCAATGAACTTAGCCAATTCCTTGCGCGCATTTGCGGGGCTCACAACAAACTCGGTGCAGCCCGCCTTATAGGGAACCCGCTTGGCGTCACACTCGAATAACTTGATGGCCTCCTTCACTACCTTGCGAGACATGGTGCTGATGCCAAAGGAGCGGCTGAGGTCAATGTCGAGATGGGTGAAGTTGAAGGCGAATACGTGGAGCTCTTTGCCGTCGATGATCATCATCTTCCCGTGGTAGCGAAGCAGATCATTCGCAGTGCGCGCGACGGTGATGCCTCTCTCGAGCAACCGCATCTCGAAGCGTCGCAGATTTTTGTCGCCACCGCGATTGGTGGAGGCAATCAAGGCCTGTACGGCGACGCCGCGCTCCACCGCATCCAGAAGCGCCTTTTCTATTTCGTTCCGGTCGACGCGGAAGACGAGGATCTGAATGCTTTTTTTGGCGCAGCGCAGCGCACGAATGATCGGCTCGACTCCATCGTCAGGCTGAATCAGTAACTTCACACTTAGCCCGCTTTCTGAATGACCACGGCTGCTAAATCCATACAGAACAAGGATGCAAATTCATGAGAATCGGATGTTTTCCCCCTTGCCGGGAGACAATTCCGCTTAAATCTGCTTCTAACTGAGAGCGCAGCCGAATCGAGGAAGTGCGACCCACAGAGGACGATCGATGCCAGGCACACGACGGTTTATTCCACTTGTTCTGTTCTTGTCGACTGCTTTCACCAGCGCCCAGTCCGTTCCTCCAGCCGACACATCCCAGCAACCGACCACTCCGGTCAATTCTCCCGCTCCATCCGCAGCCAATGCGTCCAGCGACTCAACACCAGACAACGGGGCAAACATCGGTTCCGATGCCGACGATCGGCATGCGAAGGAAAAACCTGCGGACGACGACAAGCCGCTGAAGGGTGATCAGGTTCACAATCCGGTGCTGTGGACCGATCCAGGCAATATCGCCGCGCGCGATCTTTTCTATGGCCAGGGAGGACCAAAGCATCAACCGAAACCGCCTTTCACATTTCTCCGCGAAGATATGCACGGAACGAATCCAAAGTTCGACGCGCGGGATGCGGACGGCAAAAAGTGGCGAGTCAAACTTGGCGAAGAAGCGCGGCCTGAGGCTGTGGCCTCGCGCCTTCTATGGGCTGTCGGCTACTTCGCCAATGACGACTATGTGCTTCCCCAAGCTACGGTCGAGGGGCTGAAAATGCACCGGAAGTCGCCCAGCGCAAGAGGGGACCAGATCACTTATGCACGCTTCGCGCGCAAGCCTGGTGGACAGGACAAGATCGGCATCTGGGAGTGGAAGGACAATCCATTCAACGGCACTCGCGAGCTCAACGGTCTGCGCGTGATGATGGCCGTGATGAACAACTGGGATCTGAAAGATGACAACAATTCCGTCTATCAGGACGACAAGAGCGACCGGCAAATCTTTCTGGCCAACGATGTTGGCGCGGCCTTCGGCACCAACGGGCTGAGTTGGACGCGGGCTCGCTCGAAAGGCAATATCGACAGTTTCAGGGAATCGAAGTTCATTACCCGCATAACAGATACGGAGGTCGATTTTGCCACGCCTGCAGCGCCAAGCGCGCTTCTCGCAGAGTCGGTGGGCTTTGGAGCGATCTCCTATACGGAGCGCGCCAAGCTCGATTGGATCGGCAAGAAAATTCCCCGCGCCGACGTACGCTGGATCGGCTCACTGCTGGCGCAGTTGACTCACCAGCAGCTGGTCGATGCATTCCGCGCGGGACACTTTCCTCCAGATGTAATCGATGCGTATGTCTCGCTGGTGGAGAGCCGCATCGCCGAATTGAAAGCGCTCTGACGCGCTAAGATTCATCCGGCCAGAACGGGAGCGCCTTCGGTATTGAACTGAATGTCGTAGAGCTCGCGGTAGACACCGCCTTCTCTTTTTACCAACTCCTCGTGGACTCCGTTCTCGACGATTCGTCCGTCCTTCACCACGTAGATGCAACTCGCATTGCGGATGGTCGAAAGCCGATGCGCGATGACGATCGATGTACGGTCTTGCATCAATCTGTCCAGGGCCTCAAAGACCAGTTGCTCCGATCCCGCATCCAGACCGGAACTCGGCTCGTCCAGGATCAGGATTGGGCTTTTGCGAATGACGGCGCGGGCAATGGCGATGCGCTGCCGCTGGCCGCCGGAGAGCGCCACTCCGCGCTCTCCCACCAAGGCGCTGAACTGACCTGGAAGTTTCTCGATGAACTCCATCGCGTTGGCTGCCTCGGCTGCCATCGCGATCTCCCGATAGGAGGCTTCCGGTTTGCCATACGCAATGTTGTCCCAGATCGATCCGCTGAACAGAACCGTGTCCTGCAAGACAAAACTGATCTGATCCCGCAGGGACTTCTGGGTCAGCGTGCGAACATCGATGCCGTCGATCTTTACAACGCCTGAGGACGCATCGTAAAAGCGCGCAATCAGATTGACGATGGTCGTCTTCCCTGCTCCTGTCGGTCCCACCAGCGCAATTCTGCTGCCCGCGTCGATATGCAGATTTACATCGGACAAGACTGCCGGATCGGAGCCGTAGGTGAAATCCACGTGCTCGAAGTCCACGGTGCCTTTCAGCCGTGGAGCAACTCGCGCATCTGGAGCGTCGCCCATTTCGTCATCGGTGCGGATAATCTCCTGAATCCGTTCGTATCCCACATCGGCCTTGGAGTACGAGTCCATGATCTTCGAGATGTCCTGCATCGGCTGGTACATTTTGCTGATATAGCTGAGAAACAGCACGATCGAGCCGGCTGTGAGACCACTGCGAAGTGCGCTGCTGGCGCCAAAATAGAGAATGGCGCAGACGCCCGCAGCGGTAACGATGTTGACGAGCGGAAGCAGCCTGGCTTTCAATGCGCGCGCTTTGAGCGCGGCTTCGACCGTCTCCAGGCTTTCCCCTTCGAAGCGCTGAATCTCGTAATTCTCGCGCGCAAAAGCCTTCACGACGCGAATGGAACCGAGCACTTCCTGAACCACGGAGAGAAGTCGTCCCTCATGCTTTCGTACTTCTCGCGAAGCCTTCTTCACGCGCTTGGTGTACGTGAACACAATCACGAACAAGATCGGAATCACGGCTAACGCCACCAGCGTGAATTGCCAGTTGACGTAGAACATGACCGCGATCATTCCGACCAGAGTGAGAATGTCGACGAGCACGCTGAGCAGGCCGGAAACAATGAATGTCTGAACGGCATCGATGTCGGTGGTCACTCTGCTGATCAAATCTCCGGTCTGTTTTTGATCGTGATAGGCGAGAGAGAGCCGCTGCACGTGGGCGTAAAGTATGCGGCGAAGATCGTGCGTCACCCATTGACCAACGCTGGTCGTAATGTACTTCTCCGAGTAGGAGCAGACCGCATCGAGGAGCGCAATCAAAATCACCGCGCAACACGCGAAGAGCAGAACTTGATGAGGCTCAGACCCTGCGGTTCGATGAATCAGGGAGATCAGCCATCCGTGCTGCGCCTTATGGCTGATGACGTTGTCCAGCACGATTTTGAGCGGCCACGGCTGCAGAAGATCGGCGACGCTCTCTCCGGAGATCGCGAGAAGGCCAAGCCACAAAACTTTCTTGTGAGGACGGAGGAGTTGGAGGATTGTGAGTCCGCGTTCGACGTTCTTCGCGCCCGAGGTCATGAGGGTTAGGATGCGAAGTTTGATTGATGAAAACGCCTGGTAGAAAGGAACAGAGCACGCGGTCAGGCGTGATCCACGGCCAAGTCTTGCAGAGCGAAACCGGAGTTGGTGTGACCGGTTGAGTATTGGGCGAGGTCGACGATATGGCCGATTTCCGAAACCCTTCACAGCTTCACAGTTTCTGTGGGGTTGCGCGGTTTGTTCTGTAACTTAATGATTCTTAAGTGGTTCCTTGCTTCACAGTTTCACAGCCCATTTTTTCGTGTTTTTCATTGTTTAATTTTCGCTGGGCGTGAGTAGGGGGGAGGGGGGAGGGGGGAGGGGGGTGGGGGGTACGGACCGGGCGGATGTCCGGCATTGCAACGAGAACGGTGCAGTTCGGCCTGCTGGGTTTGATGAAATTTATTGTGATTTATGGATTTATCCTGATGAAAATAAATAACTTGCATCGCAATTGTCTGATACCATACCGGGGTATGGGTGGGTACTTTTTCTTTAATTAATTTCTGTGGGCTCCGATTCGTATGGGGCTGAGTCAGTCCGGGACGGAGATCGGGTGCAATCGACATGGTTTCATTGTGCGCCGGGAGGGGGTAATGATCTGCAAGCCGCAGAGGTTTGTTTTTGGCCTTTAACCGAGATGCTCTGTCGCCCGCTGAAGCGAGCTTCAACGCCGGCAAGCCCGCAACGCGGGTGGAATGCGCTAGGTCGTACCGACCTAAATGGATACAGCAACTCTGATTTGGCTACGCAGGCTGCGGAAGAATGGAGATCATGGGGCGAATCTCCCGAAAAACTTGCCTCAGGGCTTAAAGGCCACATTGCTTTGCTTGGGTTGCGGCGCGAGTAAACTCGCGCCCTGATACAAAGCTCCTTGCCGGGCGAGTTTTTCCGCAGCATGTAAGGCCGTGCCCTTGCAAGATTGGTTTACAGAAAAGGCGAATATGCCCTGGAGCTAGACCAGAGTTGGTGTGAGCCGTTGATTATTGTGCGAGGTCGCCGCTGCCGGGGAGGGGGAATCAGTGGTGGATGGTGCGCACGGTTACGATCTGGATGGAGACTGGGGCTCCGGCGATTGCCTGCGCTCGAATCAGGGCTTCGAAATATGGCGAGTGTTGCGGGTCGCCGTGATTGGCCAGGGCGCGCTCAAGCTGGGCGCGATCGTCGGGGTTGGCCAGCAACTCGCCTAAAGCTTCAGTGCCTTCTTGCCGCAGACCCTGAAGAATGAGGACATTTCCCTGCCCCATACTGCCGGGCAGCAGCGAGATGGTGGCGTAGTCCTGGCCTCCGGCGCCGGTTTGAGTCAAACCTTGATAAACGTTCAGTTCGCCGGGCAGCGGCTTCTTATTGAGGAAGTACATTTTGCCGCCTATGCCGTCTTCCACTTCCTGGAAATTGAGCTGGTTGGCGAACAGCGATACCCAGGGATTGGAAGTGGGACTGCCGACAAACACATAGTTTCCCAACTCCAGATCGCGCCGGTCGAGATCGCGCGCGGAGGTGAGGACAAGTTGTGGGTCAAGCGGCCCGGCGAGTTTCTTGAGGCTCGAATAGACGGTGAGATCGGCGAAGGAGGTGAGCTGCGAATCGGAAATGTAGTTGACGAGCCGGGAGAAACTGGCGTCGAGGTGCGGGGGAATCATGCTTTCGCGAAAGCCGGGGCGCAGATACTCGTCGAGAGTGATTTCGCGGTTGCCCAGTTGGCGCAGCATGGTGCTGCTGTCGGAGACGACGATTCTGGTCTGGCGATCCGGCTGGATGACGGCGTTCAGGGGCCAGGGTACAGGGGTGGGAGCGGCCTTGCGTGCCGCGCGATACCAGCCGAAGGCACAGACGATCGCAGCCGCTATGGCGGCCCAGAACAGCACTTCGCGAATTGCAGTTCGTCCGATTTTTTTGCTCGTGGCCGGCGTCGCTGCAGTCGAAGGAGCTGCCAGCTTCGGCTCCGGCTCCGAACTTTGAAACTCGAGCAGGTAAGAACCTTTGGGAATATCCAGGCGTTGAACTTCCTGACGGCCTTCCTGGTCGAAATACTCATGCAGACGAAGCCGGAGCTGGCGCATGTGTACCCGAACCGCGCTATCCTCGGCTGGGCTGTAGCCGGGGGGCTTGCCGAAGACGGCTTCGCCGATCTGGCGCTCGGTGAGAGCGTCAACCTTCCCCAGAATCGAATACTCCGCAAGGTAAGAAAGCAGGGCGTGCAGGTTAGGGGATTTTTGGAAAGGGACCGAATGAAGAATGCGCTCAACCAGCTTCCAACGCGGATCGGACCGGAGATCCTGGTCGGTTGTGATGACCAGGTGGGGCTGATCTCGCCTAAGCTCGGTGGACTGCATATCGGAACCGATTATATACGGCTGAGAATTGGAGGTGATAGCCTCCGAAAGCTCACTGCGTGCCGTACATAGGCGAATTCTTAGGTTTTTAACGGTTAGAAATCGGCCCTGAAGGGCGATTCGGGTGATTTAAATCACATCTAAAGCCCGCTCTGAGGGCTCTTCTTGGGCTAGAGGCTTCCCGCAAAATGCGAAAACAAAGATTTCACCTTGTTTTTCGGGGGTTAAGCCCTTGGCAGACACGTTATGGATGCCGAAACTCGCAGGTGGTCAGACAACCATCACCCTGTAGGGCGTGAGTGTTCATCGAGCTTCGGTGAATCGACGTCCGGCCTGAATCGGAAACGCTTAACTTGCTATGGAGGCAAGGCAAATGACTTACGCAGGAAAATTTCTAGTGGGCGCCAGCAGCGCGCCAAGAAGTATGCGGTTAGGTATTTGGATGTGGGTGCTGCTTTTCGCGATTGCAGGCCCGGCTTTTCAACAGATTCACGCACAGGCAACCGGACTTACCGGGACGGTGACCGATCCCACGGGTGCGGTAGTTCCGGAGGCTAAAGTCACGTTCACGAACGAGGCCACCGGCATCTCGACGCAATTTGCAACCCTGCCGGATGGTGCGTACAACGTTCCACTCGCAACGGGAACCTACGATGTCGCGGTGAAAGCCGCGGGGTTCGAGCAGTTTGTTGCCACGCACGTAGCGGTAGAAGTGGGCGCGACCCCAACCTTTAATGTGCGGTTGAAGCTGGGCTCGAGCAGCGAGACGGTGCAGGTGACCTCAGAAGGAGCGCTGGAACTGGACACGACGAACCCGCAGCTTGACTCCATACTGCCATCGGTGGAAGTAACAGACCTGCCTCTGATGATTAACGGCTATATGCGGCAGATCACGAGCTTCGCCACGCTTGCCCCGGGCGTCCGCGCCGGTTCGTACGGCACGGTGTCGGTGGAAGGCGGCGCTCCCAGCCAAATCAACTCCTCGGGTAACTATTACAACGGCCTTCAGATCGATACGGCCTCAAACGCCAATTCGAATCCGCCGTACGAGATGGTGGACCAGTTCCGCGTCATCCGCAATCTGTTTTCGGCTCGTTATGGCATGGTCCAGGGCGCTGTCGATTACGGCATGCGTGAAGGCACCAACAAGTTGCACGGCGATGGCTTTCTGATCGACCGCAACCAGTTCTTTGACTCGGATGGTTTCTTCCCGGTTTACAACGGTCAGGGCAAGCCGATCCCGCCGGCAAATATCCAATCCGAATGGGGCGGCACCGTCGGCGGTCCCGTGGTTCTGCCCAAGCTCTACAACGGGCACAACAAGACCTTCTTCCTCTTCAGCCTCGATCTTTACAGTTGGAAGCAGGGTCAGACGGTGTACGGCTCAGTTCCAACAGCGGCCGAGGTTGGTGGCAACTTCACCAACTTCGTCAATTCCAACGGCGTACAGATTCCGATTTACGATCCGCAGACGGGCGCGCAGTTCGTGTGCAACGGCGTGCTGAACGTCATCTGCCCGAGCCGCATCGACCCGCTGTCGAAGACGCTTCTGCAGTACATTCCCGCCCCCAACGCGACGGGAACCAATTACGGCCTGCAGAACAACGAGGCGCCGGCGATCCCATCCTTAACCATCCAGAACCGGGCCTGGGGCGTCACGATTGATCATCAGCTCTCGCAGAACCAGAACATCTCTTTCACCTGGTGGCGCAGCCGTTACTTCCAGCCCCAGATCGAGGAGTCGAGTACTGCTGCCATTGTGCCGGCCAGCAACCCTCTCAGCGGCGTGGAAAATCTGACCGACAATGCCAACGTCTGGCTGGCGAATTACTCCAGGACCATGACACCCAACCTGGTGATGACGGCAGGGGTCGCGGCGCAGGACAAGTGGCAGAACAATGTGAACTCCAACACCGGCGTCAACTTTGCCGGCATCATGGGCGGCACCACCATGCCTCACATCAGCTTCAACGGGCAGGAGGCGCCCACGGGTTTCGGCAACAGCAACAGCGACATCGTCCTCTACCACGTGAACAACCTCGGCTGGAACCTGTTCAACAACTGGATGTGGAACAAGGGCCGCCACACCTTCAACATTGGCGGCGAGTTCCACCATTACTACGCGAACGACCTCAGCAATTACAGCGGCGGGCAGTTTAGCTTCAGCCAGGCCGAGACCTCCATTCCAAATACGGCCAGTTCCAACTTCTCGCAATACGGCAGCTCGTTTGCCAGCTTCCTGCTGGGCCTGCCTGATTCCGCCGCCCGCACATCTTCCAACACCACGGCGATCAACACCCAGGCTTACTCCGCGTACCTTCAGGACGACGTCAAGCTCACGCACAAGCTGACCGTGAACCTCGGCCTGCGGTACGACCTGATGCTGCCCTATACCATGGCCCAGAACAACGACGTGTTCCTGGCCGCGGGTACACCCAATCCATCTGCAGGCAACATACTGGGTGCGGCCACCGCATACGGCACCTGCGCGGGTTGCGCAGGCTATACCCAGATTGCCTATCACAGTCTGTACTTTGGCCCGCGCGTGGGCTTCGCCTACAGCCTCGACAACAAAACCGTGATTCAGGGTGGATATACCGTCACCTACCTGGGCTACAGTGGCGCTTACGGACAAGGCGAAGGCGCGTACGGAAGCCCCAATAGCATGGCCGGACTGCTGGGCGGCAGTTACACCCTCAGCTCTACCGGCGGCTATCAGTCCGCCTACGGCCAATGGACCAACCCCACCACCACGGCGGTAAATCCGATTCCCACCGTGAGTCCGACGCCCTTCAGCCCATCGCTGGGTATTGCGCAAACCATCTACGATCTCGATTACGCTCATAACGGCGAAGGCGGCCACCTGCAAATGTGGAGCCTGAGCCTGCAGCGGCAGCTTCCCTGGCATACGATGCTGACCGTCGACTATACCGCGAACCGGGCGACGCACTTGTCGGGCTATAACATCAACCCAATCGAACAGGCGAACCCGTCGATTCTGTCCCAGTACGGTACGCTGCTCGCAGATAACATCACCTCGGCGGCATTGCTCACGGCCCTCCCGACGTTCACGCAGCCCTACGCAGGGTTTGCCACTCAGTTCGGCGGCAGCGCTACCGTCAACCAGGCGCTCAAACCGTATCCGCAATACTCCGCCGTAACACGGGCGTGGGACCAGGGCGGCACCACTTACTTCAGCGCCTTCCAGTTCCAGGCCGACAAGCACCTGTCGAACAACCTCAACTTCCTGGCCAACATTGAGCTGCCCAGGCTGTACGACAACCTGACCACGGCGGTGAACAAATATAATCCGCAGCAGATGTGGGGCCTGGATACGACCGGCTCGTTTGAAAGCAAGGCCGCCGTCCTCTATGAGCTTCCCATCGGCCAGGGCCAGCGCTGGCTGAACACCGGCGTCGCAGGCAAGTACCTGGGCGGATGGCAGGTGTCCGGGATCCTGACCTACAACAACTCTCAGCCGCTGAATATCACGCAGTCGGGTGAGAGCTTTATGAACGGCACCAACTACCCCAATATCAATCCCAATGTCTCGATGTGGTCCGGTGGTTACAGCAAAATCCCCCAGTACTTCGAGGGCAAAATACCGGCACCGGTGTTGTTCAGCACCAACGCATGGACTAACACCGGCAGTCAATACGTACTGGGCAACGCCAACCGCAACTACAGCTCGGTGCGCGGCCCCTGGTACCCGTCGGAAAACCTGAGCGCCAAGAAGACGTTCCATTTCACAGAGGGGACTTCGTTCTCTCTGCGCATGGACTACTTCAACGCGTTAAACCGGGTGCAGGCGCCGTTCCCGACCACCACGCTTGGTTCCTCGAACTTCGGCGAGGTGACAAGCAAGTTCACTGCCGCCAACCGCGAGGGACAGGCTCAAGCCACCTTTAATTTCTAGGTCGAATGCTGAATGCTCAATGGGCGGCGGCGATTTCAAGAGCCGCCGCCCGGTTGAGCCCTCGCTCGACCGAGGTGGGATTCTAAACCGACAAAGCAACTTGAACACAGCGTCATTTGGGCGTCAGGCCAGAGCCTGCTGATGAAATGCCCTTCGTGCGCCCTTGGAGAGCGCCGAAGATCGGTGATGCGGCGTGAAGAAAGATCGCGACGCCAGTTTCTGCAAATATCGGCGCCGCGACATGCGATGAAACCAGGAGTGACTCAGTTGTCGACAAGAGAAATCCAGATGAGTTTGCTCCGCGGCTTACTTGCGGCAACGATGTTGGCCGGATTCGCCGCAACGGCCAACGCGCAAAACCAGACTGGCCAGCCGGAAGTTATGCCGTCAGGCCAGTACATCACGCCGTTGGCGCCGACGGGCGCTGTGTTCTCAAAGCTGAATCCAGGGCTTAAGGATTTCCCGGACTATACCGTTGGCCAGGCGGTGAAGACTGTCATCAGCCCCGACGGAAATACGCTGCTGATTTTGACCAGCGGCTTCAATCGCCTCAACGATGATCAAGGCCATCGGGCTGCGGCCGACTCCAACGAATACGTGTTCGTCTTCGACGTGGCGCATGGCGGTCTGCGCCAGACGCAGGTATTGCAAGTGCCGAATTCGTTCTTCGGCCTCGCCTTCGCGCCCGACGGCAAACGGTTTTACGTCTCCGGCGGAGTGGACGACAACATCCACGTGTTTGCCCGCGCAGATGGCGTGTGGGCCGAAACCGGCGCGGCGATTGCGCTGGGCCACCAGGCCGGCACCGGCTTCCATCAGAAGCCGATGGTTGCGAACCTGGCGATTACCGCCGATGGCAGAATCCTGGTGGCGGCTAATATCGCTGACGATACGATCTCGATTGTCGATCTTGACAGTGGCGCAAAGGTCGGCGAACTCGTGCTGCGAGCGGGAAACATCGAGGCTCCCCGAGCAGGCGAAGACGCTGTCCATACTGCGGACGAGAATGGCGCCGTCTCGCTGGGCGGAAATTTTGTCCGCAGCGCCGTCGCTCATGGCGAATCGCCCTTCGGCGTCGCTATCCGGGGAAGCGCTACGGCGTATGTGTCGAGTGAGCGCGACCGTGAGATCGATGTGATCGACATTGCGCAGCCGGCGGCACCAAAGCTGAAGACTCGCATTCCTGTTGCCGGCAATCCCAACAGTCTCCTGCTCAATCGGGCTGAGACACGTCTTTATGTCGCTGCCGATAACAGCGACCGGATTTCTGTGATTGATACGGCGACGAAGCGCGTGATCGAGGAGATTCGCACCACTGCACCTGCGGGAGTGCTGCGCGGACCAGCGCACCTGCCGGGCGCCGCACCGAATAGCCTTACCCTTTCGCCCGATGAAAAAACGCTCTACGTCACCAACGGCGGCATGAACGCCATCGCGGTGATCGCGCTTGCGCAGGGCGCACCACATCGTGTGGTGGGGCTGATCCCGACGGGTTGGTATCCGCAATCGATCAGCGTGGCCCACGATGGCAAGACTTTGTATGACGTGAACAGCAAGAGCGATCCTGGGCCAAATCCGCAGCGCGGTGGAGTACCGATTCCCGCCGCGAGGTTCCTCGCGCACGAGGCGGCAAACGAATACATTCTGCAACTGGAGAAGGCGGGATTGCAGGCCATTCCTGTGCCCAACCGGCAGGAACTTGCGTGGCTTACGAAAAGAGTGGCGGCCAACGACTTTCTCGACACTGTGCCTAACCCGCAGGACGAGCAGACCATGGCGGCGTTGCGCAGGCACATCAAGCACGTCATCTACATCGTTAAGGAAAACCGGACCTACGATCAGTTGCTTGGCGATCTCGATCGCGGCAACGGCGACCCGAGCCTCGCGGAATTCGGAAAGTTGATCACGCCCAACCAGCACCGGATTGCGGAGCAATTCGTCGATCTCGACAATACGCTTTGCAGCGGCGAGGTGAGCGGCAACGGCTGGCCGTGGAGCACAGCCGCGCGCGAGACGGACTTCAACGTCAAGACGGTGCCACTCGGCTATGCGGGCCGCGGCTCACCGCGCGCCGATACGGCAGCAGACGGGCCCGACGGCGAAAAACAACAAGGCTATATCTGGGACTCGGCGCTGCGGCACAAACTCACCATGCGCAACTATGGATTCGAGACGCGCATTCCGCCGCGAACCCCGGTCGTTCCCGATCCGTTTGCGACCCACACTGTGGTCGAGGTTCCGGTATGGCCGCATCTCGCCGATGTTACAGACCCGTATTTCCGCGCCTTCGACAACAAGTATCCCGATTTCCGGCGGGAGCATGAGTGGGAGCGGGAGTTCGATCAGTATGTTGCGCAAGGCAATTTGCCGGATCTGGAATTCGTTCGCTTCATGCATGACCACGAGGGTGATTTCTCGACTGCTATCGATGGCATCAACACACCGGAAAAGCAAACTGCCGACAACGACTACGCGGTGGGAAAGCTGATCGAGCGGGTAGCGCATAGCCCCTATGCTTCTTCCACGCTCATCTTTGTGATTGAGGACGACGCGCAGAATGGCCCGGATCATGTCGACGCGCATCGCACTGTTGCCTTCGTGGCTGGTCCTTACGTCAAGCATGGAAGCGTCATCCACGAACGCTATTCGACCGTCAACATGGTTCGCACCATTGAGGACGTGCTGGGGCTGGGGCATCTCAATCTCAATGACGCTTATCAGCGGCCGATGACGGCGATCTTCGATCTCAAGCAGTCTGCCTGGACCTACGACGCAGTTATGCCTGCGCCGATCGCGAGGGAACTCTCCGGAAGTTCGTCGCCGGGTCAAAGCGCATCGGCGTTCCATGACGCGCAGTCCGCCGCTTATTGGTCACGGCAAACGCGTGGCTTCGACTGGACTCAGGAGGATCGCATTCCGGCGGTACTTTTCAATCAAATCCTATGGAAAGGTCTGACGGGAGGGCTGCCCTATCCTGCTGCGCGCGACCAGCAAGACTATAGCCGCGACCGCACTGCGGTTTTGAAAGCTCGCGGCGTTCGCTTCCTGTTTCAGGGACAGTGATTCAGCTGCTTTCGCGCGTATTCATTTTTACAAAGATCGAATCAAGGCAAGGCAAACCTTCGAGTGGTGCATCGGAATGCGGCAAACCTAAGAAGAAAAGAGCGTCAGTCTAATGCGGATACGATTCAGTCCTTCAAATTTTTTTGCCTTTGTGACCATTTTTACTTTTGTGGCGTCCACTGCCGCCATGGCGAAAACAGCTCCTCCTGAACCGCTAGTTCTCGCGAGCGGTTGGCAATTGCAGGACGCAGCCAAAGTGCCGCAAGCCGGCAGCGCGGTCGCGTCCGCCCGGTTTAACACCGACGGATGGTACAGCGCCACTGTTCCGGGAACTGTGCTGACGACGCTGGTGAACAATCACGTTTATCCCGAGCCGCTCTACGGAGAGAACAACCGTCCGGAAGTGATACCGGAAAGCCTGGCGCGCACGTCGTATTGGTATCGGACCTCGATGGACGTTCCGAGTTCCTATAAAAACCGCCGCGTGTGGCTCAACTTCGACGGCATCAACTATTCGGCGATCGTGTGGGTGAACGGCGTTCAGGTCGGCACCATGCGCGGAGCCTTTATCCGCGGCATCTTCGACATTACGGCGAATGTAAAGCCAGGCAAGAGGGCCGTGCTGGCTGTGCTGGTGACACCGCAACCGCACCCCGGAATCTCGCACGAACATATATTGCGCACCGGGTTGGGACAGAACGGCGGCGAGAGCGCGATTGACGGTCCGACATTTCTCTGCGCACTGGGATGGGACTGGATTCCCGCCATCCGCGATCGCGACACCGGCATTTGGCAGAATGTTTTTCTCTCTTCCACCGGCCCGGTGGTGATGAAGGATCCGCTGATAACGACCGATCTTCCCCTGCCGCGGACCGATTCATCCGATGTGACTGTGCAGACGACGGTCGAGAATATCAGCGACCAGCCGCAGCAGGGCGTGGTCGAGGGATCGATTGGGAATCTCACTTTCCGGCGGCAGGTTGAACTCGCTCCGCATAGCAAACAGTTGGTGAGCTTCGACTGCCAGCAATACCCCTGTGCTGCATATGGATCATCCGCGACTGTGGTGGCCGAATGGCTACGGGCCGCAGAATCTTTACCATCTGCACCTCGGCTTCAAGGTCGGACGCAATGTTTCCGACACACAGGACCTGGATTTCGGCGTGCGCAAGATTTCCTACTCGGTTCCCGGCAGCGACACGCTCACCATCTCCGTCAACGGCGTGCCGGTCTTCATTCGCGGCGGCGACTGGGGCCTGGATGAGGCCATGAAACGCATTCCGGTGGAGCGGCTCGATGCCGAAATTCGCCTGCACCAGATGGCTCATTTGAACATGATCCGCAACTGGGTGGGACAAAGCACCAGCGAGGACTTCTACGAGTTGTGCGACAAGTACGGGATTCTGGTGTGGGACGAATTCTTTCAGGCCAACGCCCCCGATGGTCCGGATCCCACCGATATCGATACGTATATGGCCAATGTTCGGGACAAGGTTCTGCGCTACCGCAACCACCCCTCGATTGCTCTGTGGTGCGCGCGCAACGAATCTTATCCTCCGCCGGAGATCGATGCGGCACTGCGCAAGCTTCTGGCTGAGCTCGAACCCACACGACGCTATCAACCCAACTCCACCGATGGCGCGGGCGTGCGCTCGCACGGACCGTATTATTGGCGGGCTCCGCGCTATTTCTATCGCATCACCGACGATTTCTTCAAGACCGAGACCGGCAGTATGTCCGTTCCCGACTCTGGAATCAATCGAGGGCATGATGCCCCGGAAAGGATTGGGGGACGATTAACGACGACTGGGCGGAGCACGACTTCGCCCTGGGCGGCCAGCATGGAGAAAAGTACCCCGGCATCCTGACCAGCCGCTACGGCAAGATCGCCAACCTCGCCGACTTCGTGCGCAAGGCGCAGATGGCCAACTACGAGGCTTTTCGCGCCATGTACGAGGGGCGTAACGCGCAGCTGTTCCATCCCGCGACAGGCGTCATTACGTGGATGAGCAATCCGGCGCAGCCCAGCTTTGTGTGGCAGATCTACCACTACGACCTCGAGCCGATGTCTTCGTATCTTCGCCGTGATGCATGCCTCGGAGTTGCAGCACATCCAGTTCAATGAGGCGAATGGCCAGCTGCAGGTGATCAACAATCTTCCTGCGCCGATTACGAATGCGACCGCGCGCGTTGCGATTTACAACCTGGATGGCATTCTGTCGCTTACCAGCATGAGATTCCCGTGACAGCGCCGGCCGAAGCAGCCACCAACCTGGGCGCCGTCGAGTTTCCGGCTACGCTTTCGGCGGTGCATTTCCTCAAGCTGGAGCTGACGCGACACAAAGGGAAATCTGCTCTCCAGCAATTTCTACTGGCGCGCGCAGTCCGATCACATCCGACGACCTGACCGCATTGAACCAGCTGCCCATGGTCACACTCGAAGCCAAGGCGGAGCGCAAGGACGAAGATGGAAAGCGGCTGTTCACCGTCACTCTGCACAATCCCACGGCCAACATCGCCTTGATGACGCATCTGCAATTGCGGCGGCGTTCCGGTGAGCGCGTGCTGCCGGTCTATTACGACGACAATTATGTTTCGCTGCTGCCGAATGAAACCAGGACCGATCACCATCGAAGCGGCCTTGAGCGACTTCAACGGCGAGGACGCGCTGGTGGTTTTCGACGGCTGGAATGTGACGGTGGCTCCAGGGTCGTTTGCTGGTGTTTCTGTGGCGCCCAATCTTGACGCACAGCCGGATCGTTGGCCGGCCACCGGACTGCCGTTTCAGACATGCGGACTTGCGTTGATGCGATGATGATCAGGGGTGGCAGTGTTGGCGGGGAGAAGATTCGCCGCGAGAACGCCTGCTAACTGAGGAGGGCGCAACGATGTCGAATTCTGATGGACAGTCGAGTGAAAGCCGCACCCTGCCGGCATTTGGCGGAGCCACACGCCGCGACTTCCTTGAAGGATCTCTTGCAGTGGCAGGAGGGGTGCTTGCTACCTCTGTTGCTCCTTCGGTGCTGTTGGCACAACCGACTGCGATGCGGCCCAATCTTGTGTTCTTCCTGGGTGAAGGGCAGCGGGCCGACGCACTCTCGATTGCTGGCAATCCGATTCTCAAGACTCCTAATCACGATCGCATTGGTCGTGAAGGAATGCGCTTCGAGAATGCTTTCTGCACCAATGCTCTCTGCGCTCCCGCGCGCTCGGTGGCACTAACCGGCATGTACTCACGCTCCACCGGAGCGCTCTCCAACGAGCACTTGAATGTGCCTCTGCCATCCGACATTCCGCTCTTCACTGACATTCTTCAGGAGGCCGGATACGAAATCGCCATTCTGGGCAAGGTGCACATGCCAAATGGCGTCGAAGAACGAAACTGGGATTACTACTTCGGTCATAACGATGCCTCGAATAACTATGCCAACCCATTCTTCAAAGAAGGCAGAAACGGTAAGGTCGGCCCGCAGGTGCAATATCACAATGTGTACCCGGACGACCTGACGGTTGATCGCGCTCTTGCGTGGCTAGAAGAAGATCGCGGCGATAAGCCTTTCTGTTTGCTGGTTTGGTTTGTCGCTCCGCACGAGCCGTTCTTCCGGCCCCGGCGACACTTGGATTTATATCGCGGGACCATGACGCCCAAGCCGGATACCTTCGATGCAGATTTGAAAGGCTACCCAGGAAAGCCCAAAGGCTTTGTGGATGCCGAAAACAAGGTGGGCACAACAGCCTCGCATCCCGCCTGCGGATCGCTTGAAGGAATGACCAAGGATTATTACTCCGGGTTAGTCGCGGTGGATGAGAACATTGGCCGTATCCTCGATTATCTCGAAAAGAAGAAAATCCTCGACGACACGGCGATCGTGCAAACGTCTGACCACGGATTTTTTCTGGGCGAGTGGCGCATGTTCGACAAGCGGCTGATGCACGAGCCGTCGATTCACGTGCCGTTGATGGTTCGCTATCCAAAGCGCATCCCCGCCGGAACAGTGCGCAGAGAAATGACGTTGGATATCGATCTGGCGCCGACCTTCCTCGATCTTGCCGGCGTGCCGATTCCCGCGCACATGCAGGGAAAGAGCCTGCTCCCGCTTGCAAATGCTGACGATCCGTCCTTCCGCAAGGAGTGGTATTACGAATATTACGAGTGGCCGAATCCCGAAAAAGTTCCGCCGTGCCGCGGAATTCGTACCGAACGTTACAAATTGATAGAGTATGTGCTCGATCCGCAGGAATTTGAGCTTTACGATCTTGAGCGCGATCCGAAGGAAACGCGAAATATCTATGGACTGCCGGAATTCGCCTCGGTGCAGATGCAGCTTCTCGATCGCCTGAAGGCTCTCCGAGACGCAGTGCCGGAGCGAAGGGAAACGTTGGCCAAATGAGGCTTCGCTCCGGGAGCTGAAGATTAATTGACGAGATTAATTAACGGTGACCACAATCTGCGTTGTGACGGCGCTGAGGCCCGACGCAGTCCCGGTGACGGTAATTACGTAGTTGCCGGCAGAAGTTCCTCCGGTGGCAGTGGTGGTTGTGCCGCCAGAGCCGCCGCCACCGCAAGCCATGAGCGGGAGAGCGGCAAGCAAAAGCAAGAGGAGCAGTGGTGCGCTCTTGCGGCCGCGGCGCGCGAGATTGCCGACTAGAAGCCCAAGGCATGCGAGGATCGCGCCGCCAGTTCTGCGCGAAGGATTGCTGGGCGGGTGGTTCACCGGATTGGTGCGCACCGCGGTCGCTCCAGTAGTTGCAATCATGACTGAGGCGTTCACGAAAGTTGTGCTGGAGACGGTTTCAGAGGTTGGAATGCTGCACGTGGGCGCATCGACGGCTCCGGTGGGCGGGACCACGGTGCAAGTGAGATTGACAGTGCCGGTGAAACCATTCTCCGGTACAATCGCAACCGTCACGCTTCCGCTGCCACCGGGCGAAAGAGGGAGGGCTGAACCGCTGGGAATCATGCTGTAGTTGGCGCTGCCCGGCGTCATCATGGTCTGCAGGCGTGACGTGAGCGAAGGCAGCGCGCTTCCATTCCAAGTGAGGTTGAGAACACCGTAGCCCTCGATGGTTCCGAAGCCGCCGGCGTTGCCTGTCTCCGTGGTGCCGTTGATGGCCCAGTACGACCAGTCCACGCCGTAGTCGCGGACGAAGCTCGTCATGGCATTGAACCAGAAGCCGAGGTCGGCGTTGCTGCTGCTGCCGTCGCAGGTGTCGGCGGAATTGCACGTGCCAAATTCGCCGATCCACAGCGGCTGGGGATTGCTGCCGTTCACAAGGTAGCCCCAATTTGGCTCGATCGCGTTGTACCAGCCGCTGTAGCCGTTGATGCTGGAGTACCAGAAGCCATAGTCGTGGGCTTCATAGACGAGCTGGTTGGCGACGTTCAGTTGCACCGGCAACGTGGCCACGCCGGAAAGATTTCCGGCGTAATTCACGCCCTCGACAAAAATAAGGAGATTGGGATTGATCGCGAGCACCGCGTTGCCGCCACGCTCTGCTGCCGCATGCCAATCGGTGCTCGCCGCTCCGCCCCAGGTGGCTGGAGAACGCGGCTCGTTGCGCAGGTCAACGCCAATGACCCAGGGATTGCTCTCGTAGCGCGTGGCCATCGATTGCCAGTCAGCGATCCAGTTGGCTTCGGGGTAGCTGCTGTTGTACCAGAGCTCGTTGTTGTCCGTGGTGCTGCAGCACCAGGCGGCATTGCTCATGTGATTGTCGAGGATCACCATGATGCCGGCGCTCGAGAGCGCGTTGACCACGGTGTCGAAGATCGTGAGAGCGTTTTGACCTTCAAGACTTGGATTGGCGGTCAGCGCGTAATTGCCGACCACCGGGTTGCTCTCTACCATCTGGTTTGACCAGAGCAAACGCACGGCGTTGAAGCCGAGGCCCTTGATGGTGGCCACGATGCTGTTCAGGGGCTGGGCCTGGAGGCCTTCGACGACGAAGTCTTCGCCTTCAGAGCCGTACCAGTTGAAAGCATTCAGGTGCACGCGCGCGCCATTGCTGTCGACGATGTACTGTCCTGACGTATGCAGCGGAAACGCGGGCGCGGCAAACGCGCGAGCCGGCCAAAAGAAGGCGGCCAGCGGCGCGAGAATCAACGCGCACCGGAAAATGAGGCGCGAAGGGAAGAGTCTGCGGAGAGGAAGGGACAATCCAAGCATCGCGGTCTATTTTAAGACAAAAAGGTAACTTTGGGAAACCGGTCTCTGTAAACGGTTGGCTCCCCGGCGGTTCGCGGCCAAAGAAAAGAGCACCGGGTTCGGTACACTTAAAGTATCGGAGCATTTCCCCGGAGAAATTGTGCATACCGCCATCCAGGAACGATTGATTCGCCCCGCTCGCAACATTCTTGGCAGCCTGCGACTGCCTGGCGACAAGTCCATCAGCCATCGCTATGCCATGCTGGGCGCCTTCGCTGAAGGCGTATCGCGCCTTACGAATTTTTCGACGGGAGCGGATTGCGCGTCGACGCTGGCTTGCATGGGAGCGCTGGGGGCGAAGGTGAACCGAACCGGCGCGGCCTCAGTGGAAATTACAGGCGTGGCAGGGCGCGTGACGCCCACCGATGGCGCGCTCGACTGCGGCAACTCGGGTTCGACCATGCGCATGATTTCCGGACTGCTTGCGTCGCAGAAGGGCCGCTTTACGCTGACCGGCGATGCCTCGCTCTCGCTGCGTCCGATGGAGCGCATTCGCAAACCACTGGAAGCCATGGGCGCACGCCTTACACTCACCGACGGACACGCGCCACTGACCATCGATGGAGGTCCACTCAAAGCCATCGACTACACGACGCCGGTTCCCAGCGCGCAGGTGAAGAGTTGCGTCCTGTTGGCCGGGCTGCAAACCGTGGGCATGACTACAGTGCGCGAGGCTGTCCGCACGCGCGACCATAGCGAACTGGCTCTGCGTGCCTTTGGAGCTACGCTGACGCGGGCCGCAGATTCGGTCTCGATCAGTGGACCGCAATCGCTGCGCGCCATCGATGCCGAGGTTCCCGGCGATCTCTCATCGGCGGCCTTTTTTCTGTGCGCGGCAATGCTCTTCCCCGGATCGAATCTGATCATTGACGCGCTCGGCCTGAATCCGACGCGCGCCTCGCTGCTTGATGTGCTGACGGCGTTGGGCGCGCAAATTGCGGTGCTGAATCTTGAAGAAAAACACGCGGAGTTGGTGGGCACGGTGCAGATTTCTGCGCCGGCCGATGGACTGGGATCGACGGAGATTTCCGGTTTGCTCGCGGCACAACTCATCGACGAACTGCCGGTGCTGGCGGCCATCGCGCCGTACACGAGCGGAGGAATTCGCATCCGCGGGGCGCGCGAGCTGCGCGTGAAGGAGTCGGACCGGATCGCGCTGGTGGCGAAAAACCTGCGCGCCATGGGCGCGGAGGTTGAGGAGTTCGGGGACGGACTGGACGTGCCCGGGGGCCAAGCACTGCATGGCGCGACCATTGATGCGGGCGGCGATCATCGCATCGCCATGGCCTTCAGCGTGGCGGCTCTGCGCGCCGAGGGCGAAACGCTCATTCAGGGCGCGGAGTCTGCGGCCATCAGCTTTCCAGAGTTTTTTGACCTGATGGACCGGGTCGCGGAGCGGTAGGGCGCGATTCGCGCCGGAGGAGCCGGCGAAGCTACAATTCGGCCCGCATTTCTATTTTTTTTGCGACAGGCTCAACGATCTGCACCACACCGTGACCGGGGTTGACTTTTTCGCGTAGGCGGATGAGGCCGAACTGCTTGAGCTTGTTCACATCACGCGTCACCGAGCCGCGGTTGCGACCCAATTCTTCCGCGAGCGCAGAGATACTCAGCTTCTTTTTGCGTGCCGTCTGGAAGAGGCGCATGCGCTGCACAGTCATCAATTCGAACATCATCATCGGGTCGCCGAAGGTAATGATCTTTTCCGGTTCGAGCCGTTCGCCGCGTGCGATTTTTTGGGCGCGTTCACGCGAACGCCGCACGTGGCCCTCAAAGCCATCAGTGAACACTTTTGTCTTCATAACCCCTCCGGATAGCGGTAACTTCCTGATAAAAGCGCTCGGATATGGACGGGAACCCCTCGTATTCGACTGCCTGCCTCGTGCCCATGAAATGGCGCTCGTGATATCCATGCCTGTTGTCGTAGCCAAGAATGCGACCATGATCGACCCAGGTCAGGTGCGGCACGATAAACGCTAGATTGTAGCGAACGACCTTGTCTTCTTCGTCCATCCAGACCTCCTCGCGCAAGATGCCATAGCCGCCAGCGCAGGGAAAGGCCGTTTCATAGTCTATGACTTTGCGCGGGCGTTTCTTGCTGCCCATGAAGACATCCTAGCGCAGGTGATGCTTTAATTGCAACACCTGTGAGGTTTTGGGGCGCAAAAAACGACGGCCCGGCATGTGCCAGGCCATTGTTCATCGCATGCAAGCCGCATCATTGAGCGGGCGGCATGGGTTGCTGATTCGGAGCCGCGGGTGGCGTCATCTTCGGCTCGTTGCCGGGCTGGGCCGGCGCCACTCCCGGAATGACGGGAGCAGTGGTCACGGACCCAGTAGCAGCATCGGGCAAATTGATCCCGTAATGCTGCAAGGTTGATGCCAGCGTCTGGTAGAGGCCTGCGCGGTCCTTGGCGTAGGCGGCGTTTGCGGCGATCAGGTTGTCTTCCGCGATCGCCAGATTACGCTGCTGCTGCAGTACGTTGGCGGTGGTGGAAGCGCCCAGGTGCAGCTTCTTCTGTTCGGCGTCCAGACTCTGCTGCGCGTAGTCGCTGGCGGCCTGCGCCGACCGCACCTGCGCGCGGTCGTTGGTGAGCGCAAACATGGCGTTCACCACCTGCATGCGGATCTGCGTGTAGAGTTGCTCGAGCCGCAACTCCGCCTGGCGATACTCCATCAGCGAGCGCTCCTGCACGGACTGCGCTTCGCGATTGCGAATGTTGATGGTCAGATTGAAGCCCGCGCCTTTGTCGGGCGAAGAGCTATTCACCAGATCGTTCAAGGTTGCTCCGTAACCGACGGTCGGAACCGTGTTGGGAGCACAAGGCCCTGCAGGGCTGGAGAAAAAGTTGAAGCAGTCCGGACTCTGCGAGCCGCCTGCACCGCTGCCGCCGTAGAATCCGAACACGTTCAGCGTGGGAAGCATGGCATTGCGCGCGCCCTTCAGCGTGATCTCATCATTGCGCAGGGTGAGCACGGCTTGCTCGAGCTCCGGCCTCTGCTGGAATGCCTCCTGCACCAGCGCCTCGACGGGCTGGCTCTCTTCGGAGATCGGTTCCAGGCTCACCCGGTCGGTGGGAATGACCGGAGCAGCCGAAAGCGCGGGATCGTTGAGATTGCGCGTGATGGCCTGCTTGATGATCTGCTGCTGGTAGTTGAGCGCACTTTGCGCGCTGATGAGCGCCTGCTGATCGGCGGCGACCTGGGATTCGGCATTGACCACATCGAGCGGCGCCATGGAACCGACTTGCAACTGCTTGCGATTGTCGGAGAGCAACTGGTTGCTTTGTTCGAGAGCGCGCTTCCTTGGCCTGCACGTCTTGATAGGCCTGCACCAAGCCCCAGTAAATGCTCTCCACCTGATTGACGGTGTAGAGGATCTGCTGCCGGAAGGATGAGTCGGTGATGCGGCGGTCGTTGATCGCTTGATACATGAAGCGCTTGTTGACCCAGATGCCCGCGCCTTGCAGCAGTTGCTGCGTCACCGTCGCCTTGAAGCTGGAACTGAACAACGGGCTGTACGTGTAGAGCTCGCTGTTGGTCGTGAGCCGCTGATTGTTGAAGCCCACTGCGAGCGATGTGCCGGTAACAAATCCCTGGTTGTAAGTGAAGTTATATTGATTGGTGTTGGTTGAGGCGCGCGGCGAGAAAATGCTGGTCTGTGGCGACTCCTGGCGTTGTAACTGGATGTTGCCGGTAAGCGTGGGATCGAGAGCTTCGGGCGCCGGACCCGCGCCAGCCGTGGTCAGCGTCAGACCGCTGACACCGGAACCCGCGCCGCCGGAGCCCACAGTGCTTCCACCGGGGCCGCCGCCGGTGGACAATGTCGAGGTGGAACCACCGAGGGTTCCGGTGATCAGGCCTGAGGGAGCGCCCAGCGGCGCTGCGCCGGTACGGGTGCGCAGAATATCGGTGTCTGCAATGTCGAGGTCGTAGCGCGCGATGGCGATGTCGTAGTTGTTCTCGATCGCCAGGGCGATGGCATCGGAGAGGCTGAGATAAATCTTGCCGTCTTTCACGAGATCGGCTAGACGGACGGAGTTGGCGAAGCTGGCCTTGGCGATGGTGGTGGGGCGGAAGACGTTAATCGGATCGCCGAACCAGGTTCCGAAGGCCTTGGAGTAATCGCGGTCGGAGGTGCGCAGCGGAATCGGCTGCGTGGGAACCGGCACCGGGGCCGCGGGAAGCTCGCTGGCGGCTTTATCGGGTGGCGCGGAGGCAGTGCCCTGCTGCCGCGCGAAGCTGGCCGGCGTGGTGGCCGCCAACGTCAACAAAATGGCGGCAACCGCGCGCAATCGTCCGGCGGCGTTTCCCTGCCCTCTGCCTCGGCCTGTCTTTGGTTCCAGTTTTGGTTCCTGGATTTCACTGCCCGCGGTTGCCTGTTCGCGATGCGAACCACCTGCCCTTAAAAAGTGCATGTTTCTTCTCCCATGACTGCGGCACGGACCCACCCACTGGGCAGTGCTCCGGTTGCGTCTCAAGACATCCAGGTGGCCGCTCCGGATGCGAGTATCGGGTTTCTCAGATCGATTATCGCCGTTATGTGGACTGGCATGGTTCGTTGTTGATTACGAAGTCGATACCCCGACCGTTCCATGTATCGCCGTAAACCGAGACCGAGGCTCTGGTTAGTTCGAGGATCGGTGGAGCGAAAACCATCGAGCGGGGGCATAGGGACAGCCCTCCGTCGGTAAATTAACTAACTGGTTAGTAAAATACTCCAAATTCGAGCGGCTGGCAACCACTCCAGAACTCGTCAGGACAGAAATCTCTCCATCCGGTCCGGAACTCTCGTCTTATACCAGCAGATTGGCAGCATCGGGTAGGCTGGTTGCAGCGAATCCCATGGTTGATTGCGCCCAAGCCGATCTAGAGTTCCGGACCTGGAAGGTGACTCTGGCTTATGACGGGACGGACTTTCAGGGCTGGCAAGTGCAGCCGGGGCTCGCGACCATTCAGGGCGAATTGCAGGCGGCGTTGGGCCGGATTACCGGCGAGTCGCCGCTGCCTCAAGGCTCCGGGCGCACCGACGCGGGGGTTCACGCACTGGCCCAGGTGGCAAGCTTTACCTTGCGCGCGCCCATTCCTGCCGAGAATCTGCATCGCGCGTTGAATCGGACTCTTCCACCGTCGATTCGTGTCTCCGAAGCCCGTACGGTGCGAAGCACCTTTCATGCGCGGCACTCGGCGGTTGCGAAGACCTACGAGTATCGCATTTTCCGCGAGGCCATTTGCCCGCCGTTTCTGGCTCGCTACGTGTACGCCTGCCCATGGCAGTTGGACCTGGACACGCTCCAGGCCTGCGCGCGGATCTTCGAAGGAGAACACGACTTCCGGAGCTTTGCCGCGAACGATCCGGATCTGAGCGAACGGAGAAGCGCGCCGGAGGAGTTTGCTGACGACGCGCAGGCGCTTAAAATTGCGCCGCTGTCAACAGTCCGCACGCTCTACTCTTCGGGATGGGAGCAGCGGCCAGACGAAGCCGGCACGATGCTGGTTTACCGCGTGCGCGGCAATGGTTTTCTGCATCACATGGTGCGCAACCTGGTGGGGACCATGCTCGACGTGGGCCGCCAACACCTTGCACTCGAGGAGATTCCTGGGGTTCTTGCGGCGCGTGATCGAGCGGCGGCAGGGCCGACGGCACCGGCGCGGGGATTGTTTTTGCATTCGGTGGAGTACGACGCGCTGGCACTGTGACGGATTGAATTCGGTCCTAATTAGAACTGAATTTAGCGTCTATTCAAGCCGATAAAGGACTACAATCGACTTTCGCACGTCTTGTGAGGTGTCTATGCGCTATTCGACCCAGATCAAGCCCATCAGCTATGTGAAAGCGAACGCAGCCGAGCTTCTGGACCGCATCACGGAAGAGCGCGAGCCGATCATCATTACGCAAAACGGCGAAGCACGCGCGGTGCTGATGGACGTGCGCTCCTATGAAGAGATGCAGGAAAGTCTGGCGTTGTTACAAATCCTGGCCATTGGGGAAAAGCAAGTTGAACGCGGGAAGACATCCACACTGAAAGATGTCATGAAAGACATACGCGCGCGGCGTCGCCGCCCGGGGCCCGCGAAATCTACGGCACCTTATGCTGCGGCCCATCACAGCCGGATGAGCAGGAAGAAAGTCTGAAAGAGCTCCAACTCCGCTCCGCCCCTATTTCCCTGCTAGTCTGAATCCATCGCCATGCCGATTCTTTCCTCGACCTCGGCATTCTCACGCGTGACAGCATTGGCTGCGCAAAGGCCGATTCACGCGGCATTTTCCTGGCTGCACGCGAATCCCAAGACCATCATGGACTGGCAGATCGATCTGGTGGGTATTGCCGCGCCTTCAAACGGCGAGCAGCAGCGGGCGCGATGGCTGGCGGCGCGTTTTGCCGAAGCCGGCGTATGCGCGGTAGAAACCGATACAGCGGGCAATGTGCTGGGAATCCTGCCGGCCACGAATCTGCCTCCGGAGAGCACCGGGCCCGTGGTTCTGCTTTCGGCGCATCTCGACACTGTGTTTCCCGCCGATACTCCGCTGCACGCAGTGTTTGCGGGCGATCGTCTGCAAGCTCCGGGTGCCTGCGATAACGCGGCCGGCGTGGTGGGCATGCTGGCCGTTATTCATGCGCTGGTCAATTCTGGAGCTGGGACGTCCGGGGCTGGGACCGGGACCAGAGTGGAACTGCCGGCGTCATTGGTGGTGCTGGGCAATGTGGGTGAAGAGGGTGAAGGCGACCTGCGCGGCGTGCGGCACTTTTATGAGCACAGCGCATTGGCGGGACGCGTGGCCGCGCACATTGTGCTGGACGGCGCCGGCGCGGACGCGGCGGTGACGCAGGCGCTGGGCAGCCGCCGCTACCGGGTGACGATCACCGGACCAGGCGGGCACAGCTTTACCGATGCGGGGACGCCGAACCCGATCGCAGCGCTGGCCATCGGCGCTGGCCGCGCTGGCCGAGACGCCGCTGCCCGGAGGAGCCGCGCACCACGCTCAACGTGGGGACCATTCGCGGCGGCATCAGCGTGAACTCGATTCCGGAGAGCGCCGAGGCGACCGTCGATTTTCGGTCGACGGACGGGGATCAACTGGTGCGTCTGGAAGTGGCACTGCATCGCGCGGTGGAGGATGCCGTCGACCATTCGAATGCGCGCGTCAAGAAGCCCAAGTGCCGGTGCGCGGGCACGGCTGGATTTCGCGATCGCCAAGATCGGCGACCGTCCTGCGGCACATTTGGCCGATGATTCGCCCACTGCTGGCCGCACTTCGCGCCGTGGACCGGCACCTGGGCCTGCGCACCGACCTGCGGCTGGGATCGACCGACGCCAACATTCCTCTGGCGCTGGGCGTTCCGGCGCTTTCAATGGGCGCGGGCGGAGAAGGCGGCGATGCGCATACGCTGCGCGAGTGGTATTCGCCCAAGAACCGCGAGCTGGCGCTCAAACGCGTCCTGCTGCTGACGCTGGCGATGCTGGAGTGGGCTGCGGAGCAGTAGCTCGGGTTCGGTTTCTCGCGGAGGCGGCTCTTTCGCCCTTCGAAGCGTCTAATTGAGCAGGCGTGGATTGGCGATTCCGGCTGCGGTGACGGCGGAAACAGACTTCGGTAACCACCGCGGAGACCATCGGCTGGCTATACTGAGAAGAGAGGTTGCCACCAGCATTCCGGCCGACCGGCCGGGCGCCTCAAGAGGTCAAGGATACGTATGAAATTGCTTTTTGAACGGCTTCGCTCGCGCCGTCTCACTTCGGCGTTCGTTCTGCTCGCCACGCTTTCTGCCGCAATTGTCGCCGGCTCCTTTGCCGCCCACGGAGTGCGCGGGCAGGAAAAGCAAAACGATAGCGGAGACGCCACTCCCCTCAAGGTCGTAAATTCGACGATCCCGCCGAACGATTTTGTGCGCATCGCCAAGGCAGTGGGACCGGCCGTTGTGAATATCAACACGCAGACGCTGCCCAAGGATACGGACAACCACAAGCAGCACAACTTCCATTTCCGCCAGCAGCCCAACCAGCAGAATCCTGATGACAACCAAGACAACGATCAGCAGCAGGGAGGTCCGCCGGACAACTTCCAGGACTTCTTCAACCGTTTCTTCGGCGGCCAGGCTCCGGGTGGTCCGGATGAAGGCGACAACGGCCAGGTGCAGGAGTCGCTGGGCTCGGGCTTCATCGTCGATCCCAAGGGTTACATCATCACCAACGATCACGTGATCGACAAGGCCGACAAGATTTACGTGAAGCTCTCGACCGATCCCGACACGCAGGATCTGGGGCGTCCGGCGCGCGTGATCGGCGTGGACAAGGCCACGGACCTGGCGGTGATCAAGATCGACACCAGCACACCGCTGCCGACGGTGAAGATGGGCAACTCCGACACGGCGCAGGTGGGCGATTGGGTCGAGGCCATCGGCAGCCCGTTCGCGCTGGCGCAGACCGTGACCGCAGGCATTATCTCGGCCAAGAACCGCACCATCGATCAGGGCGCGCCGGGCCAGTTCCAGCACTTCATCCAAACCGACGCGGCCATCAATCCCGGCAACTCCGGCGGGCCGCTGCTGGATATGAACGGCGAAGTCATCGGAGTGAATACGGCCATCTACACGCAGTCGGCCGGCTACCAGGGAATCGGTTTCGCCATGCCTTCGAACACCGTGGTCGCGGTCTACAACGACCTGATCAGCCCCAGTCACAAGGTGACGCGAGGCTCGATCGGCATCCAGTTCCGCCAGGGGCTTTCGGGCGCCGTGAATCGCGTGTACGGCTTCAAGAACGGCGTGCTGGTGCAGGAGGTTCAGCCCGGCGGTCCAGCGGATAAGGCGGGCCTCAAGGCGGGCGACATCATTACCAGCCATCGACGGCCGCACGATCAAGGACGGCGACGACCTGGTAAACGAAATTGCCAGCCGCAGGCCGGGATCGACCATCCGGTTGGGCTACGTTCGCGACGGCAAACCGATGGATACGACGGTGACGATCGGCGATCGCGACAAGGTGTTTGCGGAAATGACCAACCCGCAACCGGAAACCGCCCAGGAAGGTGAGAGCGACGCAGGCGAAGCCAAGCTGGGCCTCGTGGTACGCGATGCGCCGCCGGCAATCACCGCGAAGATCCACGCTTCCGGCGTGCTGGTGGATTCGGTTCGCACCGGCTCGTTCGCGGACTTGCAGGGAGTGGAGCCGGGACTCATCATCACACGCGTCAACAAACTGCCAACGGGCAATAAAGAGCAGTTCGATGCGGTGGTGGGTAAGCTCAAAACCGGCGACGATGTAGTCTTCGAGGCGATCGATCCGCACCATCCCGAATTGGGCATCGACATTATAGGCGGGACCTTGTAAACCCATGAAACCAGGCGCCTGGTGCGATTCCTATTGCCCGGCGCCGTTTCTAAAGTAAGACCCATTGCCTCCGCTCTATTGTTTTTCTCCTTGCCGGAATGCGGTACGTTGGCTACACTTGACCTAAGAGTTCCAAAAAGCTGGCCAATTATTCAGGCGGAAAAACTATGGTTTCATTTCGAATTTCTGCGGCACTTTTGATTGTCGCAGCCCTTGTTGCGCCGTCCGCTTTCGCAACGAACGTGCACCGATCGCCGACCAGCGGCTTGACCAGCACCCATAAGCTGTCGAAATCGAAGCACAAAGCCACGCGCCGTGTACGCGGCCAGCAGGCCATTGACCCGGAGCGGGTGACGCAGATTCAGCAGGCGCTGATCCGCGAGAATTACCTGACGGGTGAGGCCGACGGCAAGTGGGACGCCGCGACCGTCGCCGCGATGCAGAAGTATCAGGCAGACCATGGATGGCAAACCAAGCTGATGCCTGATTCGCGCGCCCTGCTGAAACTCGGACTCGGTCCCGACTATTCCACTGCTATCAATGCGAATGGCTCCAGCTTTGCGCCGCCAGCCAGCAGCAACGCGACTGCCACGCAGAGTTCCGGTTTTGTTGCGGCGTCGGGCGTGAATCAGTAAACCAGCTCTCTCCGCCCTATCACGGCTTAACCGCCGGCATGTCACTCAACAAAAACTCATACCGCGCTCGCGTTGTGTCCGGGCTGGCGTGCGTCTCGCGATCGAGATGCATGACTGCGCCGGTTTTGTCGTAGCGCGGCCACGCTGGCAAGCCGGGGCCGTTGGGGTCGCCCGTCCGCGCAAAGTTCGTCCAATAGTCCATCATCTCTTCGGTCAGTTTGCGATCTTCCGGCCGCCACGTCGATCCATGCCTCACGTCGAGCGTGCCGAATACGTATTCCAGATCGTCGGAGTGCCAGGCGTATTTTCCCTCGGGATGCATTTCACTGGGAGGCGCGGGCAGCTCGAAGTGATAGCGATAGACCGGCGCATTGCCCGTCTTCACTTGCGCTTCAATCCACTGCCACGTGCCGAAGGCGATGAATTGATCGGTCGTATAGGCGTCGGCTGAGGCGACGGCTTCGGCGTTTGTCTTGCCCGGAAAGACGGCCAGGAACTCGTCGGCGCGCGCGCCATAATGCTCGCTTGCGAAGGCGTTCCACTTTTCGACCGTCATGTCTTTTGATAGCGTGCCTGCGCGTTCATCGCGATTCCATCCGGCGAGAAGCGGAACATGCGCCTGCTTTCCCTCGGCGTAAGTTTTCGGAACTGCTTCCGTCAAAAGCCGCCCGTCGATAACGGGAGAAAAACCAATCGTGCCCTTCTTTCTCGCGGCGTCGATGAGTTGGCTGGTGGACATGGCTCGCAATTCGGCCAGGCTCTTGACGCCGAGAGAATTCACCCAGACCTGATCGCGGGCCGCGCGAACCTCCACGGGATCGACGCCGAGCACCCCGCCAAAGGGCGCGCCGCTCTCTCCGATGGCTTTTTGAAAGAGCCCCTCCGCCATTTGCGACGCCATGAGCGTGCTGACGGCAAACGAGCCCGCGCTTTCGCCAAAGATGGTGACGTTGTTGGGATCGCCGCCGAAGTGGGCGATATTGCCGCGCACCCAGCGCAAGGCTGCGACTGCGTCCAACAGGCCGTAGTTGCCTGCGACGCCACCGCCCTCCCGGCGCAGATCTTCACTGGCCAGAAAACCAAAAACTCCCATCCGGTAGTTGATGTTCACGAGCACCACGCCGCGGTCCACGAGCGGAGAGTTGGAATAGCGCGGCTCGGAGCTTCCGCCGGCCACATATCCGCCGCCGTGGATCCAGACCATCACGGGCAGTGGATGCGCAGGGCTGGCCGTTGCGGGCGTGTACACGTCGAGGTAGAGACAATCCTCGCTGGGGCCGGCATCCTGAAAGATGTAATCGGCCCAGATAGGCCACTGCGCGCAACGCGCGGCGTAGCTGGTGGCATCGCGCACGCCGCTCCAGGATGCGGGCGGCCGCGGAGCCTTCCAGCGCAGATCGCCGACGGGCGGCGCGGCGAATGGGATGCCGAGAAAAGCTCGCGTCCGGCCATCGCTCACCATCTTGCCGTGCACTTTGCCCTGGTCGGTCTTGACGGTCAGCGGATCGGCACTCGCGAAACACGCCAATCCCAAAACCGTGGACAACAACGCCGCGGCGTGCAGGCATCGATTTTGCATGGTGAACTCTCCCGCATGACACGATAGCAGGAAATGCTGCGGGCTGGGTTAACGCATGACGCGCAGAGGAACGCGTAGCGACTTCAAACCACTTCGGACGCGAGCAGATCTTCCATGCTTTCGCGGCGGCGGATGAGGCGCGCCTTGTTGCCTTCGACTAAAACTTCCGCCGCGCGCGGACGGGTGTTGTAGTTGGAGCTTTGCGCCATGCCGTAGGCGCCGGCGTCGAGCAAGGCGACCAGATCGCCGGGTTCGACGGGCGCAAGTTTGCGGTCGCGCGCAAAAAAGTCGCCCGACTCGCAGACTGGGCCCACGACATCGACGACGCGCGGCTTCCCTGCCCCCTTCCCCGTTCTCGGCCGCACGGGAACGATCTCGTGCCAGGCCTGATAGAGCGCGGGACGGATGAGGTCGTTCATGGCCGCGTCGGTGATCACGAAGGTTTTTTTGCCGTTGCGTTTCACGTAGAGCACGCGCGCCAATAGGGCTCCCGCCTGGGCGACAAGGAAGCGTCCAGGCTCGATGAGCAGGCGGCCTTTGAAGCTGCCGAGCGCGTGCTGGAGCGCCGCGGCGTACTCTTCGACCTTGGCTGCGGCATCGAAAGCGCCAACGTGATAATCAATGCCGAGGCCGCCACCGGCGTCGATGGATTGAAGAGCGATGCCATCGCGGCCGAGCTGCTGCGTCAACCTGCTGACGCGTTCAATGGCCGCGCCAAACGGGTCGGCCGAACGGATCTGCGAGCCGATGTGGACGCTGATGCCATGCGCCTCAAGCCAGCGGTCATTGACCGCGTTCTTATAAATTGCGCGCGCGTGGCGGATGTCGATGCCGAACTTGTGCTCGCGCAGGCCTGTCGAGATGTAGGGGTGGGTGTCGGCAAAGACATCGGGATTGACGCGCAACGCGAAGCGGGCGCGGATTTTGAATTTACGCGCGCGGGACGCGAGCAGCTTGAGCTCCGCCTCGCTCTCCACGTTGAATTGCAGGATGCCGGTCTTGAGGGCGAGGTCGATCTCCGCGGCGGTTTTTCCCACGCCGGAAAAGACCGTGCGGGCGACAGCATCGGGCGCGGCGGCAAGCACGCGCTGGAGTTCGCCGCCGGAAACGATGTCGAAGCCGGCGCCGTTTTGGCTGAGGAGTTTGAGAATGGCCAGTGCGGAGTTGGCTTTGACTGCGTAGCAGACAAGATGATCCCGGCCGGCAAGAGCCTGTTGAAAGAGGCGCAACCGCGCCACAATCTGGTCGGCCGAATAGACGTAGAGCGGGGTATCGAAGCGGCGTGCGAGGGATTCCAGCGAAACGCCGTCGCAATGCAAAGCAGCGCCGGGCTGCGGATAGATAAACGGGCGCGGAAATGTGGTTGTCAGGGCCAAGATCAACGTCCAAAAAACCTATATTGAGCGTACAGCACGGAGCACGGGGTAATTGCAGAAACGGATGAGCTGGGACAAGGTTGCTTTGAAAGGGCATGGCTTCAGCCATGCCGCAAAAAAATGACCTAATTGAGCCGGTCCTTAGCCTCCGAGGGATGATTTGGAAATCAAGAAAAACGTGCCTCGGGGCCTGAAGGCCAGCTTTTCTTTCAGGCAGTTTTTGGCACGGCTGAAGCCATGCCTTTTCAAAACACCGGTCGTGGCCAGGCCTTCGCCGAGGTGCGCTGTGGCGATGCTCACAACGGCTTCCTCGTCCGCCCATTACAATAAAAGATTGCATGACTGAGTGTCCTCAAGTTGACCTGGTGGGCGTGGGACTGAACGCGACCGACACGCTGATTCCGTTGCCTGCATACCCGGAACGCGGATCGAAGCTGGAGTATTACGCGTCGAGCGTAATGCCGGGTGGGCAGGTGGCGACGACCGTGGTGGCCTGTCAACAGTGGGGCTTGCGCACGCGCTACGTGGGCAAGCTGGGCGACGACGACGCGGCCCGTTTGCACGAAGAGGCATTCCAAAAAGTGGGTGTTGAGGCGCAACTGATCAAAGTGCGCGGCGGCGTGAGCCCGCAGTCGCTCATTCTTGTGGACGCGGGTGGCGAACGCACTGTGCTTTGCAGGCGCGACGAGCACATGACGCTCAAGCCCGAGGAACTGCGCCGGGAATGGGTCACAAATGCGCGCTTGCTGCATCTCGACGGGCACGACACGGCGGCCGCAACACTGGCCGCAAGCTGGGCGCGGGCCGCGGGTATTCCCGTGGTGGCAGATCTCGATGACACGTACGCAGGCATCGAAGAGCTGGTGTCGAATATCGATTATTTGATTGTGAGTAAGGATTTCTCCTGCCGGCTGATGGACGACAACAACCTGGAGCGCGCCTTGCGCCGCATGCTTTCGCGTTACGGATGCAAGCTGAGCGCGGCGACTTTGGGCGAAGACGGCGTGCTGGCGTGGGACGGCAAGCAATTGGTGCACTGCGCCGCGTACCGCGTTCCGGTGGCAGATACGACCGGGGCCGGCGACATCTTTCGCGCCGGGTTCATTTACGGACTGATGCAGGAGTGGGGGCTCGAAAGGCAACTGGATTTTTCCTGCGCGGCGGCGGCGATGAACTGCATGGCGCAGGGGGCGCGCGGGGGCATCCGGGCCGTGGATGCGATTGAAAATCTGCGGTCGACGGTGGCGCGGTACGAAAGCGCGTACGGGTTGTCGGCGTTCGACTGAGGTTGGCAGCGGGGTAACCTTGTTCATGTGCGGGTCTCCCACCCCAAGAAACAAAGACCGTTCCTTGGGGACCCCGATCCGGAGACCGGCGCTACGAACGAGCCTTGGATATAAAATAAAGACAGCGAGTCAGGCGGTTGCAGGGCCTCGCCATTCCTCAATTTTGTTTTGCACAACGGAGACAAACCATGGCATTGTTCAAGACTTCGAATCCGGCGCTCGGCCAGAACACTTTCAGCGATGCTGCACGCAGCCAGTACGGTGGCAGCCTGGTGGACGCCGCGGGGCGGATGACGCTGAGTGGCACGGTGAACAAGACCGGCATCCTGCTGCTGTGCGCAGTGGTGACGGCGGCGTGGACGTGGAACCAATTCATGCAGACGCACGACCCATCGTCCGTCGCTCCGGAATTACTCCTTGGCGCACTGGGCGGATTTATCGCCGCTATGGTGACGATCTTCAAGAAGACCTGGGCGCCGGTGACTGCGCCCATCTACGCGCTACTCGAGGGCATGGTGCTTGGCGGACTGTCGGCGCTCTTTGAAGTGAAATATCCCGGCATTGCCATGCAGGCCGTGGGGCTGACGTTCGGCACCTTGTTCGTGATGTTGTTCCTGTACAAGTCCGGGGTAATCAAGGTGACGCAGAAGTTTCGCATGGGCGTGGTGGCGGCGACAGGCGGCATCATGGTCTTCTATCTGCTCACGTGGCTGCTCAACATGTTCCACATTTCCGCTTTCTCTTCTGTCTTTGGCTCCGGACTGGTTGGCATTGGCTTTAGCCTGTTTGTTGTCGCCATCGCGGCGCTGAACCTGGTGCTGGACTTCGATTTTGTGGAGCAGGGTGTGGCCTACGGCGCTCCCAAATATATGGAGTGGTACGCGGCGTTCGGGATCATGGTGACGCTGGTGTGGCTGTACCTGGAGATGCTGCGGCTGCTGTCGAAGATGCGCAGGAACTGAAAGGCAGCTATCAGCCGTCAGCTTTTAGCGTTCAGCTCTTCCTGCGGAGACTGGGGCGGCCCCATAAAATCGAAAGAAACAACCGCAGATCCTTCGACTCGTGTGCCGCGCAAAGCGCGGCCCACTTCGCTCCGGATGACTCCCGAGATTTTTGCTCAGGACTACGGCCGAATTTTGCCGCTCAGATCGGCAATTCATTGTGATGTGAGCTTCTGACTCGCCAAGCTGGCTGGTAGCCCCTAGCCTTGCGGCGAAATCAGAGAAAACGTAACGCTGTCGGCGGTGATGCGACGGTGCGGCGTGCCGCGCGCGACCACCAGCATGTCGCCCTTGTTCAGGTTAACGGTCTGGTGCCCTTCCGATTCCGGTGAATTCCATTCGCCCGGCGCTTTGCTGTGCGCGCCTTTCGGCGTGCCGCCGAGCTCGTAGACTGTAGACCCGTCGAGAATCTGGAAGATATGGTCGCGATGCTCGTGCCACTCGAACTCCGCCGCGGTTTTAGCCTTCTCGGTGGTGAGAACCACGACAAAGGACTTCTCCTGCACAAGATTGTTGTTTCCGGGATTGGCGGCAAGGGCGCTGAGGTCGTCCTGAATTTCTTGCGCCTTGAAGAGTTTGAAGGTGAGGGCGGGAGCGTCCGTGCTTTGCGCGGCGTGCGAGGCTGCAAACCCCGAGGCTGCAAAGGGTGACGCATTTGTGAGCGTGAAGCCGGCGGCTGCGGCGGCAGGCACGGCGCGAAGAAATTTGCGGCGGGCGGGGCTCGAAATCGAGGCATTGGGCATGGGATCCTCCGGGAGACGACTATATCTGTGGCCGTGTGAAGTCGCGCTTACGATTCACAGTTTCCCCGGTCTCAAAATCGAAACCGGGGGCACCCGAACTTTGTGCTGCAGCAAGCGGTTAGAGACCTTGTGACTTCGTGCCCGATTTTAACAGCGCACGTGCGATCCCACCCATTCGCCCAAAAATTGGGCAAATGGATGAGGCACCGGGGCAGCAGATTTCACAGGTCGAATTGGCGCAGCCAGGGAGCCATGAGGGCTGCGACTTTGCGCGGCTGCTCGTAGGCGGCAAAGTGGCCGGCGCCGGGCAGTACGTGGAACTCGCAACCTCCGGGAGCGGAATGAAAAGCTTCCATGTCCGTGGGAGTGACAGCAGTGTCCTCGGCGCCCGCAATGGCGAGAACGGGGACACGAATGGTGGGCACGGTGGGCAGCGAATCGGGACGCGTGGCGAGGCCGGCTTGCACGGCGACTTCGGCCTCCGGCGTTAGGGTCATATGAGAACGAACTTCCGCGACAATCTCCGGGCGCTCGCGGCGCGAGGTTTCGCTGAGGAGGGTTTGCGCCATGCCGTCGAAGAGCGCTGTAACGCCCTCCGACCGCGCTCGCTGAATGGTTTCTGCGCGACGGATGAGGTTGGCTGGAGCATCGGGCTGCGGCTTGGAACAGATGAAGACCAGACCCGTCATTCGCTCGGGGGCCCTGCGCCAAATCTCAAGCATGACGTAGCCGCCGATGGAGCAGCCCACAAACGCGGCCCGGCGCAGGGAGAGTTGGTCGAGCAGGGCGAGCACATCGGTGGCTAACTGCTCCGTTGTGAGCACGGGAGCGTCGGGAACCATGTCGAAAGCCCCTACCGGCAGATCGGAGCCGAGCGCCGAGACACCGTGGCCGCGCAGATCGGGAACTACGGAGCGAATGCCGGCGAGCTCTTTGGTCAAGGGACGCCAGTAATCGCGGTCGAGAGGGGTGGGATGCAGAAAGACAACCGGTGGGCCGGTGCCTGCGTCGGTGAATCCAAGGCCTGAGCCGTCAGAAAGCGAGACGCCGTTCATACACCTGGAGGATACGCCCCCGGGAGGGGCGGCGTCTCCTCAGGAATTCCAATCCAGGCAGCGAGATAGGCCACGCCGACCAGGCCGCCGGAGAAGATGAGGCCGAGAACTGCGATGATGCGGACCAGAGAGACGTCCCATCCGTTAGCACGCGCAATTGCGATGCAGACTCCGGCGATCTGACGGCCCACGAGGGGGCGCAGCATCGGGCGGCCGGGGATGGGTTGCACGGCGGGAATGACCGCCCCACAGGTCGAACAGAAATGAGCGTTTGCCGGTAATCCAGTGCCACAGTGCTGACAGAAGACGGTCATGAGCGGTTCTCCGAGGACGAACTTCAACTGATTTGAGGATACGAGGTCTGGCGCACGGAAGTTCCCTGTTTATCACGTTATTCAAGCTCAGATTTCGAGGTCTGGCAAGGTCTCTGAGGGCCAGGAAGCTCAGTACAGACGGTCAGGAGACCGGCGCTACAAGTTGCGGCCGCCCGGGATTCTTCAGGTTCCCTGGTAGGGAGTGCGCAGGTACTTTCTTGCCTCGCCGGCGCGAGAGGTGCTGGGGCCGGCGGCGATAGCGGCTTGATAATCGCGCGTCGCCAGGGCGCGCTGGCCGTTCATGTCGTGACACTGGCCGGCATCGATGAGGGAGCGAATCTTGAGTTCGGAGCCCACGCCATGCGTCCAGGCGGCTTGTTCGTAGGCCTGTGCGGCTTCGTCGTAGTGGCGCTGGCCGCGCAGGGCGTCGCCCAGCCCGAAATAGGCCAGCTCGAGCCTGGACGAAGCAAAATAGCCAGGCTTGGCCGCATCGGCCAACAGTTGCCGGTACGAATCCACGGCGGCCATGCCCTCGCCTGCATCCTTGCGCAGATTGGCTTCTTCAAGACAGAACAGGAAATCGTGAGGATATTCGCTCTTCAGGCCGCGCACCACCTGGATGGCTTCTTTGTACCTGGATTCACGGCGCAGGAAGAGAGCGATGACGGTGCGCGACTCGACACTGGTGATGACTCCGCGCTTGCCGGCGTCTTCAAGCATGGCGAGCCCGGTAGTTTTGGATCCGGTGATGCCGGCGAAACCGATCATGATCTTGAACGGCCAGGGAAGCGCACCCACGACATAGTCGTAGACGCCGGTGATGAGCTTGGCATCGACGTAGTCGGGATCGATTTGCAAAACCCGCGCAGCATCGTCTTTGGCCTTGGTGGCGAGGCGAAAACCGGTAGAAAAGGCGCGCTCCACCATGGCCACATAGGCACAGCGCAAACTGCGCACCCAGGCGCGCGCAAAAAGCGCGTCAACGTCGTTGGGATTCTTGCTGATTCGCCAGTCGGCTTCGCGCACCGCTTCGTCGGCCAAGGCAAAGATTTGATCGCGTTTTTGGGGATCCTCGTCGGTGGCGTGGTGACCGGTGAGAAAGCCGTCGTTGGCGTAAAAGGTGGTGTCGAGCAGGTCCTGGCGGTAAAGCTCCTGAAAGATCAGCGCGTTGAGCAGATAGGCAGTGGCCTGCGGATCGCCCGGATGGGCGGCATGAAACTGCTGGAAGCGCTCCACTGCGCCGGGATAGTCGAGATTGTAGAAGCGTTCATACGCCGCGCGCACCTGGGGATCGTAGTTCATGGGGTTGGTGTGCGCGGTCGCAGCCGCGACCGGACCTGACAGGACTATCCCCAGGATTCCAATGGCCCACTTCCGGAAGGCAGGCTTTCTCAATTTCAAAATCTGCTCCTGCCTAGCATGGTACCGGTTAACGCATTCTGCCCGACAGCCCGTTGTATGATGGGGATAACTTCGCATTACCTTCGTACTTCCGAATGACGACATTTTTTGCACCGCAAGTAACCGCAGGAACGTACTTTTTCGTCAATATGGTCAGGCAGCCACCTATCCGTGGGAAACGCCCAGTCTGGCCGTTGCGGATATGATCGTGCGGTCCCTGGTCCGGGCCTGCTCCTAATCAACCGTCTTGACTTTCTCAACAACTAGTCGCGAGGCAAGAATTTCGCCGGTTCTCCACCGTTCCTAATCGCAGTTCGGCGAGCGCTTTTTTACGGACATTTCTTACCACTTTCTTGGGGAGAAAGAGAATGGGATCCCTGGACGTTAAAGCAATGAGTTTGGTCGAATCGATGTTGCCGTATCCGCGGGCGACTCGTTTCATCGAGAACTCCAAGTGGCTGCCTTTTGTGGCGTTTTATTCCATTATCTGCAATATTCCGTACTGGATTGCCGCTCGTGAGTTCGGTTTCTCGCCTCTGGGAGTGGTTTGCGTTACCTACGCTGCGGTGGGATTGATTGCTCTGTTCGTTCCGCGGCCCGTGACTCTGGTCCTGCTTCTGACCCTTACCACGGCGGATATCATCTGCGGGGCGTGCATGACGTATTACGTCCCGCTTCGAGAATGCCTGCAAAATATCCGCGTCGCCATTGAGTCGTCCGCTGCGCATCCGTTGCGCTCGCTTTTGGTGCTGATCTTCTTTTTGCTGATCGCTGCAATGGCATTCTTGATGCCGGGCAAGGACTTGCCGGGAAAACAGCGACGGATCGCCGCAGCATGCCTGGTGACCTTTGCGGTTGTCATTCTTTGCGGCGACATTGTATCCACTCGTCTTACGACTGGCTATTTTCCTCCTCCCTTTGGAAAGGCCCCCAGCACCGACGGGCTCAGCGCAAGCAGCAAAGTTCGTGCTCCCCAGCTGGCGCGCATTCCACTGATCCGATTGAAGCGCTTGTGGGAATGGAATGCGTCGCTGAGCGTGTTCGAAGAGAAAGGCCGGACAGCGCGTTCCCCGGTGCCGAGCGCGACAGCTGTAGCCTTCAAGGCCTCAGGAATTTTCTCAGGCCAAAATCATGGCGAGTTGCCCGACGTGGTCGTGACCGTGGTGGAATCTTGGGGGGTCGCGCAGGACTCACCGTTGCAGAAGGCGATGGTCGCGCCCTATCTCGAGCCGGAAATGCTTGCCAAGTATCAGGTTTTCCAGGGGACGGTTCCGTTCTATGGCGCGACCGTCGCGGGAGAAGCGCGAGAGTTGTGCGGCAATGAAATTGGCTATTACCTGATTCGGGCGCCAGCATCGGACTTGAAGGGCTGCCTTCCGCAAAGGCTCGCAGCCCTGGGCTACCACAACATCGCCGTCCATGGCATGAGCCCACTCATGTTCGATCGGTTGATTTGGTACCGCAAGCTCGGATTCCAGGAGCTCTATTTTCAAGAGGATCTTGAAAGGCAGGGATTGCCGAATTGCGCGAGCGCATTTCTGGGGATATGCGACGCAGATGTTGCCGCCTGGATCGGCCGGCGCCTGGAGGAAGATACTTCGCGGCCAAAGCTCATTCACTGGATGACGCTCAATTCGCATCTGCCCGTTCCCGTGCCGTCGTATTTGCGCGATGGCGCTCCCTGCACTGCCGACATCGGGTTGCAGCCTCATACTGCGCTTTGTTCCTGGTATCAACTGGTTGAAAACGTCCACCGTTCGGTGGCGCAATTGGCGACCGGTCCGCTGGGGCGGCCGACAATTTTCGTGATTGTGGGCGATCATGCGCCTCCGTTTGGCGATCCTGATCTGCGCGCCCGGTTTTCGCAAAGCGATGTGCCCTACGTGGTGCTTGTGCCCCGCTCTGAGGTCGCTCCATCTAAAGTGATGTTTGCGCACAATGCCCCGAATCCAACGGCGCGACCGGCGCAGTCTCACCGGCAGACGCAGTAAGTTCCGCACCGGACTTCGCAGCAGAAAATCAGTTAGCATTGAGCTATGCCCATCCCCGAACGGATGAAGCCAACATTCGCTTCCGATCGCCCTGCAGTGCCTGATCGGATGCCCGTGCAGCCTGACCGTATGGACGAAGCGCGCAAGCGGCTGATCGTGGCGCTCGATGTGCCAAGCGCCGAGGCTGCTGAAGAACTGGTGAAGCAGCTGGAGGGCGCGTGCCAGTGGTTCAAGGTGGGCCTGGAACTGTTTACTGCCGCCGGGCCCGCCGTGGTGGAAACGCTGACGGCGCGCGGTCACTCGGTATTTCTGGATCTGAAGTTCCACGACATTCCCAACACGGTGGCCGGCGCGGTGCGCTCGGCGGCCGCGCTGGGCGTGCGCATGATGACGGTTCACGCGGCGGGAGGACCGGCCATGCTGGCTGCCGCGCGCGCGGCGCTGGAAGGCGTGGCCGATCCACCGCAACTGCTGGCTGTGACCGTGCTGACCAGCATGGACGCAGCGCAATTGAAGGCGACCGGAGTGGGACGCTCACCCGCTGAGCAGGTGGAATTGCTGGCACAGATGGGGTTGGGAAGCGGGGATTCGTGGGTTTGTTTGCTCGCCCCAGGAGGTAGCGGCGGTACGAGCGCTGACCGGCGCGGAAGGGCGTGCTGGTGGTTCCCGGCATTCGGCCCGCGGGCGCCGAGGCGGGCGACCAGAAGCGCATGGCGACGCCCGCCGACGCGCTCGGCGGCAGGCGCGAGTTACCTGGTGGTGGGAAGGCCCATCACGCAGGCGCCTGACCCGGCCGAAGCGGCTAGAGGCGATCCTGCAGGAGATGGCGCAAGCGATTGTGTTCTGAGCTCAGAGAAATGAAAAAGCCCGGCGCGATGCCGGGCTTTTCCTGTGGATCAAAACTCAAGCAAAGCTTAGAGTTTTTCGTAGAAGTCGCACGCAGAGCATGAGATATAGACTCCGCCGGGGATGCCGCGTTCGCGGTCCTTGACGCGCTTGACGATGCGCGTGGGTTTCGAGCACTTGGGACAGTCGGTCGACTTCGTCGTGTCCATTACTTTCTTGCGATCGCCTGTTTTGGCAATTTTGGCCATGGGTAGGGTGTTTCTCCTTCTTGGGGTGTCTCTGCACGCATCCGCGCATGAATTGCGCGACGGCTTCAACGGCGCGGTACTGGCTCGCCTCCCGGCGCAAGATTTCGCCCGGAGCGAACGGGACTCGCTCATCCCAGTTTAATACGAGGCGGCGTGAGGCAGCTTTCGCTCAGTTTGGCTGTGCCGAAGAGCCGGACTTAACGAGCTGGCTGGTGCTCGCCGGGGGTTGCTGGCTGCCTGCCGGCGTGGCGGGCGTTTTTGCCGGAGCGGGCTGCGGTTGCGAGCTGGTGGCAGGCGGCTGCGAACCGGAGGCGGGCGGAGACTGCGCATTTCCCTGCGCTGCGGGCTGCGGATAGGACGACTGTGCTGGCGGGCCAGCGGGGCGCCGGAGCGCTGGGCTGCTCATCGGGATTGGCGCCCGGCTGCTCATCCGTATGCGGCTTGGGAAATTGCACGGGCGCATCACGCCCACGTTGGGGTCGCCGTAGGGGTTGTTGCTATCGGCGTCCGTCGTTTCGCCGGGCTTGCGCAGGCTGGGAGGAGCGGCTGGCGCTTGCTTGTTGGGGTCAGTTTCCACGTCGCCTTCATGGATGGTCCGCGTGTTGGCCGTGATCACCGGCGTGCCATCGGTGGTCATCATGGCCGAGACCACATCTTTGGTGAAGATCTGCAGCGGCTCGCCATCCTTGGCAACTTCCACGCGGATGACGCGGTTGCCGTTGATGCGGACGAAGTCGACCTCCTCGGGCGGCGTGCCGTAGATCCATTCTTCGAAGGGCATCTGGCCGTCCATCTCGCGCGTCTTGGTGGCGGGCTGGCCCATGGCGAAGAGCACCATGTCGGTGGTCATTCCCACCAGCACCTTATGGCCGAGGATGGCGTTTTTCAATGCGGGCGGCAGCGTGTCCGTAAAGGCCTGCATCGGCGACTTCACGTCGAAGGAGATGAGCGGAGCGAGCAGCGCCTTGACCTGAGCAGGCGTGATTTCGGGAACGTGATCGGCGAAGGTAAGCGTGAGGCGCGAGCCGACGGGATCGCCGGCGGCATCGGCAACGGTCGGATCGATATTCGGATCGCCCATCTCAGGACCCGCGCCGATTTGGATGTGGCGCAGGAAACGATGCTTCGCGTCGGGTCCGCCGTCGAGATCGAAGACGATTTTGGAGCGATCGATCTTGATGTCGGTGATGACCATGCGGGCGCCCGGCTTGGCGGAGAGCCCTTCGCTGATCACCATGTTCAGATAGTTTTCGCCAGCGGGCTCCAGCTTGCCGTTGGCCACCAGGGTAAGTCCCTTGTGGCCGCGAGGAAATGGACGCATGGCAAAGCCCTGCTCGGATTCGAGAGCCCGAATCAGCTCGAGGCGCGTCTTGGGATCGAGCTCGGTTTTATCCAGTGCGACGTGAGTGGGTTCGATCTGCGCATAGCGCCGATCTACCGGACCGGTGGTCGCGACATTTCCCTTGCCGTTGGTATCGATGGTGATGACCTGAGACGCGAGAGTGGACGGCGCCAAGAAGCGCAGCCAGCCGCACATACGCCGATGATGCGCGCACGGATTGCGTTCGCGTGATTTTTCGCGGTCGATTCAGCAGTCGAGCCCAGCCGCCGGGGAAAGAAACGCTGCTTCATGGGGACCTCCCATGGGTTCGAACGCTACCAGAAAATCCGTAGCAGGCAGACCTTGCTAGGCAAACATTAGCTCTATTCGGGGTGAAATGGCAAATGCGGTTGACCACGCGGGTGATCGAGTGTGGGTGCACGTTAGTTTCTGCTGCGGCCGGCGGTGCTCCAAAAACTTTTGGCTTGACATGCCGGAAATGCAAGGCTAATTTAAAGCTCCAGCAAGTCGTTTCCTTCGACGGGCCTTCCCAGAAATTTATATTGCAAATTGAGTTGTGCGTCCCGCCGGGCCCGACTTGGATATCCAAAGTGTGGAGGCACCATGGCTTCGAGTGCAAGAAAGTTGCGCTGCGCTTCAGTGGCGCTCACCCTGTTCTTCAGCTTTTCAGCGGCGGTTTGCGGTGCCGCTGAGAATGGCTTTTCCGCGATCCCCGGCAGCTTGAATCCTACGACAGACGTCGACATGGGCGAGTTCAGCAGCGCCCAGATGACGGTCGAGATCCTTCTGGCGCCGAGCAACGCCTCGCAACTATCCGGGTTGCTGTCGAGTCTCTATGACCCCAACAGCCAGAACTACCAGCAGTGGCTGGGCCAAGGAGAGTTCTACTCTCTTTTTGCTCCGAATGCTGCGCAAGTCGCCGCGATTGTCAGTTATCTGCAAGGGAGCGGATTGCAGGTAGCGCAAACGTCGTCGCCATTCCTGCTGCGAGCAAGCGGACCGAGCAGCTTGATCGAAAGCACGTTCAGAACTTCCATCCACTCCTATCTCAATCCGAGAGGGATTAGCTACTATTCAAACGCTCAAGAGGTGCAGTTGCCGGTAGCCCTCGCCCCGGAGGTTCTGGGCGTTGTGGGCCTATCGAACACGGTGCGTTTGTACGCCCACACCGTGCGCCCCGCAAAACAGACTTCACCTTCTGGTCCGGGCTGCGAGACTCCCTACGTGACTGCGGCGCAACTCTTCAACCTGGTGAATAACGGCGTGGGATTTCCTTATGGCTATGGCGGGGGTCCGGGATGCAATGGTCTATCGCCGTCGCAGACCAACTCCATTTACGGCGCGCCCGATTTGGGAGCCGAAGCGAAGGGGAAAGGCGTCAATCTGGCTGTCTTTGAGCTCTCCGCCTATCAGCACTCGGACATCAAGGCCTGGGCAGATTACTTCTATGGCGCTGGTTACAAGGCGCCGCTTGTCGATATTACCGTGGATGGCGGCCCGCTAAATCCTATCTGCCCTGCAGGCGATGAATGCCCGGCGGCATACAACGGCTATTCCGGTGACATCGAGGTGGACGCGGACATCGAGATGCAACTCACAGTCGCGCGGGACGCAGACCATATCCTGGTGTACAACGCTCCCAATGACTACACGGGGCAGACCGAGCTGGATGAGTACGCGAAGATCGCAAGCGATGACAGCGCGGATGTCATCAGCTCCAGTTGGGGTGAGTGCGAGAACGACGCGGGAGCTGCGTACGTTCAGGCGGAGAACATCATCTTCGAGCAAATGGCTCTTCAAGGACAGAGCATGTTCGGGGCCGCCGGGGACACGGGAGCTTTCGACTGCATCCGCAGCGACGGCACGACCATCGTCAACGTCGAGGACCCGCCCACCCAGCCCTGGGTGACGAGTGTGGGCGGCACTTCGCTCGAATCCTTCAATCCGGACACGAATCCGAATCCAAGCTATCCGGCCGGAGTGGAGACAGTGTGGAACGTCGACAACCTGTGCAACGCGAGCGCGAACGAAGGCGGCCAGCCGGGGTTCTTCTGGTGCGCTGCAACCGGCGCCGGCGGGGGCGGAAACAGCCAATTCTGGGGCCGGCCGTTTTACCAGTCTGGGCCAGGCGTTAGCAACCGCTACACAGCCTACGGCAATGGCACCACGCGATGTGCGCTGGCGCGGCCGGGAACGCCATGCCGCGAGGTTCCGGACATCTCCGCCAATGCGGACCCCTACACGGGCTATGCCGAATACTGCACCGGTAACGCCGACACTCCGTATAGCGTATGCGCCACCATAACGGGAACTCCAGCTGGATGGTTCGGGATCGGCGGCACCAGTCTTTCCTCTCCGCTCTGGTCGGCGGTCATCGCCGATCAGGACAGCTACTGGCACGGTCGCATCGGCAACGCCAATCCGCTTCTCTACCTGCTGTATAACGTGAATGCCGATGGATACTTCAACGACATCACGGGCGTTCATCAGACGACCAATAACAACGGCCTGTTCCCCACCACTCCCGGATACGACCTGTCAACCGGCATCGGAACGCCGAAGATGGGGGCTTTGATCACGCTCGAACCGCGAAAGTAGCCGGTCGCGATTGGGGCAAAGTTCGCTTCAGTGGACGCCTGGAGGCCGATGTAAAACAGCGGGCCGCGCATCCCGAGTGCGCGGCTCGCGCTTTCCAGGGTTACGCAATTCTTGCGCCAGCAGGCCGGCTTTGCGAACATGCCCGATCCTTCTTCTGTTGCTTGCCCCCGTTTCCCTGCCTCGTCTCCCTTCGCGATTGCAGCAGCTCGCTAAGGAGACGTTTTGCAGGGGCAAGGTCAGAGTTGGAGGTGAGGCCTCGCGGGTTGAGAGTTCACGGTCACAGAGACGGCCGCTGAGGTGCTGGTGAGGAAGTTGGCATTGCCCGAGTACCGGGCCGTCAGGCTATAGCTTCCCGCAGCCAGCGAAGTGGTGGTGAGGATGGCAACACCATTGAGAGACGAGCTTTAAGCTTTCGGCGATTGGCTGCTCGCAGCTTGCTGGGCGCCGGGGTCCTTTGTCGCCTCTGTCCCTGCGTTCCCAATCTGGACCAGCGCAGGCGCGGCGGGCGCGGCCGGTCCCATGGCGGCTTCGTGCTGCGCGCGCGAGATGGCATCGAGATCGACGGGAATTCCACCCGGCACGATCACGGGAGCGTTGTAGCGGTAGTTGAGGTCGCGCGTGACGCGGAAGACCACAGGCAGCGCCGCGAGAAGCACAAAAAACGTGAGCCAACTGCCGTCGAGCCCGAAGGCTCCGCCGGTGAGCCAGAACGGTCCCATGGGATCTCCCTGCACCAGCGGCGAATGGCTGGTGACGCCGCTGACGGCGAGACCGATGAGCAAAGCGCGGCTGGCTTTCCAGGCAAAGTTGAGACCCCAGCTCACCCAAAGGGCGCGGGTGCGCACATAGCACGCGGAGAGTACGAGCCCGAGCACGATGGAGACGGCAAAGCTCGCGTGGCTTGCGCCCAGCACGAGCGCCTGCAAAATGGCGTAGATGGCGGCAAAACCCAGCGCTGCTCCAATGGGCCCAACGGCCTGGGCAAAGCGCTGGAAGGCGTAGCCGCGGAAAGCGATCTCCTCAGCCAAAGCGAACAATGCGAAATAGGCCGCGTCAGCAACCAGCCAACCCCATGATGCGAGCTGCGGAGAAAACGAGATGGCGATGCCGCCCGCCACAGTGAGTGGCAGAACGCTGACCAGTGCGATCGCCCAACCGGTTGCCAGTCCCAGCCCGGCCTCGCGCGGCCAGCCGGAACGCCGCGGCAATCCCTGTTCACTGATGGGGTGCGCCTGCCGATCCATCCAGAAGCCCATGGCGGCGTAGCCCACGAGCAGGAGAAAGACCAGCATGGCCTGATCGAGAAGAGGAAACCATGCTTCGCCGGCGAGCCCTTGCGCGCCACGAAAGGCGAGCGACCGGGCGAAAAAGAAATAGAGAAACGCGGCCAGAAATTCGAGGTAGGCGCGCAGCCGTCCGCCGCCGTAGACAGGCTCGGTCATGCGGGCCTCCGGCTGAATGCGCGAGCGCAGGTTGCGGCGCGAGCCGACGCGCGCTGTGCGCCACAGAGATTCGCTCGGGGTTGCCTCATGTGTCCAGGGGCATTTCTTTTTGGCCGATTATTGGGATGTTGAGACAAAACATTTTGTCTAATTCCGTCTGACAGGCAATTTATTTTTCCAAGACGATATGGACTTTTCGCCTCAGCGTCGCACATTCCGGACAAATAAATTATCCCTGACAGATTTTCTGGACAAATAATATGTCTGCTGGACAAATTTAATTGCCCTTGGACACATGACAATGTTCCTTTTTGTGGGAGACCGCTCTGAACGCACCTTTGCTTGACCACTGCAGCCGTCCACCTATTTCTGATCATATACCTCCGATTGCGGAGGGAACAAAGGCGTGCCGCAAGGCAATCCCCTTTGCAATCGCCCAGAACGGGGGATTGGACCATCGCCCGCCGGACGTATTTTAGTAGCGGCTGGCTGCGCCGCGAAAAAATACCCCGACGGGTCTTCCGGCAAAATGATGCGGGATCGGGACAGGAGAATGAGGCTATTGAAAACTATGGTCCTCAGTGCTACAGTAGACACAATGTCGAATACGCCTACGCCGAAGCTTCGCGTGTTTGCCTTTAAGGATGTAGTGCGGTTTGCTCGCAAGTTTCACATCTCAGACGAAGGGGTTTGGAATGTTGTGCGTGCTCAACCCGATGCGGATCTGGGCGGCGGGTTGTACAAGTACCGAATCGCAAGGCCGGGTGAGGGATCTCGTGGCGGCGGCCGGGTCCTGATCGCCTTGAAGATCGGAAGCCGGGCGATTTTGATGTTTGCTTGGGAAAAGAAGGACATGGAAACGGGTTCTGGTTGAGATCATCCGACCCCAAGAAGGAGGACAAAATGGTTAAGGCATACAAGAGTAAAGCGATGGCGGCTCTCCACGAGAATGTCAGCGATCTCTATCGCGTTGGCATGATCGACAAAAAGACCATGCGAAAGTTCGATGCAGCTTGCTTGACACCCGTGCGCAAACTGAGTCCGGCCGCTATCCGGCGCATCCGGTCCGAAGCTGACGTGAGTCAGGCTGTTTTTGCCGCCCATTTGAATGTCACGGTCGGCGTTGTCAGCAAGTGGGAGCGTGGCGAGAAAATTCCGAGCGGCCCCGCGGCAAAGCTGCTCACCCTGGCGTCCATTCGCGGAATCGAGGCCATCGCTTGATCCAGGTAGCGACAAGGGAAGCTATGAGCCTGTCGCTTGAATAGCCGGGAGATCGGTATTTGCTTCCCTTGCCGGAGCTTTCCGTGGCGGCAACTTACGATTTTGCTTCTTATCGGGATGCAGAATCTTGTCCAGAGGAACAGGCTCGATAGCCACAGCCTGCTGGACTAGTCTGTAAAATAGCTTCCCCCTGTTCATCGATTTGCGCCGGTTAAACCTGAACGTGAACTCATCCAAGTAATAGTGTCTGCTGGACAAATTTGATTGTCCCTAGACACCGCACATGTTCGCGGCGCGGCCGACGCGAGGCCACGCGGGCGACGAAAGCACTGATTCTAGTAGGAAACCGGGGGCGCTGGAATTGCTCAACACCCCCTATGACTTGTACGGCCTTCTGCCGTACATTTGTGTTAGACGGCGGAGATACCAACAGGAAACGGAATCTGTTTCTGCTTCCTCGGGTCGACGAATACCACTACATCTGATATGGACTTTTCGCCTCAGCGTGGCACATTTCGGACAAATAAATTATCCCTGACAGATTTTCTGGACAAATAATATGTCTGCTGGACAAATTCAATTGCCCTTGGACACATGACAATCGTTTGGACTTTCCGGCCGGGAAATCAGCTTTGCGTGTAGAACTGTGCTACGTTGCGGAACTTCTGCTGCCGCGCGGTCACCAGGGCATCGACGGGCATTGCCTGGAGTTCGTTGAGGTACTTCTTGAGCACCGAACCAAGCAATCCTGAACCTGCTTCGCGATCCGTGTGTATGCCCTTCGGCGGCTCGGGAATGATCTCGTCCACGCAGCCCAAATCGACGACCTCGGGAGCGGAGATGCGCAGCGCTTCGGCGGCGAGAGCTTTCTTGCTGGCGTCATTCCACATGATCGACGCGCAACCCTCCGGAGAGATGACGAAGTAGAGCGCGTTCTCGAGGATCAGGACGCGATCGGAGACGGCGAGCGCCAATGCTCCGCCCGATCCGCCTTCGCCGCTGATGACGGAGATGGTGGGCACACGAAGCCGCGCCATTTCGCGCAGGTTGCGGGCGATGGCTTCGGCCTGGCCGCGCTCCTCAGCTCCCATGCCGGGATACGCGCCGGGCAGGTCGATAAAGCTGATGACGGGGCGGGCAAATTTCTCGGCGAGCTTCATCGCGCGCAGCGCTTTGCGGTAGCCCTCGGGATGCGGCATGCCGAAGTTGCGCCGCACGCGTTCCTTGGTCGAGCCGCCTTTGCGGTTGCCGATGACCATGACCTCTTCGTCGCCCAGCCGCGCCATGCCGCAGGCCACAGCCTCGTCGTCGCCAAAGGCACGATCTCCGTGAATCTCGCTGAAATCGGTGAAGATTCGCTCGATCAGTTCCATGGGGTAGGGGCGCTGGGGATGCCGTGCGCGTTCGACTCTCTCCCATGCCGGCGAAACGGCCTGTGCCTGGGGACTAAGTTCTGTTTCCGATTCGCTCATCGATAGTTAGCACCAAGGGGCAAGTCCGGCAGCCCTGCTGTGATTTTACAGGGACCAAGGGAACGACGGACGAAGGGAACAAGAAATAGGGAACGGGGGGCTCGGGGACTTTAGCTGACAGCTTCAGCTTGGATTCCCGCTTCGAGACGTTCGCTGGACCTCGATCCCCGTCCGCTTGGTTCCTCGGTCCCTTGTTCCCTTGGCCCCTGCTTTCAAAGGATTCCGTACTTCTCAAACGCGGCCTTCGAGGGCATGCCTTCTTCGAGAGCTTTGCGAACGGTCTTCTCCTGGCGCGCTTTCTCGAAGGCGCGGGCGAGAACCTCCTGCTCGGCGGCGCGGGGAACGACGCAGACACCATCGAGATCGCCAAAAACAATATCTCCGGGAACGATGCGAGCCTGACCGATCTGAATGGGAATGCGGAAGTCGATGACCTTGCCGCGCGGGCCCTGGTCCTGCGCATAGCTGCCGTGGGAGAACGTGGGAAAGCCCAGGGCGAGGACGCCGCGCGTGTCGCGCGAGTAGCCGTCGACAACCGCGCCGGCCGCGCCGCACTTGGTGGCGCGCACGCTCATCAGCTCGCCCCAGAGTGCGTAACGCGGCGAGGCGCCGGTGCAGATGTAGACTTCGTCGAGCTTGAGGTCGTCGAGCGCGTCCATCATCAGACCGAACGGGCGCGCCGAGAGCGGATTGTGTGAACTGACGATTGATTCGTCGAAAACGTCAGCTTCAAGAACGGTCATGGCGCGGCCGCAAACGATCATCGCGCGATCGAGTGGGACGATGGCGGGAGGCAGGAACTGCTGCAACAGGCCCATTTTGTCCATGACGTCGCCGATGACGGCGGAGAAAAGTTCGCGGCGCGCGGACTGAAAGATTTCTTGATCGGATTGAGGCACAGATGGCTCTCCCGGGCAGAATCTTACAGCAATTCCTGAGTCAGTGTATCCCTTGGAGACTTGTGCCAGGTCGCCAACTCCTGATGATCGCGGCGACTCGGGGTTTGCAGGCAAATGCTCGCGAGGCTTGTCGTAAACGAGTATCAATCAGATCATTCGAGGCGCTTCGTAGAGGAAGAACTGCTTCACCTTGTCCCAACTAATCTCTTCGAGCATGTGGGGCATGGGGTCCTTTTCAGCGTCAGCGAAGAAGGTCAGGGATTTGAGGATGTGAGGTTTGCTGTATTGCGTCCGAGCATACTTCGTTTCAAACATCCTCAGAATCTCCTTGAAGCCGTATCGTTTGGCACAAACGTAAAGGTCCAGGAAATCACGTTTAGTCCCGCGGCTTGCGATGGCACTGACTTTCATGCAGGCAATATCGCGCGGATCGGCGATGGCAACGCCGAGAAATGACGTTGACGGGTAGAGGACTGGATAGGCATGGCCGAGAAAACTCACTTTTGTTTTCTCGATCGTCGCGTGGAGAGTGTACGGAGCTTTTGCGACCAGGGCGAACCCTGAGAGCCTCTGCAACCTTTGGAGTAGCGCATCCTCATCGAAATGCTCCGGCGCAAAGAAGTCCAGATCCAGTGAGAGCCGGTGGCCGAAGTGGAGCGCGAGCCCAGTGCCTCTCGCGAGATAGGTGTTGTTCAACAAGTTTGCGTCCCGGAGGACGCATAAGGTGGCTTCGGTTGAGGCAGGAATCACTTCGCGGTGCCACGTCCCATTTTCATGTTTGGTCATGGCAGTTTCCTTCGGCGGTTGTGTGCAGTTAGCGGCTGAGGTTCAGCGCCGCAACCTCGCAGGACGGAACCCTATACACGAGCGCCCAGAAATTGGCGGATTTCTCAGAAAGGCGGCGTTCGCTCTTAAGCACCCGGCGAATTTCAGCCTCCGTGAAGGTCTGCCGCAGCCAGTTTACGGCTGCCTCGTCGCCCAATTCCAGCACCCGGAAGATGGTGTAGTCAGGGTAGGCCTCCGGCGTAAAGGTGGCGAGGTCTGTGTCCCAGAAAATAGCATGTAAGTTACTGGGAATCATACAGTTACCATTATAATCTTCTGCCGTAAGAAGTCAACCTCCCAAGGGTGGTGGTGGTGCCCTAGTTTGCTGTTTTGCATAGTCCGCAATCGAAGAGCGCGGCATGTGGCGAATCGCACGCATCGTAGCGGATCTGGCATCCACGCCCAGTGGTTTGGGCTAGGGATTAATTATTCGAACATCAGATCGATATTCTTCATGAGGAGAAAGAGCCTGCTGGGTTCGCGCGCCTAATTGCCGGCTATGATGCCCGGCGTCATCAGCCCGATGTGATCGACAGTGGATGCACTCGCAATATCGATGACATCGACGATGTCGGAAAAGCGCAGGTTGTCGCCGCCCGCGACAAACAGCACGCGCTCGACGCGGTTGGCAAAAATCGCACTCAACTTGGACTGTAGCTCGGCGTGCGCGATATCGGCCGCGTTGAGCTTGTAGGCCGGGGCCGCGTTGGGACGATAGATGACATGAACAACGATGGCGCGGTCTGGAGGACTCGATCCACTTGCGGGCGTCTCAGTTGGGGAGGGGATGAATACTTCCAGCCCCACCGATTTGAGCAGAGGATTGCCTATCCAGAGATACTCTCCCAGATGAGGGTTCTCCTCCCTCTGGGTGAGCAATCCAACTTCTTCTGCACCTGCGATGCGCATGGCGTCGATGGCGCTCTCAACGTCCCTATACTGCGCGCGCGCATCCGCGCGGAGGTAAATTGTCTTGTCGGTCTTATTAGCTAGCTTGTCTCGGATGAGACTTCCGAGTTGAGCGGGATCGACCTTGTCCTGTCCCAGAAAAACCGCGCCGTCGCGCACGACAGCCACGACGATGGCGCCATCCTTGCCTGCGTCCGGCATAGCGACGGCATTCTCTGCCTTGGCCAAAGCGACCCATACCATGGGGGGCGGCGCGAATGGCATTATCTTCGACTGCAAGTTTTCAGGCACACTGTTTTGGCTTGAAGCTACGCGACTCCTCACCATGAAGGCGACAGCTATCGCGAGCACCAAAAGCAGCGCAAGCACCCAGATCCAAGCGTGTCTCTTCCATAACGCCGCGATTTCTGTTCGCATTCCCGGCTGGTGAGGAACAGGCTTCCAGAAAAACGCCTTGACGGGAAGGAGCAGAGCAATCGACATCACGAAAAATTCAAAAGGTCGAATCAGGATTTCAAAAGGCACGCATGCCAGACCACCTAAGTAATTAGGACGCAAGGACGCAATCCAGCAATGCCACCACTCTCCTACATGGAAAACCACGAGAAAATCCAGCAAGTGAGGCCACCCAAAACGCCGTGATTGCAAGACCACGGGCAGCACATACAAGGGGAAGTAAAAGAACAAAAGCGCGATGAGCATGATGAACCAGGCCCAGCGTTCCCGTTTTCTATATCCCGTCCAGAGGACGACCAAGCCAATCGCCACAATGCCGAGATAAGCAAAACCCAAAGGCGCGAGGAAATTCCACATTCCCCCTAAGGGCAACCTGATTGTGAGCTCATTCCAGGTTGAGGCGTTGCTCAGGGCTACCGGAATCGACAGAACCAGGCACAGGGAAAAAAGCCAGGCGGAAATTGCAGTTGTGCTCAAGCGGAATTTCATTGCGTCACCTCCTCATTTGTTTGCCGCCTCGGTCCCTTGTTCCTGCTTTTACCTCGCTTCGCCGGAGTGGGCGGTTCGCTGGCCGGCCAGGCGGCTGATTTTGTCGCCATCCTTCACCATCTCGTGTACGGCGAAGCCTTTTTCCGCGAGTGCGCCCGTGGGACAAGCCTGCACGCATTTGCCGCACGCGGTGCAGTTGCCGGCGTGGCCCCAATCGTCCTTGAGATCGCTGACAATGCGCGAGTAGATGCCGCGCGACGAAACCTCCCAGACGTGGGCGCCCTCAACTTCGGCGCACACGCGCACGCAACGCGTGCAGAGAATGCAGCGGTTGTGATCGAGGACGAAGCGGGGATGGGACATGTCCACGGTGAGGCGGGGGTTGTTGTAGGCGTAGCGCACATGCGTGACGCCCAGCGACTGCGCCATGGATTGCAGCTCGCAGTGACCATTCGAAACACACGACGAGCAGATGTGGTTGCGCTCGACGAAGGAGCAGCTCGACGGCCATGCGCCGGTAGAGAGTAAGGCGGGCCGATGCGGTTTTGATCGACATGCCTTCCTGCACGGGCGTGGTGCAGGCGGGCAGCAGGCGATCCGTGCCAGCCAGTTCGACCACGCACAGGCGGCAAGCGCCCACGGCACTGAGGCCTTTGAGATAGCAGAGCGTAGGAATGTACTTTCCATTGGCGCGCGCCGCTTCCAGGACGGTATCGCCTTCGTGCGCGGTGACCAGTTCGCCGTCAATGCGAACGGAGATGATTTTGGTGTTTGCCTTGGCTTCCATGTCTACCGGCTTTCCCTCAGGGGCTAAAGCCCCGTATTCTTCTCGCCGTTTTCGGCACGCGACCCACGCACCGCGTGGGTACCCGGGTCGTGACCTTTCAAAACCGTTTCAGTTCGCGCCGTCCTACGGGACTCCGTAACGGGATTGCGCAATTCACTTCCCCCGCGCTGAAGCGCGGGGCTAACAACCACTGCGCCTAAGGCGCGCTTGCGAGGATATTCCTTGTGCAGCTCTCCATAAATCCCCTCAACATTTCTTCATCTCGTCAGCTGCCACTGGGCGTGCTGCGCAGATCGCAGCGCAGACAGCGGCGGCACTCTTCCAATGCTTCCTGCGGGGTGAGGTTGGCGACAACTTCCTGCTGCGACCGGGCACGCGCGGCGGGAGACAACGAGGGGGCGGTGTGTCGGCGCGAGAGGCTGGGCTCTCCCGGCGCGGCGTGACTGTATTCGAAGTCGGGGAAAGAGCTGCTCCCAGCGGGAAATTCCCGATGGCTGCTGGCCCATCAGGCGCTCGTCGATCTTGCGCGCCGCCTGCTTGCCGCCGCTCATGGCGTTCGACATGTTGGACGCGCCGGTGATCACGTCGCCGCCGGCATAGAAACCGGGTCGGCTGGTTTCAAACGTGAAGCGATCGACAACAATGGTGCCTTCTTCCTTGAGTTCGAGGCCGGAGGCGCGGCAGAAATCCATGTCGAAGGTTTCGCCCACGGCCAGAATGACGCTGTCGCACTCGAAGCGCTGCACCTCGTCGGTGGGAATGGGGCGGCGGCGGCCGGATTTGTCGTACTCGCCGAGGCGCGTCTTCACGATTTCGATGGCCTTCACGCTGCCGTCGGCACCGCCCAGAATGCGATGCGGCGCAGCGAGAAAGACGAAGCGCACGCCTTCATCCTCCGCGGCCTGGATCTCTTCGTCGATGGCGGGCATGTCTTTGCGCTCGCGGCGATAGAGGATGGTGGCCTGAGCGCCCATGCGCAGGACGGTACGCGCGGAATCGATGGCCGCATTGCCGCCGCCCACGATGGCGACGCGGGAGCCGATGCCGGTTTTTTCGCCCCGGCAGCCGGCTAAGCTTTTCGCCGCGAGCGACGGACTCAAGAAAGATGAGAGCCGGAAAAACGTTTTTCAGCTCGGTGCCGGGCAGATAGAGCCAGGACTCCTTCCAGGTTCCGATGGAGATGAAGACGGCGTCGAAGTTGGTGGCGAGATCGTTGAGCGGAAGATCGAAACCGACGCGCGTGTTGAAGACGAATTTGACGCCCACGCCTTCGATAAGGTCGAGCTCGCGACGCAGGACGGCCTTGGGCAGCCGGTACTCGGGAATGGCAAAGCGCAACATGCCGCCCGCTTCGCTACGCTCTTCGAGGACGGTGACGTCGTGGCCGAGCATGGCGAGATAGAAGGCCGCGGTGAGGCCGGTGGGACCGGAGCCGGCCACGGCAATCTTGCGACCAGTGGGAGGGAGACGGCGCTCGAGAAGCCGCTGGAGCATGGCGTCGAAGTGGTCGGATTGGAAGATGGAGTCGGCGATGAGGCGATGCACCTCGCGCATGTTTACGACTTCATCGAAGGATTGGCGGCGGCAGCGATTATCACATGGATGCTGGCAGACGCGGCCCGTGGAGGCGGGCAAGTGGATTGTCGAGAATCACGGACTCGAAGGCGTCGTCGAGACGGCCCTCGCTGTAGAGCTCGAGGAAGCGGGGAATGTTCATGCGCAGCGGGCAACTGTTTTCGCAGGGCGAGAGAGCAAGTTCCTGGCAGACACCGGCGCGGCAGCGGTGCGCGACGATGTGGTCCTCGTATTCGTCGCGGAAGTGGCGGATGGTGGTGAGCACGGGGTTGGGCGCGGACTGGCCGAGCGCGCAGAGCGAGCAGTCGCGAATCATGCGGCCCAGCTCGTCGAGAAGATTGAGGTGCTCCGCTGTGCCTCTGCCGGTGGTGATGGCGTTGAGAATGCGCAGGGCCTTGTTGAGGCCGACCCGGCACGGGACGCATTTGCCGCAGGACTCGGAATGCGTGAATTCGATGAAGTAGCGCGCCACGTCGACCATGCAGTTGTCTTCGTCCATGACGACCATGCCGCCGGAACCCATGATGGAACCGATCTGGGCGAGGTTTTCGTAATCGACCGGGGTTTCAAACATCTCCACAGGAATGCAGCCACCGGAGGGTCCGCCGGTCTGCACGGCTTTCACGCGACGGCCGGGCGCGGCGCCCTCGCCGATGTCGTAAATGAAGCTTTGCAGCGGCGTGCCCAGCGGCATTTCAATGAGGCCGGTGTTTTGCACTTTGCCCACCAGCGAGAAAACCTTGGTGCCGGGGCTCTTGGCGCTGCCGGTTTCAGCAAACCAGGCGGGGCCGCGCGTGACAATGGGCGCAATGTTGTACCAGGTTTCAACATTGTTGATGTTGGTGGGGCGTCCCCAAAGGCCTTTTTGCGCGGGATACGGCGGACGCGGCCGCGGACGACCGGGGAAACCCTCAAGCGAGGCGATGAGCGCGGTCTCTTCGCCGCAGACGAAGGCGCCTGCGCCCTGCACCAGTTCGATGTTGAAGTTGAAGCCGCGATCGAGGATGTTGGCTCCCAGCAGCCCGTATTCGCGCGCCTGCTCGATGGCGCGGGTGAGGCGGCGCACGGCGAGCGGATACTCGGCGCGCACGTAGACGATGCCTTCGGTTGCGCCCATTACGTACGCGCCGATGATCATGCCTTCGAGCATGGAATGCGGGTCGCCTTCGATCTCGTTGCGATTCATGTACGCGCCGGGGTCGCCCTCGTCGGCGTTGCAGATGATGTATTTGGCGTCGCCTTTGGCCTTGGCGAGGAAATCCCACTTGTTGCCGGTGAGGAAGCCCGCGCCGCCGCGGCCGCGCAGACGCGAAGCCTTGATCTGCTCAATGACGGCGTCGGTGCGGTTGTCGATGAGCACCTGATAGAGCGCCTGGTAGCCGCCAACGGCGATGTACTCCTCGATGTCGGAAGGGCTGATGAGGCCGCAATTGCGGAGCACGATTTTCTTCTGGCCTTTGAGGAAGGGCAGCGCGTTCCAGAGCGGGATATCGGGATAATCCCTGGCCGTAGCGGACGTGCGCAGTGATGTGATCCCACTCTTCGATCTTGCAGTACACCAGATCGGAGGGAAATGTGCCCGTGGAGAGGCCTTCGAGAATGCGATCGGCATCGTTGGCGTGCACGCGATGCAGAATCACGATGGGATTGCCGGGAAGACGGACGCTGACAAGCGGCTCCTGAAAGCAGGGACCAAAGCAGCCCACACTGGCGAGCAGCACGTCGAGGCCGTCGCGTTGAATGGCTTCATTCAGGGCGTGAAAGACTTCTTCGGCTCCGTTGCCGCGGCCGCAGGTTCCCATGCCCACCGTGATGCGCGGAATGGACGGCGTGAGCTTGGCCAGCCCGGCTTCACGTACCGCGTTGAACGCGCCAATATCCTGAATGCGCGGCATTACTTCCTCCCTTACGTCAACGATTTCACTTCGCGCTGCAGCGTGCGCTCATTCACGTGGCTCAGAATGTGGTGGTCGACTTCGACAACCGGCGCCAGCGCGCACTGGCCGAAACAAGCAACCGTGCGCACGGTCAAGCGGCGATCCGCTGTGGTGATGGCCATCTTGTCGGCTTCGCTGTTCTCGTCGGCTTCGCGATCGCTCAAGCCGAGGTCGAGGCAGAGCTTTTCCAGCAAATCGCGGGAGCCGCGCGTGTGGCAGGCGGTTCCGCGGCATACGCAGATCACGTGGTCGCCCTGCGGCTCCAGATTGAAGAGCGAATAAAACGTGGCAGCGCTATAGACTCTCGCCGGAGGAACGCCGGTTTCGTCGGCAATGTAGCGCAGCACCTCCATGGAGAGAAACTTGTGCGCGTTGGCGGACTGCACGGCCTCAAGAATGCCCAGCAGCGCGCCGGGGCGATTTCCGTGCTTGGCAATGACCTGGTCAATGAGCAGGCGCTCTTGGGGGAGCAAACGCTCGTGGGCTTCAAGACCGTTGTGAGCAACTTCAGGAGCGGCACCTGGCATGATCCCTCCCCGGCGGGTTCACGCAAAGCATCAAGCGCCGAACCCTCGCGCTTCGGACGAATTCTCTGGGAGAAGAGAGGTGCTATTTGCGTGATCGTCGAGCCGCGGCAACTTGTGCGCAGCAGCGCAACGGCACACAGCAAGACCATCGGCCTCTCTCCAGAGAAGCTCCGGCTGGAACTTTGCACCTTCATGCCTGCCGGCGCGATGTGCCTATGGTCACAGGCGACTGTGATTGTGGGATTTATGCGCGAGGGCAAACGCGGGGGAGGGCCAGAATCTTACGCTTCCGCATTAGGTACGTTCGCGGCGGGCTCGGCCGTTTCCGATTCCGACGCGGGAGATTCGCCGGTTTCGTTACCTTCCGCAGCCGCGAGCGGACCCAGCAGCGTATCAATGCGGTAGCCGGCCGTCTCGGCAGAGGCGAGTGCGTGCGCGACGGTCTTGCTCAATTCCTCGACTGCGGCGCGACTCGGCGCGGGCTCGCCGGCAAGGCGCAGCAGCGCCGGCATGAGCAGCCACCAGAGCAGTTCCTCGTACTAGTTCGCGGACCAGGTAGAAGTGGCCCTCTGACTCATGAACGCCGCAAAGCCAGCGCACGTCGGGATCGAGCCAGAGAACTGGCGCGAGTGCGACTTGATCGTGGTCAGGTTGCGAGGTCGCTGTTGCGGGCTCGCCTTCCCCGGTCCCCAAATGCGAGGGACTGGGGACACCCTCTGCCTTCCCTTCCCGTTTATCAGCTGCGGCGGACGAAGAATCTGCAGCCGCCGGCGGCGTGGACGCTGCCGGTACAGCCGGACTGGAGTCCGGCGCTACAAATTCGCCTGCGGCGCCGGCGCCAGTCAACAGCAGAACCTTGATACGCGCGGCAACACGCCAGGCTTCTTCACCCTTGAAGCCGAGCGCGGTGAAGGCATGTCCAAACGGCTCGCGCAGGCGCAGACGATCGAAGAGATCGAGCGCGGTGTGTTCCGGTTGCGCGGTCTCCGTTTTTCCAGTGTCGATGGATTCGGCGAGCCACTCGAGCCCACACCAGGCGAGCACCGGACCCCACATTTCGGTTGCTGTGACCTGGGGACTTGGGCTCGGCAACATGCGCCGCGCGGCAGTCGTCCACGGGGTCGGGAAGAGCGCTTCCACGGCCGACATTTGCATGGCGGCGCGGAGCAGCCGGTTGAAGCCCAGGCGCCTGCAACGCCGGATCGGCCAACCGCGCGCTGGGCGCGGGCTCGCCGGCCTGCTTGAGCCGCGCGGCATAGGCTGTCCTGGACCACTTCGAGAAGTGCTTCGGCCCGCACCCACGCATCTTTCAAGAAGTCATTGCGCTGCCGCTCGATCTTTTGGGCTCTTCCGCACCCATCGCACGCGATGTGCCCCGGGGGATCGGTCGGCGACGTCGGCAAAGTGCCGCACCAGGCCCGGATCGAGGAACGAGCGCAGAGCCTCATGCACGGGCTGCAGCTCGAGATTGACGAGTTCCTCGTCGAGCGAGGCAACGCCGCGCCCATTGAGCCAATCGGCGAGCCTATCCCAGGGCTTTTCGGCCGTGGCATGCAGCTCATGCCAATCGAGGAAGACGTGGCATTGGTAGGCGTGGAGATTGAGAGTGAGGCCGCGATCCAGCAAATCTCCAGCGCGGCGCAGATACTTGAGATCTGTGATCGAATCGCGCCAGGCAATCACGGCGCCGCGGTCGCCGCTCAGGCCGAGGCCGTCAGGCAGGCGGCGCTGACGAAGCCCGCCCGATCCCTTGTCGGCGTACGCGGCCGAAAAATCAATCGTCCCGTGCGCGTCAGCGTAACGATTGTGATAGACCACGAGGGCGCGCTCGCCGCCGGTGCGGTTGGAATACGCAAACACGTCTTCGATCACCGAACCGTTGGGATGGAAGAAGTCGTAGAGCAGGAAGTGCGCGCTCTCGGCGAAGAGCCAGCGGCGCTTGAGCAGCGGCGCAACCTCGCGCTCGTGGCGCTCAACAAGCCAGTGATCGGGATTTTCCTGGTAGCGCGGCCAGCGGTATTCCATGCCGTACTTTTCCGTGAATCCCTCAATCTGGCCGTGGCCGAACATGGGCAGGCCGGGCAAGGTGGACATCATGACGGCCACGCCGAAGTATTTGTCGCCCTTGCCGAACTGATCAATTGCCGTTCTTTCATCGGGATTCGACATGAAGTTGACGTAGCGCTTCATGATGTCGGGATCGAACTCGAGCGTGTTCTTAATGACAGACCGGTACTTGGCGTTGTCCTCGTCGCGCATCATGATCATGAAGGCCGAGTTGTAGACGCGGTGCATGCCAAGGGTGCGAACGAAATAGCCTTCCATGAGCCAGAAGGCTTCGGCGAGTAGCAAAGTGCCGGGCACTTCGGCAGCAACTCGATCGACCACCTCGCGCCAGAATTCGTGCGGCATGGCTCGGTCGAATTCGGCCTGCGTCATGCCGTATTCCGCGCGCGATGGAATGGCGCCGCTCGAGCCGGGCCCCGGAAACCAGAGGCGATGAAAATGCCGCTTGGCAAGAGTCATCGCGGCATCGAAAGCGAATCACCGGGAACAGGCGCGCGACATGCAGGATGGTCTGAATCACCTGTTCGCGGACTGCCGGGTTCAGATAGTCGAGCTGCGCGGTGTCGTTCCACGGGAAGCTGGTGCCGTCGTTGCCGTGATAGATAAAGCGCGTTTCGCCCGAGGCTTTGTCGCGACGGCGAAACACCACGGCGGCATCGGACTGCTCGTAGTAATGATCTTCGATTTTGAGCTCCACGCGGCCGTCGTGGGAGAGATCGGGCCCTTCGAAGCTGTAGGCGGGATAGGGCGAATCCGGCGCGCGAGATGAACCATTCGGGATGTTCGATGACCCAGGGCGAATCGATGCCCATGTGGTTGGGCACCATGTCGCTGGCCAGGCGGATGCCGTGATGGTAGGCGCGGTCGCGCAGGTGTGATGTAGGCAGCTTCGCCGCCCAGATCGTCGGCAATGCGATAGTCGAAGAGCGAATAGGCCGAGGCGACGGCATCCTGATTGCCGCAGAGCTGCTTGATGGTGCGCGAGGCGCGGCTGCGCTCCCAGACGCCGATGAGCCAGAGAGAATTGATGCCGCGATGCGCGAGCTGCGGCGAGATCTTCGTCGGGGATTTCATCGAGGCGGCCGATGTGGCGGCTGTATTTGCGGCTCAACTGCGCCAGCCAGACGTAGGTGCTTTTGGCGATGAGCACGGCACCGGGCATCCACGCAGTGTCGGGCGAGAACTTTTCGTATTCGTGCGCCGGATCGCCGAACACAGGCACGTCCGCGCTGCTGACGAAGGAGGGCCATTGCTGCTGGCCGGTTTGGCGATGGCGCTCGGCGGCTTCACGAGCCTGGGCAGCCGGCGGGTTGAACTGCATCCAGATGGCCAGTTCTTCTTCGCGAAGAATCTCGCCGGCCATGAGCAGAAAGCGCTCCAGGCTGTCGCCGAGCAATGGCTTCCAAAGCCGCCGGATCAGGTCGAGTTGTTCGCTGAGCGAGGCGGGCGAGCCGGCCGCGGGCGCCCGCAAAAGTTCGAGCAGGCTCACCGCTTTCGCGTCGGGCAACGGAATGAGCGGGCGCGTGGCGAAGTACTCCGGCATTTGCGCCGTGACTTTGCGATAGACCGTTTTTTCCGCGAGGCTGCGGTCTTCAAAAAGTTCTTCAAACGGCTTGAATGCCTGATTGCGATTCGCGGACCAGAGCAGGAGCAGTTCTTCGAGCGCCGCGGCGCGATGCGGCAAACCAGTCGGTCGCGCCGGCAAGCCATTGCGCCGGCGTTTCCTGGCCGCGCATCACGCTCTGCCCGGGAAACTGCTCGACAAACGTGAGCAGCATTTTGTCGACATTGTCAGCAGCCCACGCGGGCGCCGAACCAATCGAGTGCGGCGGTCATTACCTCGGGATCGAGCTGCTGACGATAGCGGGCCATGAGCACGTGACTGGCTTCGTCAATCAATCCCATGGCAAACAGCTGGCCCGCATGGACGGCCTGCTCGGGATGCTTTTCGACGTCGCGCACCTGGTTCATGCGGTGCGCGAAAACGCGGCACGCCGCAGATGTTGGCCAGGATCACGTTTCCGTTGTAGGAGAATAGGGATTCGGCGAACTCGTAGCGCTCTCGCGCCTTGCGCGCAATGTGAAATTCCATCGTCAAGGTTGCCGAACTCCGTCCCCGCGCCCGCCGTATCGGACGAGCCTGGGTTCTTCCCTTCTCGGATGCACTTTGGCCCTGCCGAGCCAACGCATCGATCCAACGCAACCGCACAGCTCAACCGCGGCCAAGGCCAGGGGTAAATCAAGAAAGAGGATAAAGCCGCCGGAAACTGTGATTGTAAATGCAGGATCCCCCTTGCCGCTGCCGGCCCGGTGTAAAGCATCGCCCAGAGCGAAACCGATCGGACGAGTTCGGGCTGCGTCGAAGAATGAAGCGCAAAGATCACATGCACGAAAGCAGCTGGCCCGGCGCACTGCCAGCACGTGCCCTGGCCTACTTGATCAGCACCTACCCTCCGCTTTCCATGACCTTCGTGTTGCGCGAGGTGCTAACGCTGCGCGAGCTGGGCTTTCGTGGACGACGCGGACCTGCGGGAACAAATTGGGAAGAGCGGGCGCGCACGCGTTGTCGAGCACTATGACCTGTGGCGCAACGTGAACGATTGGCTCGAACCTTCGCGGAGCGCGTGCAGAGGTGATCTGCGTTCTTCTTGATTCCGAAACCTACGGCGGCTCACTTACCCCATTCACAATCCTAAAAGGCGCGGAAGAAGTTGGAGCACGGATGCAATGGCAAGGTCGTAGGAGTACCCGCTATGGGGGCCAGATTACAGCAAAAACTTCTGCAAAATACCGCGACACAAAGTAATCAAAACGGGTTACCAGTTTGCGAAATTGCTATGTGCCTAAGGACGCATTTTTTCGCGTGCTTCTGTCCACCTTCGCGGCATTGTTCTTGTTGGTTCCAAAAGATAGCTTTTGAAGATCGGACCGACCCCATTCGTCACGTAGGGTCTGTTTTAGGACAAAGAAGTGCAAAGTCTTGCGCATTCTCAAAGAAGCATTCACGCAAGTTGTTGAAAATGAATTGCGTCGACTTGGCCACTGACGTGCACGGGAGAGGGCAGGTCGATGTGCTTGGCAATGGGATGACCACTTGTAAGCGGTCTAACAGGGTCGACAACGTACGGCCCGGAGGCAATATGAAGAAATTCGGTGTTTATAGTGTTCTCGCCGTCTCGGCGTTGTGCTTTCTGTCTTGGTTCAGCCCCATCAAAAGTTACGCAGGTACCGTCACGCTGACGTTAGAGAATGTCGGTCCAGGGAATAACTCTGGCGGGGTCTACACGTATCCTTACAACTTCAGCATCGACGGCAGCAGTTCGTACGTCTCGCTCATGTGTTACTCCTACACCGATGAGATCTACGAGGGTGAGACCTGGACGGCGACGGTGGTTCCGATCACCGCTTCCTCCTCTCAGGATGACCTGGAGTTGGCCTATCTTTTCAGTGTGGCCTCCAACCCCAGCACCCCGGCGGATACAGTCGCCGATGCACAGTGGGCAGCTTGGGAGCTGTTCGATCCGGGACTGACCGCGCCCACCCAGAACGGCGTAAGCCAGACCGGCGTAACTACTGAGCTGACGGATGCGGCGGATGCGGACCTTTCGGACTTCGACTCCGGATACGTACTTTATATTCCGGTTGCCGGTTCCCAGCCTGAAGGGGATGGGCTGCCTCAGTCTTTCGTTGGACTTGCCCCTGAGCCTGGCAGCCTGGTCCTGCTTGGCACCGGACTTGGCCTTCTCGCCTTCACCGGCGCCTTTTACCGTAGAAAGCAGCGTACCGCATAAGCGGGAAACTCCTTATTCAGCCCCGGTTCGTTTGAATTTTGCCCGGGGGCCGATTTTGTCGGCGCCCACGGCCGTCCGGTCGATAACCTGGGACAACGTGCCGGTGGTGGTGTCAACCTGCGGCGCGTCGGCCGAGACACTCACGGTTTGCGTTTGCTCACCAACTTTGAGGGTGACATTCACAGTCAGCGCCTGGTCGGCTTCGAGTACGATCCCAGTCTGCCGGTAAAGCTCAAAGCTGGCCGCCGAAACCGAGAGTGTATAGGGAGCGGGCAGAAGGGTGGGAAAAACATATCGGCCATCCCTGCCACTGGTTGTGGTCATCGCGTTACCGGTTTGCACCTCGGTGGCGACTACGCTGGCGCCCGCGACGACGGCGCCGCTCGGATCGGTGACCGAGCCGCTGATGGTTCCGTAGCCCTGCGCGTGCAATCCCGCAGCTGCGAGACAGAGGCACAACATTGTGATTGTGCCGATCAGCCCCATTGCCTTACAGCGGTCTCTTAGAAATTGGATTGCTTGTGAAGTCGTTTTCATATGTGCTCGCCTGGC
>CAWHNV010000074.1:0-16619 GCA_963830785.1 uncultured Acidobacteriota bacterium
GTCTCGAGCGATCTCATGAGTACCGGGCGCCTTGAAGACGCCATCGATCACGGCTTTCTCGATCTGCGCCTTGAGCAACAGGGAGTGCCGCCCGACAAATTCCAGTCGCTGGCTAAACCTGTGCACCTCGACACGCTGCTGATCTCGGGCAGCGGCCAGACCGGCAAAAGCCAGGGCATGACGCCGTTCTACAAGGCCATGCTGATGACGTTTCTGATGACCATGCCGATCCTGCTTTACGGCATGGACATGGCTCGCTCCATCGTGGAAGAGAAAAGCTCGCGCATTTTCGAGGTCATGCTCGCCGTGGCCCGCCCCGACGATCTGCTCACCGGCAAACTGCTCGGCGTGGGCGCGGTCGGCCTCACGCAGATCGCCATCTGGATCGCCGCCGCCACGCTGCTCAGCGGCACGGCCCTCATGGGCTCGCTCGTCAGCGGCAGTGTGCAACTCCACTTCTCCCCGCTCGAAGCCGTTCTCTTCCCGGTTTACTTTGTGCTCGGCTTTTTTCTCTACAGCGCATTTTTCTCCGGCCTCGCCGCCACCTGCGAAACCGCGCAGGACCTGCAGATGTATATTTCGCTGGCCGTCATTCCGACCTGGACCAGCTTCGCCATTTTGCCGTTCCTGCTCAACAATCCCAACTCGCCTTGGGTGGTCGCCGCATCGCTCTTTCCGCCCACCGCGCCGCTTGTGATGGTGCCACGTCTCGGCATGTCGACCTCACCTTATTTGTACGGGCAGATTGCGCTCTCCATTGCCCTGCTCATCCTGAGCATCTGGGTAGTAATCTGGTTCGCCTCGCGCCTCTATCGCATCGGCATCCTCATGTACGGCAAGCGCGCCACCCTGCCGGAAATTCTGCGCTGGCTGCGCTACTCCTGAGCGAGCGTAGCGAGTCGAAAAGGTCTGCGGTGGGCCGCCTACTCTAAAATTTAGACAGTGACCGCCGCAGCCAGCCCTAAGTTCACCTTCCGCCAGCGCCTCGTGCTGGCCGTGGTCCCGCGCCTGGTTTGGGCGTTGCTCTGGATCGCCGGCCACACCTGGCGCTTCGAAATTATCGCTGAAGAAGGCGCCTCGCCGCTTCCTTTTGGCGAAGGCGCTGGCGCGGACATCTTCTGCTTCTGGCACCAGTGCGTGCTCCCTTGCACGTTCTACTTCCGCCGCACCCACGCTACGATTATTGTCAGCCGTAGCTTCGACGGCGAGCTGATCACGCGCATCCTTGAGCTCTTCGGTTTTCACACCACGCGCGGCTCCAGCTCCCGCGGCGCGCGCGAAGGCCTGTTAGGGCTCAAGCAGGTGATCGCGTGCGGCCATCCCGCCATCTTCACCGCCGACGGACCGCGCGGGCCCATCTATCGCACCAAAATGGGGCCCATCAAGCTCGCGCACATCACCGGCGCGCGCATCGGAGCATTTCACCTCGAGCCCGAGCGTGCCTGGACCATGCATTCATGGGATCGCTTTCTTGTGCCCAAGCCGTTCACCCGCATCGTGGTAAGCTGGGCGCGCTGGACCACCGTTCCCACCAATTTTGTCGAGAACCAATTCGAGCAGAAACGCGAGGAACTCGACGCGGCCATCGAACGCGCGCGGCTTCGCGCACTCGCGCATTTCGGGAAGGCTGCGCAATGACGCGACTCCGCATCTCCGGTCTCCTCCCAAACTGTAGCGCCGGTCTCCAGACCGGCTGTAGTGAGGGTCTCCTGGCCCTCCCATCGATCCCATCTCCAGGGTTCAGACCATGACAGAACTCAGTGTCGCCGACTTCGATTACGAGCTTCCTGAGGAGCTAATCGCGCAGGAGCCGACCGCGGAGCGCGGCACCAGCCGTATGTTGGTCGTGGATCGCGGCACCGGCGCGCTGCATGACGATCTCTTCTCCAATCTTGAACGGCGTTTGCGCAAAGGCGACTTACTCGTCCTCAACGACAGCCGCGTCATTCCCGCACGCCTCTACGCGCGCAGAACGTTACGGCGCGAACGCGAGAAACCCACCGGCCGCATTGAAGTCATGCTCACGGAACCGGCCGGCGAAAACCAGTGGCGTGCCCTTGTCCGCCCCGGTCGCAAAATCGCTATCGGCGAGCGCCTGGTCTTTCCCGCAACCACAGGCGAGATCGTGCTCGAAGCGGAAGTGCTCGAACGCGGCGAGTTCGGCGAGCGTCTGCTTGAGTTCGCACCAGTCGACGACTTTTTCGCCGTCCTCGAAAAAATCGGCCACATCCCGCTGCCACCGTATATCCATCGCGACGACGCGGACGAGGATCGCGACCGCTATCAGACCGTCTTCGCCGAGGAACGTGGTTCGGTGGCCGCACCCACCGCTGGTCTGCATTTCACGCCGCAGACACTCGCCTCGCTCAAAGCCAGCGGTGTCGAAATCGCACGTGTCACTCTACACGTAGGCCTGGGCACGTTTGCACCGCTGCGCGTGGAGCGCGTGGACGAAGTGCGCCTGCACAGCGAGCGCTACACCATCGGCGCCGCTGCTGCCGATGCCATCAACCGCGCTGTCGCGGAGGACCGGCGCATCGTTGCCGTCGGCACCACTGTGGTGCGCACACTGGAGTCTGCGGCGCTCGCGGCTGGCGGCAATCCCATTCAGCCTCATTCCGGCACAACGGAGATCTTCATCTCACCGGGCTTCGAGTTTCGACTCGTCGGGGCGCTGCTCACCAACTTCCACCTGCCACAATCGAGCCTGCTCATGCTGGTGAGCGCCTTCGCCGGCCGCGAACGCATTCTCGCCGCCTACCACCACGCCGTCGAGAAGAAATATCGCTTCTTCAGCTACGGCGACTGCATGTTCATCGCATAGAATCCACCATAGAGGCGACGCAGAATATGAAGTTTCCCGGTTGGTCGGAAGCGCCGGAAGAGCTTCTTGAAATCGATGGTCACTGCGGATTGGTTGCGGCGTGGTCAGTCCTTCGATATTTCGGTAAGTCTACGAAGTTACCAAAACTGGTAAAGATGTGCCGATACACGAAGCGCCATGGCGTTTTCACAGTCAGTTTGGCAACCTGCCTCCTAGAGCACGGGCTCGACGTGTCATTTCATTCAGATCCGGACAGTGACATTGGCGAGTTCGAGCGCCGCGGCTATATCCGCGCGCGCCGCCTTGGGCTCCAAACGTGGCCCGCGATGGATTTGCCAGCGCTGCTGCGCGAGCGCAAGCGCGGTCGAGTGCCAATTGTTCTATTCAACACATCTTCCGATTCCGGACACTTTTCGCCACTTCTTTCGCTTCGACATGGCGTTCTTCGCCTACCACTGGCAGATGGCGGAGCAATGCCCGCAAACGAATTCCTTCTCAGATGGACTGATCCAGGGATTCTACGACAGGCTGTAGTTGCGGGTCCCTGATAAACTCGGAGCCGTGCCCGACCAAGCCAAGCCGCCCGTCTTCCTGCTCGACGCCATGTCGTTCATCTTCCGTGCCTACCACGCCATGCAGCGCTCGCGGCCCATGTCCACGCGTTCCGGCCTGCCCACGGCGGCCACGTACGTCTTCGTGAACATGATTAAGAAGCTGCGCCAGGACTTTGCACCCAAATACTTTGCGGCGGTCTTCGACGTGAGCGGCGAGGTCTTTCGCGACGAGCGTGCGCGCACCATGGGACCGCTACGCAAGTGGAATAGCAAGTCGCAAAGCTTCGACGAAGTGAGCTACGAAGGCTACAAGGCCAAGCGCGAGTCCATGCCGGAAGACTTGCGCCGCCAGATTCCGTATATTCGCCGCGCTCTCGAAGGCGCTGCGCATTCCCATCCTTGAAGCCGAAGGCTTTGAGGCTGACGACGTGATCGGCACGCTGGCACGCGAAGCCGCCGAGCAGGAGCACGAGGTCTTCATCGTCTCCGGCGACAAGGACATGATGCAGCTCGTCACGCCGCAGGTGAAGGTCCTCAATCCGCAGAAGGACAACCTGATTCTCGATCCCGCCAAGGTAGAAGAGATGCTCGGCGTGCCGCCCGAGAAAGTTGTCGACGTGATGGCCCTGCGCGGCGACTCGGTGGACAACATTCCCGGCGCGCCCGGAATTGGCGACAAGGGCAGCGTGGAACTGATCAAGGAATTCGGCAGCGTGGAGGCAGTGCTCGACCGCGCGGCAGAGGTCAAGCGCAAAGCCTACCGCGAATCGCTCGAGCAGAACCGCGATGCCGTCCTGCTCTCCAAAGAGCTTGTCACCATCGATTGCCATGTGCCGCTCGCGCTAGATTTGCACGCGATGGAGACGCAGGAGCCCGATCTCGAAGCCGCTCGCACACTCTTCACCGAGCTTGAGTTCACATCGATGCTGCGCGACCTGGCTCCTGCGGCGGGCGAGGTCTCGGTTGAGTTGATCGATGAACCCACACCCGAGCAGATCGCCGCGTTCTACGCTGCAGCGCGCGAGCACGGCTTCGCCTTTGCTCTCGATGCCGTTGAGCCCGCATCCGAGGAACCGGAAGAAGAAGAACCGGCTGTTACCTTGTCACTGCTCGATGTCGCTGAAGCTGCGGAAAAGAAGACCCACTTCAGCATTGGAGTCTGCGCCGAAACCGCACGCGCTTTGCGCTTGCCCCTCACGCCGGAGTTGCGCGCTCTGCTTGAAGACCCCACCGTGCCCAAGCGCGTGCACGACTGGAAGTTGGCCCTGCATGTGTTGAGCGAGATGGGCGTCACGTTGCGTGGCCCGGTCGATGACTCTATGCTGCTCTCCTACGCGCTCAATCCCACGCACTCCACACAGGCGCTCGCCGACGTGGCCGCACGCCACGGTCAGCCGCCTCCCAACTCGCTGCCCGCTTCGGCCGCGGCGGTTCATGCGCTGGTCCCCGCGCTCCGCGATGAGGCCGAGAGATCCAGCGTCCTGCGCGTCTACACCGACATCGATTTGCCGTTGGCGCCCGTGCTCAATCGCATGGAACTAGCCGGCGTGCGCATCGACACAACTGCGTTGAGCAGACTTTCGGACCGATTTGGTGCCGAACTCCAGCGCGTCGGCGATCGCATCTTTGAACTCGCAGGAAAGCGCTTCAACATCAATTCGCCAAAACAACTCGGCGCCGTACTGTTCACCGATCTCGGCTTACCCGCTCCGGCCAGCCGCGGCAAAGGCAAATCCGTTTCCACCGCTGTGGACGTGCTGGAGTTTCTGGCCGAGAAACACGAAGTGCCGCGACTGGTGCTCGAATACCGCCATCTGTCGAAGCTCAAATCAACTTATATCGACGCCTTGCCGCTCCTGGCCGACAGCGACTCGCGCGTGCACACCACATTTCAAGCCGCGGCCACGGCCACCGGCCGGCTCTCCTCGGTCAATCCCAATCTGCAAAACATTCCCATTCGCACCGAGCTCGGCCGCGAAATTCGCGCCGCCTTCACCGCCGGGCCCGGCACTCAGCTGCTTTCCGCCGACTACTCGCAGATCGAGTTGCGCTTGCTCGCGCATTTCAGTGGCGATCCGCTGCTGATGCGCGCCTACGCGGAGAACATTGATATTCATACGCTCACCGCCAGCGAGGTTTTCGGCGTTGCGATCGAAACCATGGACAAGGAGACGCGCAATCGTGCCAAGGCGGTCAACTTCGGCATCGTGTATGGGATTTCCGCCTTCGGACTGGCCGCGCAGTTGAACATTCCGCAAGCCGAGGCCAAGGCCTACATCGACCGCTATTTTGCACGCTACCAGGGCGTCAGAACATTTATCGACCAGACCCTCGCCCAAACGCGCCGGGAGGGCAGCGTGCGCACCATGTTCGGGCGCATGCGGCCGATTCCAGACATCGAAAGCCGCAATCCCAACCAGCGCGGATTTGCCGAGCGCACCGCCATCAACACGCCGCTGCAAGGCACCGGCGCGGACCTGATCAAGTTGGCCATGATCTCGCTCGACCGCAAACTGGCCGAGCGAAAGCTGAAGACGCGCATGGTGCTCCAAGTGCACGACGAGCTGCTCTTCGAAGTTCCACTTGGCGAGACCGAAGAGGTCGCGACCATGGTGCGAGCGGAAATGGAGGGCGTCGTAAAACTGAAGGTTCCCCTTGTCGCCGACCTGGCATTCGGACCCAACTGGCGCGATTTGAAGTGAGACCGCTCCGAATTCACGTCGCGGTGACAAGCTGGTAAGCGTTTACCGAACGTCCGCGGAGGACGCATATGAGAAAGCTGAACCGGAGAGAGTTCGCTAAAAGCCTTGCCATCGCTCCTGTGGGGCTGGCCGCGGGAAATAGTCTGCTTGGAGTCCCTCACAGCCAGCCTGCGCCTGGGCAAACCGCGAACCCGTCCGCGCAGAAGGCCCCAAAGACCGAAGCTCAGTACAATCGCCATCCCCCGGTGGTCGACCCCGAGCCTTTCGCCGCGCCGCTCAGTTTTGCGCGCGACCAAATCACGCCCAGGCTCCAACTCTTCGCTCTGCGCGATGTCACACTCGAAGCCGGGCCCCTTCAGCAAGCGCGTGAATGGAATCGCGCCTACATCATGCGCCTCCCCAATGACCGCCTGCTTCATAACTTCCGCGTCAATGCCGGCCTGCCCTCCTCCGCAGTGCCTCTTGCCGGATGGGAAGATCCAAAATGCGAGCTCCGCGGGCATTTCGTCGGGCATTATCTGTCGGCGTGCGCGCTTCTCTACGCGGCCACGAACGACGCCGCGATCAAAACCAAGGCCGACGAATTGGTGGCTGGAATCGCTGAGTGCCAGGCAAAGCTCAACCAGAACGGCTACGTCAGCGCTTTCCCGACCGAACTTTTCGACCGTCTCGACCGCCGCGCGAATGTCTGGGCGCCGTACTACACCCTGCACAAGATCATGGCCGGACTGCTCGACATGAAAACGCAGGCCGGCAACGATCAGGCGCTTGACGTCCTCGTCAAGCTCGCCGCGCTGGGTTGACGCGTGGACCGCGGCCAAAACCGAAGAGCACATGCAGGACATCCTGAACACCGAATACGGCGGGATGAACGACGTTCTCTACAACCTCGCCGCAGTGACGGGCGATGACCGCTGGGCGCGAACGGGCGACCGCTTCACCAAGAAGATTTTTTTCACGCCCCTGGTCATGCGCCGCGACGAACTGAAGGGCCAGCACATGAACACGCACGTTCCGCAGGTGATCGGCGCGGCGCGGCGCTACGAGTTGTCGTCGGATTATCGCTTCGCCGATGTGGCGCGCTTCTTTTTTGAGACCGTATCGGAGTCGCGCACCTACGCGACGGGCGGTTCGAGCAACAATGAGCATTGGCTCACCAGTCCCAATCGCCTCGCCATCGAAATGCACATCAGTTCGCACCACCAGGAGTGCTGCTGCTCCTACAACATGATGAAGCTGACGCGTCATCTCTATAATTGGAACGCCGACAGCCGCCTAATCGACTACTACGAGCGCAACCTCGTGAATCACCGGCTTGGCGCCATCGAGCCGGAGACAGGGCACACAACTTACTTTCTGTCGCTCGCGCCCGGTGCCTGGAAGACGACCTGCACCGAGGATGCAACGTTCTGGTGCTGCACGGGAACCGGAGTCGAAGAATTCGCCAAACTGAATGACACGATTTACGCCCACGACGACGAATCGCTTTATCGTCAACCTCTACTTTGCCTCGACCGTGAACTGGAAAGAGCGCGGCGTGCGTCTGAAACAAACCACGAATTTCCCTGAGAGCGACCGCACCGAACTCACGGTTGAGAAAACTCCCGCCAACGCGTGGACGCTTGGCCTGCGCATTCCCGCGTGGACGACGTCCGAAAACTCCGTGGCGATCAATGGCAAGCGGCTGGAGGCTGCAGGAACTCCCGGCAGTTATCTGGCGCTGACTCGCGTGTGGAAGGCTGGAGACCGCGTGGAATTGACGATGCCGATGCGGCTCACAGCGGAGCCGTTGGCCGACGACCGCACGCAGCAAGCGTTCCTTTACGGTCCGCTGGTGCTTGCCGGGCAGTTTGCAAAAACCGGGCTCGCGGAAGATCTGGAGCACCATCAGGGTCCGGAGATTCAGGAGGCGCCTACAGTTGACGTGCCTCCACTCAAATCGGCGGGCGCCGATCCGGCTACGTGGATCAAGCCGGTTCCCGGCGAGGCGCTGACGTTTCGCAGCGTCGGCCAGGAAATTACGCTGAAGCCGTTGAATCAAAGTTGGCAACGGTTCGCCGTTTACTGGACGGTGACGGGCGCCTGACGGGCTTGCGATGAAGGACCGAACGCACCAAAATAGATCCAGAACCGGCGTGAGGAGGCGGCGTGCATGTTTCTGGAGATTGGCAGAGCGCTCTCTTTTATTCTGAGCATTTTGTCGCTGTATGCGGTTCTCGAAAGCGCATTCTTTGTGCTCGGAAGCGATTGGCTTGAGCGGCTGAGCCTATCGCTGCTGAGGATTGCCATCGCGGCCTGCGTCTGCTTCGCCAGCGGAATGCTTTTCGCGATGCCGAGCGCAAAACACCAAAGCAGCGACGCGCCGCTCACGTCCACGCTGCCGGTGCAATTGTTCTTTTGGACCATGGCAGGCGTTGTGATTCTGTTCGTGGTTTCGTCGTATCTCGAGGTGTACTACGTACCCTTGTTGTGGCGAAATCTGCCGCCGGTATAACGGGGTCCCAATCTCGGCAACAATCCCCTTGCATACTTATCCAATTCCATTGTATATTTATTCAAGCGCGGTTTCCGCTCTGCGGACCGCGCCTTTGCTTTGTTTGCAAAGAGAAGCGCATTATGAAAACCCAACGCCTGAATGTAATCCGCGAAGTGCTGACCGGCAATGCTGTCACCAGCCAGGATGAACTGCGCCGCAAACTGCGACGGCGCGGTATTCACGTAACCCAGGCGACGCTTTCGCGCGACATGCACGAGCTGCAACTTTTCAAAGGCCCGCACGGATACTCGCTTTCGAACGGCAACGGAGCGAATGCAGTGCCCGCCATGCCGGAAGAAGATCAGCCGCCGGCGCTGAGGGAAATGCTCGATAGTTTTGGCCTGCGCGTGAAGCAGGCAATGAATCAGGTGGTGGTGGGTACGCTGAAGGGCGGTGCGCAGCCGGTGGCCGCGGCTCTAGACCGCGAGGGTTGGCCGGAGGTGGCCGGCACCATCGCCGGCGACGATACGGTTCTGGTGATTTGTATGGACGCACGGCAGGCCGGCGAAGTAGCCGCCCGGTTAAGGACGATTTTGCAAGGATGACGAAGACAGTTCAAACAGCGATTGTGGGAGTGACAGGTTACGCCGGCGCGGAGCTAGCGCGGTTGCTGCTGCATCATCCCCGCCTGCAAGGCAAGCCGCCGGTATTTGCGGGACGCGTGGAGGGCAAGGATCTCGAACGTGGCGGCATTCCGCTGGCCGAGATTCATCCCCAGCTTGGCGACAACAACGGAAGCAGCGAATTGAAATTGGAGCCGTTTTCCTGGGAGCTTCTCAGCGAGCGCGGGGTGGATGTGCTTTTTCAGGCCACGCCCCACGGCATTTCGCGCGAGGTCATCCCCATCGCGCTCTCGCGGGGAATCCGCGTCATCGATTTGAGCGGCGCCTGGCGGCTGACCGATGCCGCGAACCGCGCCGTGTATGCCTTCGCGGACGAGGGCTCAGAGCCGGCCGCGGCCACCCAGGCGCAGGCGGTTTATGGCATGCCCGAGTTGCATCGCAAGCAGATTGCCGGCGCGCGGCTTGTCGCCAATCCCGGCTGCTACGCGACTTCGATCATTCTGCCGCTGAAACCGCTGGTAGCGGCGGGGCTCATCGATCTTGAGCACGGCATCGTTGCCGACGCCAAGAGCGGAGTGAGCGGCGCAGGGAAAGCTCCGACGGCAAAGACGCACTTCATGTACGCGGCTGACAATCTTTCTGCGTACGGCGTGTTTGCTCATCGCCACACGGGCGAGCTGCTGGAGCAGATCGGCATTTCGAGCGCAGAAATCATTTTTACGCCGCACCTGCTGCCGATTCCGCGCGGCATTCTGTCCACGATCTACGTGCGCTTCAAAAATGCGCAAACGCGGGAAAGTGTGGCCGAAGTCTATCGTGACTTTTTTGCCGGCAGCCCTATGGTCCGGTTCTACGAAAAAGCGCTGCCGCAGATTCAGTACTCAGTGCACACGAATTACGCCGACATCGGATTCCAACTCGATGCCAACGGCAAGCGCGCCGTCATAGTAAGTTGCCTTGACAACCTTTTGAAAGGCGCTGCCGGCCAAGCCGTGCAGAACTTCAATTTGATCGCTGGTTGGCCGGAATCGGAAGGGCTTGCATGAATTTCGCTGTGGAGGACCGTGAATGAAGTACGTGGTCAAGTTGGGCGGTGCGGGCCTGGAAAATCCGGCGCTGCTGGAAGGCTGCACCCGGGCCATCGCTGAATTGGTGCGCGACGGCAACCAGGTGGCCGTGGTGCACGGCGGCGGGTTGCAATTGACGCGCACTCTGAAGGCGCTGGGCAAGCAAAGCGAATTCATCGACGGCCTGCGCATTACCGACGCGGAGACGCGCGATGCCGCGCTGATGGTCTTTGCCGGGCGCGTCAATAAAAGTCTCGTAGCCGCGCTGAGCGCGTTGGGACAGCCCGCGGTCGGCCTTTGCGGCGGCGACGGCATGATGTTCCGGGCGCGCAAGAAGCGCACTGCGCCCGATCTCGGCTTCGTGGGCGAGATTGCTGCGAGCGATCCGCGCTGGCTTGATGCCATCTGGCAGTTGAACGGCGTGCCCGTGCTTTGCTCCATGGCGCTGGGATTCGACGGCGAGTATTACAACATCAATGCCGACGAAATGGCCGCGGCGTGCGCCATCGCCTGCCGTGCCGATGCACTGGTTTTCCTCACCGATGTTCCCGGCGTGAAAGGCTCGAACGGCGAGGTACTGAGGTGGTTATCCATCGATCAAATCGCGGATATGGCCAAGAGCGCCGTCATCTCTGGAGGCATGTTGCCCAAGCTGGGCGCCTGCCGGGAAGCGCTCTTGAATGGCGTAAAGCGCGTACGGATTTTACCCGCGGAAGCGGCCAGTTCTCTGCCCGACCTGTGCAGTTCGCGTGTGGCGCAGGGCACAGAAGTCATGGTGGCATAGGAGGTTTTTCGAATGACGAAGCTCGAACAGATTCGCGCCGCGGAAGCACGGCTGCTGCTCACCACATACGATCGCAGCCCCATCCTCTTCGCAGGTGGCGAAGGCGTATACATCATCGATGAAAAGGGCGATCGTTATCTCGATTTACTCAGCGGCATCGGCGTCAACGCACTGGGCTACAACCATCCCGCAATTGTGGAGACGATTGCCCGCCAGAGCCGCGCCCTCATACACACTTCGAACCTCTACTATCACGAAGGGCAGGCGGAATTAGCAATGCGCCTCACGGAGCGCACCGGCCTCGACCGCGCTTTCTTCGCCAACACCGGCACCGAGGCCTGGGAGGGCGCGCTCAAGCTGGCGCGCGCATACGCAGGCCTGCGGCGCAGCGAGGGCGCGACAATCGGGACGAAGTTTCTGGCGCTCGAGCAAAGCTTCCACGGCCGCACCTTCGGCTCCATGTCGACCACGTACAAGGAAAAATACCGCGAGCCGTTCGCACCCGTGGTACCCGGCGTCGAGTTCGTGCGCTTCAACGACGTAGCTGACCTGCGCGCCAAATTTTCCACCGATGTCTGCGCCATTCTCGTCGAAGCCATTCAGGGCGAAGGTGGCGTGCGGCCGCTGACGCAGGAGTTCTTTGCCGAGGCACGCGCGCTCGCGAACTCTACCGGCGCATTGCTGATTGTCGATGAGATTCAGGCGGGCATGGGCCGCACCGGCAAGTGGTGCGCGTATCAGCACTATGGCATCCAACCCGATGTGACCACATTCGCCAAGCCCCTTGCAGGGGGGCTGCCTCTTGGAGCAGTGCTGTGTACGGAAGAAGTTGCGCGCGTGATGCACGCAGGCATGCACGGCACCACATTTGGCGGTGGACCGCTGGCTTGCGCGGTGGGCATCGCGGTCATCGACACGATTGAGAAGGAAGGGCTGCTGGCGCATGCCACGGAAGTGGGAGATTATTTCATGGCCAGCCTGCAGTCGCTTGCCCGCAAGCATGAGACGATTGTCGATGTGCGCGGAAAAGGCCTGATGATCGCCGCTGAGCTCGACTCTGCGGAGCTGGCCAAGCTCACTGTGGCGGAGATGCTCAAGCGCCGCATTCTCATCAACTGCACCAGCGATACGGTGCTGCGCTTCCTGCCCCCGTACATCCTGGGGCGCAGCCACATCGATACGGCGATTGCCGCATTGGACGAAATCTTTGTTGAACACGCCGCGGCGCACATTTCGCCCGCAGGAGGAAAACATCATGGCTAGCAAAGCCACCATGGATCGCAAGGAAACCGCCGTTCCTGTCGAAAAGGATCCCGACATTCTGGCTGCGGCGGCACGCATGGCCGGCGAAGATCTGTGTTCCATCGCCGATCTCTCGAGCGCCGAGGTGCGCGCCATTCTGAAGCTGGGCCACGACGTCAAGTGCAATCCGCGCGAGTACCGCCATGCTCTCGACGCCAAGCAGATGGTGCTGATGTTCGAGAAAGTCAGCCTGCGCACGCGTCTCGCTTTTGAGACCGGCATCAATACGATGGGCGGCAACGCCATCTTCGTTGACCAGACCAATCCGCCGCTGGGCGAGCGCGAGACCATCGCCGACGTGGCGCGCAACCTGGAGCGCTGGGTGGACGTGATCGTGCTGCGCACCTACGCCCACGACACCATCACCGAGATGGCGGCCAATTCGCGCGTGCCGGTGATCAACGCGCTCTCCGACTTTGAGCATCCCTGCCAGGCGCTGGCCGATTTCATGACCATCGAGGAACATTTCGGCACAGCGGCGGGACTCAACTTTGCTTATGTCGGCGACGGCAACAACGTGTGTCACTCGTTGATGCTGACCGGCGCGCAGTTGGGTGCCAACGTGACCGTGGCCACGCCGCGTGGCTACTCGCCCGATATTGAGATTGTCGACCAAGGCGCGCGAGATTGCCGAGGCGAATGGATGCGAGATACGTCTGCTGCAGGATCCGCAGGCTGCCGCCGAAGGCGCGGATGCAGTCTACACTGATGTGTGCGTGAGCATGGGCATGGAGCACGAATCGACGAAGCGCGCGCCCATCTTCAGGCCCTTCCAGGTGAACGAAGCACTGATGAGCAAAGCCGCACCGCGTGCGGTCTTCATGCATTGCCTGCCTGCACGGCGCAACGAAGAGGTCACCGATGCGGTGATCGACAGTCCGCAGTCCATTGTTTTCGATCAGGCTGAAAACCGCCTGCACGCGCAGAAGGCGTTGCTGCTTCTGTTGCTGGGCGGCCTGGCGAATGTGGAGAAGTTTCAGTAACCGGTTATCAGTAACTAGTTATCAGTTATCAAATTGGCAGCCTTGCTCGGTGCACAGAATTCCAAAGGAACGAACTGACAACTGATAACTGATCACCGACAACTACTTTGAGGTTTTCGTACGCATGTCCGTAATTCTCGAATCGCTGCCCATCGGCCAGAAGGTCGGCATCGCCTTCTCCGGCGGGCTGGACACTTCCGCCGCCCTGCACTGGATGAAGCAGAAGGGCGCGATCCCTTACGCCTATACGGCCAACCTCGGCCAGCCGGACGAAACCGACTATGACGCCATCCCGCGCGCGGCTCTCGAGTATGGCGCCGAAAAAGCCCGCCTCATCGACTGCCGCGGCGCGCTGGTACGCGAAGGCATCGCCGCGCTGCAGTCCGGGGCCTTCCACATCACCACCGCAGGTGTGCCGTATTTCAACACCACGCCCATCGGTCGCGCAGTTACAGGCACCATGCTGGTGGCCGCCATGAAGGAGGACGACGTCCACATCTGGGGCGACGGCTCTACCTTCAAGGGCAACGACATCGAACGCTTTTATCGCTACGGCCTGCTCGTCAATCCCGACCTCCAGGTTTACAAGCCCTGGCTTGATGCCGCTTTCATTGACGAGTTGGGCGGCCGCGCAGAAATGTCTGCGTTCATGCAGCGCAATGGCTTTTCCTACAAAATGTCGGCTGAGAAGGCCTACTCCACCGACTCCAACATTCTTGGCGCGACGCATGAAGCCAAGGATCTCGAGCATCTTTCCTCGTCCGTTAAGATCGTCGTTCCCATCATGGGTACGGCGTTCTGGCGCGACGATGTCGAGATCAAGCGCGAAGAGGTCGTCGTTCGTTTCGAAGAGGGCTCGCCCGTCGCTCTCAACGGCCAGCAATTCGACGACTCCGTCGCACTGCTTTTGGAAGCGAATCGCATCGGAGGAAGACACGGCCTCGGCATGTCCGACCAGATTGAGAATCGCATCATCGAAGCGAAATCCCGCGGCATCTACGAGGCTCCGGGCCTTGCGCTGCTGTTTATTGCATACGAGCGCCTCATCACCGGCATCCATAACGAGGACACGATCGAGCAGTATCGCGATCATGGCCGCAAGCTTGGCCGTCTGCTCTATCAGGGCCGTTGGTTCGATTCTCAGGCCATCATGCTCCGCGAATCCGCGCAGCGCTGGGTCGCGAAACCCATCACCGGCGAGGTCACGCTCGAGTTGCGCCGCGGCAACGACTATTCCATCCTCAACACCGAATCGCCCAATCTTACGTTCCATCCCGAGCGCCTCAGCATGGAGAAAACGGAATCCACATTTTCTCCACGTGACCGCATCGGACAACTGACCATGCGCAACCTCGACATCACCGACACCCGGGAGAAACTCCTCACCTACGCCAAAACCGGCCTGCTCACGCTCAGCAAAGGCAGCGAAATGCCGCAGCTAAAAAACGGAGCGGAGAAGGAATAGCGTCAGGTACGCTTAAAACAATGCCCAATGAACAACAATCCGGGAAGATGTGGTCAGGCCGCTTCCGCGAGCCGCTGGATGCGGAATTTGAGGCGTGGCAGCGGTCGATTGTTTTCGATTGGCAGCTTCTCGATCAGGAGATTGCCGCCAGCAAGGCGCACGCGTCTGCCCTTTGCGCGGCAGGAATTCTGACTAAGACTGAAACAACGGAGTTGCGGAAGGCGCTCGACGCGATCAGTGTGGAGTTTGCATCGGAAGCTGGCAAAGCGAAGGTGCGCGACCACTCCTCGGCCGAGGACATTCATCACTTCGTCGAGCTCAAGTTGGCGGATCGGATCGGGCCGCTGGGGCTGAAGTTGCACACCGGCCGCAGCCGTAATGAGCAAATCGCTACCGACTTACGGCTTTACGTGCGCGCGCAAATCGAACTCGTGATTGACGGGCTTGCCGCGTGGGCGCTGGCGCTCGTCGAGCAGGCGCGCAAAGCCGGCGACGTCGTGATGCCGAGCTACACGCACCTGCAACGCGCCGAGCCCGTGCTCGTTGCGCACTGGCTGCTGGCGTACGTGGAAATGGCGCTGCGCGATGCTTCGCGTTTGGCCGATTGCGCCCTAAGGCTGAATCTTTGCCCGTTGGGATCGGGCGCGGTGGCTGGCGCTACGCTTGCGCTTGACCGCTCGATCGCAGCAAATGAACTCGGATTCGATGCGCCCACCAACAATTCCATCGATGCCACGAGCGATCGTGATTTCATTCTCGAGTATCTGCAAGCGCTCACGTTCGTTGGATTGCACCTGAGCCGCTTTGCCGAAGAGATTACGCTCTTCGCGACTGCGGAGTTCGGATTTGTGATTCTTCCCGAGGCCTTTTCCACCGGCTCGAGCGCGATGCCGCAGAAAAAGAATCCCGATCTGACGGAGTTGCTGCGCGCGAAAGTCGGACGCCTCAACGGCGCGGCGCAAGCCGTCGCGATGCAGCTCAAGGGACTGCCTTTGGCCTACAATAAAGACATGCAGGAGACGCAGGAGCCGGCCTTCGCGGCCGACTTCGTTCCCCAGATGCTCAAGCTCGTGGCGCGATTCACGGCCGCACTCGAATTCCATCGCGAGCGCATGGGCGAGGCGGCGCAGTCGGGCTATTTAAATGCCATGGCCGCGGCCACGTACCTGGTGCACAAGGGCGTTCCCTTCCGCCTGGCGCACGAAAAGGTCGGCCACGCAGTGCGTTTTGCGATGGAAAAAGGGGTTGAGTTGAACAATCTGACGCTCGCGGAGCTGCGTCCGTTTGGCGAAGAGTTCGGCGAAGATTTTTACGCGGCAATCACGCTTGACGCTACGCTCGATTGCCACGACGTGATCGGCGGGACCGCGCACCAACGCGTGCAACTGGCGCTCGATGCCGCGACGGAACGCATCGCCGCGCTTGTGAAATCCACCGCAGCGGAGGCCGTTCATGCTGGTGCGTAAGGCGCTGCTGCACGATGCCTCCAATATTTACGATTTGGTCAACTCGCTCTCCGGCGACGGCACGCTGCTCAAGCGTCCCTTCGCCGAGATCTGCGAAAACATTCGCGACTTCACCGTCGCCGAGTCCGATGGCGGCGTGTTTCTGGGTTGCGGAGCGCTGCACCTATACGGCCCGCATCTTTGCGAGGTGCGCTCCATCGTGGTCTCGCCCGGAGCCAAGAGCCAGGGTGCGGGCGGAGCGATTCTCAAAGCGCTCATCGAAGAGGCCGAGACGCACGGCATCCAGTCCGTATGCCTCTTCACGCGCATTCCTGATTTCTTCTTCAAGTACGGCTTCCGCACCGTAGAAGACAAAACAGAACTGCCCGACAAA
>CAWHNV010000075.1:0-92272 GCA_963830785.1 uncultured Acidobacteriota bacterium
TGGTGATCATCTGCAGAACAAAGACCATGTTGACGATGCGATAGCTGGTGCCGAAGCGCCTGTGCGGCTTGCGGAACCAATCGGTGAGCACACCGTCTTCCGCGACGCGCATGAGCACGCCGGTGGAACCGATCATGGAAGTGTTAATGGCACCCGAAAGGATCAGAAATCCGACCAGCACCACGAAGACGCGGAAAAGGATGCGCCACACCAGCGGTCCCGCCATGAACATCGCCAGTCCGGCGATCAGATTATCGGGATAGATGTGGGTGCGTTCGTAGTTGGGGATGAGCATCGACGCCAGCAGCGTGGCGCCGCCGGTGAAGATCAGGCTGTAGATGGCAATGACGACTGCCGCGCGCTTCAGGTTCTTGAGCTTCGGGTGCTCGATCTCGCGATTGACCTGGGCCAGGGTCTCCTCGCCGCTCATGGCAAGGATGGAGTGGCCGAAGGCCATCAGGACGCCAAACAGGCCGAAGATCGGCAGCCCGCGCCCTTTGAGGAACCCGAGTGCATCGTTGCTGAAATGGAAATGGGAGGGGATGGGCGAAGGGGGGAGAGAGGCTCCACGGACGGCAACCGAATAACAGCCCCACACCAGCAGAATGATCACCATGATCGTGGTGATCTGCATGACGCGCAGCGCCTTGTCGCTCGACTCCTCAATGCCCTTGATGTTCTGCCACCAGTAATAGATGGTCACGGCGGCAGCCAGCAGCGCCGACGTGTAGTTCATGTCGAGCTGGATGGGCTGACCGTTGCGCGGTTAATCAGAGCCGGCGGTAGCCAGTGCCACTGATTGGCGACAGCGAGAAGTTCGTTCAAAAGGCCGGTGATGTACTGCCCGGCAGAGACGCCGGAGATGGGGCCGGTGAGGATGTAGTCGAACATCAGCGCGGAAACGCTGAGCTTGGCGAAGCCGCCGCCGAGGGCCTCTTTGACCACGCGGTACACGCCGCCGCGCGTGAACATGGAACAGCTTTCGACGTACACCGCGCGCACGGCGAAGCTGAACAGCATGATGCCGAGGATGAACCAGGGCGCTGCCGCGCCTACCGCCTGTTCGGCGATGCCGCCGGCGTAGAAGGCCGACGAACCGAGGTCGTTGAGGACGATGGCCGCCGCGCGCCAGAAGGAGATGAACGTGAGCATCACCGAGGACGCCACGATCAGCCGCACGCGGTCACTTGGAGGTGCTACGGTCGTTCGGGTAGAGGCCATCGCTTGAAAGCCGGCCGGGGACCGGAGGTGGAAAATCGTTCGAGCGAAACCACCGCTCTGCGACGAGTCTAATTGCCAGCAAATGCGTGTCAATAAAAATAAAGATCCTATCGCGTTCGAACTGCATCGCCGGTAGCCGCGCGGGTTTCAGGTTCTCGCCAGGCGTCGGCAAGAGAGCGGAATGCGGCAGCAAATCTACGGCACTTGACGGATACGTCATTTGACGTATACTGCCTTCATGGCCGTAAAGAGAATGAATCTCGATCAGTTCCTGGAGTTCCTGAAAAAGCAGCAGGGAGAGCAAACCGCCCAGCAATTCGCGACCAGGCTTGGCGTTTCTCCGCAGTACCTGAGCGACGTCTACAACGGAAGGCGGCCTCCGGGAGAGAGCATCACCGCGGCGCTCAAGGTCGAGAAGGCGGTGGTCTACACCGTGGCGACGCCTGCCAGGACCAGCCCGTCGAAAACCAAAGCGGAGGAGGAAAAATGAAAGACAATTTCACGCGCATTGCGATCATTCTGGATCGCTCGGGCTCCATGGAAAGCTGCAAGGAATCGACTGTGGCGGGATTCAACGAATTCATCAGAACGCAGAAGGAGCTTCCCGGCGAGGCCACGGTCAAGCTGGTGCAGTTCGACGATCAATACGAGACCGTCTTCGACAAGCCTCTCAAGGAACTGTCCGGAGCTAACACAGAACACGTTTGTGCCGCGCGGATCGACCGCGCTGCTGGATGCGCAGGGACGCACCATCGTCGAACTGGGCCGGGAGCTTGCGGCGCTCCCGGAGTCTGAGCGCCCATCGAAGGTCATCGTGGTCACGCTCACCGACGGCCTGGAGAACGCGAGCAAGGAGTACAACCTCGCAGCAGATCGGCGAGATGATCCGGGAGCAGAGGGACAAATACAACTGGGACTTTGTGTTTCTGGGGGCGAATCAGGATGCGATCGCGACGGCGGCGGCCATGAGCATCCCGCTGCCTTCGGCCATGAGCTACAGCACCAGCAAAGCGGGAGTTGCGGCCACGATGGCGGCCGTTTCTCATTATGTGGGCGCAGCGCGTGGGGGCAAGGCTGCGGCATTCTCGGCGGAGGACCGCAAGGCCGCTATGGAAAAGGATGCGTAACGCCTGACCACAACGGGAAAAGTTGCGCCGGTTTCCTGACCGGGTCGCCGTGGCGACTGCGAGCGTCCACGCCCGCACGCGCCGGAGAGTGATTACGAAATCACGCGGTCCGAGTCAGTCTTTGCCGAACAGTTCTTTCCCGTCCTCGAAAAAGCTGATCAGCACCACCACCGCCGATCCCGCCAGGCCGAGAAAGAACATCACTTCCAGCACTCGCATTGCGAAGATGGCAAATGCCATGCTTTCGATTCTACCCCAGGTAAATGTTTTACACTCGGCGCTGTATGCAATCGTCATGGACGTCGGGGCGAAGCCGTGGGCTGCCGCGGTTCTTTCCGCGGGCTTGTTGGAGTTGCCGTTCCCGCTCGCCGGGCCGATGCCGCCGTGGCGCAGCGTCTTTGCCTGGTTCGGCCTGGTTCCGCTGCTTTGGGCGCTGCTCGGGAACCCGCAATCGGGCGAGCGCCATCCTCTCCGCCGCGGGTTCTTTATCGCCTATCTCTGCGGCTTCCTGTGGTACATGGGCAATTGCTACTGGGTTCGCGACACCATGTTGCGCTACGGCGACATGCCGCCGTTCGCGCCCACGCTGCTGCTGATCGGGTTCAGCCTGGTGCTGGGACTCTATTTCGGACTCTTCGGCCTGGGCGTGGTGCTGGTGCGGCGCGCCACCGGCTCCACGCGCCTTGCGCTCGCCTTCGCGCCCTTTCTGTGGGCGGGCCTGGAGCTGGCCGCCGCACGCATCACCAGCGTTCCCTGGGATCAGCTCGGCTACTCGCAGGTGGATAACGCGCTCATCAACCAGCTCGCGCCGTGGACAGGCGTCTACGGCATCAGCTTCGTTCTCGTTGCAGTGAATGCGCTTCTGGCCGGCGGTTTGTTGCTGGGGCGCGAGATCAAAAATCCGCTTTCTGGCCGCTGGGCATGGACCGGCTGCGGAGCCCTGCTGCTGATTTCCGGTTTCTGCCGGCGTCTTTGTTCCGCCGCCCAAGCCCGTCGCCCACGGCGACAGCGGTTCTGATTCAGCCGAATCTCGATGTGGGCTCCGCGAACAACTGGCAAGGGCCGGCATGGGACAGCCACATCGCCGAATTCACGCGTCTGGCCGGCGAGCAATGCAAAACCTACATCGCCGGCATTCCGCAGACCGGCGCGCCCACGGGCGAAATCATCTGCCCGCCTTATCCCACGCATCCCGATCTCGTGGTCTGGCCGGAGTCGCCCGCGCCCTTCGATCGAGACGGACCCGCGCTTCGAAAGGCGCTCGTGCAGCGATCGCCCGCGCCGTCGCAGGCGCCGCTGGTGGTGGGCGGCATCGGCTGGGACCTTCGACGCATCGAGCGCAGGCAGTGGCACTACTACAACTCGGCGCTCATCGTCGGACGCCGACGGGCAAGCGCGTGGGCCGCTACGACAAAATCCACCTCGTCCCCTTCGGCGAGTACATTCCCTTCCAGAATCTGCTCACCTTTGCCCACAAGCTCACCGGCCGCGTTTCGGTCGTTCACGCGCGGCAGCGAGCGCAACGTCTTTCTGCTGCCTACGCAGAATGGCGGCAGCCATCGCTACGGCGTCTTCATCTGCTATGAGGCGGTCTTTGCCGACGAGGTGCGCCAGTTCGCGCGCCTGGGCGCCGAGGTGCTCGTCAACATCAGCGACGACGGATGGTACGGCGACACCAGCGCTCCGTGGCAGCACCTGAACATGGCGCGCATGAGGGCCATCGAAAACCGCCGCTGGCTTCTGCGCGACACCAACAACGGCGTCACCGCGGTCATCGACCCCTACGGCCGCGTGCGCCAGAGCATTCCCCGCCACCAGACCGACGCGCTGCCCGCCGAGTTCGGCTTCCGCGACGACATCACCTTCTACACCGCGCACGGCGACGTGTTTGCGTGGCTTTGTCGGTGCTGAGTTTGGGAATTGTGGGCTGGGCGGGAGGACTTGCCATGCGGAAGCCGGTTGGACTTTGGAAGGATCGAACTGACCTAAAGGACTCGGTGTCTTTCGTCCGCAATCTGCGCGACGACGATCGCCAGAAGCGACTCAAAACTGATTGAGCGCTCTCGGCCAGCGCCAGACAGCCGAGATCCTCGTCGTCAATGCCTTCTCACAGTACGAGAACGGCAAAACCAAGCCCCCTTTAGCTCTGGTCAAGCTGCTTAAAGTGCTGGACGGTCATCCCGAACTCCTCGATGAGATCAAGGTGGCGTAGCATATTTACATAGTGCGGCTTGTCGGAGGCTTGAATGACGATAATCCCACCCGCAGTCCTGACTGCTGCTCAACTTATCAACGGCCTTGTTGCGTCTGCCAGGAACGCCCTCGATCTGGCGAGAGCGTCCTCTAATCGTGCCTTAAAAGACGCCGTCAACGAGCTCTACAATTCATCGTTCGATGTTCAGAAGCGTGTGCTCGAACTCGACGAGGAAAATCGTAACCTGAAGGCGGAGCTCTCACTGAGGAATGAGGTCGTCGGACCTCTGGGGCCGCATGAATATTTCTTCTACAAAGACAAAGGGGACCATCCATTGTGTCCGAAATGCATCCAATCACTGCCTCCTCATCCAGTGTTCTTGGCACAAATTGTGAATGGCAGCGGTGGAAGCTATCGCGACTGCCCTTTTTGCCATGAGCGGTACTACGAGGCTCCGGAGCAGCCTTCACAACCTGTAAGAATGGGCCGCCCAACGATTGGGTCCTTACGCATTAGATGAATTTACTAAGGAGAAAGGCAATGCCGAAAGGGAGCCACGAAGCAATTCACAGATTGCTCATCACGACGTGTCTTTTTGCGGCCGGAGCCGCCTATGCTTTGAGCAGTCCTCTAACAGCTGAGGCTCAGGCGGTCAGCAACCACGCCAGAGTTTCGGTTGACCTCGGCTCGGTAACAGTTTGGCTTGGGATGCCTCAGACAGATGCTCTGGCCCAATTCCGGAGCGCGGGTTACAAAGTGCTTGGAGACGGAACCACTGCGAGAACGGACGTTCAAGATGGAAACCATGTTTACAGCATTTGGTTTCAGGGCGGAAGGGTCATTTGCGCGGAGCGAGAGTGGTATTCCTCTGGAAGGGACGAAATGGACGCCGTGCTTGGCGCGCTGGCGGCAATGGCTTCTCACGGCGCGCGCTCATGTTCGGTAATGCATGACACCATCGACGAGCCCGAACAATCAGCGGCGCGTGTTCTTATCGAGTGCGGCCAACGATCGGTATTGCTAATGAAGGGAAAGATAGACGTAACCAAAGAACTCGATCCCTCCGAGCGGATGAAGCTCGTTAACGTATTCGAACGTATAGGCCAGATCCCGTGAAAACCGGCACAATGATATTCTGAAAACAGTCGAGAGCACACAGATTCACAGTTCAAATCAAAGTCAGGTCCCACGAGCCCATGTCGCTGAACGATCTCGAATTCGCCTACGCTCCCGTGCGCAACCAAGTGCGCGACCTGCGGGAGTATCTTTGACCCTGCTCGCATCCGCAGGGAACTCGCCGAAATAGAAAAGAAGCTGGCCGATCCAGCTCTCTGGAACGATCCGGCAGCTAGCAAGCCGTTGATGCGCGACCGCAAGCGGCTGGAGAAGCTTGTGGCCGACGACGATGAACTTGTGCGCCGCACGAGCGACATCGATGCCTACTTTGAATTAGCCAAAGAGGGCGAGGATGTTCTGCTGGATTTGGAGAAGAGCATCAAGGAACTCGGCACTTTCGCGGAGGACCTCGAAGCGCGCACCATGCTTTCCGGCGAGGCCGATGCGCTGAACGCGATTGTCACCGTGCATCCCGGGGCCGGCGGCACCGAAAGCCAAGACTGGGCTGAAATGCTGCTGCGCATGTATCTGCGCTGGGCCGAGCAGCAGGGTTTCAAGACCGAGATGAACGACTACCAGGACGGCGAAGAGGCGGGCATCAAGTCGGCCACTTTTACCATCATCGGCGAAAACGCATTTGGCATGCTGGCCGGAGAGAGCGGAGTGCATCGTCTCGTCCGCATCTCGCCCTTCGATTCCGCAAAGCGCCGCCACACGTCGTTCGCTTCGGTGTATGTTTCGCCGGAAATCGATGAGACGATTCACGTCGATCTGAAAGTGGAAGACCTGCGCATCGATACTTATCGCTCCGGCGGCAAGGGCGGCCAGCACGTGAACACCACCGATTCCGCCGTGCGCATGACGCATCTGCCGACAGGAATTGTCGTGCAGTGCCAGAACGAGCGCTCGCAGCATAAGAACCGCGAGAAGGCGATGAAGATGCTGCGCTCGCGGCTGTACGAATATGAGGTCGAAAAGAAGCGCGCTGTAAGCAAGAAGCTCGAAGACTCCAAGCTCGAAATCAACTTCGGGTCACAGATTCGCTCGTACGTGCTGCAGCCCTATCGCATGGCCAAGGATCACCGCACCAAGGTGGAAGTGGGCGACGTGGACAAGGTGCTGGATGGCTACTTGGAGCCGTTCCTGAGAGGCTACTTGCTCGCGAAACGCCGCGGAACGGCAGTGGTGACGGGTGCTGAGGATGATTTGGAAATGTAAGAGGCCGTCAATCGTGGACCGTGAATCGTGATCGCGCTTCACACCTGGTCCAATATTCACCGTCCACGGTCCACGACTCACGAATCACGAACCACGAATCATGAATCACGCAACACTATGACCAACCAACACGATCTCATCGACGAAATGCTGCGCAGCGCGCGCAATATCGCCGTCATCGGCATGAGCGACAAGCCGCACCGGGCCAGCTTCAATGTCGGCCGCTATCTTGCCGGGAGCGGCTATCGCATCTTTCCCGTGAATCCCGCGTTTCAGGAAGTGCTCGGCAGGCCCAGCTATGCCGATCTCGATCGCGCGCAGGGCGCGGCACACGCAGAAACCGGGCGGGGAATCGATCTTGTGGACGTCTTCCGCGCCTCCGAACATGTTCCTGCCATTGTCGACGACGTAATCCGATTGGGCATTCCATATCTCTGGCTGCAGGACGGGGTCATTCACGACGCGGCTGTAGCGCGCGCTCGTGCGGCTGGGGTGAAGTGCGTGCAGAACGACTGCATCTTCCGCGAGCACGCTGCGCGGCCGGAACTGCATGGGAAGCGGAGCTAGCCAGTCAGCAGGCAGGCACGCGAAAGGGGCCGGCGAGCAGCCGGCCCCCTGGGAAATCTGACTAACCACAATCACAGGCTCTCGCGCGTTCCTGTTATTTCATCGTGCTTGACGCCATTTTCATCGAGCGTGGTGCATGGGCCATGGGAGTGCAGGAGAAATACGTTTCCTTCAGGTCCGACGCATCGGTGTACATCTTTACGAAAGCATCCCATTCAGCGTCCTTCTTGGGATGCGGGCTCGTCGGCTTGAAGTAGTGGCGGGTGAGAATCGTGTGGCTGGAGTAAACAGCCTTTCCAGAACCGGAATCGCGCTCGATGACTTGCGTTGCGTAAATCACGTCATCATAGCCATGCTTCTTGTACCAGGCCTGGTGAGCTTTCAGAGCGCTCATGTACTGGTCAATGCTCACACCGGGTTTGAGCTCGACGAGCCGGTCGATGCTGTACACGCCGCTGCAAGCCGGGAGCGGTGCGTCCAGCGCCCCTGCTGACGATTGGCTAGTCTGGCCAACGGCGAGAGGAGTGAGAGAGGCGAACAACACAGCGGGAACAGTCAGGGCAGTGAGAATTCTCATGGAATCTTCCTCCTGGAGTCCGAATTGTGAATTTGGGGGAGGGGGGTCGACTCCAACAAAGCTAGCACAGGCGGAGAGAATTGGCGCAAGAAAAAAGGAGCCCGCCTCTGCGAATTGCCGATTCCCGCCGCGATCCAGATTGCGTGCGCCATACAACATACCAACAGGCCTGCCATTTCCTCGGTTTCGGCTGCGCCAGCCGTACCAATGCACCTTTCGTCCGGTACACTGAGTCCAATTGTTAGGAGCACGGTCTCTCTTTTCTCATGCGCTGTTTCCGGATGATTTTCGCGCTGATTGCCGCATCTGCCGCGGTCCCTCTCACATTTGCCGCATCGAACTCGGCCGATGTTGCGCACCTGCATGTGCAGTTGGTCTTTCCCAACCAGAACCTCAACAGGGGAACTCCTGCGAATGCGGGCCTGTACTTCAAGCTCGAATCTGGCTGGCATGTGTACTGGAAGAACGCGGGCGACTCCGGCGAGCCGCCGCACATTCAGTGGAGCTTGCCCGCCGGCATCACGGCGAGCGCCATCGAGTTTCCCGCGCCGCAACGATTGCCGCTGGGCCCGTTGATGGATTTTGGTTACGAGAACGAGGTTCTTTTCCCGTTCACAGTGAAGGCCGCAGCGACTGCCAAGCCGGGTTCAGTCGTTCTGCATGCAAAGGTTGACTGGCTGGTTTGCCGCGAGGTTTGTATCCCCGGCAAGGCGGAGTTGGACCAGAACGTCAACGTAATTTCCAGAGCTCCGGCGGTCAACCTGATTTCTCCATCTGACCAGGAGCTTTGGAATCGCCTTACGAACGCGCTTCCGAAAGCGCTGCCTTCCGGCGACACCACCGTCTTCCAGCCCACGCCCACCGGTTTTCGCCTCGCTGTCACCACGGACCAGCGTGAAACGCAGGCGGAATTCTTTCCTGAAGACGAGGACATCCTCGACAATCCCGCGCCGCAAACTGTCACGCCCACGGCAACGGGCCTCGATTCTCGACCTGAAGAAGGACGCGAACCTCACTACGAACCCGGCGCAGCTGAAAGGCGTGCTCGAACTCTCGGGCGGCAGGAACTACGAGATTGCCGCGATCGCCCGGAATTGTCACCGCTCCGCCCGCTGCACCTGCTTTCACATTGCCTGGAAACACCGCCGAGCCGCCCGTTGCGCCTGCTTTCTCCTTCGCCGCGCTCGCCAGCACGGCGTTCTTCGCTTTCCTCGGCGGCCTGCTGCTCAACCTGATGCCCTGCGTCTTTCCCGTGCTGTTCTTGAAAGGGCTGGCGCTGGTGAATTCGGGAACAGAGGAGCGGCACAAGCTGCGCGCGCACGGCCTGGTCTACACGGCGGGCATTCTCGTCTCCTTCTGGGCGCTGGTTGGGCTGCTGCTGGGGCTGCGCGCCGCCGGAGCCACGCTGGGCTGGGGATTCCAGTTCCAGTCGCCCATTTTCTTATTGGTTTTGGCCGGGCTTTTGTTCTTCTTCGGACTTTCGCTGGCCGGGCAGTTCGAGATCGGCCTCACGCTGACCAGCGCCGGCGGGTCCTTGGCCGCGAAACAGGGCTACGCGGGCAGCTTCTTTCACGGGAGTCCTCGCGGTCATCGTCGCCACGCCGTGCACCGCGCCGTTCATGGGAACGGCCATCGGCTACGCGCTCGCCCAGCCTGCCGCCGTCACCTTCGCCATCTTCACGGCGCTTGCTCTGGGACTCGCCGCGCCCTACGTGGCGCTCACCCTGCAGCCCGCATGGACGCGTCTGCTGCCCAGGCCCGGCGCGTGGATGGACGATTCTGAAGCAGGCCGTCTCGGTTCCCATCTTCGCCACGGTCATCTGGCTGACGTGGGTCGTCGCGCAGGCTTACGGCGCGAATCTTCTGCTCGCGCTGCTCGCCATCTTTCTGCTGCTCGCCATTGCCGGATGGTTCCTGGGCCGCTGGCCGGCGCAGCGGTGGGCGACAATCGTCGCCGCGCTTATTCTGTTGACTGCGCTTGCTGCCTGCATCACCACACCCAGGGAACTTGCGACGGCACCATCATCGGCGTCGACGCAATCCTCTTCCGAAAGCCTCACGGCACGAAGCGCTGGTGCGTGGCAGCCCTGGTCGGCCGACGGCGTCCAACGCGCGCTCGCGGCAGGGCAACCCGTTTTTGTGGACTTCACCGCCAGCTGGTGCCTGAGCTGCCAGGTCAATGAGCGCGTCGCTCTGAGCCAGCCGGAGGTGATGCAGGCGTTTGGGGAAAGGAATGTGGCCCTGTTCAAGGCCGACTGGACCCGCGAGGATCCCACCATCACACAGGCACTTACGGCACTGGGCCGCAGCGGAGTCCCGGTCTATGCGCTCTATGCCGCGGGGCAGAATGACCCACGGTTGCTACCGCAGGTGCTTACGCCCGGCATCGTCCTGGACGCTATAAATAAGCTCACCACCGGGGTTGCAACTCCAGCGAGCGCGGATTCGTCGAAACAGCAGTAAACTGGGTGCGTGATCGGCAATATTCCTATCGCCGGTTCCCCGTTTGTCGCATGTCCGAACTTCCCACAGTCAGGAGGTCGACTCTCATGAAGCCACTCTCTTTTCTCGCAGGCGCGGCGCTCACAGTTGCGCTCGTGCCTGTTGCGGCCCGCGCACAGGCGGTCGTGGGCTCGCCGGCACCCGAATTTACAGCAACTGACTCGCACGGGCAGACCCATTCGCTCCAGGAATACCGCGGCAAATACGTGGTCCTCGAGTGGCACAATCACGATTGTCCCTACACCAAAAAGCACTACGCCAGCGGCAACATGCAGTCGTTGCAGAAGGAGTGGACCGCGAAGGGCGTGGTTTGGTTCACGGTGATTTCCTCAGCGCCCGGCCAGCAGGGCTACGTGACCGACGCTGAGGAGAACGCGTATCTCGAGCAAATGCACGCCGTGCCCACCGCGGTGCTGATGGATCCGGAGGGGAAGCTGGGGCATCTTTTCAGCGCCAAGACGACGCCGGAGATGTACGTCATCGATCCCCAAGGCAAACTCATTTACGAGGGCGCGATCGACGACCACGCTACACCCGACATCAGCGACATCAAAGGTGCGGATAACTATTTGAACGACGCGCTGACAGAGGCCATGGCTGGCAAGCCGGTGGCACACGCGTACACGCGGTCGTATGGCTGCGCTGTGAAATACACAAACTGAGGGCAGCGGAGCGTCGTGGTTTGCCATCCGGCAAATCGGATATTGCACTTGACAAATCATAACCAAATGGTTATGAATTATTCATGCCGACCGTAGAGTCCGAAATCTTCCGTGCACTCGCCGACCCCACCCGCAGGGCGATCTTTGAGCGGCTCACCCGCCAGGGCGAGCAGACTGTACATGCGTTGACGGGGTCGTTCGACGTGTCGCAGCCAGCGATCTCGAAGCACCTGACAGTGCTGAAGCGGGCCAAGCTGGTGCGGCATCGCCGCGAGGGGCGCGAGACACACTACACTGCACAACCGAAGGCCTTGGCGCCGCTGGCCGACTGGATGAGCCACTACGGCGTGTTCTGGGGCGAGCGATTCGATCAACTCGAAAATCTACTGAAAAGGATGGACAAATGACCGATACAGCTGCAATGACACGCACTCTGACAATCGAGCGCGAACTGCCGCATCCGCCAGAGAAGGTGTGGCGAGCCCTCACTGAAGGCCCGTTGATCGAGGAGTGGCTGATGAAGAATGATTTCCGGCCGGTCGTGGGCCACCGGTTCAGCTTCCGCTCCACGCCGGTGCCGAATTGGGACGGAATCATCGACAGCGAAGTTCTGGTGGTCGAACCGAATTCACGGCTCTCTTATGGCTGGGCATCGATGGGTTTGGAGAGCGTTGTCACCTGGACGTTGACGCCGACCGAAGGCGGCACGCATCTCCGCATGGAGCATTCCGGCTTCCCGTCGGAAGAAAGCGCCAGCTACAAGGGTGCGAAGTACGGATGGACAAGTTTCATTGGCAAACTCGAAAACGTCGTTGGAGGGTTGGACTGACCATGAAAGCAAAACGCATTGTCTATTGGGCCACGACGATACTTGTAGCGTTTTTCATGAGCGGCGGTGTCGCGCAGATCTGGCAATTCCGCGCCAACCCCCATGGTGTCGTGCCAGAACTCGGCTACCCGATGTATTTCTTCGCTCATCCTCGGAACCTGGAAGGTGCTTGGGAGCCATTGCTATCCTCGTGCCGCGTTTTCCGCGGCTCAAGGAATGGGCGTACGCCGGCATCTTCTTTGACCTCACCGGCGCGGCCGCATCCTGTGCCGCGGTCGGCGGCTACGGCGCTTACGCCTTTCACGTCATCGCCCCGCTAATCATCGCTGGTCTTACCGTGGCGTCGTGGGCGCTGCGACCCCAAAGCCGCACTATCGGCGTCCTCTTTCCCGCGAGCAGCCGGCATGCCGGTATGAACGCGAGAGCGGCGACGATTAGCTAGAGCGGTCGCGAATTCTCTGGAGCGAGGGATGCCAAGCGAACAATGGATTCGGAGCGAAAGTGAGCGGAGCTGAGTCAAAAGAGCTGCACACGGCCGTGTCGGAGCTCCCGTGAAGTACGCGAACTAAAAAGCGGGGAACAAGGGAATAAGGAATCAGGCCGCCTGCGAACTCGTCCGCGGACGGCCTGAGCATTCATCGCCTTCTAGATGCGGTTGTGAATCGCGCTGCCACCGAACTGAAGGGCGCCTGCCACTTACGCGTGGGCGTGCTCTTTCGTCTTTTGCAATGATTCCCTTGCGCCTTTTTCCACTTCTTCCGCAGTCGGCTTGGCGATGGTCTGGGCGATCGACCACTTGTGTCCAAAGGGATCGCGCAACTGACCGTAGCGATCGCCCCAGAACTGGTCTTTCAGCGGGAACGTGACTTCAGCGCCGGCGGCAACGGCCTTGGCCCACGCGGCGTTGGCGTCGGCTACCTGCAGATGCAGGGTCAGCGGCGTTCCGCCCAGCGCCTCAGGTGTTGATGGCTTCTGGCCCATCGATACTGAGAAATCGTCGTTCAGAATGAGGTGGCCGCCGTTGATCGCCAGTAGCGCGTGCATGATCTTGTCGGAATTGGGCGCCACGTGCCGCGCAACTTCCGTTGCGCCAAATGCCTTCTTATAGAAATCGATGGCCGCTGCCGCATTGCTCACCACGATGTGGGGAATGAAACTCATGCAATCGCTCATTGGAAAACCTCCTTGGGGATGGATTGGCGGACGTGCGCGTGCATTGGGAAAGCGCACCCGGTGAGTATAGCGCCGCTGTTGTTAAAGTTGGGTGACAAGGGAGTGGAAAAGTTGCGAGGGTGGGCGATCACCCAACGCCGCCAGCCTCGCTTGCATCCTAGTCCCCAAGGAGACGCGATGAACAAGAAAACGCAGCCCACGCACGAGATGCCTGGCGGGCAAACCGAATGCCCGGAAGACGATGGTGTGGTGAACGATTCGCTGGGTACGGTCGATCCCGCAGATGCTACGGGTACCGGCGATGAGAAGGACACAGGCGACGCGAAGAAGAATAATGGAAGTGCGCGCGAAGACTGAGAGGGGCAGGGACCAAGGACGCAATACGCGGACCCCACCGGCCTGTCAGCGAGTGTCCCAATTCCGTTCAGTGCACCTCGGTAATGACCACACGCGTTCGATTCCTGCTACCGTAAAGACCAAGGGGAAGACGATGGCGCAGCTTCTCATTCGCAATGTCAGGCCTGAGGTGAAGCAGTGGCTGGAGGCTCGAGCGAAACGCAACGGCCGCAGCCTCGAAGAAGAAGCTTACGAGATCATCCGCATAGCGCTCGACAAAGAAGACGAAGAGGCAGCCGCAGCCTCGCCCGCAGCCAGAGCGAAATGACGGAACATGGGGTTGTGCCTTCCTAGGTCCCCAGATGCGAGGGGCCTGGCGTGCCCGGCGTGATCGTTACGGGGATTCTGCCCTTGGTGCTTCACGTCCGGCCTTGATCCGGCGGTACTGGTCTGCATGAAACTGTTTCATCTTTCCGACTACAGTGACGTATTCAGCGCCGTCAAAGCGCGGAAAGAGCTTAATGCGCACCAGAACATCATTGTCGGGAAGAATCTTGAACCCTCCCGACATGGGTGTCTTACGAACTGGGAGCTCACGGGTGTCCGGCGATCCGACCCATCGCCCGATACGTTCGTGTTTCCGAGAATTGCTGAGCGAACATAAATGGATTCGAAAGCCTCGATTCCATATCGTTCAATTGCGTATCCGTAGGAACATTTTGCGACAAAGCGTGCAAATATTTCGGGATCGCAATCCGGGGGACACACCTCATCAACGCCAATCCTCTTTGCGATGTCCTCCCTCTGTTCAACCAGCACAAACTGATCTTTGGAAATGCATTCGATGCCGCCCTGGAAGGTTCGTCCATCAAGACTCGTTGGCGCCTTGAAAATTGGCAATTCGATAATCTTCAAAGCATCTTTGAGCGGGACTTCCCGAACGGTCTTGACGCCGTCCTGAATTATCGTGATTGGATAGAGATCGCTAGCTCCCTTTTTGCGCCTCGTTCGATAACCCATTTCCGCGCGGGCCGCGCCCCACATGCGCCGAAGGACATACTCTTCCACTTTTGTGGTTGCCTTGTTGCACTCGAGACAGCTTGCGTCGAGCAATGTGATACACCCGTTCAGCGCGAACGGAGAAACATGCTCTTCTGTTAGTCTTCCTCGGGTTTCGCCGCAATAAATGCAGCATCCAACATAGGCAGATTCTTTTTCTGTGACAAACCTTACCAATGAAGCCTCCCGCTGCCACCGCAGAGGATCTATATCGCGGAATGATCCAAGCCGATCGGGGATAAACGTGCAAGAGCAACCACAGTTCCTTCGACTCCCTTCGCTGCGCTCCGGTCGCTCAGGATGACAAGCGTGGAGTTGGCGTAGCTGATCGTCAGCCCCCGCTTCGCTTCCCCGTCCGAATCCTCCGAATCTCTTCCAGCCGTGCGGCCAACTGCTTCTCGCGGCCCTCCTGCGTGGGGTGGTAGTAGCGGCGGCCTTGGAGCGATTCGGGCAGGCAATCCATGTCGGCGACTTTGTCCTCTTCGTCGTGGGCGTAGCGATAGCCTTTGCTGTAGCCCAGGTCTTTCATCAGGTGCGTCGGTGCGTTGCGCAGATGCAGGGGCACCGGCTCCTGGCGTGTGTGTCTCGATCTCTTCCTGCACCGCGCCCCAGGCCGTGTAGACGGAGTTCGATTTGGGCGCGAGCGCGAGATAGACCACGGCCTCGGCCAGCGCCAGCTCGCCTTCCGGCGAGCCGAGAAAATCGTAGGTATCTTTCGCGGAGAGGCACAGGTTCAGCGCTTCAGGCGCAGCCAGGCCGATGTCCTCAACCGCCATGCGCACGATGCGCCGCGCCAGATACAGCGGGTCCTCGCCGCCGGCCAACATGCGGCCCAGCCAGTAGAGGGCGGCGTCGGGATCGGAGTTGCGCACGCTCTTGTGCAGCGCCGAGATCAGGTTGAAGTGCTCCTCGCCGTCCTTGTCGTATATCAGCACGCGCTTCTGCACGGCTTCGGCGGCGATGGCCTTGGTGATGTGTCTTCTCGTCTCGTGGCGAGCTGGGCGGCGACCTCGAGGGCGTTGTAGGCGCTGCGGCAGTCGCCGCTCGAGTAGCTCGCAATCAGCTCCAGCGCATCGTCGTCGGCCGTGAGCTCGAGCGCGCCCAGACCGCGTTCCTTGTCGGCCAGCGCGCGCTTGAGCAGCAGGCACGATCTGCTCCTCTTTGAGCGGCTCCAGAACATAGACGCGGCAGCGCGAGAGCAGCGCGGAGATGATTTCGAACGAGGGATTCTCGGTGGTCGCGCCGATCAGCCGGATGGTGCCGCGCTCGACGTAGGGCAGAAACGCGTCCTGCTGCGCCTTGTTGAAGCGGTGAATCTCATCGATGAAGAGGATGGTGCGCGAGTGCAGTTCGGCGGCCTTCGCGGCGTCGACCATCACCTGCTTGATCTCTTTGATGCCGCTGGTGACCGCCGAGAACTCGATGAAGCTGGCCTTGGTGGTTTCGGCGACGATCTTGGCGAGCGTGGTTTTGCCCACGCCCGGCGGACCCCAGAAGATCATGGAGCTGGCGTCGTCGCGCTCGATCTGCACGCGCAACGGCTTGCCGGGACCGACCAGGTGCTCCTGGCCGACCAGTTCGTCCAGGCTGCGCGGGCGCATCCGCTCCGCCAAAGGAGCGCCTCCGATGGGCAGACTTTTGGAGGAGTGCAGTGGAACTTTCGGCGCACTGTCGAAGAGGTTCATCGCCGCGCTCCTCCCACTGCGTGGGGCAGGCTCTTGGAGGAGTGTTGTGGCTTGCCGCGGGATCGTTCACGCGAAGTGCTCGCTGCCGCGCCGCTTCGTACAGCAGCACGCTGGCGGCGACGGCGGCGTTCAGGCTTTCCACCGGGCCGGGGCAGGGAATGGTGATTCTCGCGTCGGCCTTGCGCGGCCAGATCGTCTGGCACGCCGTTGCCCTCGTTGCCGATGAGGAGAGCGACCGGGCCGGCCATGTCGACCAGATCGGCGGGCTGGGCGGCGCGCACGGTGGTGGCAAGAATCTTCACGCCGGCCTCGCGCAGGCGCTTCAAGGCACTCCCGTTCGCTCGACCGCAAGCAGCGGCACGCGGAAGACGCTGCCCGCCGAGGCGCGCACGGCCTTCGGGTTCCAGGCGCTCACGGTTCCCGGCAGGCTCACGACGCCGGTGGCGCCGAAGGCCTCGGCGGAGCGCAGAATCGTGCCCAGATTGCCGGGATCCTGCAGGCCGGCGAGCACCACGACCAGCGGCTTTCGGCTGTCGTCGGCTTCGAGAAGATGCGCCCAGGTCCAGTCCGGCGGCTCAACCAGTGCGGCAATCGGCTGCGGCGTCTCGGTGGCCAGCGCGGAATCGAGCAGTTTCGCTGGCAGCCGCAGAATCTCGGTCTCCGGCGGCATGGGCAATGCGTCCAGCAGGCGCTCGCCGTCCTGGGCGACAAAAATCGTCTTCACGCGCAGGCCTGCGCGCAGCGCCTCTTCTAGCAGATGCGGCCCCTCGATACCCACGCGGCCGACGGCGCTGCGGCCCGCGGCGGCCAGCGCCCTGCGCAGCTCCTTCAGGCGCGCATTGTCCTTGCTTTCCACCACGCGAACCGGCATCGAACAAGCGCCTGCTGAGCGCTGTGGCCGATTTTACAGCTGTTTTCGCCGGCGGCAGGTGCTGCGTTTGGTCCCGCAAAACTTGCACCACGGCTGGTGCTGTGATAGTTTCCGATTCTGTAGCCTCTGTCTTTCAATTTTTCTATTCGGGAACCGAGGTAGGCCTGATTGTCGGCGGAAATTTTGCGCGTTCATCCCGATGAACCCCAACCAGACCGGATCGATTACATCGTCTCCTGCCTGCGCAAAGGCGGTGTGGTCGCGCTGCCTACCGACACCTTTTACGGCCTGGCCGTGGACCCGGTGAACCTGTACGCCGTGGAGCAAATCTACCAGATCAAGACCCGCCAGAAGCACAAGCCGCTTTCGCTGCTGATTTCCGGCCTGAGGCAGGCCTACGAATTGGCGCGCGACACCGATCCGCTGCTCGACAAGCTGGCCGATCGCTTCTGGCCCGGGTCCGCTGACTATTATTGTCCGCGCCGGAACCAAGCTGCCGCTGCGCTCGACGGCCAATACCGGCAACGTGGCCTTGCGCGTGCCCGACGCGGCCATTCGCGCGCGCGGTGGTGGAGCGCTTCGGGCTGCCCATCACGGCCACTTCGGCCAATCTGCAGGGAGCTTCGGAGTGTACCAACGCCGCCTGCGTCCGCGATCAGATCGGCGACCGCATTCCGCTCATCGTTGATGGCGGCCCCACCGGCCGGGCGCAGCCCACGACCATCGTCGATCTCACGCTGGGCGAGGGACGATGGGAGATTCTGCGCGAGGGCGCGATCCCCACCCACGAAATCGTCATGGTCCTGCAGCGGTGAGAAAAGCAGGGAGTAGGGAGTAGGGAACAGGGAATAGGAAGCAGATCAGAGTTCGAGCCGGCAAGCGGTGCGAAACTAAGAACTGTGAACTCACGATCGACACCTGGCACCTGGAACCTGAACGCTGTCCTATGTCTGTCCCATCCAATCCGAAGCGTCGCCACATAGGTCTTCGCATTGCGACGGCGCTGGTATTGCTTCTGGTGGCCGGAACGCTGGGTTGGATCGGGTGGGTCTACGCACAAATCTATAGTTATGCTCATCTGGATCAGGCTGCGCCCGCTGATGCGATCGGCGTGCTGGGCGCGGCGGAATACGATGGGCGGCCCTCGCCGGTTTACCGTGCTCGCCTGGACCACGCGCTCGAACTTTACCACGAAGGCATCGCACCGCTGATCATCACGCTGGGGGGGCCCGGCGGCGATCAATACACCGAGGGCTCGGTTGGCCGCGAATACCTGATGAGCAAGGGCGTTCCCGAAAGCGCCATCATTGCTGAAACTGAGAGCCGCAACACCGAGGAATCGGCGCGCCGCATGGTCGTGATCGCGCACGTCAACGGCCTGCACCGCCTCGTGGTGGTCAGCGACGACACGCACATGTTCCGCATCCACGAGATTTGCGCCGCGGATGGCCTGGATGTACTGACTTCTCCGCGACCGCGCCCGGCCACCGAAGAAAAGACCCAGGAAGACGCGCGCATCGCACATGAGATTCTCAGCTACACATTCTGGCGGCTGGATCTGCATTGAGACAGGGAACAAGGGGCCGGGGAACAAGGGAGCGAGTGTGAGTGCGAGTGCCGAAGTTTGTCGAAATTTAGTGCATCGCACACAGCAATGCCAGAGCAAACCCTGCTGCGCTGGCCGTCGACAGAAAATTCACTGCGTCGTTGTTTAGCAAGCCGCGTTCTTCGAGCGTGGCTCCCAGCAGGCTGTCGAAGAAGAGGCCGAAGACAGCCCCGGCGCAGGTCACCGCAAACATGATCCAGCCGCCGCCGAGCGCCCACATTCCCGCGTAGGCGACGGCGGCCGCGGCAACCACTCCGGCCAGGGAGCCGGCCAGGCTGATGGCGCCGTCGCGGCCGGGATCGACCGTCTTGAATGACGTGATCATCCGCGGACGCCCGCCGAGGACCTGCCCGATCTCAGAGGAAGTCGTGTCGGCCGCGGCCTCAGCCAGCGCCGCTACAGCCAGGGTAAAGAGCATGGCTGGTGTGGCGGCGTGCCGGGGCACCCAGCTGGAGTCCGCGAGCCAGGATTGCAGGGGATTGCTCACGACCAGCGCTGCCAGGCCCAGGTTGGCGGCGACTTGAGAGGCGGAGCGTCCTCTACGCTCTTCCGCGGTTCCGAGCCACTCCTTTTTGCGGTGGCCGGCACGCGTGGCAGCAAATGTGATCAGGGAAACGGCGAGTATAGGGACGAGGGCCGTATGCCAGGGCAAATAAGGAACCACAACGGTGGAAAACATGAGGCTGGCCGTGATCAGTGCACCGGTGAGCGCGGCTGCCGGAGTGGCAGCCCGCAGCCTCCAGGTAACCAGTCCCAGCAAGACGCTGAGACCGACGGTCCAGATGGCGACCGGAGCTGCCTGGGAGGCCCACCAGTTGCAGGCAAGGACCACTGCAACGCCCGCAAAAGGCAGTACGGCAAGCAACACGAGCTTGGATTGCCAAGTCAGCTTGTTTTCAGTCACGCTTCATCGTATCCCCTGGGCCGCGCCCGGCAGAAAGCACGCGGCAGAAATCGATAACCAATCCTGTTTTGCCACGTCGCAAGAAAGTGAAAGAGCGGGGTGAGGGTTCGGAGCGGTTCTCCATTTTTATGTGGCGTTTTCAGAGCGGACCGGAGTGGATTTTCTTCCACCCCGCAGACGAAGGCGTGTCTGTGGGGACGCCGGGTTGGAAAAGCCACATGGCAGTTGCGGCTCTCTGCTGCAGCAACTCGACAACCGCTGCAGGCCACCCCGCTGATTTACAATCACAAGGAAGCAGGAAACATTCAGAATGAGGCTTTTTCCCATGATTTCAGGCCAGGGGCGCGCGTTGTTGGCCCAGGCAGGCGGTGCACTTGCAATTGCTGCATTAATTGCAGGTTGCGGCGACAACTACAGGCCGACGGTCACCCCGGTTTACAGCACGGGTCCGGCTGCGCAGCCCACATCGTACGTGGTCGTGGTTTCCACCACAGGCGTCAGCACGGATGGCGTAGTCACCCTGATCGATTACTCGGGCGATTCGATTCTTACCGAGGCAACAATAGGTCCAGGACCGACCGCGTTCACCCTTGATGAGTTGGGCGCCACCGGCTACACGGTAAATAGCGACGGCACACTCTCCAACTTTGCCATCACGACTTCGCTGCAGACCAAGAATGTTTCCTTTTCTACCTTGTCACCGACTTCGCGGATCGTGAATCTGATGCCGCCCTCGTCAGGGCTTTGGGCTACCGATCTGAATGGCGATGTGGTCGATATCTTTCAAGGATCGCCGCAGGCATTCAAGCTGGCGATTCCTGTGGCAACCTCCGCGAGCACCGCGACCATGCCGATGTTTATCGCTGGATCTCCAACGCTTTCTGGCCAGCGCGAATACGTGCTGAGCCAGAACGTTGCGAATAATGCGCCGATGACGTGCAATCTGACGCCGAGAACGGTGAGCACGAACGGCGTAGCAACCCCAATCGAGATTTCCAGCAATACCACCGACCCGGCAATCCCGGTGGGCAAATGCCCGGTTTATGCCGTGCCGTCCAGCGACCAGCAGCGCCTGTTTGTCCTCAATCGGGGCGACGACACGATCACGGTCATCAACACCAGGAACAACACGCTCGACGCCTGCACGCCCTTCCAGAATCAGAACGGGCAATGGGTGACGTGCCATCAGACCATTCAGCTTCCGGCAGGTTCGGGACCCGTCTACGCGGAGTACGTCCCGGCGACCGAGCAGCTTGTCGTAGCCAATTACGAGGGCGGCACAATCAGCGTGATCGACGTTCCACTGGATGAGTACGGCAACGACGAGAACACGTACGCCAACAACAATTGCACCACGTATGCCGCTTGCGGCGCGATCACGAGCGGCTTTGGAACCGTGCACACCGTTGCTGTGGGCAATACGGCCACGCCCAATCCGGCCAGCGTGACGGTACTTTACGACGGCAGCAAGGCCTACACCGCGAATCAGAATGACGGCGCGGAAAACGGCACGGTGACGGTGGTCAACCTGTCTACGTATACGGTGGAAAAGACCATTACCGTGGTCGGTCATCCGCGCACCGTGGTGAACACGCAGAACTCCGAGTACGCCAAGATCTACACGGCCTCGCCCGACAGTCCGTACATCACCATCATCGAATCGAGCCCGACCGTAACCGACCTTGTAGACACGACGGTACTGGTGGAAGGCACGGTGGTGGATGTGCGCACCACTTCGCAGAACGGCAACAGCGGCAACAACAATTACAGCAGCCGCGTGCCGGGCTACGGCCAGCCGTGCAACCTGTCGCCATCCGGCATGGTGTGCCGCAACTGGCACAACCAATTACTCGCTGGCCCAGTGCCAGGCCACTCCGTAGATTGCGGAGATCGCTTCAGTGCAATCGGAAGGGCCATTCCTCCAGGGGAACGGCCCTTCAGTTTTTAGAGGGAGTGTCCACGTCCATGCCGGATGCGGGCAAAACGCGCCCCGGAAAATCACGGCTCGACCTGCTTCTCGTCGAGCGCGGCTTCGTTCAGCAAGCCGCGAGCGCGCCCGTGCGATGATTCTTGCCGGCCGCGTGCTCGTGAGCGAGCAGAAGATCGACAAGACCGGGACGGCGGTTGCGCAGGACTCGCCCGATCCGCCTGCTCGGTGAGGATCAGCCTTACGTGAGCCGCGGAGGATTGAAGCTGGCCGCGGCCCTGGAGCATTGGAAGATCGACGTCGAGGGCCGCGCCTGCGTCGACGTCGGCGCCTCGACCGGCGGCTTCACCGATTGCCTGCTGCAGCACGGCGCCGCGCACGTCACGGCCGTCGATACCGGCTTCGGGCAGATCGACATGAAGCTGCGCAACGACCCGCGCGTGCGCCTTCTGGAGCGCACCAATGCGCGGCTGCTGGAGCCGGGATCGCTCGCGGAACCCGTCCAGAACCAGCAAAAAACTCTGCTGGTCATGGATGTTTCGTTCATCTCGGCCACGCTTCTTCTGCGGCCGGTCTTGGCCGCCGCGCCCGCGCTGGTGGAAGCCGTCATCCTGGTCAAGCCGCAGTTCGAGGCCGGGCGCGAGCATGTGGGCAAGGGCGGCATTGTGCGCGATCCCGCCGCGCACGAGCTGGCGATCGATAAGGTGGCGGAATGCGTGCGCTCGCTGGGCTGGCAGGTGGTCGAGACCATTCCGTCGCCCATCACCGGCGCCGAGGGCAACCGCGAGTTTCTGCTTTACGCAAGAGCAGTCAGCTCCGGGCCTGATCCATTACACTCGAACCAATGACCCGCGTCGCCATCGTTTCGAAGCCGAATCGCGAAGAGCTCAAGCAGCTTTTGCCGGAACTGATTGCGATGGCTGCGCCAGCACGGCTACGAGCCGGTGCTGGATTGCGAAGGCGGCAGCTACACCATCGGCCGCACCCGCGGTGGATCGCGCGGAGCTGCCCTCGTATGCGCCGCAGTTGGTCATCGTGCTGGGCGGCGATGGCACACTGCTGGCCGCGGCGCGCATCTTTGCCACCGTCGGTACGCCCATTCTCAGCGTGAATCTCGGCTTTCTCGGATTTCTCACCGAAGTGCGTCTCGCCGATCTCTACGCCACACTCGAGAACTGGTGCGCCGGCTGCCACACTCTGGACGAGCGGGCCATGCTGCACGCCGGGCTTTGGCGCCAGGGCGCCGAGATCGCGAGCTTCGAGGCGCTCAACGAAGTGGTGGTCTCCAAGGGCGACATCGCCCGCATGGGCGATTTTGCCGTGGAACTGGATGGCAAGAGTGTGGCCAGCTTTCGCGCTGACGGCGTCATCGTCTCCACGCCCACCGGTTCGACGGCCTACACGCTGGCCGCCAACGGGCCCATTCTAACGCCGGACGTGGACGCCATGGTGGTGACGCCTATCTGTCCCCATCTGCTCACGCTGCGGCCCATTGTGGTGCGCGGCGACGCTTCGCTTACCGTCCGCGTGGAGGGCGTTCCCGATGTCGCGCTGCTCACCATCGACGGCCAGCAAAAGGTTGAACTGCGCCGCGGCGACGAGATGCGCTGCTGCCGCTCCAGCCATACCGTCAAGCTGGTCCGCCTGGGCGACAGCGGCTTCTTTGATGCGTTGCGCAGCAAGTTGAGTTGGGGCGAGCAGTAGCAGAGGCGCAGGAACCAGTCTTACTTCGTCAACTCCGCCAGCAGCACCTGGGCCTTACCGGCCAGCGTGTTCGCTCCCTCCACATCACCAGACGCGAGAGCTGCGCGGGCCTGCTTCAGAAATTCCCGGATGTGATCGGCGGTCTTTTGCTCGGAGTCGCTCATCGTGCGATTGATGCCATTCAAGCGGCGCTCGATGTCGGCAATGGAATTCTCAGTCTGCTGGCGAGAGTTCGCAGGGTCGCCTGAGGAAAGTTGCCCGATGGCGCTCACTGCGGGATTGGGAGGTGGCGTCTGCTCAGGTGCAGTCACGGCATCGTCGGGATTGGGATTGGGCGGTCTGTGGTGTCGCACGGCTGCGGGATCGGCTGCGCTTCCTCTCTCATGTTGTAGATGGTGTACGCGGCAATGACCGTATCCGTGGGCGGCAGGTCGATGTTTACCAGGGGAATGGCCCGGGATGGCTGAACGCGGGGCGCGAGCATCCGGGCCTGCGCCGGATGCTTCTTGTGAAACGGCAGTTGAAAGCAGCCCGTGAGCAAGAACGGCAGCAGCCATGCAACGCTCCTGGCAGGCGACTTCATTTCCCCAACCCCGTCTCGTCTTGGAATGCTCGCCGGCTGCTGGAAGCCGGCGTCCCCGGTCCGCGGCGGTGAGTGGAATTCGCAGCAGGAATTCCGTGCCGCGGCCATCTCTCGATTGTACTTCGACGCTCCCGTGATGTAACTGCAGGATGCGGTATGTCATCGCCAGTCCTATGCCGCTGCCCCCGCTCTTGGTGGTGAAATAGAGGTCGAAAATCTTATCCCGAATCTCCTCGGGAATTCCCTCGCCCTCGTCGGCAATGCGCAGCACGGCGAACCTGGGCATGGAGCGGGCAGAACGCGCCCGTTCGAGGCCATTGCCTTGCGGCGGCGCGCCCCATCGCGCGCTGAGTTCCTCTTCCAGCGTCACTTCCAAGCAGCCCGCCCTCCGGCATGGCTTGCGCGCCATTTTGGATCACGTTCAGCGCCGCCTGCTTCAGCAGGTCGGCATCCACGTTGGCCATCAGCGGTTCCTCCGGCAGACGGCTCGATAGCTTGACCCCGCGCGTCGTCAACTCGTCGCGGCGAGCGCCAGCACGTCACCGATCACCAGCCGCAGATCCTGCTCGCGCAGATCGCAGCTCCACCGGCCGCGAAAAGTCCACCAGCGTCTGCACCACGCGGTCCAGCCGCCGGATCTCGGCATCGATCACCTCTAGATGCCGCGTCGCCGGCCCATCGGCCCCGCCCAGTTTCGACTTCAGCAGTTCCAGGTGCACCACGATGGCGTTGATGGGATTCTTGACCTCGTGGCCGACGCCCGAGGTGAGACGCCCGATGGCCGCCATGCGCCGCGAAAGCTCCAGCTCCGATTCGATCTTCTCCGCCGACTCGAGATCGTGCAGCGTGACCAGCGCACCGAGGCCGCGGTGCGTTTCATCGTCGTAGATAAAATCCACCGAGGCCTGGATACGCCGCCCGTTTTCGGTGCGAATCTCCTCCTTGCACCATGTTCACGCCCGCTTCCACAGCCTCGCGCACGGTCCGGCCCAGCAGGGTTGCGTTGGGAAAGATTTCCCGCGCGTGGAGGCCCAGAATGCTGTCGCGATCGATGCCCAGGAACCTGCGCGCCGCTTCCGAAACCAGAACCGCGCGCTTGTCCTCGGTGAAAAGCAGGATTCCGTCCTGCAGATTGCCGAGAATCTGGTCGAGATTCTCGCGCAACGCGGAGTAGACCTCTTCCACGTTGCGCATGCGCTGGCCGATCTTCTCGATCTTGGTCGAGACCAGCGCCGCAACGTCCTTTTTTGATGCCGCTTTGTCCTCGGCTGGCGCCTCTTCCGGCCGCGGTCAGGCGATCCAGTTGCCGGCTGATCTCGGTCAGCGGACGCAGGGCCAGGTTGCTGAGCAGGAAGGCCGCTGCCAGCGCGACGATCAGCGCCAGCGCCATCAGGCGCAGTGCATTTTTGAGCAGCGGCTCGTAGACCGCGCGCAGCAACGAAGTGTGCACGCCCACATTCACGGTGGCGAAGAGCTTGCCGTTGTTCTCAAGCGGCGCCACCACGTCAAAGACCGTCGGCTGTCCAAAGGCCTCGATCATCATGCGCAGGGGACTGGCCTTGAGCAGTTGTTCGTAGCCGGGGCGCGAAGGCAGCGGCTTGCCTTCGTTATCGGGATTGGTGCTCAGCAGTGTCATGCCCTGGCTGTCGCCGATGTTGACGTCGTATACCGTGGCCGAATAGCGGTTCGACCGACTCGAGCACTGCCTGCAGCTGCGCATCGTTGCGCACCGTCTCGGCGACCAGTTCCCGCAACTCACCAGGATTGTTGGGATCGACGGTGCGGTCTCGGAGGCCGCTCTCCAGCGCGTTCTGCAGCGCGAATCGCACCTGCCGCGCCACCATCAGGTTGGTGTCGTAGGTCTGGTGCACCGCCGCTTTCACCAATTGGTGCACATACAGCAGCGACATCAGCCCTGCGATGAGGAACACCAGGGCCGAGATGGCCAGCACGAGTTTGGTCTTCAGGCGCATGGATGGCCGATAGTTGAAAGCTCTCGCGTGTAGCTCTCCAAAAACATTTCAGCGGTTTTGGGAGTCGTGCCCTTTCGCGGACGCAATTTACGTTCACCGCGCTCTAAACATCATTCAGCTTTTCAATTCATGCCGCTCCTGGCCGTATTCCTTTAGCTTATTGTGCAGCGTCTTCAGGCTCACACCCAGGATTTCAGCGGCGCGCGTCTTGTTTTGGCCCGTCACTTCGAGCGTGCGCAGGATGAGCAACCGTTCGGCCTCGTTGACCGTTGCTCCCACGCGCACCGTGACCACGCTGCCATCCAAGGCCGAAGATTCCAGGCTCTGGTCTTCGCCGAATCCCTGGGGCAGATGCCCGGCGTCGAGCGGCACGCCATCGGGGCAAAGGACCACCGCCCGCTCAATGGCGTTGCGCAGTTCGCGCGCGTTGCCCGGCCAGCTGTGGGCCATCAGCCGGTCCAGCATGGACGCCGAGACCCCCGGCACCTTGCGCCCATGTTTCTGGTTCATGTCGGCCGTCATCGCCTCTACCATGGCCGGCAAATCCTCCATGTGTTCGCGCAGTGGCGGCATGGCTATGTTGAAGACGTTGAGCCGGTAAAAGAGGTCGGCGCGCAGATGACCCTGCGCCACGGCGTGGCGGGGATCGCGATTGGTGGCGGCGAGCACGCGTACGTCCACGTCCAGTTCAGTGCGCGCACCCAGCCGCCGGAGTTTGCGCTCTTCGAGCACCCGCAACAATTTGGCTTGCGTGCCGGCGGGCATTTCGCCCACCTCGTCCAGCAGCAGTGTGCCGCCCGAGGCCAGCTCGAAGCACCCGGCTCTGCGCTCCATCGCGCCCGTGAATGCGCCTTTTTCATGGCCGAAGATTTCGCTTTCGATGAGCGTTTCCGGAATCGCCGCACAGTTGACGGCAACAAACGGGTGCGACTTCCGCGGGCTTAAATCGTGGAGTGTGCGCGCCACCAACTCCTTCCCCGTACCGCTCTCACCGGTGATGAGCACGGGCACGTTCGACGGGGCAATCTGCTCGATGAGTCCGAAGATCTCGCGCATCTGCGGCGAACTGCCCACCAGCGCGCCGAGCACGCCCGATTCGCGCAGCCGTCTCCGCACCACTTCAAGTTCAATCGTGGTTTGCCGTTGCCGCGTGGCGTTGGCCAGGATGGTTTTCAGCCGCGTCGCGTCCACCGGCTTGGGCAGAAAGTCGTACGCGCCCAGCTTCATGGCTTCGACGGCCAGTTGAATAGAGCCCATCGCGGTGAGCACCACCACGGCCATGTTGGCGCTCAAGCCCACGCCGCCTTCGGCGAGCTTGGCCAGCAGCCCCATGCCGTCCAGGCGCGGCATCTTCAGATCCGTGACCACAATGGCCGGATCCCATGCCTGCGCTTTTTCCCACGCCTCCACGCCGTCACGCGCGGTCTCGGTGCTGTATCCCCATCCGGAGATCAGTTCCGCGAGGCCTGCCAGTGCGTTGGGCTCGTCTTCGGCGATCAAAACTTTTACCGCGTTCTGCATAGGGGCGTTCCGCTCAGCCTTTAGCTTACCTTTTCGCCATGCCATCCGGCTAAAGACGCGTTCCTCCTATTGATTCGGCAATAAAATCCCGCCTCCGTGCCCCATCCTTTCGCGTTTTTTGCGAAAGGGTGGGACTGCGCACCGTCTAAACTTGAATCATGCTGAGCTATGAAATCTCCCCCGCTGAAGCTGCCGAAATCCTGCGCGAAAAGGGCGCCCGGCTCGTGGACGTGCGCGAGACCTGGGAGTTTGCTACCACGCACATCGAGGGCTGCCTGCACCTGCCGATGGGCGAAGTGCCGACTCGCGCACAGAAAGAGCTCGACGTGGACGAGCGGCTTATCGTTGTCTGCCATCACGGAGTGCGGTCCATGAACGTCACCGCGTGGCTGCGCCGGCAGGGTTTTGAGAAGGCCCAATCGCTACGCGGCGGCATCGACGCCTGGTCCGTCGAGGTCGATCCAGTCGTGGCGCGTTACTGACCGTCACTTTGCGGGAGCGTAGTAGACCGGAAGCGCGTGAACTTTCACGTCCTTGATCGGGAGTCGCACCTCAAGCTTATGCGCCTTGCCATCGCGCGCGGTGTCGGCCGCGGTAAATTCCAATACGTACTGACTGCGAACCGCGGCCACGATCTGGGCAGCAGCGGATGCGGGGTCAGGATCGAGATTGGATACCGTGCCGCTGCCCTCCTTCGCGAGAAAGTCCATATTGATATGTCCAGCCATCAGCTCACTCTGCAGGATTCGCGCCTTCGAAGGCAGGCACGCATAGACTAGTGGCGCGCCCGGCTGCTTCATCTTCCGAAAAACTACTCCCCTCGAAACGTGAGAAGCATTGTCTACGCCGTCGCTCACAATAACCAGCGACCTCCGCGGGTACTTTGCGTGCGTGATGACATAGTCCTCTGCCGGAATGACGGCATCGTAAAGCGCCGTTCCGCCGCGATCTCCGACTCGGTTGAGATACGAGAAGTCCGCGCTGGATGCAGGAGTAAACGGTAGATCGAGGAAAGCGAGATCGGCGAACGTGATGCCCGCGACCTCGCTGCCTGCCGGTAATGACTTGGCGATCGAGGCGACAGCAGAGACGACCGCGGGTTCACGCCCGTACATCGAACCCGAGGAGTCGATAACGAATACAACCGACACCGGCGAGTCCAGCGAACCCCGAAAGTGGAGCGGCCGCTCGGCTCCGTCCTCGAAGAGCTGGAATCCTGAAACGTCGACGGCTTGCGGGGCGCCCTGTTTGTCGAGCACCACTACGTTGAGATTGAATTCGGGCCACGGATCGTTCGCCGCGAGTACATCAGGACGCACCGTGTCAGTTGCGCCTTGACCTACCACTGTTTCTCCGCTTACCGCAATCGCCAGGAGCGCGACTGCCGCAATGCCCCTGAAAGCGCAATTCTTGAAGGTCCGCATTTGGCCACCATCCCAACTTCGCAAGTTGGATTTGCCAGCCATTTTACCGCCATGAGGTGAGCTCTGCGGATAAAGCGCAACCGATGCCGCCGGGACGATACGCTGGGCTGCCTTGCCGGTCTATACTCTCAACTGTCCGATTTTTGAAGGGAACTAAATTTCATGTCTTCTTCTGCGGTTGCATTTGCCCGCCAAAATTATCCTCGATTTCTGGATGAGCTGAAGGCCCTGCTGCGCATTCCATCCATCTCCACGCTGCCCGAGCACAAAGACGATTGCCGCAAGGCCGCCGAAGTGCTGCTCGCCGAACTGAAGCGCATCGGCATGGAGAACGCGCGCCTGATTGAGGGCGACGGCCATCCGCTGGTCTATGCCGACTGGCTGCATGCGGCCGGGCAAGCCGACGGTGCTCATCTACGGCCACTACGATGTGCAGCCGCCCGATCCGCTCGACGAGTGGCTCTCGCCGCCCTTCGAGCCCACCGAGCGCAATGGCAACATCTACGCGCGCGGCGCGGTCGACGACAAGGGCCAGGTGGTGGCGCAGGTCAAGGCGCTCGAATCGCTGCTGGCCGCGAACGGCTCGCTGCCCGTCAATGTGCGCGTGCTCTTCGAGGGCGAAGAAGAAGTGGGAGGGGAGGGAATTGCGAACTACGTCGCCTCCAAGCCCGCCGATCTCAAGGCCGACTTCGCGCTGGTTTCCGATACCGAGCTGTTTGCGCCCGGCCTGCCTACGCTTTGCGTCGGCTTGCGCGGCATGATCTACACCGAGCTCGAAGTGCGCGGCGCAAAAACCGATCTGCACTCCGGCATGTATGGCGGCGCGGCGCCCAATCCGTTCGTCGCGCTTGCGCAGATCATCGCCAAGCTCAAAGACGAAAACGGCCACATTCTCATCCCCGGCTTCTACGACGGCATCATTCCTCCCAGTCCCGAGGAGCTGGCCGCATGGCGCAGCCTGCCCTTCGACGAGGAGGAGTACCGGAAGACCGAGGTGGGCTCGAAGCAACTGGTCGGCGAGGCCGGCTACAGCGTTCTGGAGCGCACCTGGGCGCGGCCCACGCTCGACGTGCACGGCATTCCCGGCGGCTTTACCGGCGCGGGCGCCAAGACCGTGATCCCCGCCAAGGCCACTGCCAAGGTCTCCATGCGCCTGGTTCCGGGCATGACGCCGGCCAAGACCTTCGCACTCTACAAGAGCTACGTGGAGAAGATCGCGCCCGCCGGCGTCGATGTCGACGTGCGGCTGATTCACTCCGGCGACGCCGTGCCTGATTCCCGTCGACAACCCGTACATCCAGGCCGCCACGCGCGCGCTGCACGAGGTGTGGGGCAAAGACACCGTCTTCATCCGCTCCGGCGGTTCGATTCCCATCGTCGGCGACTTCGATCGCCACCTCGGCCTGCCCAGCGTGATGATGGGCTTCGGCCTGCCCGACGACAATCTCCACGCGCCCAACGAGAAGTTCAACCTGAAAAACTTCGAGCTGGGCATCGAGTCGCTCATCCGCTTTCTGGAGGAGGTCGGCAGTTGAGAGAGAGGGACTAAGGGACTGAGGGAATAAGGCGGAGATCGATGCAATAAGCTACGACCAGGATGACAGAGCGTACAGCTTCGACAGACGCGACAGACGCCATGGGATTCGTGCTCGCGGGCGGGCAGATCGAGCCGCATGGGCCGTGATAAGGCGCTCCTGGAGTTTGCGGGCAGGCCTTTGGTGGTGCATGCGCTTTCAATCTTTGAGGAGGCTGGCGTTCCGGCCATGATTGCCGGCGCGGCCGCGTCCACCCGCGCGGCTCTTGAAGTTTTCGCGCCAGTCATCGAGGATGCCTCGCCCGGTCTTGGTCCTCTCTCCGGCATTTGCACGGCGCTCTCGACCACTTCCGCGCGCTACGCCGTGTTTCTGCCGGTCGATCTGCCTCTGCTTCCGCCCTCGCTCATTATTTTCCTTCTCCGTCGCGCGCGAATTACGGGCACCGCTGTCACCGTTTGCTCGGTTTCGGGCTTTACGCAGACTTTTCCCGCGGTTCTCGACCGCAACGCATTGCCGGCGCTGCAAAACGAGCTCGACTCCGAGCGGTACGGCTGTTTTTCTGCGTTCCGCGCGGCTTCCGCAGCCGTGGGCCAGTCAGTCAGCAGCGTCGCCGTCGAATTGGTCGTCCAGACTGGCGAAGTTTCCGATCCGCTGGGTCTGCCACCGATTCACTGGCTTCTGAACCTGAATACACCGGACGATCTTGCTCGGGCCGAGGCGCTTCGCGCTACGCACCGAACTCGGCGCATCGCGTAATCTGTTCTGAAAGGCATGTCGGACCAATCCTCCCAACCCGATCCGTTGCGGCCGCTGCAAGCGGAACTTCAAGCGCTGGCGAAGCCGCCTGACTCCGGCGGTCCGCCCTCCATCGCTCCGCCGGGACCACCTCCCTTAGGTCCCATCATCCAGTTCGATCGGGTTTCGATTTCGTTCGACGACCGGCCCGTTCTCGAGGGTGTCAGTTTTTACGTCGAGCGTGGCGAGACCCTGTGCATTCTTGGCCGCAGCGGCGTGGGCAAATCGGTGTCGCTGCGCATGATTATGGGATTTCTGAAGCCCGATGCGGGGTCGATTCACGTCGAAAACCAGGAGATCACCGGCCTCAGCGAAGAGGGCATGCGCGCTATCCGCAAGCGCGTCACCATGGTCTTTCAAAATGGCGCATTATTCGATTCGCTCAGTGTGCGCGAAAACGTGGCTTTCCCCTTGCGCGAGCGCGGCGGCCTGGCCGATGACCAGATCGATCAGATCGTCGGCCGGTTGATCGGCCTGGTTGGAGCGGAAGATGTTACCGACGATTTGCCATCCAGCCTATCCACCGGGCGCAAGCGCGCGGTGGCCATGGCGCGCGCTCTGGCTGCCCAACCTGAAGTCGTGCTTTACGACGAGCCCACGACCATGGTCGATCCCCTGATTGCCCGCCGTCTGGGCGGACTGATTCAACGCCTCAAGCATCAACTGGGTTTTACCAGTATCGTGGTTACGCACGACACGCGTTTCGCTCGCCAGTTGGCCGATACGATCCTGTTTCTGCATCAGGGCAGGGCATTATTCTTCGGTCCCCTGGAGGCGTTTCTGGCCTCCAAAGATCCTGATATCCAGTTGTTTTTGACCCTTGATGCCTATGTATTGCCCACGGTATAAAGACTTTGTTGTTTTTGTAACAACTCCGCTGTAACATGAGAGGATTATTAAGATAGAGAGACAAACCGGTAACAACGCTTTGCTCTCTGTTGTAACCTAATCGGCCCCGCAATTCTCTTGCAGCTTTGACTTAATTGGGTGAGGCTTGGGAAAAGCAATTGCGTTTAAGGTCCAAATGTGTCAAAAATGGTGGGGCACAAGTGCAGGGACTCCCCACATGCCGTGCTTGTAATAAGTTTTCCAGGTTGCTTTGTTGCGAAATTTTTATCGCCTGAAAGACCTCAAAACCTCGCAATTAGGTCTTTTGATTCAATGTTTACTTGGATCAAGCTCCGTTGGCGTCAGGCTTTCCTAACGCGCGATGCTAAGCGCATAGGTATTTATGAGTTACGGTGGTCTGATGCAATAGAGAGGCTGGCCTCGCCGTGGCACGGGGGCGGCCCCAAGGAATTGAAAGGCAACTCTCTGGCTTTTCCTGGGTACTTCTTAGAAGGACTGGCATGGGGGAAATTAGAAGGATTGGTATTGGGGAACCGGGCTCGTTTACCCAATCCCGATGTTGCGATGCATTTCTGTTTTGCTTTCGTTCCCTGCGAATCACTCTCAACAGCACGCCATCCAGGCGCTTGATGAAAATTTGAGGTCTGCGTTCCTCCTATGGCGAGTTCGGATTTTTGGCAAAGGCTGTCGTCTTCCCTGGCTTTGTCGGCCGAATGGGAATCGAGCGCCTCGGGTGGCCCCGCGCGGCACACTCGCGGCACGGCCAAACTCTGGATGGTCCTGGATGTCGTAACGGTTTGCCTTGCTGCGGCTGTGACCACGATCTTCGAGCTTCATACCACTCCCCTGGACGGAGCGCAGAGGATTTTGGCACGGAACCCTGATTCACGGCCGTTCGATGGGGATTTTGCTGGCCCTGCTGTGCGGATTCACCTTTACGCTCATCGTCACCAGCCGCCGTCTGCACTTGTACACGCCGGCGCGCCTCACCAACTTCCTGCATGAGCAGAGACTCAGCGCGCAGGCCTGCCTCACATCGGGCCTGCTGCTCACCGGCACGCTTTACCTGGTGCATGCCAACGATATTCCGCGCGGCATCGTGATCAGCACGGTGCTGCTGGTGGCAATCGCGCTGGGCTTGCGGCGGTTCATCTATCGCATGCTTCTCTATCGGCGCTTCGACCGCGGCCTGGATACGCGCAACGTGCTCATTGTCGGCACCGGACCTGAGGCGCAAGCTCTGCGCCACCATCTCGACAGCATCCGGCATCTGGGATACACCTTCAAAGGCTTCATCGAGCTTCCCGGTTCCGATTCGCGCGCGCCGTTGCCGCCAGGCGACGTTGTGGGCACGCTCGATTCTCTCTTCCAGAATGCCCGCAAGCAGTTTATCGACGAGATTTTTTTCACCACGCCCTGCGAGCGCAGCATCGTTCAGGACGTGCTGGAGCAGGCGCGCGTTCACGGCGTGGATCTGCGCGTGGTTCCCGATATGTACGACGCCGTGGCCTGGAACAGCCCCATCGAGTACATCGGCCAGTTTCCCACCATGCCGCTGCATCGCGGCGAGGTGCCGGAACTGGGGCTCTTCTTCAAGCGCGTCTTCGATACCGTATTCTCCGTCCTGGCGCTGATTGTGATGTCGCCCCTGCTGGTGGCCGTCGCCATCGCCATCAAGCTGGATTCGCCCGGCCCGGTCTTCTACACCTCTGAGCGCATCGGCAAAAAGGGAGTGGTTTTCCGCTGCATCAAGTTCCGCACCATGGTTCGCGACGCCGATACCCGCCGCGCCGAGATCATGCACATGAACGAGCGCGACGACGTGCTCTTCAAGATCTCGAACGACCCGCGCATCACCCGCCTGGGACGGTTCCTGCGCAAGTATTCGCTGGATGAGCTGCCGCAGTTCTTCAATGTTCTGGTCGGCGACATGAGCATCGTCGGTCCGCGCCCGCCGCTGGCCGGCGAAGTGCGCAAATACGACCTCAGCCACCTGCGCCGCCTGGATGTCACTCCGGGAATTACCGGTCTGTGGCAGGTGCAGGGCCGTCAGGATCCATCGTTTGCCAGCTATGTCTCGCTCGACGTCACCTACATCGACAACTGGAGCATCTGGCTGGATTTCAAGATCATCCTGCGCACCATCGCCGTGGTCTTTGCCGGCACCGGCTCGTAGATTGCCTTGCGTGTGGCTCTTGCTCTAGGACTCGTCAAAGACATCGGACGGCATGTTGAGGTCCGGCTGCTTTTTCGCGCTGCCCGGCGGCTGATTGGAATCGCCTTCGGGTTTGGATCTGCGGCGGACTCCCAGGTTGTTGATCGCGTAGTCAATATAGGGTGACTTGAGTTCGGGGGTCCGTCCCAGGAACTGGCAGGTCGCCACCACCTGGTCCACGATGAAGCGCGGATGATAGGCGGCAAGCTCGAGGCCCATCTCTTCCCTCACCATGTACACGATGAAGTTGAACACATCCTCGCGCAGCGTCAGGCCCTGCCGTGTGCACTCTCTCTCGAAGATGCAGCCGGTAGTGCTCCAGGTCCGGCGGACCCACCTCGATCTTGTAGGGAAGGCGGCGCAGGAAAGCTGGATCCATCAGGTCTTCCGGCTCCAGATTGGTGGAGAAGATCACCAGTTCCTCGAACGGAATGCTGATGGTCTTGCCGGTGTGCAGCTTGAGATAGTCAACGCGGCTTTCCAGCGGCACAATCCAGCGATTGAGCAGATTGGTGGGACTCACCAGCTGCCGGCCGAAGTCGTCGATGAAGAAACATCCGCCCAACGCCTTCATGTGCAGCGGGGCTTCGTAGGAGCGGGCCTCTTTGTCGTAGCGCAGCTCGAGCATTTCCAGCGTCAGTTCGCCGCCGGTGATCACGAAGGGCCTGCGGCACGTCACCCAGCGCAGGTCGTAGGTTTCGTGGCGGATAAAAGATGGGTCATCGTCTTCGCCCTCCACCAACGGGCTGATGGGAATATGCACGCTGGGATCGTGGAAGCGGATGATCTGGCCCTCTACCATGATGGCGTAAGGTACGTAGATCATATCCTGGAAGACGCTGGCGAAGCTCAACGCGACGGAGGTTTTGCCGTTCCCCGGCGGACCGTAAAGCAGGATGGCCCTGCCCGAATTCAATGCCGGTCCGGTTTGTTCCACGACACTGTCAGCGAGTGTCAGCTCACTGAGAGCCTTGAGGATTCGATCCCCGGTAACGCGTTCGTTGGTCGGTTTCTGGAGACCTACGCGAAAGATAAAATCTGCCAGGGGCACCGGAGCGGGTCCGATGTAGCCCGAGCGCTTGATGGCCTCCTGCGTCCAGCGCCGGCCCTCGTCGGTCAGCGCATAGGTCAAGCCAATGGGGCTTTCGGAGTTGCGCGCTCCCAGCGTGTACAGCAACCCCCGTTCGATGGCAAGATGGGTCAGGTCGATCATGATCGGCAGCGGCAGCTTGATGCCGTCCGCAAACTGGGCGATGGTGGTCAGACCGAAGGAATAAATCACCTTCATCAGGAGGGACAGCAGTTCGGTCTCCTCGATGCCCGTGGCCGCAATATCCTTGGGTTCCTTCGGAATGCGGTGGATAAACCCATCCAACGCCGCGTCGTCAATGGCACCGATGGCGACAAGATTTTCGCCCAGACGTCCGCCGTGCGTTTTCAGCCGCTCCAGCGCCGCCGTCACATCCCTTTCGGTGATCAGCTTTGCGCGGATTAATAAATCGCCCAGCCGCACTCGCGAGTCGATGGTATCCCCCCGGCAATCTTCCTGCCCTTAAGCCGATTATGGCCGAACATTCCAGGCTCCAGCAACGTCGGGACAGCACTCCGCGCAAGACAGCCTTTGGGTCACTCAAGTCTAAGCGGTGATTCAGAGGGAACAAATCCCTCTTTTGGGGGGTCCGAGTCAATGGACTGTCGCGTTTTCGGACAACAAAGGGTTCGGGTGCGGCCGGATATCATGGCTCGGAGCGGTCCGTGTCACTCCTGCAGGAAGACCGCGCAGGCCATTTTGAATCACAGGGATATGTCATCCGTACGCGAGCGAAACAGCGGGTTTCGTTCGAGACGGGTGCGGCGGTCTCAAAGGACGCGGCTGGCTTGCCTCGCGATTTAAAATGGAACTGTGAAGATTGCGCTGGCCCAGATCGACCCCACGGTCGGTGATTTTACGGGTAATCTCGAGAAAATTGTTGCCGCCAGCCACCGCGCAGCGGAGAGGGGCGCGCGCCTCGCGGTCTTCTCCGAGCTCGCCATCTGCGGCTATCCTCCCGCCGACTTCCTTGAGAAACCCAGCTTCCTGGTGCGGTGCCGATCGGCCGTGGACGAACTGGCCGTGGCGACGCGCGAGCTGCCGATAGCCGTGCTCGCCGGCGTCGCCCTTCCTGCGGACGGAAAGGACGGAAAGCCAGCCTTCAACGCCGCCGTTCTTCTCGACAAAGGCCAATTGCTTCTCGAACAGCACAAGCGGCTCCTGCCGTTTTACGACGTCTTTGACGAGCAGCGTTACTTCTCGCCGGCCGAATCCCAGAAGGTGGTCGAGCTCGACGGCGTTCGCCTTGCCGTCACCATTTGCGAGGACGCGTGGAACGACAAGAACTTCTGGCCGCGCCGCCTCTACACCGTCGATCCCGTGGAAGAGCTGATGCGCCAGAAGCCCGCGCTGCACATCAATCTTTCCTCGTCGCCGTTCTGGCATTCCAAGCGCACCATCCGCCGCGAGATGCTGGCCGCCATCGCCCGCCGCGACGGCATTCCGGTGCTGATGTCGAACCAGGTGGGCGGCAACGACAGCCTGATCTTCGACGGCTCATCCCTGGCGCTCAATGGGCGCGGCGAGCTGATTGCGCAGGCCGCTTCGTTTGTCGAGGATCTGGTTCTCGTCGATCCCTTCCACGCCGCGCCGGTTCCGGTTCCTGAAGACGATGCCACCGAGGCCGCCTATCGCGCCCTGGTGCTGGGCACACGCGATTACGTGCGCAAATGCGGCTTTCGCAAAGCCATTGTGGGCTTGAGCGGCGGCATCGACTCTGCCCTGGTGGCCGCCATCGCCGCCGACGCTCTGGGCGCGGAGAACGTGATCGGCGTCGGCATGCCCAGCCCCTATTCTTCCGCGGGTTCCATCGACGACAGCCAAAAGCTGGCCGCGAATCTCGGCATCCGCTTTGAAACCATCTCCATCAATTCGCTTTTCGCGGAGTTTACGCAGGCGCTGGAGCCCGCTCTTTCAGGGCATGAAGGAAGACATCACCGAGGAGAACATCCAGCCGCGCATTCGTGGCACGCTCCTGATGGCGCTCTCGAACAAGTTCGGCGCGCTGGTGCTGACTACCGGCAACAAGTCCGAGATGGCAGTGGGCTACTGCACGCTTTACGGCGACATGGTGGGGGCTCTCGCGGTCATCGGCGATCTGGTCAAGACGCGCGTGTACGCCGTCTGCAACTGGTTGAACCGGGACCAGGAAATAATTCCCGCCGCCATCCTCACCAAGCCGCCTTCCGCCGAACTACGGCCCGGCCAGATGGACACCGATTCGCTGCCGCCCTACGAGGTGCTCGATCCCATCGTCGAGGCGTATGTCGAGCGCTACGAAACGCCGGAGCGAATTGCCGCCGAGCACGGATTTCCGCTCGAACTGGTGCGGCAAACGGTGCGCCTCATCGAGCGCTCAGAATACAAACGCCAGCAGGCCGCGCCGGTTCTGAAGGTGACGGCCAAGTCGTTTGGTATGGGACGCAGATTCCCCATTGCGGTCAAGGTGCAGGTGTAGGAAGTGAGACAGTGAAATGAGTGAAGTAAGCGAAGTGAGTGAATCGAGTTGGTGAGCCCGGGAGGCAGAATCCATTCCGTTCACCCCGTTCATCTCCTTCACTACCTTCACTCCGTTCACTTCCTTCACTACCTTCACTCCGTTCACTTCCTTCGCTTTTTCACTCGCTGTGCCCCCTGCCAAGCCAACGTTATAAGCTATTGGAAGGGAGCTTTCCCGCGTTTAAGGAGAACCGCTTGATTCGTCCGTCTGATCGTTTGCTCAGCGCCGCTGCGCTGATTGCCCTTTTCGTTCCGGTATTCCAGGCCGCTGCCCAGCAGCATGTGCCGCCGGCGCCCGATGCCAGCACGCCGCAGCAGGCGCCTGACGCGTCGCGAATGCCCGCAACTGGAACCCTCGGCCCCGGCTCCAAGTGCGGCGCCGACTTTTCCCAAACCCAATCCGGCCGACTTTACCGCCGCAACGCCGACCAAGGATACCGTCGACGCTTTTCTCACAGCGAACTGGGGATTCGACGAGAATCGCGTCTGGCAGGTGCAGGCCATCCTCAAGACTTCCGTGGATGACGTGACCAAGGTGGTCGTGTACATCGGTGACAAGACGGGGAAGGAAAAGCCCGGGGCGTTCGCGTTCTTTGTGCTGCCCGACGGCAAGCACATCATCAGCGGCGATAACATCATCAACTTTGGCGATCATCCGTTCGCTGAGGTCCGCGAGAAGATGCAGCAACGCGCCGACGGCCCGTATCGCGGCTCGGCATCTAAGGATCTCGAGCTTGTGGAATTCGCCGACTTCCAGTGCCCGCACTGCAAAGAGGCGCAGGCCAACATGGATAAGCTTGTCGCGGACTTTCCCAAGGCGCGCATCGTTTTTCAGAGCTTTCCCATTGCGGCTATCCATCCGGCGGCGGTGCAGGCGGCCGAGTACGGCCTGTGCGTGAACAAGCTGGGCGGCAGCACGGCCTTCTTCCAATTTGCCGCGGCGGTCTTTGACGGCCAGGATGGCCTTGCAACTCCCGACGGCGCCGCCCTCACCCTCAACAGCGCGGTCATCAAGGCGGGACTCGATCCGGCGAAGGTTTCGGCGTGCGCCGCGACGCCTGAGATCAAGGCCAATGTCGATGCCTCCGTCAAGCTCGGCACCGACGTCGGCATTAACGCGGTTCCGACGTTGGTTATCAACGGCCGCGAGATTCCCATTGGCCAGGTTCCCTACGATTTTCTGAAGAAGATCGTCGAATTCCAGGCCAAGCTGGACGGCGTCTCGCTCCAGTAGCCGATTCCTGATGCATGATGCCCCGTTCCCGCCTTGCACGAGCGGGGCACGCCTTTACTGGGTTGCGCTTTTTTCCACTCGCATCATCGCTGTGTGTCCCGCCGCCTGCGGTCCGCGCACCACGTGCGGCGTCATCACAATCACCAGCGTCGCGTAGCTCTTCTGCAAATCCTTTTCAGTTACGTTGTTCAGCCCCGGGATCTCGCTGAGTCCGGGAGTGCCGCTGATCGCCTGGCTCTGCGACTTGTCCATCTCGGTGGCCACCACCGTCGCCTCGCCCTCTTTCAGCGTCACCGTGCCGGTATACTCGCGGTTGTCGAGCACGGGATTGCCGTCGATCGAGGTTCCGGCAAGGGCGTCGAGCTTCATCTCAAGGTTCAGGGCCACGTCGCCATTGCGCAGCGCCTTGGGCGTGACCGTCAGCGTCAATCCCAGGTCCTCGTACTGCACCATGGGAATGTTCGGCACCGTGCTCGATAGCGAAGAGAGCAGGGAACTGAGACTGCTGGAAGTGCCGGCCCCCGTCAGTCCCGGAATGTTCGCAGACGCTTCCCGACAGGCTCGAAAAGGAAGAGGTCTGGATGGGGTATTTTTCGCCAAGCTTGATCTCGCCCTTCTCGCCGTCCTCGAGGCGGAGTTGGACCTGATCGAGTTCACGCGAGTCGGAGGTGTTCAGGCTGAGGTTGAAGGTGGCCGACCCCGGGACCAGCGCCGACTGCGTAAGCCCGCCGCCGAACAAGGCGAAGCCGCTGGAGAGCAGCGGACTGGAAACCTGGCCTGAGGCGATGAGAATGCCCAGAATCGCCAGGGGATCGTTGGGCGAAGCCAGTCCCGAGGAAATGATCTGCTGCACCAGGCTCGCGTTGGAGTTCAGAATCGACTGCTCCTCGGCATACACATTGAAGGCCGCGATGCTCTGCGGCAATTGCGCGCCGGTGTTGCGGTCGCTGGTGTGCGCGACCTGGATGAGGCGCACGTCGAGCAGCACCTGGCTGCGCCCGTCAAGAAGGCTCTGCAGAGTGGCGTTGAAGGCTTCGAGAGTACGTTGGGGAGCGCGCAGCGTAATGGCGCGTTCGCCCATCGAAAGCGTTGCCTGCTGCACGAGGAAGATACTCTTTGCCACCGACAGCACGTCGTTCAGCTCATCGTCGCTCAACCCGGCCAGGTAGATCGTTTCCAAGTCCTGGCGCAGAAACTGATTCCGGTTGGTGGGTGAGTCGGCGGCTACGAGGGCGCGGTGCGCGTCCAGCGGCACGAAGAATGTATCCGTGTCCAGGCTCAGCACACGTGCGGCCTGCTCAAAGCTGGCGTCGTCCACATCGAATCGGGTCAGGAACGGATGCACGGAAGTGTCGAGCATGGCCGTGAGGCCGTAAGCGTGAAATACCTGCGCGATGATTTGTTCCCGATCGGCGTGCAGGTGAAAGCTGTGCAGGCCGGGAGATGGTTCCAGTTGCACGGGTCCAGCCAGGTTGCTTTCGTTTTGCTCGTAAAGCGGCTGCGGCTGGCTGCGTGCGACGTCGTCGGCAAGCTCGTCGAGATGCTGATTGACTTCGATGTTGTTGGGGTCGAGCGCGCGGGCGCGCTCCAGCGCAACTCGATCTGCGCCCTCGTTACCCAGCAGCCGATCTTTGGCTGCCTCCTGAATCAGCGCGGTGATCGCATGGTCGCGCGCCACCCCAGCGGCCAGCCGATAGTCCGCATTCGTAGGATCGAGCGCGGCGGCCTGCTCGAAGTCCTTCATCGCCTCTTCAAACTGGCGATCGAGGAACAATTTGCTCGCCGCGAGATAGAGTTTGGCGGCGCGCCGCCTGTCGCTCGACCGCGGCGGCGCAGTTTCCGATCGCGGCTGCGCAGTTTGGTCCGGAGCTGCGGCCGGCGGCGCAGTCAAGCCTTGCGGCGCATTTTGCCCTGCGGGCAATGCCGTGCTTTGGTCTGGAGGCACGGTCGGAGCCGCCGTTTGCGCCGGGAGCGCGCCTGCCAGCAGGAGCAGCGACAACCCCGCGCAACAGTTCCTCGCTGCGGAACCAGTTCGCCTGCGCATTCGTGCGCTTATGGTTTGCTGCCGGAGCTTCATGGTCTTGCCCCTCATGTCCTGCTCTTTAGCGTGGCCAGCAAATCGGCCAACGACGAGACGCAGGCTTCGGGCTTGCACTCGAGCAGCTCGTCAAAGGTGCATCGGCCGGTGGCCACGGCAATCACAGGGAGGAAATTGGAGTGTGCGGCCTCGATGTCGCGCGGCGTGTCGCCGACCACGCATACATTGGCGTCGCTGGCCTGCCATCTCGCGCGCCTTCCACGCCGCATGGGCGACAGCTCCCCGCGGATGGGAAAGTGATCGCTGAAGCCGCCGAAGCGGAACCACTCGCGCAAGCCGGCCTTCTCAATCTTGATCCAGCCGATGGCTTCCAGATTGCCCGTGGCCACGCCCAGCAGGGCGCCCTTCTCGGCCAGGTGGCGCAGCACGTCTTCCACGCCCGGCATCAGCGCCAGGTCCAGCTCGTGACGCCGCTCGGCAACGCTGTTGCGCATGGCTTCCAGAATGGCATCCACGCGCTCTTCGAGCAGCTGGGCGGGAATCCCCGCCTGGCGGCAGGCCTCGCGCAGAATGGCGGTATCGGTGTTACCGTGCAGCAGAATGCCGCCCAGCGTGATCTCAAAGCCCGTCACGCGCTCGACACTGGTGGCGAAGGAGTCCATGTGCACGCGGTCGCGGCTGCGCAGCAGGGTGCCGTCAATGTCGAAGAGATAGGCGTCCTGCCCATCCCAGGCGAAGTCCGGCTCTATCGCGATGCGGGCTGTGGGGTTCTCGGAAGTTGTTGGCATCATGTCGGGCTGCGTCTTCAGCCCAGGGTCTGTTTCCCGTCGTTAGCGGTAGCCTTGGCGAAACACGCTGATTACAGGACGTTCGCTGCGCGGTGGACGCTTGAGCCCGGCGCGCACCTCGGCCAGGTCCAGCCCCAGGTCGGACATGGCGCGGCTCAGCGTGTTGCGGTGCATACCCAGCTCTTCGGCCGCCTTGCACTGGTTCCCCCGGTGTGCCACCAGTACCTCGCGCAGAGTACTGCCTCTTGAATTCCCGCACGGCTTCCTCGTAGCGGACGCCGCTCGAGTGCATTTGGGTCACCAGGCTGTCCAGTTCTCGTCTCACGCTTCCCTCGTGCTCGTGTCGCTCAAATAGTGTAACCGGCTTCATTCCGCCGTGCAGCCGTTTTTCTCACGCGCCGCCATTTTTTTCGTGCATCCATTGCGGCGTGTCGTGTTTCAGGGACTTCAGACCTTCCCGCACTCGTCCCTTTAGCTCTCCCGGAGTTACATCGGTACTCAAATGGAGAGCCCCGAAAAACTCCTTGGGCAACGTGGCATGGGTGAGCCACTGCGTTTGCGGAAAAAATGCCACCGTGACCAGAATGCAGATCGTTACCAGCAATACCCCCTGCACAAACCCCGCGATGGCCCCGCCCAGAGCGTCAATGCAGCCCAGCCCCATCCCACTGAACATTTTACTGAGCAAGATCCCGATCAGGTTGGCTAGAAACATTACGACCACCGCGATCAGCAGAAATCCAATGGCGTCGGCAACGGCATCGACCTTTACGATCGGTTTGAATGCCGCTGCCACGCGCACATAATTCCAACACGCCAGCACAATTCCCAGGATCAGGCCCAGTAGCGAACAGACAGTTCGGAATAATCCCTGCGCCATACCTCCAAATACCGCTCCCAACAGCACCGCGAGAATGATCCAATCCACCCATTCCATAAGCAGCTCCGCGTTCTCTCACGGCAACGCTGATACCCAAGGTAACGCTTAGAGGCTACGATGCAATTTCCTGGCCGGTCAAACGCCGGAAGGCTTCAAGATACTTGGCCCGCGTGCGCTCCACCACCTCGTCGGGCAAACCGGGCGCCGGCGCCTGCTTGTTCCAGTGGATCTCTTCCAGATAATCGCGTACGAATTGCTTGTCAAACGATGGCTGTGCGCCGCCAGGCTTCCAGGCCTTCCCGTCCCAGAAACGCGAGGAGTCCGGCGTCAGAACCTCATCGGCAAGAATAATCCCTTCGGCCGTTTTGCCAAACTCAAATTTTGTGTCGGCCAGGATCAGGCCGCAGGCCTCGGCGTGTGCCGCAGCCCGGCCGTAGATCGCCAGCGTCAGCCGCCGCAATTCTGCGGCCTCGGTCGCGCCCACAATGGCCACGACCTTGTCATAGGAAATGTTCTCGTCGTGCGCGCCGTCCTGACTCTTGGTTGCCGGTGTAAAAATTGGCTCCGGCAGTCGCGAACCGTCCAGCAGGCCGCCGGGAAGCCGAATGCCGCAGACCGTGCCTTCGGCGCGATACTCCTTCCAGCCCGATCCGGCCAGATAGCCGCGCGCCACGCACTCCACGGGAAACATCGACGCCCGCTTCACCAGCATGGAGCGGCCTTGCAACTGGTCGCGGTAGGGCTGGAGGGAAGCGGGAAACTCAGCGACGTCCGCCGAGATCAGGTGGTTGGGCACCATGTCCTTGAGCAGATCGAACCAGAAGAGAGAAATCTGCGTCAGGATCTTGCCTTTATCGGGAATTCCTGTGCCCAGCACGTGATCGAAGGCCGAAATGCGGTCGGTGGCCACCAGCAGCAGTGCGCCGTCCACGGCGTAGAGATCGCGCACCTTACCCCGCCCCAGCAGCGGTGTCGTGCCCAGGTTGGTGGTGAGCAAAGCTGCCATGGGATCTTCCTTGGAGGAGATTGAATCTCCGATTCTCGTGCGGCAGGCGGGCTTTGTCAATCATCCGCGCAGTAATTCCTAAAGCGAAGGTTTGCGCCCCGGCCAGATGGCGCGCAACACTCAAAAGCGGCCGGAAATTCAGGCTAATGCACTATTCGGATTGCGCGCGAAGTCGTGTGACGGCCGTCACGGCCTACCCCTACGACATAGGAGACACTTCGATTGTCAACATGGTTCGGGCGGAGCGTAAGTTGAGCCCTCTTTGAGCCGGGCGACACGAGGCAGCAGTGGAAAGGGGAAGCCGCGGCTAGCTTCGTTTAGTGCAGGGATCACCAGTAGCCGCGTGCTACCGACCTCCAGTGCCGGCTACTGGTCCCCGTCTTTATCTTGTGTTATAAGTTCGTTCTACAAGCGCCTCCGAAGAGACGTGATCCTTTGGGGGCGATTTTTTGCCCGAAATCCAACCCCGCCACAAATGCACTGCCGTACAACACCAACAGGTCGGTACACATCAGATACTGAGAAGCCATCATTGCATTCGCCGTGTGCGTAGCGCGGCTGAAACTGTGGCGATTCTGGAAGGAAGAGGTGAAGCGATGGCAGAATTACTGGGAAAAACGGCCTCGGTCGATGATGTTCTTCGCGAGGTTTCGCGCATCAAATCGGTGGTTACCGAAGCTGTGGATGACGGCGTTCGATCCGCACTTCGCGCGGCGAAGCAGGGAAAAACATTTGCCGAAGACACGATTCACGATGCCAAGTACGCCATCAAGCGGAACCCGCTGCAGGCTGCAGGCATTGTGCTCGCCGCAGGGATCGTGATCGGGAGCCTCATCGCGTGGATGTGCTCCTCGCGCGACTAGGACTTCTGATTGCCTGTGAATCTGTGGAGTCGCGCTGCCCCATCCTTTTGCCCAAAAGTCGGGCGAAAGCGTGCCATTTCAGTGTGGCCTTCCGGGTAGAACAAAATGCTCCTCGCAACGCGGTTCGTAGTTGTCGCCGGCCATGATGATGGGGCTTGTGTAGTGCGCGGGCATGCCGTCGACCAGACGCTGCGGGTAGAGAGCCTTGGCTCCGCAACTGCAATAGGCCACCAACTCGGTCACGTTGCCCCCGTAGGTGCGCACCAGCCACGACAGATCGAGCATTTCGCCGAACGGCATACCGCGAAAGTCGAGCTCGAGGCCGGAGACCATTACGTCGTAGCCGGAGTCGAGTAGTCGCTTGGTGAACAGAAACAGATCCTCGACGAACTGACCCTCGTCGAGAGCAATGCACTCGATGTGCTTGCCGATGCGCTGCTCGGCGGATGCGATAACAGGCAGCACAGTCCACGGATCGTTGCCAGGGAACTCGACGGCTTCCATTTTGCCGCAACCATTGCGATTGCGGCTTTCTACCAGTCCTACGGCCGCCTTGGTGTCGGCGCTTGGCTTCAGCAGCATCACGTATTGTTTTGCATATTCGCGGCGGGTCTCGATCCTGCGCAGCAACTCGGCAGTCTTGTTGCTTCGCACCGGTCCAACGATCATTTCCAGTTTGCCTGGCACGCTTGTCTCCTGCAGACAGCAAAAGGCAGACGGCAAGCAGCAAGAAGGCGAGTAGCCGGCGGCTGTCTGCTGTTTGCTGCGAACTGCTTTTACGCCGTCGCCCGCTTCTGCTCGCGGTGCCCCAGGCGCACGCTCACAATCTTGGACACGCCCGGCTCCTGCATGGTCACGCCGTAGATCATGTCGGCGGCCTGCATCATGCGCTTGGAGTGCGTCACGATCAGGAACTGCGTGTCGTGGCTAAGCGAGCTGAGCAGGTCGGAGAAGCGGCCCACGTTGGTCTCGTCCAGCGCCGCGTCCACTTCGTCGAGCACGCAGAAGGGGCTGGGCCGGAACTGGAAGATGCCTACCAGGAGCGCCAGCGCCGTCAGTGCCTTTTCGCCGCCCGAAAGCAGTAGTACGTTCTGCAGCTTCTTGCCCGGCGGCGATACGACGATGTCCAGCCCGCTTTCCGCCTGGTTCTCCTCGTCGGTTACGCGCAGGAAAGCCTGCCCGCCCTGGAAGAGCCGCGCAAACACCTTGGCGAAGTTCGCGTTGATCTGGGTAAGCGCCTCGTCGAACTTGGTACGCGAAATCTGATCGATCTCCTTGATGGATTCCTGGGTATTTTCGATCGACTCGATCAGGTCATTGCGCTGGGTCTCGAGGAACGCGTGCCGCTCCGCGGTTTCCTTGTACTCGTCGAGGGCCATCATGTTCACAGGGCCCATCTGCTCCAACCGCTGCTTCAAGCCGCGGCAGGTTTCCTCGTCGGCGGCCAGTTCCTCGCCGGCCAGCCGCACGATCTCGATATCGGCGCGCAGCACATGCGCCTCCACGTTCACTTCGGCCAGGCAACTTGCCTCGAGATATTCCAGATCGGAGCGCAGCTTGGCCAGTTCGTTGGAAAGCGAAGCGCGATTTTCACGCAACTGGTCCAGCGCCGCGCGCCCGGCTTTGAGCTGCGCTTCCATCTCGGCCAGCTGCTGGCGCAGGGCCTGCGCCTGTTCGCTGAGCGATTGCGCCGCGGCCAGCGCCGCCGCGCGCGTTTCGGTCAATTGTTTCTGTTGCCCGACGAGTTCAGTGTTTTCCCGAATGCGTTGCTCGCGCTCAGCCTCGGCCGCGATGCGTTGCTGCTCGATTGCCTGCACGCGCCGGTTCAGATCGCCAAACAGCCTGTCGATGCGCTGGAAGGCTACCTCTGCGCCGCGCCGCCGCTCTTCCAGGCCGGCCAGCTCCGCGGTCATCTGCGCCGCTTCCTGTTGCAGCGCTTCGCGCTTCTGCCGCAAGGTTTCCAGTTGTGCCTGCCGCGTGTTCAAGCCGCTATCTGCCTGGCTGTGCTCCGACTCAAGGCGAGCTGCTTCTTCGCGCTTTTCAGCAATCGACTGGCGCTTGGTCTCTCTCGCGTCCTTGTTGCGCGCCGCCTGCGCCTGCCACTCCTGCAAGCGCCGCTCGATGCGCTGGGCCTCGGATTCCATCTGTTTCAGCGACGCGCCCAGTGTGGCTGCCTCGCTTTCGCCCAGCCTCCGCTCTTCGCCGCGAGTCTCCTGTTGCGCGGTCAGCTCTTCCATGGCGCGGCTGAGCGTCTCCGCATCCTTCTCGGCCTGCTCTAGATCCGACTCCAGCTTCGCCAGCCGGTTCTCGGTCTCGCGCAACTCGCGCTTGAGCGCCAGCGGGCCTTCGCTGGCCGGCTTGCCGCCCGTCACTGTGGAGCGATGAAAGCACTCGCCGTCCGGTGTGAGGAAATAGGCGTGCATATAGCGCAACGCCAGCCGTTGCGCGTCGATGGCACTTTCAGTGAGGTAGCCGTGCCGCAGCTTGGGCAGCACTGCTTCCAGCGAGCGCCCAAAGCCGTTCAGCACTTTCACAGCATCGCGCAGCGGTGTTATGCCAGGCTCCCCAACCGGATCTTCGCTGGTCTCGAAGAGCACGCCTTGCGCGTCGGAGTGGATTAGAAATGTCGCCCGGCCGTCGCTGGTCTTCAGCACGCGCACGCCCTCTTCCGCCGCGCCCCAGCTTTCTACCACGACGTAATTGAGCTCCTCGCGCAGGAATTCGTCCACTACGCCTTCGTACTCACCGCTCACTTCAACGAAATCCGCCAGCGTGCCCACCGGAGCGATCGACGGTCCCAACGCTCCCGGCTTGAGCAGCCGCCGCACCGAGTCGGTGGCGTAGCCGTGATTGCGAATCAGCGCCTGCAGCGAGTCGCGCCGGCCCAGCACGGCCGCCCGTTCACCGCGCAATTGGTTGGCCTGTGCGCGGCGCGCGCTTTCGTCGCTGCGCTTGGTTTGCAGAGTTTCGCGCAGCGTTGCGATCTCCTGTTCCAGCCGCTTCACCGTCGCATCTGCCGATGCATAACGCAGTCGCGACTCGGTGGTCTGCACGCCCAGGTTCTCATTCTCAATGCGCGCCTGGCCCATCTCCGCTTCCAGCCGTTCCGCTTCGCGTTCCAACGCGGCCAGGCTCTCTTCGCCCTGCGCAACGTAGTTGCGCGCGTTCGCTGAGAGCGTAAGCAGGTGCATGGCGTGGCGGCGTTCAGCTTCAAGCTCCCGCTCGGCGGTAAAGACTTCTTCAGCCGCGCTGCGTGCCTCATGCTGCCGCGTTTCAACCTTGATGTGAAATTCGTGGGCTTCGCCGGCCGCGGTTTCCAGAAAGCTTTTGTGTTGCGCGCGCTCCTCTTCCAGGCCCGCTAACTGCGTTCGCGTCTGCTCGAGCTCCAAGCCCGACGCTGCAATGCGCGCCTCGAGTTCGCTCACGCGTTCCGTATTGCTGCGCTCGCGCGCGGCGGCTCGCTCGAGCTCTACAGCCGCGGAGCTCGAGCGCGTCTGCGCCTCTAAAATCTCGCGGTCCAGCTCATAACCGCGCTCGGTCAGCGCGTGCTGGCTAGCTTCCTGCTGCGTAATCTCTTCGACCGAGCGATTCACTTGCTCAGTGAGCGCGGCAATCTCGTGCTCCAGACGCGCCTGATCGGCGTCCATCGCCGCCATTCGGCTGGCCAGCACCACGCGCAGTTTTCCCCGCAGTTCCTCGCGCACCGCGGCGTAGCGCTCGGCCTTGGCTGCCTGGCGCTTCAGGCTGTTCATCTGCCGCGTGACCTCTTCAAAGATGTCGTCCACGCGCGCCAGATTTTGTTTCGCGCTTTCCAGGCGAAGTTCTGCCAGCCGCTTCCTGGTTTTGAAGCGCGTTACACCGGCGGCTTCTTCGACAATCGCCCGGCGCTCATATGGCTTGGAACTCAACAATTGTCCGATGCGTTCCTGCCCGATGATGGCGTAGCTCTCTGGCCCGAGGCCGGTGCCCATGAAGATGTCCTGAATGTCGCGCAGCCGGCAGAGCTTGCCGTTGAGCAGGTACTCGCTTTCGCCGGTGCGGAATAGGCGCCGCGTGATGACCACTTCGCCTTTCTGCGGCTTGCTCTGGAACTTGCGGCGGCGAATCTTCAGCACTACGCCTTGTGGACCTTGACTTGCCGCGGCGCTTTCGCCGGCTTCCTGCGGTGCGGCGGCCTTTGGGTCAGCGTCCGAGTACTCCCCAGCTTCTTCTTCGGCCAACTGTCCGGGCTGCTCGTTGGCAATGATCTCTTCGGCCTCGGCCGCGCGCTGTCGGCGAATCTCCTCTTCGTCCCAATCCGCCGGGCCCTCATGATCGACGACCACTTCGGGCTCAACCGGTATAGGCCCCTCATAGGCCTCGGGATCGATCATGGTCAGCGTCACTTCCGCCATGCCCAGCGGCTTGCGGTCGCGCGTTCCGGCAAAGATCAGGTCCTGCATGTGGGAGCCGCGCAGAGTCTTCGCGCTCTGCTCGCCCAGCACCCAGGTCACGCCGTCCAGAATGTTTGACTTGCCGCACCCGTTCGGACCCACCACCACGGCAATCCCCGTGCCCGCAACGGTCACTTCTGTGCGGTCACAAAAGCTTTTGAACCCGAGGATGTGAATCTTCTTTAACTTCAGCATGTTTACTCCGGCGGAATGAGCCCTCACTTAAAGCATAGTTTGCGTGCCGCCAGCTGGCTCACGAAAAGCCGCACGAACGCGCAAATCTACCGCTTCATTACAGACTTTACGGATGTGGAATCGCAGGGTCAACGACGATAAGAGGTACCGATGTGGATAAGGGGGGCGAAATTCGCGACGCACAAAAACTTTCCCCGGGCGTTGTGCAGCGCCCGCGGGCTTCGCGACCATGCAACTCCTGAACCTTCAGGCACACGAGTGATAAAATCAATCAGTGCCGGGTCCTACGCGACGTAATCCCGCCAACCCCGCCAGGTCCGGAAGGAAGCAACGGTAACGGGCTCATGCGTGTGCAGTAGGTCACCCGGTACTTTTATTTGCAGTGAAGAAGTGAATGAGTGAATTTTGAGCTGCGCGCGAGGGTTCACCTGTCGCGGCTCGTTCCCTGGGTAATCCCCGGAGTTTTGCAAGGAGAAATGCATTGAGCCTTACCGTTCGCCCCGTGGTGGGCCGCCGCGCCAAGATTTCGGCGCTCGGAACATACGTTCCTCCCGACGTGATCACCAATCAAGACCTGGAAAAGCTGGTGGAAACCAGCGACCAATGGATCATGGAGCGTACGGGCATCAAGACGCGTCACAAGCTGGCCGCCGGTATGGGAGTAAGCGACATCTGCGCGGAAGCCGCCAAGAAATGTTTGGCGGCGCGCGGCATTGGGCCGGACGAACTTGAAGTCATCCTCGTAGGCACGGTGACGCCGGACATGATGTATCCCAACACAGCCTCGCTGGTGCAGCACAAGATCGGCGCGCACCGTGTGTGGGGGTTCGACGTCTCCGCGGGCTGCTCGGGATTCACCTATGCTCTGCAGGCCGGCGTGAAGATGGTGGAGAGCGGCATGCACAGCAAGGTTCTGGTGTGCGGCGCCGACGCCAATACGCGCATGACCGACTACACCGACCGCGCTACCTGCGTACTCTTTGGCGACGGCGGCGGCGCAGTGCTGCTGGAGCCCTGCGCAGAGGGCGAGATCGGCTTCATCGACTCCCTCAACGAGATCGACGGAGCGGGCGGCGTGAGCCTGTACATGCCGGGCGGCGGCAGCCTGAACCCTTCGACCCACGAGACGGTCGACAAGAAGATGCACTTTATTCACCAGGACGGCCCCGCAGTCTACAAGTTCGCGGTGCGCAAGATGGCCGAACTTACGGGAGCGCTGCTGGAGCGCAACGGCGTCACCGGCGCGGATCTGGGCTGCTTCATCCCCCATCAGGCCAACAAGCGCATCATTACGGCCACGGCCGATCGCCTGGGTATGAGCGTGGATCGCGTGATCGTGAATATCGAAAAATATGGCAACACCTCCTCTGGAACCATCCCGCTGGCCATGGAGACGGCCGTCGAAGAAGGCAAGCTGAAAAAGGGCGACCTGGTGCTGCTGGCCGCGGTGGGCGCGGGCTTTACCGTGGGCACGGTGCTGCTGCGCTGGGAGATCTGAGAGACAGCTCCTAGCTACTAGCTTCTAGCCTCTAGCTTGTACTGCGAAGAAACGGGCCTCCTGCCTATTCCCGAACTGGTCCAGACCGCAGATCCGGTTTTCGCTCTTCGACATTAGCGACAGGAATGATTGTCCAGCGAGAGCAGCTAGAAGCTGGGAGCTAGCAGCTAGAAGCTGCTTCGTCATATACTGTGCTCCACCGCTGCCGGACATTGGCGCGGAGTTGACGATACCCAAGCGGAGGCGACCATGCACGTGGCATTTACCGCAAGGAAGGGCAAGATCACCAAGGCTCTGCACACGCAGGCCGAGGAGGGGATGGAACGCATCGGGCGTATTCTGGGCCGGACCGCGCGAGCCAGCGTCACGTTCGGCGCGCAAAGGCATGTCCACATCGTCGAATTAGCCATCATGTCGCGCGCGCAAAATTTTGCGGCCACGGGCAAGGGCGACTCGCCCGACGCGGCTCTGCGCGAGGCGATCGAACACGCCGAGCATCAGGTCCATCGGCACTGCGATCGGCGCATCGACGGCAAGCGCCTGCCTAAGGGAGAAAAAGTGATGACAGCTCCTCCCGTGGCGCGGCCCAAGGCGCGCGTGGAACCCGCGGACGACGCCGGAGAGGCCAGACCGGCCCGAGCGAAAGCGCGGGCATCCATTGCGGTGCACTCGTTTCCTGCGCGCGCCACGGTGGTCGAGCCGCACATCCTCAAGAACGGCGAAGCGATTTCGCTGCGACCGATGACGATTGAAGAGGCCGTGAAGGACGCCGAGTTTCGCGACCGCGACCTGCTGATCTTTCGCACCGCGATCGGCGAGACGTATGTGCTGCATCGCCGTCGCGATGGCCAGATGGAGCTGGTGGAGCTCCCCTGAAAGCGCGAGAGAAGCGCCGCTGCCCGGCTCGTTGACAGGCCGCACACGCAAATTTTTAGCTCGCGTCACGGCCTTGAATTGTGCGATTCGCAGAGCCCTTGGCGAGATTGCAAGTGTCCGCAATGCAGCGGTTTGTCCGGCTTCTGCTCCAGCCCGGACTTTGGTTGCATTGGTTGACCGGTTTTGGGGATGGCTGCGTCGGTTCGCGGCGCATACGATCGAATGAATGGCAACCGCGGTACCAAAGGCCGGACCCAGGAAGGTACGGAAACCTACGACGGCGCCATCGCCGGAGGATCCTCGGGAGGCCGTAGAACAGAACGTGTACGGAAATACAAATCCCGACGCGCAGCGAGAGGTTCTCGACGGTCTGCCGGTACTGGTTTTTCTTGAGCGCGCAGGCAAGATTGTCTTTGCCAATGCCGAAGCGCGGCAGATGTTGGGTATGGCTGAGGGCGAGTGGATTGTCCGTCCCGTCGAAGACGTTCTGTGGGGACTCTTTCCCGGCACAGCCGAGCCGCAAACTCTCTTGACCGGCACGCGGCACGGCAGCCCCTTCCACGCCACTCTCCCAGCCCCTAACGGCAGTCTCGTGCCTGTGGAAGGCACCTACAGCGTCTCCAATGCGCAATTGCGCGAAGCCGTCATCGTGGCGCATCCCAGCGAAAAGGAGCGCGCGCCCAAATCGCGGTTGATGGAAGATGTGCTCTCCAGCCTTCCCGAAGCTGTCGCCATCGAGTATCAGAATCACGTTCTCTACACCAATCCGGCATTTACCCGCATGTTTGGCTACACCGCAGAAGAAGCCGGTGGCGGCAGTCTGCGCGAATTGATCGTGCCGGAAACGCGCCTGAATGAGAATGCCACGTTGCTGCGCGTGGTCGACGATCGGGAAAGCGCCACCGTGGAAACCGTGCGCATCAACAAGGCCGGCGAACTGGTGGATGTGAGCATGCAGATCGCGCCGCTGCTGGTGGACGGCGCCAAGGTGGGCTACGTTTTCACGTTTCGCGATATCGGCGAGCTGAAGCAGACTGAAGCCAAGTTGCAGCACGACGCCATGCACGACGTGCTGACAGGATTGCCCAACCGGGCGCTGTTTCTCGACCGCCTGAACCTCACACTGACCCGCCGCGTGCGCCATCCTGACAATGGCTGCGGCGTGCTCTATCTGGATCTCGACCACTTCAAGGACGTCAACGACGGCCTGGGCCACGCCGCGGGCGATGTTCTGCTGATGGCGATTGCCGGCCGTCTGCGCTCCTCGCTGCGCCCTCAGGACTCGGCCGCGCGTCTCGGCGGAGACGAGTTTGCCGTACTCGTGGAAAACATTGTTACCGCCTACGATCTCGAAGTGGTTGCCGGGCGCATCCTGAATGAGCTGCGAGCGGCCCTTCGACATCTTCGGGCACATCGTACACGCCGGCGCCAGCATTGGCGCGGCCATGGCTGGCCCCGAGCACACTTCATCCGATCTGCTGCTGCGCGACGCGGACTTTGCCATGTATCGCGCCAAACAGGCCGGCCGCGGGCGCTACGAAATCTTCGACAAGCATCTCGAGGTCTACGTTACCAGCCAGCAGGAGCGGGAGCGCGAGTTGCGTACGGCCCTCGACAAACGGCAGTTCACGTTCCTCTACCAGCCCATCTACCGGCTCACGAACGGCAAGCTCGAAGGCTTCGAATCCCTGCTCTGCCTGCGCCGCGCCGACGGAACCATTGAGAATTTCGACGGCCTGCTCGCAGTGGCGGAGGACACCGGTCTTTCTATTGCGCTGGGCCAGGAGACGCTCGAAACCGTGTGCGCGCAGTTGCGCTCCTGGAGCGATCAACTGCCGAAGCAGGATCTGTTCCTGTCGATCAACCTGACGCGCCGGCAGCTTTTCAATACCGATCTGACTGTGCAATTGACGAGAGCCCTTACGGCCAGCGGCGCCGATCCCTCGCGTCTCATGTTCGAGGTTCCCGAGAGCGCTCTCAACGAGACTCCCGATGCAGCGGTTGCCGTTCTGCAGCGCCTTGCCGACTGCCAGGTGCGCGTGGCCATCGACGAATTCGGCAGCAGCCTTGCGCCGTTGAATCATCTGCTGCAACTTCCTATTTCCATGGTGAAGCTCGCGTCCAGGCTCACGGCCGCAGCGGTTTCCGGTGGCCGTCAGCAGGCCGTGCTGGAGTCGTTCATCCGCCTCGCCAACACGTTGAGCCTGCCCGTAGTTGCCCAGGGAATCGAGACCCGCGAGCAGGTTGCAGCGCTGGTCCGCATGGGCTGCACATTGGGTCAGGGGCCGCTCTTGTCGGCCGCTCTCGACCCGGAGCATGCGCTCGAGCTGGCGCAAACCGGTTCTCGAGCCGCGGCGTCGCGGACCTGAACCAACGTTGCTGCAGGAGCGACCACCATTGGCGGGTTTACTCCTTGGCTCCTAGCTCCACTAACCTCGCTAACTCCGCTAACGCGGCTGCGTCCGCCCGGTGTAGCATGAACCCATGACGCCCCGAAAGCCTGCGCGCAACCCGGGGAAATCGCGAGGCGCCGCTCGCCCGCGGTACGGAAGCCCGGCTAGGCCGATAAAGGAACTTGTGATCGTTACCGGAATCTCCGGCGCGGGAAAAGCTTCGGCGCTCAAGGCCTTTGAGGACCTGGGATTTCACTGCGTCGACAATCTGCCCCTCGAGCTTCTGCCTCATTTTGCCGGCCTGGTCAGCACATCGCCCGACGTGGAACGCGCCGCCATCGTGGTGGATGTGCGCGAGGGCTCTACGCTCGACCGCCTGCCCGAAATCCTGAAAAGCATCAAGAAACTGCTGCACACGCGCGTGGTGTTTCTCGACGCGCAGGACGCGGTGCTGGTGCGCCGCTACTCTGAGACACGCCGCCCGCACCCGCTCGGCCGCAGCGAGACGGTGTGGCGCTCCATCGTCGAAGAGCGCCAACTGCTCGACCCCATCCGCAACGTCGCCGACACGCTGATCGACACCTCGAACTTCAACGTGCACGAGCTGCGCGCCGACATCCTGGCGCGTTTCGGCCACGAGGAGAAATCCAAGCGCCTGCTGGTCTCCTGCCTCAGCTTCGGCTTCAAGAACGGCGTGCCGCTCGACGCGGACATGGTCTTCGACGTGCGCTTCCTGCCCAATCCCCACTTTGTGCCCGAGTTCCGCAAGAAGACCGGCCTCGATCCCAAGGTGGCCGCCTACGTGCGCGGCTTTCCGCAGACCAAGGAGTTCCTCGATCGCGTGACGAAGCTGATGCTTTACCTGCTGCCGCACTACGTGAACGAGGGCAAGAGCTACCTGACCGTGGCCTTCGGCTGCACCGGCGGCCAGCACCGCAGCGTGATGATGGCCGAGGAGATGGCCAAGCGGCTGAAAAAAGCCGGCTACCAGGTGAAGGCGCTGCATCGCGACATGGTGCGGTAACACCGTCGCCTCACATCCGGAGGAGAGGCTTATCGGGAATCAGGTCTCATTGCCCACATCTGTCAAGGGAGTTTTGTTCCGGAAGATCAACGGATCAGTCGAAGTACTTTTTCTGCGCAACGACAGAAACGAATGGGAACTGCCCGGCGGACGGCCCGAAGCCAGTGAGACGCCGGAAGAATGCCTTTCCCGGGAAATCCTCGAAGAGACGGGGCTCGTGGTCGCGGTCGGATCGTGCATTCACAACGGCGTGCTCACCATTCTCCCGCCGTACACTCGCAGTGCCATGGATGTTTTGATATCGGCCTATGGTTGCCATCCTGCCGATACGAACGCCGCATCGCGCTCAGCGACGAACACAAGGCCGCGGCATGGATTCGCGTCGCGGATTTGGCGGCCATGAGCGAGGTGCCTGAGATCTACAAGGCGGCCGTGCTGAGCGGGAAACGCGAAAGCGGCCTCTGACTTCGCGACCTGTTGATTGCGGGCGGTGCAGTTATGTGACGGGTCCCTATTGAGCGAGCCGGCGAATGAATAAGTCGGCGAGTTAGCGTGCGGGCAGGTCGTCCAGCCACCGGGTCAGTGCATCCATGATCTGCGTGTCAACATTCTTTGCGGAGTTCAGCCACACCGTCATCTTGCGGTCCGCGATTTTTTCATACGTCTCGGGCGCACGCGGCAAGGCGCCGGCTTTCGACCGTTCATCCCACGCCAGCCACAGCACCGGCACTCGCACATTTTCCGCGGCCGCATTTAGATCGTAGCGATCGCGCACCAGCAGATGCGCGGGAACCATCCGCGCCCGCGCATCGTTGAAAATCGCGCCCATTGGATCCGGCAGCGGCCGGTCCACAATCACTCCCGCCAGTTCCGGATGCGCGGTGGCCTCTTCGAGCGCCAGGTTCGCGCCCAGTCCGGTGCCGTCGAGCACAATGGCCCCAGCGGCGACGTGCCGGGTCCCGGTCAGGTATTCGATCGCCCAATCCGTATCCTGGCGCCAGTGCGCCTCGCTGGGCCGCACAAACTGGCTCTGCCCGTAGCCCCGGTAGTCGAAGGCCAGCACGTTTACGCCCGCCGCGTGCAGCCGAGCGAGCGCGTCCACGGTGTCTCCCATATTGCCGTCCTGCCCGTGCAGGTAGAGAACCGTGAGCCGGGCGAATTTTGCGTCGGGGGCGGCGGCGATCCACCAGCCCGCGAGTCGCGGCGCGCCCGCGTCGGTGGCGGCGAATCCCACGGCGTCGAATGCGATACCCGCAGTTGACGGCGTGCGCCTAACCACAGACTCCGGATGGTAAAGCAGTTCCCAGCTGCCTTGCCAGAAGAGCAGGCAGAGCCCACACCAAGCGCAAAGAACAGCCGCGCAGATGACGAGGGCGACCGCGCCCAGCAGCCAGCGACCAGAAACTCTGATCCTTCCCGACGCATCACGCGGGTGGGCTTGCGTGGGTTTGCCTGTGCCGGCCTTTTCGCCACCCCGTCCCGGGCCCCGAGCCACAATCTCCAACCTCTTTTTCTTGCCAGCCATTCGTGCGGTTTCTCGGTTCACGGTCCCGATTTGCGGAACCAATTCCATGCTAATCCGCAGCCCTCAACGCCGGCTCGACAGCCCTCGGGTGTATAGTTTTTCTTGGTTTCCGAAATCGTTTACGGAGAAGGTCAAAAAATGGGGAAAAACAGCCAGGAAATAGCGAAACCGGCCGCCAATGAAGTGCTTTTGGTCACCAGCGGCGATCTGCGCCAGTCGGCCAATCAGGTTTGCTGGCCTGCGCAGCGCGATATGGAAGAAAAGCTCACCGCGGCCTTCGCGCAAAAGGGCTACAAGCTGGTCCGCGCTCACGCTTATGACGACAGGGTCAAGCACGGCTTCATCTCTTCGCAGCGCCAGGGCATGGACGTCTTCATGAAGATTCATCCCGAGGCGAAGCTGGTATTTGCCACTGCGGCCTGGCAGTACAGCCATCATGTTCTGCCCGGGCTGCGCAGCCATAGGGGTCTGATTCTCACCTGCGCTAACTGGTCGGGCCAATGGCCGGGGCTGGTAGGACTTCTCAATCTAAATGGCTCGCTGATTAAAGCCGGCAAGCCCTTCTCGTCCATCTGGAGCAAGGACTTTACCGACGCCTACTTTCAGAAGGCCCTCGACGAGTGGCTTAAGACCGGCAAGATCACTCACGACCTTTCGCATGTGCACGCGCTCGACGAGAGCAAATTACCCGCCGAGAGCGCAAGGCTCGGCGCCGAGCTGGCCGCCGATCTGCGTCGTCGCAAGGCCATCATGGGCATCTTCGATGAGGGCTGCATGGGCATGTACAACGCCATCATCGACGACGAGTTGATCAATCCCGCGGGAATCTTCAAGGAGCGGCTGAGCCAATCTGCGCTGGTGGCCAAGATGCGCACGGTGAGCGACACCGAGGCGCAGGCCGTCTATCAATGGCTGGTGGCCAAGGGCGTCAAGTTCGATTTCGGCAAGGATGCGGCCACCGAACTCACGCTCGATCAGGTGCTCGGCCAATGCAAGATGTATATCGCCGCGGTGCGCATCGCGCACGAATTCGGGTGCGACGCTGTGGGCATTCAGTATCAGCAGGGATTGAAAGACATGGCGCCCGCCTCCGATCTTGCTGAAGGCATGTTGAACAACAGCGAGCGTCCGCCGGTGTTTGCCGAGGGAGGCAAAGAGGAGTTGTACGCCGGCGGCCCGCTGCCGCATTTCAACGAAGTGGACGAGTGCGCGGGTGTGGATGAGATCGTCACCAACCGCTGCTGGAAGGCGCTGGGGCTCGATCCTTCCACCACGCTGCACGATGTGCGCTGGGGCGAGCACTACAAGGGCGACGGTATCGACGACTTCGTGTGGCTGCTGCAGATCTCCGGCGCCGCGCCGGCGAATCATTTCGCCGGCGGCTATACGGGTGCAACCAGCGAACGCCAGCCTGCGATGTACTTCCCGCTGGGCGGCGGCTCGCTCAAAGGCGTCGGCAAACCCGGAGAGATTGTCTGGAGCCGCGTCTTCGTCGAAGGCGGTGCACTGCATTGCGACATCGGCCGGGGAACGGTCGTCAGTCTGCCTGCCGCGGAAACCGAACGTCGCTGGCGCGAGACCACGGTGCAGTGGCCCATCGTGCATACCATCCTGCACGGCGTGAGTCAGAATCAGATGATGGCGCGCCACCGCGCTAACCACGTCAACGTAGCTTACGCGCCGTCAGCAGAAGCCGCCAGCAAAGCCCTGGCCACCAAGGCCGCGATGCTCGCAGAACTCGGCGTCCAGGTGCATCTCTGCGGAGTGACGCAGTAACACCGGCCATCAGCTCTCAGCTTTCAGCTAATTCGCCGCCCGGGCGCGGTCAAGCTGAAGGCTGAAAGCTGATAGCTGATAGCTGATGGCTACCTTTCACTGTTCCGCCGCCATCTGCTGCGGCGCGGGAATAATGCCCATCTCCTGGTAAATCGGCCGCACCACCACGCGCAGCACCGGCAGACGCGAGAAGAACCATAGCGCTCCGAGAACGACCACCAGCGCCATTCATGAATCACCGTCCACTGGGCGCCGGCCAACATGGGTCCGCTCACCAGCCAGGCCCGCGTCGATGGAATGGCATGCGCCATCGTTCCAGCCAGCAGGCTGCCAAACGGCGCCATGCCCATAAACGCCATGGTGTAGTAGCTCATCACGCGGCCGCGCTTGTCTTCGCTGGTCAGCGTCTGAATGATGGTGTTGCTCGCGGCCATGCCCTGCATCATGCCCGCGCCAGCCACCAGCACCATGGCCATCGAGAGCCAGAACGTGTTCGACAGCCCGAATCCGATCAGCCCCACTCCGAAGACCGCCGCGGCAACCGGAATCATGCGAATCAGCCCGCGCACGTTTCTGCGCGCAGCCAGCGAGAGCGCGGAAATGAGCGCGCCGACGCCCATGGCGCCCATCAGAAATCCCAGCGTATGCGGCCCGCCGTGCAGCACTGTGGCCGCAAACATCGGCATCAGCACCACGAACGGCATGCCCATCAGGCTCACCACGGCAAAAAGCATAAGGATGGTGCGGATGGGAAGGAATCCGGAAACATAGCTCCAGCCCTCCTTCATCTCGTGGAAGGTCGATGTGGCTTTGCGCTTGATCGCGGGAACATGTACGCGCATCATCAGCAGCGATGCAATGACTGCGATGTAGCTGATGCCGTCGATGAGGAAGCACCACGCCTCGCTTGTGACCGCGATCAGCATACCGGCCAGCGACGGGCCGATCAGCCGCGCCACGTTCACCATCGACGAATTGATGGCGATGGCGTTGCCCAGGTCGGCGCGATCCTCCACCATCTGCACCATGAAAGACTGCCGTCCCGGCATGTCGAAGGCATTGATGATGCCCTGCATCACGCTCAGAAACAGAATCCAGCGGATCGTGATGAGTCCGGAGAACGTGAGCCCGGCCAGAGCGAACGACTGCACCATGGCCAGGGTCTGCGTCCACACCAGCACCTGGCGGCGATTCAGCCGGTCGATCCAGACGCCGGCGAAAGGCGCAATGAGAAACGTGGGAATCTGCCCCGCGAAGCTAACGGTGCCCAGGAGCAGCGCCGAATGCGTGAGCCGGTACACCAGCCACGACGTGGCGATGCGCGTCATCCACGTGCCGATGAGCGAAATCGTCTGGCCGCTGAAGAACAGCCGGAAATTGCGGTGCCGCAATGCGCGCCACGCATGCGACATGCCTGTGGTCTCGGTTCGTGGTGTGGGGCTGCCGGCCAAAAACCCTCCTCGCGCACTGAAAGGGGAGACGGTAAAATGCGCGAAATCGAACTGTTGATCTGCTCTACTCCTCTACTCTAAGGAACAAATCGCAGTTGTGGAACCCCTGGGCAGTTGGCGCTCTGAGAGAATAGATGATTGATGGAAAGATCGCTGCGGCAGGGCCGCCGGGCATTTTAATGAATTCCTCCAATGCGGAAGCGCTCCGCGAACTCCTCAAGTCCGTATTCGGCTTCGCCGGCTTCCGCGCCAATCAGGAAGAGGTGTGTCGCGCGGCCAGTGCGGGGCGCGACCTGCTGCTTGTGATGCCAACCGGAGCTGGGAAGTCGCTGTGCTATCAATTGCCAGCCATCGCGCGTGGCGGAACGGCGCTGGTGATCTCGCCATTGATCTCGCTGATGGAAGACCAGGCGGCAAAACTCGCCGCGGTTGGCTTGCGCGTGGGGCGCATTCACTCTGGTCTGGAGCGCGGTGCGGCCCGCCAGGTATGCGTCGACTATCTGCGGGGCGAGCTGCAATTCCTGTTTATCGCGCCGGAGCGCTTGCGCGTTCCCGGATTTCCCGAGATGTTGGCAAAGCAAAGACTCGCGCTTATTGCAATTGATGAGGCGCATTGTATCTCGCAATGGGGGCACGATTTTCGTCCCGATTACCGCATGCTGGGCCAGTATCTGCCCCGGTTGCGCGGCTCGGAAGATCCTCCGCCGGTTATCGCGCTCACTGCAACCGCGACACCTCGCGTGCAAGCCGACATCCTCGCGCAACTGGGCATGATCGACCCGCTCAAATTTATCCACGGATTCCGGCGCAGCAATCTCGCGATCGAAATAGTCGAAGTCTCCGTCCCGGCGCGCGCCGGCGTCATCTGTCGATTGTTGGCCGATGCCACGCGGCGGCCGGCCATCGTCTATGCCACTTCAAGAAAACAATCCGAGAGCCTGGCCGCCGAATTATCCTCCACGCTTCCAGCCGCAGCCTACCATGCGGGTCTCGACGCGGAAACGCGCGACCGCGTGCAGCGGGCCTTCCAGGCCGGCAAACTCGAGGCTGTCGTCGCCACGATTGCTTTTGGCATGGGAATTGACAAGGCCAACATTCGAACCGTCATTCACGCCGGCCTGCCGGCGAGTCTTGAGGGCTACTATCAGGAAATCGGTCGCGCCGGACGTGACGGTGCGCAGAGCCGGACCTTCTTGATGCACTCCTATGCCGACCAGCGCACGCACGACTTCTTTCTCAATCGCGATTATCCACCGGTCGAGCACTTGAACAAAGTTTTCGCGTCGCTCGGCACGGAGCCGCTTCCTGTCGAAGAGCAGCGCACCCTCTCGGAGCTGGGCGAGGAGGAGTTCGACAAAGCTCTGGAGAAGCTGGAGATTCACGGCGGCGCGCGTGTGGACTACGAGGAAATGGTGACCAAAGGCGCTTCCGGGTGGCAGAAAAGTTACACAGTGCAAGCCCAATACCGCGCCGAGCAGATCGAAAAGGTGGTGCGATTCGCCGAATCGAGTTCATGCCGGATGTCGCAACTGGTGCGGCATTTTGGAGATGTGAAAGATGCCGGTCGCTCATGCGGAATCTGCGATGTTTGTGATCCGGCGGGCGCGGAGCTGCGTCAGTTCCGGCATGCCACGCCCGCAGAGCGAATGATTGTCCAGGCGATGGTGGATGAGCTGCGACAGGCTGCGTACATTGCGGCGGGAACGCTGCAGCGGAAACTCGAATTGGTCGGCAGAATGAGCCGTGACGAGTTCGACGCACTGCTGGGTGCGATGGTCCGCGCCGGAATCATCGAGATTGAGGAGGCCTCGTTTGAAAAGAACGGCGAGGTTCTGCGTTTCCGCAAAGTGATGCTTACCGATTCGGGACGCAATGTAAGTTCAACCACGCCGATCGAGCTGCTGATCGCCGACGGGATTGTCGAGGAATTCGGTGCCAGCGCCGCACCGCCGCGAAGCGCGAGACCACCCAAGTCCACCGCGCGAAAACAGGACGCGGTGTCAACACTTCCGCCACAACCGACACCCGCTTCCGAGGCTCTCGCGGCGCAGCTCCGCGAGTGGCGCACGGCCGAGGCCAAGCGGTTGGGAGTTCCGTCATACATTGTGCTGCACAATCGCGCGTTACTTTCCGTCGCGCACGCACGGCCGGCGAGTCCGGCGCAATTGCTTGCCATTGATGGCATTGGTCCCGCCAAGGTCGAGCGGTTCGGCGAGGCGATCCTGAAACTGTGCGCGTCGCCTTCCGACTGATCGGCTAACGCAGCTACTCGGCGGCCTTCGAAGCCAACGCCTCGACAACTGCAAGGTTTGGCATTAATTCTGCCGGAACGTTGTGCCGTTCGCGCAGAAACTCCGGCGCGTTGTACGACACCCAGACCTTCCCGTCCGCGTCTTCCGAGATCAGGATCTTCAGTGGGAGATCGATGGCGATGCTCGGCGCGGCAAGCATCACTGGAGTGCCAGCCTTCGGACTGCCGAAGATCAGCAGCTTGGTGGGCCGCATGGTCATGCCTGCCTTCGCCGCTTCTCCACTGTGATCCACCAGGGCGAAAAGCGTTACTGACTTGGCCGAAAGAATCTCGCGCAGCCGTTCGACCGTTTCATCCACGGAATGGTGGCTCTCGATATCGATGATGCCGTTCGCATTCGCCGTCATGCCCACTCCAATCTCTTCGGTTCAGCCTGGAATTCTATGCGCGGATCGACAGCAGATATACTGCCATCGCCACCCCTACCATAGCCAGAAACAATGCCAGCGCCAAGGCTTGCGCCGTGGGATGACTGCGCGGGATCTGGCCGCGATCGAGCGTCTTTATCAGGTTCAAGTGATGGAACCCGGCAAAGACGTTCAGGATGATGCCCGCGGCAATCAGCGCGGTGCCAAACCACAATGACAGGCCATAACCGTGTTGCGGGGCCACCACGTGAAGCGCCTGCACCTGCTGGAGAAACAGGCCGAAACGCGCCACTACAAAACCGAAACCCATCAGGGCCAACCCGGTGCGGATCCACGCAAGGAAGGTGCGCTCAGCGGCGAGATAGTCGCTGAGCGCACTTTTCTGCGGCGATGGCGCGGGCGTTTCCATGATGGGCTGTCCCGATTCCTGCGCGAGCCTAGATCCTGTGCGCTTCTAGGCCACGCGCTCGATGGTTACTGACTCGAGCACAACGGGCTTGTGCGGTTTGTCCTGCGCGTTGCGCGCAACTTTGGAGATGCCGGTCACTATATCCTGGCCCTCCACCACTTCGCCGAAGATGGTGTGATTGCCGGTGAGCCATGGCGTGGCCGCGACCGTGATGAAGAACTGGCTGCCGTTAGTGCCGGGTCCGGCGTTCGCCATGGCCAGCTTGCCCGGCTTGTCAAAGCTGTGCTTCGAGCCCTTGGTCTCATCCTGAAAGCGGTAGCCTGGTCCGCCCATGCCGGTGCCTGCGGGATCGCCGCCCTGGATCATGAATTCCGGAATCACGCGATGGAAGATGGTGCCGTCGTAGAGCTTGTCCTTTGACTTGGCGCGGGTGGTTGGATGCGTCCACTCCTTGGCGCCCTCGGCGAGTTCAATAAAGTTCTTCACTGTAATGGGCGCTTCGGCCTCGAATAGGCGAACGGTAATTTTGCCTTCAGTGGTGTTGAAGACGGCGTAAGTTCCTGGTGCAAGTGCCATGTGTTTTCCTCGCTGTGTTCTCATGCGTTGATCGGTGCAGCCGTCAGCCGGCCAGGACAAAGATCATGTTGATTGTGGTGTGGACCACCACCGGCGAACCATTCAGCAGAAAGGGCCGATAGCGCCATTGCCTGGCGGCATCGATCGCGGCCTGCTGCAAGAGTTCCGGTCCGCTGACGACCTTTAGCTCTTGAACGGTTCCGTCCGTGCCAATGGTTGCTTCAAGCACGACTCTGCCCTGAACGTGAGCCTTTTTGGCATCTATTGGATAATGCGGGTTTACTTTGGACGCGAGCATCGTTGTCGCAATTTCCCCAGAAATATCCACACTTTTTGGCGCCGGCCCGCTTCCTGTCACTTGGATATACAGGGCGTTTGGCGGGGTCGCGGATGGCGACGGAGGTGCCAGAGCGGCTGGCGCAGGCGGGAGGTGATCGAGGATCGTCACCTTTTCGAGCGTCACTGGTGACAATGGCTTGTCGTTCGCATCGCGTTGCACGCGGGCGATGGCTTTCACCACGTCGACGCTGGCGTCGTCGCACTGGCCGAAGATCACGTAGTGCTGGTTGCCGGATTCGAAGGGCAACTCCGTGATGAAGAACTGGCTGCCGTTGGTGTTGGGCCCGCTGTTGGCCATGGCCAGGCGGCCCGGCCGGTCGAAGTTGAGGTTGGGATCGAACTCGTCGTCGAATTTGTAGCCCGGATCGCCCATTCCGGTTCCGGTCGGATCGCCGCCCTGGATCATGAACTCCGGAATCACGCGATGAAAGGTGGTGTTGTCGTAGTAGCGCTTATGGCGCTGCACCTTGTTGGTCGTGGGATCCGTCCAGTCCTTCGTTCCCTCGGCCAGCGCGATGAAGTTGGCCACCGCATTCGGCGCCTGCCTCTGGAAGAATTGGCAAGTGATGCGGCCCAGCGAGGTGTCCATCACCACGTAGGGTCCGTTGGGAACGGTCATGGCTTCGGGAGTGGCTTGCGGAGCGTCGGGAACCTCCTGGTTCGCCGGCGTTGACTGTTGCGCAAGGACCGACAGGGCCGTGCATGCGGCGCAACCCACGGCCAGGGCAGAGGAGAGAAGTGTGCGCGGAATTTTCATGCCGACTTCGAGGGTAAATCATGCGCCGTGGGGAGTGCCAGTCTACTAAGCGCGAGTCTGGAGACCCGCGCTGCAGCCGGTCCGGAGACCGGCGCTACAGGCACAACATCGTGCGGTCAGAGAAGTCAGTTTTCCGTCGGCGTCTTCTCGATGTGGTCGATCACGAGTCGATCCACGGTGGCTTTGCTGTCTTCGAGCTTCAGCCCCATCTGGCTGACGGATTCGAAAACGCTTGATCCGCCGCCTGGGTCCGACGCTTCTGGAACTGTGTTGGCGCCAGCGGCACCGCCCGAGGGGTTTGCCGGCATTCCCATGCCTGAGGTGCGAGCCATGGCCATCAGATCGGCGATGGAAATCTCGACATCGACTTGGTAGTAGCCCTTGAGGCCGGTCATGTCGACCACCTGGCGGCTGTTGGCGCCGCCCATCTGCATCAATACGGTTGAAAGCAGTTGCGCGAATCCGCCCATGGTCACGCCATCCGATTTTATGTCGAGCGTCATGTTTTGCCTGTTGGCTTTTTCGGTAATCGTACCTCTGGCGCCCATATTCGCGGTGATCGTGGCGTCGGCGCCCACCTTCATGCGAATCGGTCCATCCGCGTCGTCCACTTGCCGTTCGCCGGGCGCGAGCGGTGAGTCGGGATCGAACGCTTGCGGCGCTGTCGCGGCCTCCTTCATCTTCGGGCCACCTTTGCCGACCACGAGCCCCAGTACCTTGTGTTCTTCCTGGGCGCGGTGCGCGACCAGCTTGAATCGATCCGCGAGCAGCGCCTGCAACATGGCGGGAACATCGTCCTTGGTCGCGCCTGCGGGAATCGTGGCCACGATATCGAAGCGTTCCTGCGAGAGCCACGATGGGCCGCTGATCTGATAGACCCGCATTTTATAGGCGATGGCGATCAACTGATCGAGCTGCGTGTAGGTGTACGTCGCGCGCGTGGCGTCGATTTCCTGCCCGATCTTCGGCATCTTGCCCGCCTTCATATCGGCGGCCATTTGTGCGGTATCGAGGGGCGCGGCTGGTTTTATCGTGGCTACATCGAACGAGAATTTGCGCTGCGGCGCTTGTGCAGATGAAGTGCCTGCAACAGCAAGAACGAGTATGAGTGCGGAGACGATGCGACGGTGAAGGTTCATAGAGGCTCTTTCTGTGGCGATGATACGCCTTGGCGCGTGTGCTTAAAAAGAGCCTGCGGAGCCTCAGATTGACGCAGTCATCCCTCAGCGGCTAAAGCCTGTCATTCATAGATCGAAATTTACGGCACGACTGAAGTCGTGCCCTTTCGCGAAACGTGCGGTTGCCGCGGGCTGCTAAACGAGCTTCAGGAAATTTCCGCGATTGAGGCGCGCGCCGGGGAATACCAGTTCAAGATTGTCAGCGCCCAGGGTTTGCGTGACTACTTCGCCGAGCACCTGGCGGTAGTCGGTGGTTAGCGCGAGATCGCGGCCTTCGTTGAGTTGCTCGTTCTCGAGGCCCGGCCAGCGGCCGTATACTTTGCCGCCCTTGACGTTCGCGCCCAGCACGAACATTGCGTTGGCGTGGCCGTGATCGGTGCCGCCGGTGCCGTTTTCATGCGCAGTGCGCCCGAATTCCGACATGGTCACCAGTGTTACGTTGGCCGCGTCGTCGCCCATGTCGCGCCAGAAGGCGGCAATGCTCGCCGAGAAATCGCTCAGCCGGTTAGCCAATTGGCCGTTCACGTTGCCTTGATTCTGATGCGTGTCCCATCCGCCGACATCGGTGAACGCGGCTTCGACGCCCAGGTTGGCTTTGAGCAGTTGCGCAATCTGTTTCATGTTGTTGCCGAATTCGCTACCGGGATAATTTACGCCCGGAGCCGGCTGATACTGTGCGGGGTTGGCGGCGCGCAGCATCTTCACGGCCTCGAAGGTCTCATCGCCGGCGGCGTGGAAGATGCGGTCGCCGGAGCCTGCATACATGGCTTCGAATGCATTCGCGGCCGGGCCGGGTTGGGGTCCGCGCGCGCCTACCGTGAAGGTGTTCACGTTGCTCATGGCAATCGCGGGAATTTTTCCGGCGAGCGTGCGCGGCACGTCGGGGCCCATGGCGAGGGCGCGAAATGCGGTGTGCGCTTCGCAGGTGCCCGCGCAGCGATGCCGCAAGTCTTCTGCCTGCAGTGCGCGGTTCAGCCAGCCATCGTCGGTGCCCTTCACGCCCGGAGTGCCTGACTCCATGTAGTCCTGCGCGTCGAAATGCGAACGAGTCATGTCTGGCGATCCGCAGGCGTGCACAATGGCCAGTTGTTTCTGGTCGTAGAGCGGTTTGAACGCGGCGAGCGAGGGATGGAGGCCGAAGAATCCATCGAGATCGACGACCTGGTCTTGCGGAATTGCAATGGTGGGCCGCATGGCGTAGTAGTTCTTCTCCTGATAGGGCACCACCACGTTGAGGCCGTCGGCCGCGCCGCGCTGGAAGATCACCACCAGCCGTTGTCCAGGCGCGCCATTGGTCTGCGCCAGAACGCTGCGCACTAGAAAATTCGGCATGGCTGCCGTGCCTGCCACGGCCAGCGCGCCTTTGTGAAGAAAGAATCGACGGTTCATCTGCATGATGCTACTCCTCGATTGCAATTCGCGCCGCCCCTACGGGGCCGCAATCGTTTTCTGCTTGCTACCCAGAACTGCCTTGGCTCGTGCGAACTTGTCCTGGGCTATTTTCATTGGCTCCCTACGGGAGGCAGCCCCTGCGTTCTTCAGCGCCGCTGAAATTCCGGCGAGCCCATCAGCAATCCGGCTAACAATTGATCTTCGCGTTCGTACGCATCGGCGGGAGCTGGCTGGCGGCCTTTGGCTCCTGGTCCTTGACGCCTCGCTGCCACCGGCGCGGCCACGGGCGGATTCTGCGCGGGCGGATTTTGCGCGCTTTGCGCTTTGAACTGCTCGAGAGCAGCTGTGCGTGTGGCGTCACTGACGCCGCCTGGGACCAGCATCGGCTCGAGACGGGCTTCTTCTGATTCTGATGTGGGAATTACTTGTTGGGGCGGCGCGTCGCTGTCGAGCGTGCTCATGTCCAGCTCTGGCGCCCACTCCACGGTGATTCCTGGCAACCGGTTAGACGCGAGCGATAGCGCAAAGTTCATGCGGTCCACAAGTGCGCCTGTGCTGACCCAGTCGCTGGCATCCCACTTGTATCCCGTCGGAGGCATGCATCCATAGAGTGGCATGCCCATTTGCCGCAGCGCATTCATCAGGGGTTGAAAGTTCTGGATGTTGGCGTTGCTGGCGCGCGCGGCGCTCACTACAAACTCCAGCGGTGTCTTGACCTTGGCGCGGTAGTCGCTCGTGGCCCAGAACTCCGGCGAATGGAAAAGGGTCTTGAGCACGCTGGGAATGTCGCCGCCGGTTGAGAGATAGGTCTTTGCCATGCGATCGACCAAGGCCTTGGGCGGATCGTCGCTCACGAAACGGATGGCGAGCTTGCGCGAGAGGAACTGCGCGGTCGCGGGCCGCATGGCCAGCATGTGCAGCAATTCCTGACCCTCCATCTCGCCGTTCTCTTTGATTTTTGTGCCAAGCACGGTCTTCGTGCCGGGTTCGTGGCGCATGGGCGCGTAGATGAAGTCTCCGCCGAACTGCGGCCGATCGACGGTCCAGCCGGTGAGTACGCGCGCCACCTCGGTCACGTCGGCCTGCGTGTAGCCGCCATTGACGCCGAGCGTATGCAACTCCATCAGCTCGCGCGCGTAATTCTCATTGAGCCCTGCGTCGGCCTTCTTTTTCGCATCGGGACGCCGCGCTGCGGCGATCTTGGCGCGCTCGGCTGCGGGTGAATCAGGGCCCATGCTTTCGGCGTTATCGAGATAGAGCATCATGGCTGGGCTGTGCGCTACAGCTTCAAGCAAATCCTCAAACTTGCCGAGCGCGCGCGGGCGAATCACGTCGCGCTCGTAGCTGACGAGGTAATAAGGCATTTGCTCGTTCTTGCGCAGGTACACGTTGAAGTGATTGAGCCAGAAATCGGTCATCACTTCCTGGAGTTGGGCATTGGCGTAGACATCGCGCGTGAGCCGCTGGGCAAAAAGTTCCTGCGCGGTGGTCTGCTCAGGATTCTCGAGAGCTCCGACTGACTCCTTGAGGTCCGGGTTCAATCCGGCCATCAGCGATTGACGCTGCGCGGGCTTCAGCGACTTCATGAAGTTCTCGAAATCGGGCGGCTGCATGGACTGCAGGCGCAGTACGCGCTGCTGCGGCGGCAAGGCAAGAATGCGCTGGATGACTGCTTCGTCTACGGGAGGCGGCGCGGGAGCTTGATCGGAATTCGTGCCCGATGTTGTGGGCGCCGTGGCATTCATGTCGGAAGGCTGCGATCTTGCTGGCTGACTTGCTCCGCTTTGCTCTGCGCCTGGCTGGTTCATGGCTTGCTGGTTCGGGGCCATGTTGCCGTTCGCTTCCATTTCGCCTTCGGCGCTCATGCTCTGGTTCACGGGGCCGTTGGCCAGGCCTGGTGTTTGGTTTTCCGCTACTGCGCTCTTTTCGGCCTTTGCTTCCTTGCGCGCCTGGATGCGGTAGATCTGGTTCTCATACACGGCCTGCAATGTGCCACCCTGCGGGATCTCGACCTTGCCCTGCGCTGCCTGGCGAATGATGGGATTGCTGGGCAGGCGGAAGAAGAGATCCTGCATGCTCCACTGCATGGCAGGGAACTGGGCGAGTCGCGCGCTGAGGTCGGTTTCGTCGATGGCTGCGGGGCGCAGTTGCTCGTCGAACCAGTTGTCGAGGCCCATTTTGCGCACGGCTTCGAGGTCTCCTGGCTTGGGGCCGAAGGTGAAGCGGTTGAGCGCATGCAGGATGCGATCGTCGCCGCGCAACTGAAGGGATGCGGAGTTCGAATTGGATCTGGCATGCGCGGACGGCTGGTTGGGATCTGCCGGCTGTTGCGCAGCGCTGATTGGGGCCGGCGCGCAAAGACTGAAACAAAGGAGGATGGCCGTCAGACCGTGCGGAGACTCCATCGCGTGTACTCCAGTGATAGGGAAGTGACCGCGTGATTGCGCGGCGCGAGCAACCTGTTGGGTCAGACGCGATCCTGGGGGGAAAGTTGTGGTCGGGACGGCCCGGGGGTAATAGGGGGTGGGGGGGTGGGGGGGTATAGACCGGGCAGATATCCGACATTTTAGACCGGGCGCATCTCCGACACTGCACTGGGAGTGGTGCAGTATGCGGTTGCGGGTGCGACGGGTTTCGGTGCTGTTTTTGGGCTTATCTTATTGAATATGAATAAGTTGATGTAAATTATCTTGATACCCTACCGGGGTATGGGTGGGTCGTTTTTCTTTAATTAATTATCCTCGGCCGGGTCGGATTGGGGAGGGCGGCCGAGGCGTTTGGGCTGGTTGTCCCGGGATTTAGTTTCGTGGCGGACGGCGGTGAGGGCGACTTTGGCGGAATTGAGGAAGTTTTCGGCTTCGTAGTGGAGGATCAGACTGACCACCTCGGCAAAGGTGACGCAGGCGATGAAGTCGCGGATGTTTTCGCAGCTGTCGAGAGGAGGCATGCTGCGGAGGTACTTGGCTTTGGCGGCGGCTGCGACGTCGACTTCGGCGTCTTTACTGCTGCCGAGCTCAGCGCGTTTCCTCCTGGCGGCACGATTGCATGCGCGCATGCAGCGAAAGACGGCGGGGTTTTGCGAGGGGCGGTCGGAGAGTTCCTCGTCGATTTCCTGTTGGGTAAGTCCGGCGAATTCTTCGATTTCGTCGAGGGTGAGTTCGGTGGGTTCGGGCATCGCAAATCTCCTATGAGGTTGAGTTTAGCGGGATCGGCGAAGTAATGTGCAAAGTGGGCGGATGGTTAACTTGTGTGGAATCAGTGGGGTGGGGGTGACTGCAGAGGAGCGGGGTTGACGGGACGAGGGCGAGCTTTTCGGTACGGTTGAAGTTGTGCCTTGATACAAGCCTGGGAGTTGAGGTTCGTGCGTTCCCCGGTCCCCAAAGGCGAGGGACCGGGGGCACCCTCGTGGCGCTGAGTGAAGGGCGCGAGAGACAAATACAAAGGCAACCGCAGGTCCTTCGACCCCTCGCTGCGCTCGTCGCTCAGGATGACAGAGCTTTGGTTGGGCGGGGCTTTGGTTGGAAGAGCTTTGATTGGGAGGGCCTGGAGATGGGAGCTTGGAGATGGGAGAGTTTGGAGATGGGAGAGCTTGGAGTGGGGATTAGGAATTACGAACCGATGGGTGAGAATTGAGAGCTGACGCTAAGCCTTTTTGCACTTGGTCATGATGGCGGTGTGGAGGCGTTGGCTTACTTCGGTGGGGAGTTCGTAGATTTCGTGGCAGCGGAAAATTTCGATGGTCTTGCGGGTGGTGTCGAGGACGACTTCGCAGTGGCCGCACTTGCGGAGGTGGACTTCAATTTCGGTGCGGGTGTCGGCGGCGATGGACTCGTCGAGGACGTCGTCGAGAATGGAGAGAAACTCAGTGCAGGTCATGCTTCAACCTCGTTTCCCTTCGGCCCGATTTCTCTCGACGGGTTTTTCCTGGGCGCGTTTTTCCGGGACTCGTTCTCCCTGGACTCGCTCTCCCTGGGCTCGTTCTCTGGGGACTCGTTCTGCGTGGGGCCGTTGCCACTCGGCGTGCTTGCCGTGGGCTGGTTGCCCTGCGGGCCGTTGGACTTGGCTGAAGATTGAGGTTCGGAAGCTGACGGGGTCTTGCGTTTGAAGTAGCGGCTCAAACGCTCGCGGAGCTGCAAACGCGCGCGCAAGAGGCGCGATTTGACGGCGGGAACGCTGAGGCCCAAAGCTTCGGCAGTTTCCTCGGTAGAGAGGCCGTCCACATCGCGGAGCGCAAAGACTACGCGGAAGCCCTGTGGCAGGCCCTGAATGGTTTTCTTGAGAATTTCGGAGAGCTCGGACTGGTTGTAGTTCTGCTCCGGATTCGGGGCCCAGTCGGCGAAGTCGCGGGGGACACTGCCTTCGTCGGTCTGCAGGTCCTCGTCCATTGAGACCAATTTGCCGGTGCGCCGCTTGCGCAGGCGCATCAGACTCTCGTTTACCGCGATTCGAACCAGCCATGTATAAAATTTCGAGTTCCCCTGAAACTGATCTAACTTTTCATACGCCTTGAGAAAGGCATCCTGCATCACGTCTTCGGCGTCTTCGCGGTTCTGCGTGATGTGCTGCGCAATCCGGAAGAGCTGCCGCTCGTATTTGCGAACCAGCGTGTCGTAGGCCGAGAGATCGCCGGCGCGAACCCGCTCTACCAGGGCTACGTCGGGGTGCTGCTCGTCTTGTCCTGCTACGGTTTGGATGGTCGACATGGGAATCGGATGCAAAAACCGCGGCGAAGCGGGTTGGGGGAATCGTTGGTACCGGATGGAAACAAGCGAAGGGTACCCGTAAAACATGAGTGTAATTGACGCAGGGTCGGGGGAACAAATCCCAAAATGGGGACCGAGCGTTACGCCAGTGGTTCCCCGGCTATCCCCGAGGAGGGGAAATCGTCATACAGTTGAATCATGTTTGGTTTCTCTCCCTCATGGTCTCTCTTGCGGCGCGATCGCGTTAGTTTTACGGTTTTGTTTGGATTGCTGGTGCTGCTGTGGGCCGGTATCGGGCAGGCCGGTTCGGCGCAATCGCCGGCGGCGCCTGCGGCGAATTCTTCGGCATCGGGCACGGCGCAGTCTAACTCTGCCGCGCCCGGGGCGAGCGGGCGAACCACGCCGAAGCGGCGAACCACGACGAAACGCAAGGCCGCGCCTACGCACCGATCGAGCCGCGCGGCGCGGATGGCGCACACGGCGCGCATCAAGCAGGCATTCGTGGCTTCAAAAGAGTTGGAGCCAATGGCGCAGCAGTTGGCGACACTGCGCACTCCGGAAGCGTATGCGGCAGTGGCGGCGTACGCGCACAGCCACACGGGTGAGGCGGCGACGGCGGCGTACCTGGCCCTGGGGCACGCTTACCTGCTCGACGGGCGCAATGCCGAAGCGGAAGCTGCCCTGGCTGAGGCGCGGCGGGGCGATGGGGAGCTGGCCGACTATGTGGATTTTCTGGATGCGGAGGCAAACCATGCGACGGGCGACGATGCGGCGGCCGAGAACATCCTGCACGGATTTACCGAGCGGTATCCCGACAGCATCTTCGACGCGCAGGAGCCGGAGCTTGAGGCCGGCGTTTTGCTGAATTTGAAAAACTACACGGCGGCGCGACAAGTGCTGGCCGCGGCTGCGGGCACGGCGGCGGCGAGCCGGACTGGGTTCGAGCTTGCAGAAGGGCAGGTAGAGTTGGCGCTGGGCCAGCCACAGGCTGCGGAGACGACGTTCAAGCAGCTTCTGCTGGGCCATCCTTTGAGCGCCGAGGCGCAGATTGCGCGCGCACGGCTGACGGAACTGGGAGCTGAGTCTTTGTTGACTACGGCTGACCTGCGCAGTCTTGCCGAAGCGTTTTACAACGCGGGCCGTTACGAGGAGGCGGTAGAGCAGTTTCGGGTTCTGGAGCGCGCGCCGGGTCTCGACGAGCAGACGCGCGATGGATTTGCCGTGGCCGAGGCGGCATGCCAACTGAAGTTGAAACGGCTGACGGAGGCGGAAGCCCAGGCGCTGCCCGACACGGAGGACGAAAATGGCGCGCGGCGTCTTAGAACTGCTTTTGGAACTGGCTCGCGATGGCAATGACAGCGATGGATTGAAGCAGATCATTACGGAAATGGAATCGCGGTTTCCGCACAGCCCGTGGCTGGCCGATGCGCTTTTTTCCGCGGGCAACATGTACATGCTCAAGCGCGATTATCCAACGGCCATTGAGTACTACGGCGAACTGGCAGGGCGCTTTCCCAGCGGCAAGAACGCTTCCGCTGCGCACTGGCGGTCAGGCTGGTTGAGCTACCGGCTGGGACTTTATCCCGCCGCGGAGCGCATTTTCGACGAGCAGATCCGGCTCTATCCGGGGACGACGGAAACCGTCTCCGCGCTCTACTGGCGCGGGCGCTTGTATGAAACGCAAGACCACAACCCCGCGATGGCGGCGGCGAATTACCGCACGATCATTCGCGCGTACCAGCATTTTTTCTACGCGCAGATGGCGCGGCAGAGGCTGGCGGCGCTCGGCAACACGCAGGCTGCGCCGCAGGCGCAACTGGATGACATTCAGCCGCTGCCGGTGCCGCACTTCGTAGACAGTTTCCCCGAGGACAGCCCGCACCTGGCGAAGGCGCGGTTGCTGGCCAATGCCGGTTTGACGGAATACATTGCGCTCGAAATCAAGGCCGATCCCAACTCGTCGTCGTGGGGCGCGCTGGCGGAGGGGCAGATTTATTCTTCTTACGGCCAGACTTACCGCGCGGTGCGGGCGCTCAAGCGGGCCATTCCGACAGCGGCTTCGGCCTCCATCCAATCCATTCCGCTGGCCTACTGGCGGATTCTGTTTCCGGAGCCGTGGTGGAATACGATCGAAACCGAGTCGGCTAAAAACAATCTCGATCCCTACCTGGTGGCTTCGCTAATCCGGCAGGAGTCGGAGTTCGACCCGACGGCGGTCTCGAATAAGCAGCGCTTTCGGCTTGATGCAACTGTTGCCGTCGGTGGGCCGCACGCTGGCGCGACAGGAGGGAATCGCGCACTTCCAGACCTTCCAACTGCTGGACCCGAACATGAATATCCGGCTGGGCACGCGGTATTTTCGCCAGACGCTGGACAAGTTCGGCGGTGTGGAGGAGTATGCGCTGGCTGCCTACAACGCGGGCGACAGTCGTGTGACGGAGTGGCAGGCGGCGGGTCCCTATTCGGGGCTCGACGAGTTTGTGGAGTCGATACCGTTTACGGAGACGCGGGAATACGTTGAGGCTATTTTGCGGAACGAGGAGACCTACAGGGCGATCGACGATTTTGCGCGCACGCATGGTTCGGAGGCGGCGTCGGCGGCGCATTAGGGCGTTCTCGTTTTATTCAGGGAATCCCACTTGCTACTCCCCTCTGCTGATTCGCATTGACATCTTCCTGGGGGCGTGGAGACACTGAGTTGACCGGAGACAGTTGTTCCGGCTAGGGTTTCGCAGGCAGCAAATATCAAGACTACGGAGCCGAGCGGCAACCAATGCACGGCTCGGAACCATCAACCCTGGTAGGGCCTGGAGGGAACGATGGCAGCCGACTTGCAGTTTCTGGAAGAGTGGATCCCCGAAAGAATGGACCCGGGAACGGTTTTTGTGCTGGAGAACCAGGCCAAGCTGGGCCAGGCACAAAATCCGTATGTAGCCGTGATGTCGTGCCCGCGCTGCGGGACGCTGGGGCTGATCACGCGCCATCAACTTTACTGTGGCGAGAACATGATTTGCGGAGGCGACTCGTGCTCAGCGGAGTATCGGCTTGATGGCGAGGCGATCTGTTACCGGGCGGCGCAGTGAAGCAGCTGCTAGCTTCTAGCCGCTAGCTTTTCGGTGGCGGGTGCGGTGCGGTGGGATCGCGTGGACATTGCGTCAGGAGTTCGCAGTGAAGGTCGGGAATGGCGAAGAAATATCTTTGCTAAAGCCCTGACCTACCAGTCGTGCCCCTTCACGCGGGGCTTGCGCGAAGGGAAAAGGTTTATCGATCCCTGCAAAAGAAATGTCCTTGCGCCGTCCCTATGGGAATCTGAGGTTCATCTTTGTCGTCTGCGTTCCCCACGCTGAAGCGCCGGGCTAACAAATACCGCGCCTTCGGCGCGGTCATCAGGACGTTACTTTGACGACTACTGCGGGATTTTGTAATCGGCGTTGGTGGTTTTGGCGCCTACCTGGCTGGGTGTGGGAAGTTGTGTGCGGTCCCATCCTCCGCCTAGCGCCTGCACCAGTTCCACTTCTGAGGTCATCTCTTCTACCTGAAGCGAATTCAGGGTTTCTTCGTTCGAGAGCAAAGTGGTCTGGGCGATGACGACGTCGACGTAGGGATCGACTCCTGTGTTGTAGCGCGAGAGCTCGATGTTGAGATAATCCTGCGCGTCCTTGACGGCCTGCTGCTGGCGCAGGATCTGTTGCGAATAAATGCGCGTGGCGGCCAGATAGTCCTCAACCTGCTGGAAGGCGGTGAGCGTGACCTGCCGATAGTTGGCGAGGTCGGCGTTGTATTCGGCATCGTACTGGTGCAGCTCGGCGCGGTAAAGCCCTCCGTCAAAGATGGTCTGCGAAACCGCGGGGCCGATGGACCAGATGCGGCTGGGCCAGTTGAAGAGGTTGGTCAACGCAGAGCTTTGGAATCCGCCATCGGCGCTGATGGTGACCTGCGGGAAGAACGCGCCGTAGCCGATGCCGATGACGGCATTGGCTTCGGCGAGTGTGCGTTCGGCTGCGGCAATGTCAGGACGCCGTTCGACAAGCTGCGAGGGCACGCCGGTGGGTATGGGCGGGGGCGTGTAGACCATGGGCTTTACAGGGATGGAAAAATCGGTGGCTACTTTGCCGATGAGCATGGCGATGGCGTGCTCGTATTGCGCGCGCAGCAGGCCCACGTTGATGGCGGAGGCCTGCGCCGCTTCGAGCGTGGTCTTGGCTTCGACCACGGAGATGTAGTCGCCGACGCCGGTGTCGTATTGGGCCTGGGTGTAGTCGAGCGATTTCTGATCGGCCGCCACGGTTGCGTCGAGGATCTTCTGCAGCATGTCCTGGCCGCGAATCTCGAAGTAGGACTCGGCGAGGCTGGCTTGCTCGGTAAGCTTTTCGACTTCGAGGTCGGCGGCGCTGACCTGGGAGGCGTATTGCGCGTCACGGACTTCGTTGCGGATCTTGCCGAAGAAGTCGGGCGTCCAGGAAACATCGATGGGCGCAGACCAGAGCGTGGAGGTTTTGCCGGTGTTGGCTCGGTGGAGTTGCTCAGGTTGCCGGAACTTCGAGCGGTTCCAGGACGGGCCGCGGTGATCGTGGGCCAGTATTGGGAGCGGGCTTCGGCGATGACGGCACGAGCGGCCATGTAGTTCTGGAAATACTCTTGATGTTCTGGTTATTGATATTGAGCTGATCTTCGAGGGCGTTGAGCTCGGGCTCGTTGAAGATCTCCCACCAGTTGCCGCGGATCATGGCGTCCTGCGGGCTGGCGACCTTCCAGCCGCGGCGTCCTGAAAATTGACGGTCGACTCCTTGTAGTTGGGCGCGGTGACGGCGGCGGCGTGGGGGCGTGGTAGGGGGGGCCGACGTTGCAGCCGGCGAGAAGCGCAAGCAGGCTCAATGCGCCGGCGGCGATGGAAAGTGTAGTGCGAATCTGATGCTTCGACATGGTTTTCAATTCTGACATGGTCAACATCCTTCTCGTATTACGACACTGCTGTTCCACGGTTGGCGGCAGTGGGTCGTGCGATCGGCCCAGCGCGCGCAGGCGCAGGCGGTCCATGGTCAGGTAGACCACGGGAGTGGTGTAGAGGGTAAGGAACTGGCTCAGAGAGAAGGCCGCCGACGATGGTGATGCCGAGGGGGCGGCGCATCTCGGAGCCGGTACCGGTGCCGAAGGCGAGCGGCAGCGCGCCCAGATGGCCGACATGGTGGTCATCATGATGGGGCGGAAGCGGAGCATGCAGGCTTCGAAGATGGCGTCGTAGCGTCGATTTGCCCTCGGTGCGTTCGGCCTGGAGGGCGAAGTCGATCATCATGATGGCGTTCTTCTTGACGATGCCGATGAGGAGGATGATGCCGATGATGGAGATGACGTTGAGATCGATCTGGAAGAGCATGAGGGCAAGCATGGCGCCGACGCAGGCCGAGGGCAGCGTGGAGATGATGGTGAGGGGATGAATCAGGCTCTCATAGAGGATGCCGAGGACGATGAAGACGGCGAGCAGCGCGGTGATGACGAGGATCTTCTCGCTGGAGAGCGACTGCTGGTAGGCCTGGGCGGTGCCGGCGAAGAAGCCGTGCACGGTGGAGGGCATGCCGAGGTTCTGCTTCCATCTGGGCGATCTCGCGGGTGGCGTCGGAGAGCGAGAAGCCATTGCGCAGGTTGAAGGAGACGGTGACGGAAGGGAAGAGGCCGGTGTGGTTGACCTGCAGCGGCGTGGTGCTGGTTTGGGCTGTGATGGTGGTAAAGAGCGGCGACACGGTGTTGACGCCGGCGCCGGAGCCTTGCGCGGGAGTGAGATAGATGTTGTTGAGGCCGGAGGGATCCTGCCAGTACTGCGGAGCCACTTCCATGACCACGTAGTACTGGTTGAGCTGGGTGTAGATGACGGAGACTTCGGACTGGCCGAAGGCGCTGTAGAGGGCACTGTCGAGGCGACTGCGGGGTCTGGCCGAGGCGCGCGGCGGTGACGCGGTCGTAGTTGAGCAGTTCCTCGAGGCCCTCGTTCTGCTGGTCGGTGTTCACGTCTGCAGGTCGGGCAGTTTGCCCATGTCCGTGAGCAGGATGGGGCCCCAGTGAGCCAGGTCGGCAATGCTGTCGGTCTGGATCGTGTACTGATACAGGGCGCCGCCGCCGCGGCCGCCGATGCGGATATCCTGGGCGGCTTGCAGAAATGCGGAGGCGACGGGCAGGCGGTTCATTGGCCTGCGCAGGCGGTTGATCACGTTCATGGCCGAGGTCTGGCGCACATCGCAGTTCGGGCCTTCCTTGCAACTGTTGCCGAGCGGCTTGAGCGCGATGAACATGAAGCCAGCGTTGCCATTGCCTGTGTAGGCAAGAACGTGGGCCACGGCGGGATCGTTCTTGACGATTTTGACGAGCGACAGGGTGGAGAAATTCATGAAAGGGAAGGAGGCATCCTGAGGGCCTTGTATCTGACCCATGATTACGCCGGTGTCCTGCTGGGGGAAAAAGCCGGTGGGAATTTTGAAGACGATGAGGACGTTGAGTGCGATGGTGAGGAGCAGAACGACCAGCATCAGTCCGGGATTATCGAGCACCCAGGAGAGAGAGCGACGATAGATTGCGACCATGCCGTCGAAGAAACTTTCGCTGGCGCGGTAAAGCCAATTGTGCTTTTCGCCTTGCTTCTGCGCCTTGAGGACGTAGGCGCACATGCAGGGCGTGGTGGTGAGGGAAACGAACATGGAGATGACGATGGCAGTGGCGAGCGTGACCGCGAATTCGCGGAAGAGTCGCCCGATGATTCCTCCCATCATGAGAATGGGAATGAAGACGGCGATCAGCGACATGCTGATGGAGAAAACCGTGAAGCCGATCTCCGATGCGCCCTTCATGGCGGCGTCAAAGGGCTCCATCCCCGCCTCCAGATGGCGGGTGATGTTCTCCATGACCACGATGGCATCGTCGACGACAAATCCGGTGGCGATGGTGAGCGCCATGAGCGACAGGTTGTCGAGCGTGTAGCCGAAGATGTACATGGCGGCGAAGGTTCCGATGAGCGAAACCGGGACCGCGACAAAGGGAATGAGGGTGGCGCGCGGGCTGCGCAGAAAACAGGAAGACCACCAGGATGACGAGAACGACGGATCCTACGAGCGTCTTCTCGACGGTGCTTACCGAAGCGCGGATGGTCACGGTTCGGTCCATGACGACCGTGGTCGTGACGCCTGCGGGAAGAACGGCCTCGAGGAACGGCAGCTGGGCTTTGACGCGTTCGACGGTATCGATAATGTTGGCGCCGGGCTGGCGGAAGATGGTGAGCACCACTCCCTTTTGCCCGTCGATGTAGCCGGCGGCGCGGATGTTTTGCGTGGAGTCTTCGACATCGGCCACGTCGGAGAGCTTGACGGCCTCGCCGTTGTGATACCCGACGATGAGCGGGCGATAGTCGGCCGCGGTGGAGATCTGGTCATTGGTGATGATGTCTTCACTGACGCCGTTGTCGGAGAGTTGGCCGCGCGGCTCGTGCGAGTTTTGCAGGCTGAGCACGGATTGCACGCTACCGAGGGTAAGGCCGAAACTTTCAAGCTTGGTGGGATTGACTTCGACACGCACCGAAGGCGCGCCGCCGCCCTGCGCGCCGACCTGCCCGACGCCCTGAATCTGCGAAAGCTTTTGCTCGAGAATTGTTGAGGCCAGATCGTACAGCTTCGTCACCGGATACTTGTTCGATGTGAGGCTGAGGATCATGATGGGCGAATCGGCGGGATTGATTTTGCGGTAGGAGGGATTGGAGGGCAGGTTGGCAGGCAGATAGGTTCGCGCGGCGTTAATGGCAGCTTGCACGTCGCGAGCTGCGCCATCGATGTTGCGGCTGAGATCGAACTGCAGCGTCACGTTGCTCGAGCCCAACTGGCTCGATGAAGTCATTTCTGTGATTCCGGCGATGTGGCTGAACTGGCGCTCGAGTGGAGTGGCTACCGAGGCGGCCATGATCTGCGCGCTGGCGCCGGGCAGGCCGGCCGAAACACTGATGGTGGGGAAATCGACCTGCGGCAAGGGCGCCACCGGCAGCACGACAAATGCGATGGCGCCAGTAATGGCCACCGCAATGGTGAGCAACGTGGTGCCCACGGGCCGCCGGATGAATGGAGCCGAAAGGTTCATGCATTCTCCGTGCCGGGGGGAAGATTGCTATCGACCGAAACGTGCGAAAGGCGATGGCCCATGACGCGCTGACCGAGGCGGTCAAAGAAGATGTAAATTACCGGGGTGGTGTAGAACGTGAGCAATTGGCTCAACAGTAAGCCGCCGACCATGGCGATGCCGAGCGGGCGGCGCAGTTCCGAACCGAGGCCGCTGCCCGCGGCGAGGGGAATGCCGGCCAAGAGGGCGGCCATGGTGGTCATGATGATGGGGCGGAAGCGCAACAAGCTGGCCTGGTAGATCGCTTCGGTCGAATCCATGCCATGCTTGCGCTCGGCCTCGAGGGCAAAGTCCACAATCAGAATGCCGTTTTTCTTGACGATGCCGATGAGCAGAATGATGCCGATAATTCCCACTACGGATAAATCCTCGCGGCAGATCATGAGTGCGAGCAAGGCGCCGACACCGGCCGAGGGCAGCGTGGAAATAATGGTGATGGGATGGATGAAACTCTCATAGAGGACGCCGAGAACGATGTAGACGGCGACGAGAGCGGCGAGAATCAGCAGTGCTTCGTTGGAGAGTGAATTCTGGAACGAGGCGGCAGTGCCCTGGAAACCGGACTGCAGGCTGGCAGGGAAACTAAGCTTCTTAGCCACCTTGTCGATGTCGGTGATGGCCGTTCCCAGGGAGGCATTCGGGGCCAGGTTGAAGGACACCGTGACCGACGGGAACTGTCCCTGATGGTTGACGGAAAGAGCTTCAGTGGTGTTCGACACGTGGGTGAAGGCGCTAAGCGGAACGGCATTGGCGCCGACCGAGGAGGTGACGGCGTTGGGCGTAGTACCCGCGGTCGAGCCTGCAGAGGGCGAAGAACCTCCAGCGGTGCTTGTGGTTCCGGACAGTACCGAAGACGGCGCGGTCATGACCTGGGAAGAGGGCGTATAGCGAACCGCTGTAGTGGTCGCGTTGGAACCGGCCGATGCCGAGGCAGATGAGGAATACGACGTGGCCGCTCCCGCGCCGCTCGCGCCTGATGACGCATTGGTTTGGATGTACAGATCGGTGAGCTTGGAGGGGTTCTTTTGCCACTCTGGAGCCGTCTCCAGGATCACGTGATATTGGTTGAGCTGCGTATAGAGGGTGCTGATCTCGCGCTGCCCGTAGGCGTCGTAGAGCGTGTTGTCAATGGTGGTGGGGGCAATACCGAGGCGGGAGGCGGTGACGCGGTCGATCTCCATCTGCACGGCTTTGGCGCCGGTCTGCTGATCGGTGGCCACATCTTCGAGTTCGGGCAGTTGATTGAGTTGCGCAACAAACTTGTTCGTCCACTCGTTCAACTCGTCGGTGTCGGGATCCTCGAGCGTGTATTGGTATTGCGTGCGGCTCACGCGATCGTCCACGGTAATGTCCTGCACCGGCTGCATGTAAAGCTGGATGCCCTCGATGTTTTTGAGGCGGCGCTGCAATCTGCGGATCACGTCGGAAGCGCCGATGCGCTCGTTGATGGGTTTGAGATTGATGGAAATGCGGCCGCTGTTGAGGGTGGTGTTGATGCCGTCGGCGCCGATGAAGGAGGACAGGCTTTCGACCGCCGGATCCTGAAGAATGATGTTGGCCATTTCCCGTTGCTTCTCGCTCATGGCATCGAAGGAGATGGACTGCGAAGCCTGGGAGATGCCCTGAATGACGCCGGTATCCTGCACCGGGAAGAATCCCTTGGGAATGAAGATGTAGAGGACGACAGTGAGGACGAGAGTTGCGAGGGCCACCAGCAGCGTAATGGTCTGATAGCGCAATACGACGCGCAGGGTGCGGCCGTAAAAGGCGATTAGCTTATTGAAGAAGTTTTCAGACCACTGGTAAAGACGGCTCTCCTTCTGCTCGGGATCGTGGCGCAGGATGCGCGAACACATCATGGGCGTGAGGGTGAGCGAGACTACTGCGGAGATGACGATGGTGACGGCCAGCGTGACTGCGAATTCGCGGAAGAGGCGGCCGACGACGTCGCCCATGAACAGCAACGGGATGAGCACGGCAACGAGCGAAACAGTCAGCGACACGATGGTGAAGCCGATTTGCTCGGCGCCGGTGAGGGCGGCTTCGAGAGGCGGCATGCCTTCCTCGAGGAAGCGGGTGATGTTCTCGATCATCACGATGGCGTCATCGACTACGAAGCCGGTGGAGATGGTGAGCGCCATGAGCGACAGGTTGTCGAGCGAGTAGCCGAGCAGGTACATGACGGCGCAGGTGCCGATGAGCGAGAGCGGTACGGCCACGAAAGGAATGAAAGTGGCGCGCAGGCTGCGCAGGAAAAGGAAGATCACAACTACTACGAGGAAAATGGTGAGTCCCAGCTCGAACTCGACGTCGTGCACCGAGGCCTGAATGCTGGTGGTCATGTCGGTGAGCGTGGTGACCTTGATGCCGGCGGCCAGATTGGCTTCAAGCGAAGGCAGAATCTTTTGGATGGAATTGACGACCGTGATGGTGTTGGCGCCGGGCTGGCGCTGAATGTTGAGAATGACCGCGGGTGTGAGAGTGGGTCCATTCGATCCACCGGCCTGTCCCATCCAGGCGGCCTGTTTATCGTTCTCCACGCCATTGACGACATTGGCAACGTCTTTGACGAAGACCGGCGCGCCATTGGTGTAGGCGATCACGACATTCCGGTAGTCCTCGGCGGTGGAGATCTGATCGTTGGCGTCGATCTGATAATCCTGGCGCGGGCCGTCGAAGTTACCCTTCGCGGAGTTGACGCTGGACTGGACCAGAGCGGTGCGTACGTCCTCCATGTTGAGGCCGTGCGAAGAAAGCGCGACGGGGTTGACCTGGATGCGCACCGCGGGCTTTTGGCCGCCGCTGATGCTGACCAGTCCCACGCCATTCAGTTGCGATAATTTTGGCGCGAGACGGGTATCCACCATGTCCTCGACCTGGGACAAGGGCATGGTGTCGGAAGTAATGGCGAGGGTGAGAACGGGTGCGTCCGCGGGGTTGGTCTTGTTGTAGACCGGCGGCACGGGAAGATCGGAAGGCAGAAAAGTTTGGCCGCCGTTGATGGAGGACTGCACCTCTTCTTCGGCGACGTCGAGTGAGAGCGAGAGGCTGAACTGCAGAACAATGACCGAAACGCCGCCGGCGCTGGTCGAGGTCATCTGGCTCAAGCCCTGCATCTCGCCGAATTGACGCTCGAGGGGCGCAGTAATAGTGGTGGCCACCACGTCAGGACTGGCGCCGGGATAGAAGGTGAGGACCTGGATCGTCGGATAATCCACTTCAGGCAGCGCCGATACCGGGAGCTGAAAGAATGCGACGATTCCCACCAGCAAAATTGCGGCCATCAGCAGGGATGTTGCAACCGGCCGCAGAATAAATGGGCGGGACGGACTCATGGAGCGGCCTCTGTGGTGTCGGTGTCAGTGGACGGTATGACGACTGTGGATTGCGTGACCGGAGAGCCATTGATCAGCTTTTGGAAGCTGCTGTTGGCGACGACATCGCCGGGCTTGAGACCGTAGGTGACGACCGTGTTGCCGGAATCCGAAATCCCTGACTTGACGGTTGTCATGACGGCCTTGCCGACGGGCTGATTGCTGCCACCGCTGCCGCCGCTGCCGCCACCGGAGCCGCTGCCGCCAGTGCCGGATTTTCCGCCGCCGCTGCCAGCGCTGCCTCCGTGGTGTCCGCCGCCTTGACCACCTGTTGACGAGCTGCTGGAATTGCCGGGTGCTTTGGGCGTGAGTCCCTGAATGAGATAAACGAAGTCCTGGGCGCCGTTGTGTTGGATCGCTGAAGAAGGAACGAGGACCTGATTGTCGAGAGTCTTCACGAGCAGGCGCGTGTTGACGAACTCATTGGGGAAGAGCACGCTGTTGCGGTTGTCGAATTGCGCGCGCAACTTTACGGTTCCCGTCTGCGTATCGATCTGGTTGTCGATGGTGATCAGCTTGCCCTTCTCAATCAGCTTGGTGTTGGTGCGGTCGTAGGCATCGACTTCAAGAGCCTTGCCAGCGCGCATCTGTTGCACAACCTGTTGCAAGCTGTCTTCGGCCACCGTGAAGATGACGGTGACCGGCTGAATTTGCGCGACCACCAAGAGAGCGGTGGTGGAGTTGGCGGTGACCAGGTTTCCGGGGTCAACCAGGCGAAGGCCGACGCGCCCGTTAATCGGCGAGGTGATGTGGCAATAAGCGACCTGCACCTGGTCGTACTGAACCGTACCTTCGTCGTTCTTGACGGTTCCCTGGTCCTGCAGGACGACCTTTTCCTGGTCTTCGAGCGTCTGGCGGGGGATGGCATTCTTGGCCCACGCGTCCTGATAGCGCTTCTGGTCCATCTGGGCTTCGGCGAGCAGGTTCTGATCGCGCTCGAGCGTGCCCTGCGCCTCTTCAAGTTGCGCTTGATAGGGCCGGGCATCAATGTCAACGAGCGGATCGCCCTTGTGGACGGTCTGGCCCTCGCGGAAATGCACCGCGGTGATGACGCCCGTGACCTGCGCGGTAATGGTGTCGGTATAGACGGGCGTGACGGTGCCGATGGCGTCCAAATAAACGCCGATGCTGCCCTTTGTAGCGGTGGCCAAGGTGATAGGCACAGGGCCCGTCATGGCTCCGCGACGGCCGCCGCCAGGCGCTGCGGCACTGGTACTATGCTGCTTGTATACCCAGAAAAACAGGAGTCCGAACAGGATCAGGACAATGACCCAGATCCAGCGGTGGCGGCGTTTTTTTGCGGAGTGGGCGGGCTCAAGCCCCGAGGCAGAATGCGAAACAGACAAAGGTTGGTCCATCGTCTTCTTCTTCTCGAATGTCAGGGTTCAAAACATTCGGATTATCAGCAATATTTTCTCATACGTAAAATGGCGATTTGAAGCTAACATCCATCGTCCCGGCATGCGGTGCGTTCTGGTCACAAAAAATCAATGGAGGGTTCAAATTGTGCCTGATTTCAAAGCGGAACTGAGAGACCGGGATACAACAGGCCACAATTCACCCCGCCTCGCGCACGCACGGTATTTGGTGGACGGTGCGAGGGGGAAAATAGTTGCATCCGGGGCCAGGTGGGAGCTTGCTGAAAAAGTCTCTCAGGCGGCCTTCAAAGAAAAGCCCGCGGCTAAAGCCACGCAGAATCGAGGGCCCTTATTCGGAAGGCTGAAGTTTCCCGCTCCCTCCGAGCTACGAAAAACCGAGTTTTTCGGCAGGCGGTGAAGCCGTACCTTTTCAAAACCGGATTTGTGCTTCGACCTGTTTTCCGGTTGGATGCAAGGCCGGTCGCGATTGTTGTATCAGTGAGAGATCATTGAAGGAGGGTGGACTGGACAGCAAAAGATCGGGGCGCTTCTACGGTTTTGTCAGAATCATCTCGCGCTTTCGCTGGCTTGCGCAAAATCCAGGGAAGTTCTGCGCCAGGGGGAGACGATGTGAGTACCGCCATTGCCGATTACCGCGCCCGCGACGCTCTCGACGGAAGTGATGATGCACTCTTCGCCGCCGTGTTCGAGGAATTCGATTGCGGCCTGGATTTTCGGGCCCATCGAGCCGGGCGGGAATTGGCCTGCGGCTAAATATTGGCGCGCTTGGTCCATGGTGATGGTGTCAAGCCACTGCTGGGTGGTGCGGCCGTAGTCGAGTGCTACGCGATCGACCGAAGTAACAATGATGAGTTTGTGAGCGCGGACGTGCGTCGCCATCATGCTTGAAGCGAGGTCCTTGTCGACGACGGCTTCGACACCCACCAAGCGATCGTTTTCCCAGGCCACGGGAATGCCTCCGCCTCCGCAGGCGATGACGACGACGCCGGCGTCGAGCAGGGACGAGATGGCTTCGGCTTCGAGAATTTGCAGCGGAGGGGGCGAAGGCACGACGCGACGATAGCTGCCGGGCGAGACTTCGCGCATGATCCAGTTTGGCCTGTCGCTGCGGATGGCGGCGAGCTGGTTCGCGTCATAGAAAGACCCGATGGGTTTGCTGGGATGCTGGAAGTCGGGGTCGTTGCGATCCACGAGCACCTGGGTGATCACGGTCGCCGCTTCGCGCTTGATGCCCTCGCGGCGAAACAATTCGCAAGCCAGGCGCTGGATCATGTAGCCCATGCCACCCTGGCAATCGGCGTCGCAGGTGTCGAGCGGCAAGCTGGGAACGCGGCGCTCGCCCTCCTCAACGCGAATCAGGATGTTGCCGATTTGCGGTCCGCTGCCGTGAGTGATGGCGATGCGCGAACCGGAGTGGAACAAGGGCTTGAGATGTTCGAGCGTCTCCGCGGTGTGGGCGAACTGCAAGGGGATAGTGCCGGATTCGCCGGCCCTCGTGATGGCGTTGCCGCCCAGAGCGATCACCAGCGTTTCGGTCATGGTGTTAAGAACCCGGCCTCTCGTAGACAATTTCCTGCTCCGACATGGTGAGCGCCATGATCGCCTTGGCGGTGTGCAGGCGGTTTTCTGCTTCCTGGTACACCACGGAGTGCGGGCCATCGATGACTTCGTCCGTGACCTCGTTGCCGCGATCGGCGGGCAGCGGGTGCATGTACAAAGAATTTTCCGCAGTTAACTTCATGCGCTCGTCGTTGCAAATCCAGTGCCGGTATTCTTCGGCGATGCGCAGGGACTCCTTGGGATTCGTGCCCATGGTGTCCAGACAGCCCCAGCTCTTGGGAATGACGATGTCGGCGTCGCGAAAGGCGTCGTCCATGTTGTCGACGATCTCGAACTTTAGTCCCGGCGCGGCGCGCGTTCTCGCAGCGCCGCGACCGTTTCCGGCATCAGCCCGTATTCGGGTGGATGGGCGAGCATGACGTCCACGCCGAAGCGCGGCATCAGCATGATCAGACCTTGCGGCACGGAGAGCGGCTTGGCGTAGCTCGGCGCGTAGGCCCAGGTGATCGCGAGCTTGCGTCCGCGCAGATCTCGACCGAGTTTTTCGCGAATGGTCATGAGGTCGGCCAGCGTCTGGCAGGGATGGTCGACGTCGCACTGCATGTTGATGACCGGCGCGTCGGCCCAGTGGGCAACTTCGCGCATGTATGCGTTGCCTTCGCCCGGAATCAGGTCGTGACGGATGGCGATGGCGTGTCCGTAGCTCGACAGAATGATTCCGGTGTCCTTGGCGCTTTCTCCGTGGGAGATTTGCATCGCATCGGAGGTCAAGAAATGGGCGTGGCCGCCAAGCTGCGTGATTCCAGCTTCGAACGAGTTACGCGTGCGCGTGGATTTGTCGAAGAACATCAGGAAGATGGTTTGATCGACCAAATAGCGATGCGGAACGCGCCCCTTGAATTTGCGTTTCAAATCGGCGGATACGTCGAGCAGGATTTCAATTTCTGCTTCGGTGTACTCCTGCGTAGTGATGTAGTCCTTGCCTTTAAGCAGCGCTTTTCTTGTTTCCAACACATACCTCTTTCTGAGAAAAAAGTGTCGAGTTGACTCAGTTCAGCCGTTCGAATTTTCCAGCGTGGCGACGTAGGCCAGGGGGAAGGCAGCATAGAATTGCGCTGCTTCAACCAGGTGGCGAATGGGGACGCGCTCGATGACACTATGCGCGACGTCTTCTTCACCGGGGCCGAAGCCGATGGACGGCACGCCCATAATTCCCATGGAGCCGACGCCGTTGGTGCTGAAGACCCACTTGTCCACAACGGGATCGGCGTTGTGGAGCGCGCGATAGGCCGCAACGGCTGAGCGCACCAGGGCGTGGTCTTCTTCGAGCAGCCACGTGGGATAGTACTTTTGCATGGGATAGGTGAGGCCGGTATAGCTGGGGGTTTCGTACTGCAACACCTCAACCTCGGCGCCTTGCGCGGCGGGCAGCGCTTTCACTTCGGCGACCGCACTGTCGAGCGTCTCGCCAGCGGTCAGACGGCGGTCGAGATGGATGGAGCATGCGCCGGGCACCGCGCATAGGGACGGAGACGCCGAGCGAATTTCGGTGACGGCGATCGTGCCCTTGCCGAGAAACGCGTCGTCGCGTAAACGCGTGTTCAATTCTTCGATCTGCGCGATCAGCGGGACCATTTTGTAAATGGGATTGTCGCCGCGCTCCGGGGCGCTGGCATGACAGGAGCGTCCGCGCAGGTGAACCTCGATCTCCATGCGCCCGCGATGTCCGCGGTACACATTTAGATTGGTGGGCTCCGTGAGCACCACGCACTCGGGCCGGATGCCGTCTTCCTTGAGGATGTAGACCCACGGCAGGCCGTCGCAGTCTTCTTCCTGCACCGATCCGACAATCCATAATGTATAGTCGCCGTCCAGTTCCAAATCCTTGATCAGCTTGCCGGCGTAAACCATGCTGGCCATGCCGGCGCGCTGATCGCTTGAGCCGCGTCCATAGATGAAACCGTCTTCCACTTTGCCCTGGTACGGATCCCAGGACCATTCCTTGGGATCGCCGACGCCGACGGTGTCAGTGTGCGCGTCCATCATGATCACGTGTTTGCCGGAGCCGATGCGGCCGAGCACGTTGCCCATGGCGTCAATGCGGATTTCGTCGAAGCCCACGCGCTCCATCTCCTGCTTGATGCGCTGAATGACGGGACCTTCGTGCGAGCTTTCGCCTGGAATGGCGACCATGTCGCGCAGAAAGTGGACCATGTCGGCTTCGAGCGCGTTGGCGGCGGCAAGTAAACGGGCGGAGTCAATTGTGATTGCGGCAGGCATGTCGATCCTCAGTTGCAGTCCTTGAGGCTGCTGGTTTGGTGAGAGTTTGAGATGCGTCTTGCGGACGCACCGGGAGTTTCCGGAAGCGGATTCCGATGCGTGGCAGACAGCGTTGAACACGGCGTATTTGTGAGCATGATACTCCTGTTCGGAGTGGTTTTTCGGTGACGCTTGAGGCTGTCAGCATGACTCAGGCGCTCCTTTTCTGCTGTGGCTGTACGGGGTTTCGCAGAGAGGCAGGGTGGTGCGGAGCTTGCCATCGCGCAGCCAGTAGGCGCATGCGATGGCGGGCGCGGTGGGGATCATGACAATCTCTCCTACGCCCTTGGCGCCGTAAGCAAGTTGTGACTGATTTTTCTCGATGATGCGGCATTCGATTTCCGGCGCTTGTGTGGAGCGCAACAGGCCGATGGTGCCGTAGGTGACGGCCGGTGCTCCGTTGCGCACGGCAAATTCTTCGGTGAGCGCGTAGCCCATGCCCATGACGACGCCACCTTCGATCTGCCCTTCAACGCCGTTGGGATTGATGGCGCGGCCGACGTCATGGGCTGCGACAATCTTCTCGATTTTTCCCGCTTCGTCGAGGAGCACGACCTGGGTGGCGTATCCATAGGAAACATGGCTGACGCGATTCGGCTTATCAATCGTCATGGGATCGGTGACGCAATCGAATTCGCCGTAGAACTCCTCGCCTTCGAGTTCGGCGAGCGTGTGGTGGTTTAGTTCCTGCTTGAGCACGTTTGCTGCTCGCCGCGCGGCTTCGCCGGTGATGGTGGTTTGCCGCGAGGCCGTGCTGGTGCCGCTGTCGGGAGTCACGTCGGTATCGGGCGCGTGCACTGTGAGGAGAGACTTGTCGAGCGCCGTGGCCTGGGCCACAATCTGCAGAACCACCGTGGCGATGCCTTGGCCCATGCAGGCCGCGCTGGTGCAGATGACAACTTTTCCGTTTTCGATTTTGAGTCTTACGCGGCCCACATCCTTCACGCCCACGCCCTTGCCGGTGTTTTTGAAGGCGCAGGCGATGCCCGCGCCGGGGTGCGAGTCGATTATGTCTTTGACTGCCAGCAGCGTTTCTTTGAGTGCCGTTCCATCGTCGGCGATCTGGCCGTTCGAGAGCACGCCGCCGGGCTCGATGGCGTTGCGGAAACGCATCTCCCATGGAGAAATGCCGACGGCGCGCGCCAGCAGATTCAGATTGCTTTCCATGGCGAAGCAGGTTTGCGTGACGCCGAAACCGCGGAACGCGCCGGAAGGAATGTTGTTGGTGTAAATGGCGCGGCCTTCGATGTCGACGTTGTCGATTTGATAGGGGCCGGCGGCGTGTGTGCAGGCGCGCTGCAGCACCGGGCCGCCCAGCGAGGCGTAGGCGCCGGTGTCGGCGACAAGACGCACGCGGACGGCGGTGAGCTTGCCATTTGCGTCGCATGCGGTGGTGCAATCGATTTCCATGGGATGGCGCTTGGGATGCACGCGCAGACTTTCGTTGCGGCTCAGCGTGAGCTTAACGGGCCGACCACTGTGCCATGCCAGCAGCGCCGCGTGATGCTGTACCGATATATCTTCCTTGCCGCCGAATCCTCCGCCAACAAACTTGCTGATGATGCGCACTTTTTCGCCGGCGATGCCGAGCATACGCACAATCTCGCGATGGTCGTCGTAGACGCTTTGCCCTGCGGTGTAGACCGTTAACGATCCGGTCAATGATTCGCACAGGGTGGGGACGGCGAGCGCGCTCTCCGGCTCGAGAAATGCGTGCTCCTGGCGCGGCGTTGAGTAGTGGTGGGTGACGACGTGCTTCGACTCGGCAATGGCGCGGTCTACGTCGCCGCGCTTCAGCACTGTTGTGGACAGCACATTGCCCTTGGGATGCAGGCTGGGCGCGTTCTCGGCCAAGGCGGCCGCGGGCGAGAGTAATGGTTCGCGTTCTTCGTATTCCACTGCGATCAGGCCAATGGCCTGACGCGCGGCTTCTTTGCTGGTTGCGGCGAGCACGACCAGGGCATCGCCTACGTAGCGCGTCTCTTCGCCTTCGGCAATCATGACCGGCCAGTCGTAAACTACGTGGCCAAGCAGGCGCTCGCCGGGAACATCCTTTGGCCGTGAGCACAATTTCCACGCCGGGAAATGCCCGCGCTGCTGCAGATGTCGATTTTCTTGACCAAGGCGCGCGGGAACTTTGCGCGCAGCACGGCGCCATGCAGCATGCCGGGAACCTGCATGTCGTCGACAAATTCGCCGGTTCCCAGGAGCTTTTCTTGCGCGTCCGGGCGCACCGTGCGTTCGCCCACATGGCCAGTCGCAGGACCTGTCTCGTGCGCTCCACCGTTTTGCAGCGCGGTCGCGGCCAATTGAATGGCGCGTTCGATTTTCGTGTAGCCTGTGCAGCGACAGAGATTGTAGCGAATGGCGGACTTCACTTCTTCAGCCGTTGGAGCGGGATTCGCGTCCAGCAGGGCCTTGGCGCTGATCAACATGCCGGGCATGCAGAATCCGCATTGCACGGCTCCCACTTGGCCGAAGGCCCACGCGTACACTTCGCGCTCGCGCGGCGAAAGGCCTTCGCTTGTGGTCACCGACTTGCCGTTGACTTTGGCCACGGTGAGCGTGCAGGCGCGCACTGCTTTCCCGTTCACGATTATGGAGCAGGTGCCGCAGATGCCTTCTGCGCAGCCGTCTTTTACGGAGGTCATGCGTGCGTCGGTGCGCAGATATTCCAGCAGATTGTTGTCTGCTTCGACGGCGACGTTTTGTCCGTTCAGCGTGAAATGGAACATGCTGTTTGTTCCTCTGCGGCATGCGGCCGCAGGGCGCAAATCTTCTGGTCGTAGTCGTGAACCTTGGCGTACTGCGCATCCCAGAAGGTCTGGCTGCGCATCGAGTCGAGGAATTCTTTGGTGTAGCCGAATTTCAGCCAGTCGTGCTCTTTTTGTTGGAAGAGCCGCTCCTTCATTTCGGGCTTGCGGAAATCGAAGACGTGCTCGGTGGACGCGCCGAGAAAAATGTCTTGCGCCCAGCGGTCGAGAACCGGCGGGGCGAGATCGAGATAGCGATGATTCATCTCGTCGAGTACGGAAAAGTAGCGATCGATGCCGTCCGTGGCGACGGTGACGACGTTGTCGCCAGGACCGAGACGCAGATATTTCGCCAGCTTGATGGCACCCAACACATTGCAAATGCCTGACGGTCCGAATAAATCGCGCAGACTGTGCGCAACTTCTGGCGCGACGCCCAGTTTCTCTAGCGAGTCCGCGCCGTCGTGGAAGATTTTCACGCCCTGCACGGTTTCCTCGTCCTTGATAAGGATCACGAAATCAGTGTTGAGCACGTTGTGAATCAGCGTGCACATTTTGTCGCCGATGCCTTCAATGCGGTGCTGCCCGCAGCCGCCGTTGGCGAGGGTTGAGCACTCATAGGGCTCGAGCGCGGCGATTTTTGCCTCGGGGAATGCGGCTTTGATCTGATCGCCGGCGGCGATGGTTCCCGCGGAGCCCGGCGCCGAAGTAAATCCGGCGATGCGTCCGTTGCCTACGCCTTTGACTGCATCGATAGCGCTGCCGCCGGTGACATGGCGATGAAAACGGTAGTTCGGGAAGAGCTCGAACTGCGCGAGCGCCTTGTTCTTGGGGTTCTTCATCAGCTCTCGCGTCTTTTCGAGGGTCAGAATCACGTCGGACTCGGAGCCGGGCGTGAGCTCCAATTCGCCGCCATATTTCTGAATGCGCGCGTAACGCTCCTTGCTCATGTTGTCGGGCATGA